>NZ_BOOA01000030.1 GCF_016862995.1 Acrocarpospora phusangensis
ACGGCATGGGGGCTGGGCGGTCAGGTGATTTCGGTGCGGATGGTTTTGGCGGCTTTGACCATGTTGCGGAGGGTGGTTGCGGTTTCGGGGTAGGTGCGGGTTTTGAGGCCGTAGTCGGGGTTGACCCAGAGGTGGTGGGGTTCGACTGCTGAGGCGGCCTGTCGGAGGGATGTGGTCAGTTCGGTGGTGGAGGGGATGCGGGGGGAGTGGATGTCCCAGACGCCGGGGCCGATGCCTCGGTTGAAGGCGGTGGCGCGCAGGTCGGTGAGGAGGGCCATGCATGAGCGGGCGGCTTCGACGCTGGTGACGTCGGCGTCGAGGTCGGCGATGGCGGTGATGATGTCGCCGAACTCGGCGTAGCACATGTGGGTGTGGATCTGGGTGGTGTCGGCGGCTCCGCCGGTGGCCAGGCGGAAGGCGTTCACGGCCCAGGCCAGGTAGGGGGGCCGGTCGGCGGCGCGGAGGGGCAGGAGTTCGCGCAGGGCGGGCTCGTCGACCTGGATGACGCGGATGCCTGCGGCCTCAAGGTCGCGGATCTCGTCGCGGAGGGCGAGGGCGACCTGGCGGGCGGTGTCGGCGAGCGGTTGGTCGTCGCGTACGAAGGACCAGGCGAGCATGGTGGTCGGGCCGGTGAGCATGCCCTTGACCGGCTTGCTGGTCAACGACTGCGCGTACGCGGTCCATTCGACCGTCATGGGGTGGGGGCGGGAGACGTCGCCGTACAGGATGGGCGGGCGGACGCAGCGGCTGCCGTAGGACTGGACCCAGCCGTTGCGGGTGGTGGCGTATCCGTCGAGGAGTTCGGCGAAATACTGCACCATGTCGTTGCGTTCCGGCTCGCCGTGGACCAGCACGTCCAGGCCGACCTCCTCCTGGAGGGCGACCACACGAGCGATCTCCGCCCGCATCCGGCGATCGTATTCGGGCTGGTCAATGGTCCCTGCACGCAGGGCCGCACGCGCCTGGCGCACCTCGGCCGTCTGCGGAAACGATCCGATGGTCGTGGTGGCCAGCGGAGGCAGGCCGAGCGTGGCCTGCTGGACTGCCTGCCGGTCGGCGTGAGGAGCACGACAAGAAGCGTCGCCGAGAGCGTCGAGCCGAGCCCGGACTCGGTCATCACGGAAGCTATGCGATGCACCGACCCATTCGCCCACGTCACCGCTGAAGTCCGCACGAGTCTTCTGCGGGCCGCCGCCCGTGTCGCCAGCGGCGGTCGGTGCGCCAGATGTTGCGGCCGTCGATCACGCCGGCGACCAGGGTTTCGCCGGGGAGGCCACCGATCGCGGACAGAGCGTCGAGGTTGCCGGGACCGGCGACGAAGTCGAGGGCGATGGCTTCGGCGCGGGTGGCGGCGAGGATCTCCAGCGCGGGGCCGATCTCGCCGAAGTAGGTGGCGACCAGGATCGAGGGACGGCAACTGAGGTCAGCGAGGCGCTGGTACGCCCGGGCGAGGGCCGCGAGTTCTTCGCCGGTACGGTCCCCCGCCGGCACCGGCTCATCCAGCTGAACCTCGGCGACCCCCGGCGGCGGCCAGCCTTTCGAGCAGTTCGGCGTACACCTCGACCAGGCCGTCGAGCAGGCGCAGCGGTACGAACCCCGAGACGACGGGCTTACCGAGCAGCAGGAACGAGAGCGGCCCGAGGAACACCGGCCGGGTCTCCAGGCCGAGCTCTTTCGCCTCCAGGTACTCGGAGAGCGGTTTGCTCCAGTCGAGCCGGAACCGGATGTCCGGCCCGAGTTCGGGCACCAGGTAGTGGTAAACCACTTGGTCATCTCCAGCGGCGCGACGTCGGCGGCGCCCCGGGCCATCGTGAAGTACGGATCCGGCGTCCCGCAGAACCGCCCGGGCACCGCGCCGACCATGACGATGGTGTCGAGTACGTGGTCGTACAGGGAGAAGGTGTTGGACGGGACGGTGCCGAGCCCGGCTGACGACAGGTCGCGCCAGACGTCGGCGCGCAGGCCGGCGCTGATCTAGCCGAGGCGCGCGGCGTCGATGCGCCCAGCCCAGAGGGCCTCGGTGGCGTGTTCGAGTTCGCGGTCGGGGCCGATTCTCCGGTAACCCAGGATGGTGGTGCTCACAGCGGAGTTCACGGTGGAGCTCATGGCGTCCTTCCCTCGGCTCGTGCCATGGACGGCCGCGGCCACGGAGAGAAGGAACGGCGAAGCCGGCCCCTGGCCCTCCCACGAGGCCGTGGACCACCGCACACCGGACGGCGTACGGGCGGAGGGCAGGTCTTCGGACTCGTGGGCGCCGTGCACGCTCCTACCGGCCGCCGCTTCCCAGATGCCAGGCATCCAGTGCTGTTGACGGCTTTCGTTCCCACTCACCGCTGCGGGGCAGTCCCGGATTTCCACCGGGTTCCCTCTTACGACGCCCATCCCCGGCAGGGACGGGCGAACCAACCGCGCCGGCAGCATACCCACAGCGCGAGCGGCCCCGCCCCGAAGCGGAGTTTTCCCTTCCCGTGGTCTTTCCGTTGACCGCATGGGGGGACGAGGAGCCCGGGGAGCGCGCGCTGCCCGGCACTGGCAGGGCACAGAGAAGAGCACAAAACGGGTAAACGACAGCGAAATCCCAAGGGGGTGCGTTTATTTGACCGCTCTTATCAGCAAATTTCCGACCTAGCCCCACTTCTATGAATATTTCCGAATTCGGGTGATGAGTAGGGCTATATGGACGTCAACGTCGTGTTGCTGGCGGTTGTGATCATTACCGCGTTGTGTTTTGACTTTACCAATGGGTTTCATGACACCGCGAACGCGATGGCGACGTCGATCGCGACGGAAGCGCTGCGGCCGAAGATAGCCGTCGGCCTGGCGGCGCTGCTGAACTTCGCCGGCGCGTTCCTCTCCCTGAAAGTCGCCGCGACGATCGCGACAGGCATCGTGGAAACAGGCGCGATCACGCTCACCGTCGTCTTCGCCGGCCTGATCGGCGGCCTCGCCTGGAACCTGGCCACCTGGTATTTCGGCATCCCGTCGAGCTCGTCCCACGCCCTGATCGGCGGCGTCGTCGGCGCGACCCTGATCGCCGCCGGCCCCTCCGCCGTCAAAGCCGGCCAGCTGGTCTCCCACGTCCTGATCCCCGCCGTCCTCGCCCCGCTGACCGCCATCCTGGTCGCCACCGCCGGCACCTTCCTCGTCTACACCATCACCAGAAAGGTCCCCGAAAACGTCCGCGGACGCGGCTTCAGGCTCGGCCAGATCGGCTCCGCGTCCCTCGTCTCACTCGCCCACGGCACCAACGACGCGCAGAAGACGATGGGCGTCATCACCCTGGCCCTCATCACCGGCGGCGTGATCGGCAAGGACGCCGGAGTCCCGTTCTGGGTGATCGTCACCAGCGCCACCGCGATCTCCCTGGGCACCTACATGGGCGGCTGGCGCGTGATCCGTACCATGGGCAAGGGCCTGACGGAGATCGAGACGCCGCAGGGGTTCGCGGCCGAGGGCTCCTCGGCGGCGGTGATCTTCTCCTCCTCGCACTTCGGCTTCCCCCTGTCCACGACCCACGTGTGCGCCGGCTCCGTGATCGGCTCCGGCCTCGGCAAACGGCTGGCCGAGGTCCGCTGGGGCGTCGCGGCCCGGATGGGCGTGGCCTGGCTCATCACCCTTCCGGCGGCGGCGCTGGCCGGCGCGCTGGCCTGGTTCGGCACCGACAGCATCGGCGGCGACCTGGGCGTGCTGACCGTCTTCGGCGTCGCCGCCGTCCTGTCCGGCGGCCTCTACCTGATCTCCCGCCGTACGCCGGTCAACGCCGGCAACGTCAACGACGAGTGGAAGACCCCGATACGGGAGCGAGCGTGAGATGAGCGACTGGCTGGATCTGACCGCGTTCGGGCAGGTGGTGCTCGGCTCCCTGGCGGCCGGGGTGGGCCTGGCCCTCTGCTTCTCCCTGGCATTGGCCGGCTTCGCCTCGCCCCGGCCGGTCGCGAAGGCCGCGGGCGTGCTCTGCCTGCTGGTCGTCGCGGCCGGCGCCGTCCTCAGCCTGTACGTGATGCTCCGCAAGTAAGACGGAAGTGACTCAGTCCTCGTAGAACACCCGCTCCACCACGAGCCTGGCCCGGCGGGTGGCGCGCCGGTAGTCGTCGATGAAGTCCTCGGACCCGTCCGGCGGGTAGCCCAGCGTGCGGGAGATGAGAGCGCGCTCCTTGACCAGCCCGGGGATGCTGTCGGCCGCCCGCCCCCTGACCAGCATGATGGCGTCCCTGACCCGGGAAGCGAAACGCCAGGCGTCCACCAGCGTGGCCTCGTCGCCGGCGTCCAGCAGGTCGGCGGCGACCGCGGCCCGCAGCGTGTCCAGCGTGGTCGTGGTGCGCAGCGCGGGAACCTTCCCGGCGTGCCGGAGCTGGATGAGCTGGGCGACCCATTCCACGTCGGAGAGCCCGCCCCGGCCGAGCTTGGTGTGCAGGGTCGGGTCGGCGCCGCGCGGCAGCCGCTCGGCCTCCATCCGGGCCTTGAGCTTGCGGATCTGCAGCACGGCCTCGCCGGAGATGCCGTCGGCGGGGTAGCGGATCGGGTCGACGAGGTCGCTGAACTCGGCGCCGAGGGCCGGGTCCCCGGCGCAGAACCGGGCGCGCAGCAGCGCCTGCGCCTCCCAGTGCGACGACCAGCGCTCGTAGTAGGCCCGGTACGAGGAGATCGTCCGGACCAGCGGACCTTGGCGGCCCTCGGGGCGCAGTCCGGCGTCGATGCCGAGGGGCGGGTCGGGGGCCGGGAGGGAGAGCATGCGGCGGAGTTCCTCGGCGACCGCGTGGGCGGCGTCGGTGGCGTCCTTCTCCTCGGCGCCGGGCAGCGGCGAGTGCACGAACATGACGTCGGCGTCGCTGCTGTAGGAGCATTCGAAGCCGCCCAGCCGGCCCATCGCGATCACCGCGATCCGGGTCGGGAACTCGCCCCGCCGCTCCACCGCGACCTTGTTGACGGCCGCGTCCAGCGCGCCCTGGATGGTGACGTCGTTGAGCGCCGACAGGGCCTGGCCGACGGTCTCGATGTCGATGTATCCGGCCAGGTCGGCGCAGGCCGTACGGAAGAGTTCGCGGCGGCGGAGGGCGCGGACGGAGGCGACGGCGGTCTCGGCGTCGGAGCCGTGGCGGGTGACGGCGGCGGCGGTCTCGGCCAGCAGCGCCTCGACGGGGCGGACGGCGAGGTCGGTGGCGGAGCCGAGCATGGCGACCGCGTCCGGGGCGTGCAGGAGCAGGCCGGTGATGTAGCGGCTGGTGCCGAGCAGGCGGGCCAGCTGTTCGGCGACGGCGGTCTCGTCCCGGAGCAGCCGCAGGTACCAGGGCGTGGTGCCGAGCTTGTCGCTGATCTGACGGAAGCCGAGCAGGCCCGCGTCGGGGTCGGGAGCGTTGGCGAACCAGCCGAGCATGACCGGGAGCAGCGTGCGCTGGATCGCGGCCCGGCGGGAGACGCCGCTGGTCAGCGCGCTGATGTGGCGCAGCGCGCCGGACGGGTCCGCGTAGCCGAGGGCTTCCAGGCGGGCGTGCGCGGCGGTGGTGGACAGGCGGGTCTCCTCGGAGGGCAGGCGCGCGGCGGCCTGCAGCAGCGGGCGGTAGAAGAGCTTCTCGTGCAGCCGCCGGACTTCGAGCGCGTGCCGCTTCCAGGTGGTGGTGAACTGGCCGACCGGGTCGGCGGTCATGCCGAGCCCGCGCCCGATCCGGCGCAGGTCCGCGACGTCGGACGGCACGACGTGGGTACGGCGCAGCCGGTGCAGCTGGATCAGATGCTCCACCTGCCGCAGGAACGTGTACGCCTCCGCCAGCGCCTTCGCGTCGTCCCTGCCGACGTATCCCCCGCGGGACAGGGCGGCCAGCGCCGACAGGGTGGCCCGGCGGCGCAGCAGCGGGTCCGAGCGCCCGTGCACGAGCTGCAGCAGCTGCACCGCGAACTCGATGTCGCGCAGCCCGCCCGGACCGAGCTTGATCTGGCGTTCCGCCTCGTCCACCCGGACGTGCGCCTCGACCCGGCGGCGCATGGCCTGCACGTCCTCGACGAAGTTCTCGCGGGCGGCGGCCTGCCACACCATCGCGTTGACCGACTCCACGTAGGCCCCGCCGAGCTCCAGGTCGCCCGCGACCGGGCGCGCCTTCAGCAGGGCCTGGAACTCCCAGGTCTTGGCCCAGCGGCGGTAGTAGGCGAGGTGGCTGTCGAGCGTACGGACCAGGGGGCCCAGCTTGCCTTCGGGGCGAAGGCCCGCGTCGACCTCCCAGAGGGTGCCCTCCGGGGTGGTGGTGGAGCAGGCCCGCATCATGGCCTGCGCGAGCTTGGTGGCGATCTGGATGGCGCGGTTCTCCTCGACGCCCTCCTTCGGTTCGGCCACGAAGATGACGTCGACGTCGGAGATGTAGTTGAGCTCGCGCGCCCCGCACTTGCCCATGCCGATCACCGCGAGCCGTACGTCGAGCGCGTCGGGCACCTCGGCCCTGGCGATGGCCAGGCCGGCTTCGAGGGCGGCCCCGGCCAGGTCGGCGAGGGCGGCGGCGGTCTCGGCGAGCGTGGTCTGGCCGGTGGCGTCCTGCCCGGCGAGGTGGAGCAGCCGGCCCCGGTAGCCGGCGCGCAGCGCGTCCATGGCGGCGGGCGCGGGCAGGCCGGCGACGGGTTCCGGGAGGTACGCGTCCGCGCCCACCGCGAACAGCAGCTCCTCGCGGGCGCCGGGGCGGTCGTCGAGTACGCGCAGGTGGTCGGGGTGGCGCGCCGCGTGGTCCCCGAGGGCGGCGCTGAGGCCGAAGACGGCGATCATCCGGTGGCGCAGGGCGGGGTCGGCGCGGAAGTCGCCGAGCACGCTCGGGTCCTGCTCGACCAGGCGGGTGAGGGAGGTCAGCGCGAGGTCGGGGTCGGCGGCGGCGATCAGGTCCGCGAGCAGGTCGAGATCACCGACCGCCTCGGGTCCGAGTTCGTCCAGCAGCCGCTCGGCCCTGGCCCCGTCGGCGAAGCCGAGCCGGGCCAGGCGCCCGGCCGTGGTCTGCATCCGGGACGCGGTGTTCACCGCCCCTTCTCCTACCTCGATGTCCGCGACGTCAACCTGCACCTATTTTTCCTTCTTGGAGAGGAACCACCGCAACATGGCGCGCCCCGTTTGGGCCATGTCGTTGACTTCGCACACGGTAACCCGCTGAGTTGTGCGCGTCGTTAGTGGTTTCTGTCCGTAATCAGGTCATCACGCGGTTTGGCCACGCACCCGTGCCGCGTGCTCGGTCACGACCGCGGCGAACGCCTCCGCGAGCGGGCGCCAGTTCGCCTCCAGCCGGGGTCCCGCGGCGTCGACCTGGGAATTCAACTCGCCGGCGGGATGGCCGGTCAAGCCGTTCGTCCATTCGCGGAAGATGTCCGGAGTGGCCTCCGGGTGGAACTGCACCGCCCAGGCGTTGCCGCCGAGGCGGTAGGCCTGGTTCGGGTAGTGGTCGCCGGTGGCCAGCGGCACCGCTCCCGGGGGCGGCGTGGCCATGACGTCGTAGTGGTACTGCACCGCGACCGGCTCGGCCTCGGGCACTCCCGCGAACAGCCGGTCGTCGCGGGCTTCGGGCAGCAGCCGTACCGTGCCCGCGCCGATCTCCAGGCCGTGGTCGCCCCGGCGTACCTCGCCGCCGCAGGCGAGGGTCATGAGCTGCGCGCCGAGGCAGATGCCGAGCACGGGCACGCCCTCCTCGACGGCGGCCTTGAGCAGGTCGCGGGTGGCGGGCAGCCACGGATACTGCTCGTCCTCCCACGCGGCGGCGGCCCCGCCGAGCACCAGCAGCCCGTCCCCGGCCCGATCCGGTACGGGTTCCCCCAGGTAAGGCCGGACGACCAGGACGTCCACCCCGGCCAGCCAGTCCGCGAAGTACCCCAGTCCCGCCTCGGCCTCATGCTCGATGACCACCACGCGCGCACCCATGGAGAGAGCATAAAGAATCCCGACATTCAGGCCGAGGGTGGCATCGAATCGCCCTGTCCCGCCCAGTAAGGTCGTCGCAGATCGAGCGTGAGGGAGACGGCCATGGAGTTCGACCACGTTTCCGTGCCCGGCGGCGACCTGCGGATCGCGCGGTTCGGGAAGGGGCCCCGGCTGATCATCGCGGTGCACGGAATCACGGCGTCGCTGATGGCCTGGCAGAAGATCGGCTCGTCGCTGCCGGAGGACTGGTCCATGGTCGCCATGGACCTGCGCGGGCGCGGCCACAGCGCGAACCTCCCCGGCCCGTACGGGCTGCGCCGCCACGCGGAGGACGTCGAGCGGGTGGCCGCCCACGTGGGGGCGGACGAGACGACGGTCCTGACCGGCCATTCCATGGGCGCCTACGTGGCGGTCCTGCACGCGACCGAGCGGCGGTACGCCCGTACGGTGCTGGTGGACGGCGGCCTGCCGTTGCCGGTGCCGCCGGGGATCACGGTGGACGACCTGCTGGAGCTGAGCCTGGGCCCGGCCATCGCGCGGCTCAGCCAGACCTTCACCGACGTGGAGGACTATGTCGGGTTCTTCCGGCAGCACCCGGCGCTGTCGGACTGGTCCCCGGCCATGGAGGAGTACGTCCGCTACGACGCGCTGGAGACCGCCGACGGGGTCCGCTCCCGCGTACGGGAGGACGCGGTCCGCACGGACGGCCGGGAGCTGCTCACCGAGGCGGACACGATCGGCGCGGCCCTGGCCGGCGTCAAGTCGCCGCTGCTCCTGCTGCGGGCTCCGCGCGGCCTGCTGAACCAGCCGATCGGCCTGCTGCCCGACGACCTCGCCGCGACCTGGACCGCGCGGGTGCCGGAGCTGCGCGACGAGGTGGTCCCGGACTGCAACCACTACACGATCGCGTTCGACGACCGCTGCGCCCGGATCGTGATTGATCGGCTGACTCTTTGACTTAACTACATAAGTCGGCAAACGATATTGTTTAGCTGATATAAGTCGGGATGTGGCGAGCGATCCGGAACTCATCAATGTGCTGCTCGATCATCTGGAGGATGTGCGCGCACGGGTGAGCGCGGCCCGGCGGACCCGGCTCGACGCCCTCGTCCGGGACCTGCGCGCGGCGGGCGGGGACACCGCGGCCATCAGCGACCTCGCCGTCGAACTGCGCATCGAGCTCCAGCTGGCCGGCCTCCCCCAGGACCATCCGGTCCGGCGCGCCCTTCCCACCGGCACGCGCCTGAACCCGGCGTTCCCCGTCGTGGACTGGGGCGACGTGATCGCGCGGCTCCAGCCCGAGGATCTGCGGCGGGTCATCCAGCGGCGGCTGCTGGGCGCCCCGGCGTACGGAGTGGACGAGGTGCCCGAACCGGACGAACCCGACCTAATCCGGCTGGAACGGGCGGACGGCGAGGTACGGCTGCCCGCCTTCCAGTTCCAGGAGTCGCGGCAGGCCCGGCCGCTGGTGCTGCGCATCAACCGTCTGCTGGAGGCGGACGAGGATCCGTGGGGGGTCGCGGGCTGGTGGCTCGGGCCCAACGCCTGGCTGGGGGCCGTACCGGCCGACCTGCTGGACCAGCCGAGGGAACTGGATCTGATGCCGGCCGCCCGCGCGATCTTCGAGGGAGCCTGATGCCGGTCCCGATGCCGCCGACACGCTGCCCGAACACGCCGCGGGCCCAGGTCGTGCCGGCCGGGACGCGCCTGTGGCGGGTGCACGACGCCGCGTACTCCAGCGCCGCCTTCAACCCGACCCAGACCGACCCGCACTGGGGCGGCGGCCGCTTCGACAGCACGAAGCTCTGCGAACCGCCCTACTCCTACCTGTACGCGGCGCACGATCGCGGCACCGCCCTGGCCGAGACGGTCATGCGGGCGATCCCCTTCTCGGACCGGGGCCACTGCCCGGTGCCGCGTAAGGCGATCAAGGGGCGGAAGCTGTCCCGGATCGAGCTGGTCCGGGACGTCACCGTGCTGGATCTGGTCAAACCCGAGGACTTCACCGGGGTGTGCGCGAAGATCTCCCTGATCCGCGCGGAGGCCGCCGAGTACGGGCAGACCCGCCGGTGGGCGGACTGGCTGCGCCGCCACCAGGCATGGGCGGAGGGCCTGCGCTGGCAGTCCAACCCCAGCATGACCAACCTGGTCCTGGTCCTCTTCGGCGACCGCTGCGACGCCGTACGGCCGGTGCCGGGCGAGGACGCCGCCCTGGACGATCCCGGCTTCCTGGATGAGCTCAACGACGCTCTGCGGCCGTACGGGGGTTATGTGCATCCGCCTAGGAGACGCCCTGGTGGGTGAAGGCGGCCCAGATCGCCGGGTCGGCGAAGTCGAGTTCGCCGAGCACGTCGGCGAGGTCCCCGCGTAGGTCCTCCGGGATACGCCGCCCCGGGTCCAGCATCCAGCGCTGGGTCCGGGCGAGTGCCGCGCCGGGCTCCGCCTCGCTCAGGAAACGGTGGAACATCAGCATCATCACCGCGGTGCGCACGTCGTCGCCGATGGCCCATCGCGACCCGACGACCCCGCGCGCGCCGGTCGCCTGGAAGGCCGTGGCCAGGGTCAGCGCCTCGTCGTGGTCGCCGTCGGACAGGTCGCTCGTACAGGCGGAGAGGACCACGAGGCCGCCGCCCTTCCCCGCCCTGCCCAGCAGCCGCTGGACGGGCAGTTTCTCGCCGTCCGCGACCACCAGCGCGGAGTCCGCCGAGACCACGGAGGAGGTGGCGTGCCCGGCGAAGTGCAGCACCGAGTAGCCGCCCGTGGCGACGCCCAGGACCGCCTCGGCGGACGCGGCCGGGACCTCGTCGCCGCCGAGCCACTTGCCCAGCCGTCTCGCGGCCGGGTAGCGGTGGCCGAACAGCTGGGCGCACTCCCAGATCGCCCACGCCAGGTCCGGGTTGGAGATCAGCACGGGCGCCTGCCCCGGGGGTGACCACTGCCGCTCCGCGGCGGCGGCGAACTGCCGGGCGGACGCCGCGTACGAGATGGTCGCCCGCTGGCAGGCACGCACCTGCCCGTCCCGGGACCCCAGGGTGGCGGGCACGTACGCGGCGTGCCAGGGCACGATGCCGAGGGTTCCGGCCGGGACCAGCACGATTGACGGCTCGGGCTCGCCGATCTCCGCCAGGATCGTGGTCAGCGCGGCCTCGCCGGCCCAGTCGCACAGCTCCTCCAGCGCGTGCCGCCAGCGGAGCTCGCCCAGCTCCACGCCGCTGACCAGCTCGTTCTGGGCGCGCTGGTAGCGGTCGAGGCGGCTGCCCCGGCCCACGTCGAGGCCGGGCAGGACGGTGGTCGTGACGGTCACGTCCGGGCGCACGATCAGGGCCAGGCCGGGACAGAACTCGCCGCGCGGGAGCAGGTAGACCAGAGCGTGGCGGCCGGCGCCGCGCAGGGCGCGGGCGATCTCGGCGGGAGTCGGCGGGGTGAGCAGCTCGGCGAGGGGGGTGCCCTCGATGGCGGCCAGGACGCGGTGGCGGAGGTCGCCGGGGATCATCAGGCCGGAGATGCGGACGCGGCCCTCCGGGCCCAACTCGACGGCGGCGCTCTCCCAGGGTGAGGCGGCCGTCTCCGTGGCCAGGTGGGTCTCCCACTCCAGGGCCAGGGCGTCGCGGCCCCGGGCGTGGAGCAGGGCGGGCAGGGCGTCGGCGGCCGTGGCGGCGTGCAGGACCATGGCGCGGCCGAGTTCGAGGGCTTCCACGGCCGCCTCGGGCCAGCCGTCGGCGAGCGCCCAGCCCATGGTCTCCAGCGCGTCGTCGCGTACGGCCTTGGACATGGCCAGGCCGCGTTCCGCGCCGGTCTGGAGGAGCACGTCGGCGAGGCGTTCGCGCAGGGCGCGCAGGCCGGTGTCCACGGCGCGCGGGTCCCCCTTGAGCCGGTACGCCTGCGCCAGGTCCACCAGGAGGATCGGGTAGACGCCGTCGAGGGGCCCGGTGGCGCGGTCGCGGATGACCGCCTCCAGGTGGGCGATGCCCCGGTCCAGGTCGTCCGGCCGGCCGCCGGTGCGGTGGCGCTGGATGAGCGCGCTGCCGAGGACGTAGCGGTGTGCCCCGGTCTCGCCCAGGTAGGTGTCGGGCGCGGCGACGACCTCGGTGAGGGTCTGGATGCCCTGGTCGAGCAGGTGGCGGTCGCCGGCCGTCAGGCCCTTCGTGACGGCCGCGAGACCGGCCTGGCCGCGCAGCGCCCTGCCGTACAGGTCGTCCGTCGTGACGCCGGCGCCGGCGGCCATCAGCTGGTCGAGCGCGCCCGACATGGCCCGGGGGTCGCCGCTGTGCAGCGCGCGCACGCCGTGCGCCCAGGCCCGCAGCGAGTGCACCAGGCGCAGGTCCGGATGGCCCGCGGGGGTGAGCGCGACGATCCGCTCCAGGTCGGCGAGGAGTCGGTCGGCGGTGACGGGGTCCTGCCGCTGGAGGTACTGGCCGAAGCGGACCATGACCCGCAGCAGCCAGACCGCCCGCCGGTCGAGCGTGCCGGGCGCGTACTCCGGCGCGCCGCTGGCCGCGAGTACGACGTCCACCTCGTCCAGGTAGTGCCCGGCCGCGTCGAGGAGCGCGAGGTCGCGGGTGGTGCCGTACCGGTCGGTCATGGCGGTGGCGGCGATGAAGAGCAGCGGGACGCGCAGGGGGTTCTCCCGGCCGTACGCGTCGACGGCGACGCGCAGGTGCTCGATGCCCCGGTCGTAGTCGGCGCCGGAGCTGTCCCTGGCCGCCCGCGCCACGTACGCGCTGCCGAACACCACGTGCGCGGCGGCGGCGTCGAGCCCGGGAGCCGGCACGGCCGGGTTCACCACGGCGGGCAGGTCGGTGAGGATGCGGTCCAGGTCGGCGCCCATCGGGTCCACCCGGAGCGCGGTGAGGACCGCGCCGGACAGGAACACGAACGTGCGGGCCCGGAGCGGGTCCCCCTCGGGCATCCCGGCCAGGGCCGCGACCAGCAGCTCGACGGCCTCCGCGCAGTCGGCCTTCGCGCCGAGGGCCCCGGCGCGCTGCCCGACGGACGCGCCGAGGCGGCTCAGCAGCCACGGCCGCAGCATGTGCCCGTCGGGCAGGTCCGCGAGGACGCCTCGCAGTTCGGCGATCCGCGCGTCCAGCTCGGGGCCCGCGCCCAGTACCGGGTCCGACTCCTCCTGGAGCACGGCGGACAGGCTGGACAGCTGCGCCCGCCGGGGGTCGCCGGCGGGCAGGCGGTCCGCCGCGGCGCGCACGGCCGCCGTCGTCCCGGAGGAGCTCCCGCCGTTGAGGCCGGACTCGGCGAGCGTGACCATCGACAGCAGCGCGGCGATGTCCTGGTCCTGGGGGGTCAGCTCGGCGGCGCGGGCCAGGTGCCGCCGCGCCTCGGTGATCCGGTCCAGGTTCGCGGCCAGGTCCGCCGACTGCGCGAACCGCAGCGCCGCGCCGAGATCCAGCTCCCCCGGCGGCGCGAAGCCGCGTAACAGCAGTTCGGCGATGAAGCCGTGGGCCCTGGCCTCCAGCGGGGTGCCCGCCACGGCAGGCTCGGCGATGGTCCGGCGCGCCCAGTCGGCCGCCGCCGCCACGTCCCCCCGGGCTTCGTGCAGCGAGGCCAGGTTACGGCTGAGATCGATCCGCAGCCCCTCGTCCTCGATCTGCCCGTGCGCCGAGGTCATCAGCTCGGCCGCCCGCCCGGTCTCCGCCGCGTACGCCGGGTCGGTGGCCGCCCGGAAGCCGAGCGCCAAGCCGAGCCGTGCCCTGACCTCGGGCTCGTCCTGGACGTCGAGCAGTTCCTCCAGGCAGGCGATGATCCGGCCGAGCGGCCCCGGCGCGGGATGCTCGCCCTCCTGGGTGAGGTACTCGATCGCGAGCTGGTACAGCAGCTCGGCCCGGCCGTCGTCGCCGGGAGGAAGCAGGGTGAGCGCCTCCTCCAGGTAGCCGGTGGCGTGCGCGCCGTCGGCGGGGTCGTGGGTGAGCGCGAACGAGCAGGAGCGGGCCAGCCCGGCCAGTTGGAGCGCTCCGGCGTCCCGGTCGCGCGCCAGGAGCCAGTCGGCGTGCTCCAGCAGCTCCCGTACGTCCTCGGGCTCCAGGTCCTCGGTCTCGGCGAGCAGGTCCACCAGCGCCCAGGCGAGGTCCCACCGCCACACCGCCTCGTCAGCGGTCCCGCGCCGGCTCCGCAGGGCCGCCACCCGCGCCGCGAATTCACTCACCGTCCGCCCCCTCACGATATAGAGCGAACTATAGTGCTTGATCCACACAAAGGCATGGGTAACTAAAATTGACTTATCCGCTATATGCGACTAATCCATATTGCGCGTGGTCGGGAAATTGCTGACACTTGCGCCGTGGTGTCCCCGAGGATCAGGACCCGGCATGCTGCCTGAGCAGGACCAGGAAGTTGATCTAGAGAACAGCCTGGCCCGGCTGGCCGAACAGGTCGCCCGCGAGCACGAGCGCGCCGCGCACCGCGAACAGATCATCGACCGCCTGCACGCGGAGAACCAGGACCTGCGCCGCGGCCTGCTCCAGGAGGCCCTCACCCCGGTCCGCTCCGGCCTCTACCGCCTGTACGACACCGTCACCCGCGAAGCCGCCCGCCGCGCCACGCTGGACCGGGGCGACGACGTGGTCCCGCTGCTGGAGGCCCTCGCCGAGGAGGTGGCCGAGGTGCTCGCCCGTACCGGGGCGGAGCGCCTGGAGGTCTCCCCCGGCGACCCGTACGACCCGGCCCTGCACCGCCCGCTGCGCACCGAGCCGGGCGAGGACGGCCGCGTCACGGCGGTGGTCTCGGACGGCTTCCGCCTGGCCGAACAGGACCGGGTGCTCCGCAAGGCGGCGGTGGCCATCGGCAAGGCGCCCGAGCAGACGGGCGAAAGCGACACCCCGGACAGCGAGGAGAACGCCTGATGGCCGTGCACGGGATAGACCTGGGCACCACCTACTCCTGCATCGCCAGCGTGGACGACGTGAGCCGCCCGACGGTGCACCGCAACCAGGAGGACACCGACACCACGCCCTCGGTGGTCTTCTTCGAGACGCCCGACAACGTGGTGGTCGGCCAGACGGCCAAGGACAGCGCGGTCATCGAGCCCGATCTGGTGGTGAGCCGGATCAAGCGCGACATGGGCCACGAGGTCACCAGGACCATGCACGGCAGGCCGTACACGCCGGAGGAGATCTCCGCGTTCGTGCTGCGCAAGCTGGCCGCGGACGCCCGGACGGCGACCGGGATCCCGGTGGACGACGTGGTCATCACCGTGCCGGCGTACTTCGGCGCGGCCGAGCGGGACGCCACCCGCAAGGCGGGGCGGATCGCCGGGCTGAACGTGATCGACATCATCTCCGAGCCGATCGCGGCGGCGATCACCTACGGCGTGCTCAACCCGGGCCAGGACGCCCGCATCCTCGTGTACGACCTGGGCGGCGGCACCTTCGACACCACGGTCATCACGCTCAGCGGCGGCGACATCGAGGTGGTCTGCACCGACGGCGACCACGAGCTCGGGGGCGCGGACTGGGACGACCGCCTGGTGGAGCATCTGGCCGAGCGGTTCCGCCAGGAGCACCCGGACGTGGCCGACCCGCTCGACGACAAGCAGACCGAGCAGCAGCTGCGCCGCGACAGCGAGGAGCTGAAGAAGACCCTCTCCACCCGGACCCGGCACGTGGTGCGGGTCATGCACGAGGGCCGGGTGGCCAAGGTGGAGATCACCCGGGAGGAGTTCGAGGCGCTCACCCGCGACCTGCTGGACCGCACGATCGACATCACCCGCAAGACGCTGAACACCGCGCGCGGCAAAGGCGTGGCGGGTTTCGACCATTTAGTCCTGGTCGGCGGCTCGGCCAAGATGCCCGCGGTGACCGAGGCGCTGACCAAGGAGCTCGGCGTCACGCCGCGCCTCCAGGACCCGGACCTGGCCGTGGCGAAGGGCGCCGCCCTGTACGCCTTCGAGGAGACCTACCGCCGCCTGCTGGACTCCGGCGACCGGGCCGGCGCGGAGGAGATGGCCGCCAGGGCGGGCCTGTCCGACGGCCAGCGGCAGGAGATCGCCGGGCGCACGATCAGGACGGTCGCCTCCCGCGCGTTCGGCATCAAGGCCACCGCCAGCAACACCCGCCGCGAGTACGTGGCGCACCTGGTCAACGCCAACGACCCGCTGCCCGCCGACGTCACCGAGGGCTTCGCCACCCTGGACGACTTCCAGACCCGGGTGGCCATCGAGGTGATGGAGCAGGCGGGCGCGGTCGCCTCCGACCTGATCGAGGACAACAACAAGATCGCCGAAGGGGACCTGAAGATCCCGCCGGACAAACCGGCCGGTTTCCCGATCGAGGTCACCTTCACCCTGGACACCTCGGGCCTGCTGCACGTCACCGCCAGGGAGAACGAGACCGGGGAGCGGCTGGAGCTGAGCGTGCAGATCGGCGGCATGTCCGAGGAGGAAGTGGCGGAGTCGCGGGCGGCGCTGTCCCGCGTCCAGGTGAGCTGAGCGATGCCCTTCGACGAGCGGCGCTATCTGCGGGAGGTGCTCGACCCGGCCCGCCAGGCCGGTTCGCCCCCCGAGGACCTGCGGGTTCGTTACCAGCTGCGCCAGGACATGACCCCGGCCCAGGTGGCGGAGACCGTCCGCGAGGTGCGCCAGTGCTGGCGCCGGCAGCGGCAGCTGCTCAAGTTCCGCAAGCTCGTCGACCGGCTGGAGGCCGACCACGCCGGGTACAGCCCGATCTTCGAGGCGGCCGCGAACGGCGACACCGGGCCGCTGCTCGCGGCTCTCCGCCAGGCCGGTGAGCAGGATCGGCGGCGTCTCTCGGACCTGCGGCGGCGGCTGGACGACGCGGCGGGCGCGCTGCGGCTGCTGGCGCCGGAGGTGGTGGCGGCGATCGCCCGGTCCGCGGGGGTCGGCCGGGAGGAGGCGGAGGCGCTGGCCGCCGGGCTCGGCATCGAGATCCGCGAGCCCGACCTGCTCCCCGGCCTGCCTCCCTATCCGGGGTACGGCCGCGCCCGCGAGGCCCTGGACACCCTGCGGAAACGGCACCTCGCGGAATTCGTCCAAGGCGACCGACAATTCCCGATATTTGCCCCGTCGGGGGATTTATCCGAGCAGGTTCGGGAGGTCGAGGCGGACTGGCAGCGGCGTACCCGGGGGCCGTGGACGATCTCGGCGGACACGGTGCTGGCCGCCCTGCGCGGCGTGGACGACCCCGCCGCCCTGCTCCGGTACGACCTGGTGGCCCGGGTGCGCGAACGCGTACGCGAGCACCCCGGCGACCAGACGCTGCTGCGCTACGCCGTGGAGGACCTCGGGCTCGACCCCGGCGAGGCGCGGCGGGTGGTCTTCGCGGTCCGGCAGGAGACCGGCGGACCCAGCGGCCCCCAGGCTCGGCTGCGCGAGCTGGTGGACGCCGGGGAGATCCAGGCCGCCGCCGACCTCGCGGCGACCCTGCCGGAGGCCGGCGACCTGGGCGAGGAGATCGCCGCCCGGCTCGCCGCGGCCGTCCGGCTGCGGGACCAGGCCCTGACCGCCACCGACCCGGACGAGGCGTGGCTCCTGCTGGCCGACGCGCTCCGCCGGGTCCCCGACCTGCCGGGCGCGGCCGGCCTCCTGGCCCGCCTGTCCCCCCACCCCGCCCGCGACACCCACGCCGAACCCCACGACGAGACAGTCGTGATCACCTGGTCCCCGTCCCCGTCCAAGGCGGGCGAAATCACCTACGAAATCCACCGCAACGGCGCCCCCCTCCGCGACCAGCCCGGCCCCAACTCCGGATCCAGCTCGGGCTCCGGATCCAGCTCGGGCTCCGGGTCCGGATCCAGCTCTGGTCCGGGCTCCGGTTCTGGGCCCGGCTCCGGATCTAGCTCTGGGTCCGGATCCGGCGCTGGGTCCGGATCTGGCTCGGGCTCAGGTTTTGGGTCCAGCTCGGGCTCCGGGTCCGGCTCAGGCTTTGGCCGCGTAGTGGACCGCGCGCCCCCCGTCAACGTCCCGCTGACCTACGCGGTGGTCGCCCGCCGTGGTGAGGCCACCGCCAACCCGGCCCCGGCCGCGCCCGTCGTCGTCCTGCCCGAGCCGCGCGACCTGCGGATCACCGCCGGGGACGGCGTCGTCACCGGCCGCTGGACCACCCCGCGCGGGGCGATCGGCGTGGTCGTGCTCCGCGACGGCCGGCCCGTGGCCGTGGACGGCTCCGGCTTCCGCGACCTGGCCGTGCGCAACGGCGCCGGCCACCACTACCTCGTCCGCGCGGTCTACCCCACCCCTGACGGAGCCGGCGTGAGCACGCCGGGACTGCACCGCACGGTCACCCCGCACGCGCGGCCCGAACCCGTGCCCGAGCTGGCGATCACCCCGGCCCCGGACGGACGGCTCCTGCTCAGCTGCCCCCAACCGGCCACTGGCCTGCTGGAGTTCCGGCTGTTCAAGGGCGCGCCGCCGTGGCCGTACGGGACGACGCTGGCGCTGGGCGAGATCCACCGGTCCGGGAGGGCGCTGGCGGCGACGCCGGTCAGGGAGGGGCACCTGATCAAGCCGGAGACCGGGGTGGTGCTGGCGCTGACCGTGGCGGGTGAGCTGGTCACCGTCGGGGCGTACCGGGAGTATGTCAACCTGACCGCGCCGAAGCGGGTCACGGCCGAGCGGCGGGGCGGCACCGTGCTGGTCGGGCTGGACTGGCCGCCCGACGTGCCCGAGGTGGAGATCGCCTGGGCGTCGCGGCGGGAGCTGGTGAGCGCCGCCGCGTACCGGGCGCAGGGCGGCGTGCGGCTGGACGCGCCCGAGGACGAGCCGCTCACGATCGAGGTGGTGCCCAGCGCGCTGCTGCGCGGGGAGCGGGCGCGCGGCCCGGCCGTCCGGGTGGAGCTGCCCGCCGCCGTGCCCGTCCGGTACGACCTGGCCACCGAGGGCCCGCTCTGGCGGCGGAACCTGGTCGTGGCGGTGAGCGCCGACCGCCCGGCCACCGTGGCGCGCCTGGTCCTTGTGCTCAAGCCGGGGCTCATCCAGCCGCTCGGCGCCGCCGACGGGCGGGTGCTCGGCGAGTGGACCGACCTGGCCACGCCCGCCCGCCTGACGCTGCCCGTGCCCCGCCAGGCCAAGCCCTACTGGCTGCGATGTTTCGCCGAGGGAGACGTCGCGCTGCTCGACCCGCCGGTCCGCCGCATGAAGATGGGGTGAATCTTGATCACCTGCCCGTACTGCTTCGCGCGCGTCGCGGAGAACCGCGTCGCCTTCCGGTGCTCCGGCGGCCGGGGCGGGTGCGAGGCGCGGGCGGACGAGGTGCTCGGCCGGCATCGGGGCGGCACGCCGCCGTCGCTGCCGCCGGTCTTCTCGGTGCGCAGGCCGGGACGGCGGGCGGCCTGCCCGGGGTGCGCCAGGGAGACCAGCCGCCGGGCCTGCCCGGAGTGCCACAGCAGGCTGGCCGCCGAGTACTGCGCCAACCCCGGCAGGATCGTGGCGCTGGTGGGGGCGAAGGGGTCGGGCAAGAGCACGTACATCGCGGTCCTGCTGCACGAGCTGATGAACCGGGTGGGCGCCGAGCTGGACGCCTCGCTGACCCCGTGCGACGACCGCACCATCGAACGCTACCGCCAGGAGTTCGCCCGCCCCCTGTACGGCGAGCACCGCCTGCTGCGCGCCACCCAGTCCGCCGTCACCGACCTCAACCGGGACCCCCTCGTCTACCTGCTCACCCGGACCATACGGGGACGGCTGCGCACCCGGGCCGAGTCACTCACGCTGGTGCTGTTCGACACGGCGGGCGAGGACCTGCGCAGCCGCGACGTGAGCGAGCTGCACCTGCGCTACCTGCGGGCGGCGGACGCGATCGTCTTCCTGGTGGACCCGCTGGAGCTGCCGGGCGCGCGGGCGGCGCTGAACGGGACCGCGCTGGCGCGCAGCGGCGGCCTGGACGACGACCCGGACAGCGACCCGCTGAACGTGATCGCCAGGGTGACCGAGCTGCTGCGCCGGACCGGCGGGCCGCTGAAGGTGCCGGTGGCGGTCGCGCTGAGCAAGATCGACGCGCTGCGGCCGTCGCTGGCCCGGCAGTCGGCGCTGCACCGGGCCAGGAGGCCGTCCGGGGCGCTCGACCTGGACGACCGCGAGGCCGTGCACGAGCAGGTGCTGGCGCTGCTGGAGGAGTGGCAGGCCGGGATGGTCGGCCGCTACCTGCGGCAGAACTACACCGACTTCGCGCTGTTCGGGCTGTCCGCGCTGGGCGCGGTCCCGGAGGCCGAGTCGGTCGGCGCGGGCGGGGTCCGGCCCTACCGGGTCGAGGATCCCCTGCTGTGGTTGCTCTACCGGTTCAAGATGCTCGACGGAGTCCGGGGGTAGTCGCATGGCCTGGCAGCTCCACTACACCTCGGCCGAGTCCGGGCCGACCGGCCGGTCGGGTTTCCAGTTCGTCGCGGAGACGCGGGACACCGGCCGGCCGGGCCTGCACGACCTGGCCGCCCCCCACATGACCTACCGCCCGCCGCCCAGCGCCCCCCTCGCCCCCACGCCAGCCGAGATCACGACATTTCCGGTCTCGCTGACGTACGAGCCCGGGCTGCTGTCCCGCTGCGTCTACCTGGGCCGGGACTACTCCGGCCGGTACGGCAACTTCCTGGGGCACGCGCTGGTGCTGGGCGAGGGCGACCTGGTCGGCTCCCGCCCGATCGAGTTCTGGGCCGCGCCGTTCTGGTCGGACGCGCCCGCGAACGGCGCGCTGGACGAGCTGACCGAGCTGACCCCCGGCTCCGCCGTCGACCCGGAGGCGCTCGGCGGCTGGCTGTCGGCCGGCGGCCCCGGCTCCTACGAACGCCTCGCCGAACTGCTGGAGACCGTGCGCAGGTCGCTCACCCGCGGGTACGGCCGGCTGGTCCTGGTCGCCGAGGACGTCGAGGAGGTGGTCCGCTGGATCGCGGTCATCTCGTTCTCGCTGCCCTGGGCGGCGGCGGCGCGGCTGTCGTTCGCCACCTACAGCGCCGACCCGGCCGCCTGCCGGCAGCTGATCGTCGGCACCACCCCGGACGTGTGGATCCCCTCCGACATCGACGCCAGCGTGATCCGCCTGGACGAACCCCCCGCGCCCGTACGGACCGGGCGGTTCGCGGCCACCGCGGTCGGGTTCTGGCGCCGTACGGACCTGGACGGGCTGGACGCGCTCGGCGAGCTCGGCGACGCGGAGCCGGAGACGGCGGCGGCGCTGATCGCGCTCTGCCGGGGGGACGGCACGGTGGGGCCGGAGGAGCAGCGGGCGGTCATCCCGCTGGTCGAGCGGGGGCTGCCCGACTGGGCCTGGCGCATGCTCGGGCGGTGGGCGGGGCTGCTCGGCCGGGAACTGGCCGCCGCCGTCGCCGAGCACGGTCCGCCGGAGGCCGCCGATCCGTGCGCGGCGCGCTGCGCGGCGTTGGCCATGCGCGATCCGGCGCTGCCGATTCCGTCGCGGCTGATGCGGGCGCCGTACCTGGCCGCGCTGACGACGGCGGCGGGTTCGGCGCTGGGCGAGGCGGACACGCCGCCGCTGGTGGTCGCGGTGCTCCGCGTCGCCGACGTGTACGGCCTGCGGCTCGACCCTCGGGCCGTGGAGGACGCGGCGACGGCCGCCATCCAGCCGGACTCCGCCGAACTGGCCGAAGCCATCGAACGCACTCCTTCCGACTGGCGAGAAACCCTTTTAGCCGGATTTATCGGTGGATTGGAGGAAGCATCCCCGGAGTTGCGCGAGCGGCTGCTCACGCCCGAGGTGAGCGCGCTGATCGCCGGCCGCGACTGGACGACCGCGCCCAGGACCGGCGCCCTCGTGCTCCGCCTGGAGGCCGCCGCCGGACGCCGCGACCGCGTGGACGCCACGATCGAGCTGCTCGGTTTCGCCGAGGACCGGGAGGAGACCCTCAAGGCGCTCTGGCGGGCGCAGCCCACCGCCGCCGAGTGCGCCCGCCTGATCGAGGCGCTCGGCCCGGAGATGGACGCCTCCCCGCAGCTCAGCGAACTCCCCGCGCGGGCGTTCCTGACCGGCGGCCTGAAGGGCCCGGACGTGCTGAAACTGGCCGAGAAGGTCAGGGACGGCCTGTCCGGCTACCCGGCCGACGACGCCGAGGCCACCCTGATCGCCGCCCGCCTCGCCCAGGCCCCCACCCCGGTTGAGGCCGCCCGCGCGGTAGACGCCCTGACCGAGCTGACCCGCGAGGGCCACCCCGACCTGATGCCGATGACCCGGACCACCGCCGCCAAGGCCCTCGCCGGGAAGGACCCCCGGTTCAGGACCACGGTGGTGAAATCGGTGACCGAGCACGCCCGCCGCTGGCTGATCGACGCCTGGCTCACCGCCAACCGCAACCGCGACCAGCAGATCGCCCTGCTGGAGGTGGCGATCCGGCTCCGGACGGCCGGGGTGATCATTCCCCGGCTGGACGAGTGGGCCCGCTCCCAGGTGAGCAACTGGTCGATGTTCGGCTCGGTCGAGGCCCACTTCAAACGGGACGCGGAACTCGCGGCGGGGCTGCGCGAGCTGACCGGCCAGAAACGCCGCCGCATCTTCGGCCGGGGCGACGGCTGATGCCGTTCCTCGCCTTCGTGGTGTGGGTCGCCGCGATGTGGCTCGGGTTCGTCGCGTTTCCCGTCGTGTTCGCGCTCGCCCTGGCGGCCACCGTGCTGGCGGCGGCCGGGATCTACTTCCGGCAGGCCGGCCGGGTGCTGCTGCCGGATGTGACCGACGGGCACTCCCCCATAGGACTTCCCGGCCAGGGCGGGGACCCCGCGTACCGGCACTATCTGGTGACCCAGGTCTGGCGGGACTGGTGGGCGATCACGCGCGGCGCGTACCCGAAGATCGTGATCACCGCCGCCGACGCGGTCAGGGCCACCACCAAGGCGCTCATCGGCGACGCGCGCGGGGTCTTCCTGTTCCCGATCTGGCTGGCCGTCTGCGCCGGCGTGATCCTCGCCGCGCTGCCGCTGGCCGCGCTCGGCCTGCTGATCACCGGTGTGTACGCGCTGACCGTCGCCGCGGGCATGCTGGCCTGGCTGGCCTGCGTCACCGTGCTGCGCGCCGTGGAGCAGGTCTTCACGCTGGTCCGGCGCATCCTGCAGGCCTGCCCGTACCCGGGCTGCTACGCGAGGATCACGCTGCCGGCGTACGCCTGCCCGGCCTGCGGCGAACGCCACCGCGCCCTCACCCCCAACCTCAACGGCGCCGTACGGCACGCCTGCCGGTGCGGGGCCCGGCTGCCCACCACGATCCTGCTGGGGCGGCACCGGCTGCAGGCGCACTGCCCGGAGTGCGACCGGCTCCTGCCCGCCAGGATCGGCCGCGTACGGGTGGAGCCGCTGCCCTTCGTGGGCGGGCCCGACGCGGGGAAGACCACCTTCATGGCGCTGGCCGTGGACGCGCTGCTGGGCGCCTCCGGCCTGCGCGCCGAGTTCGTGGACCAGGGCGACGAGCTCACCTTCCACCAGCTCAAACGGCAGCTCGCCGACGGGCGCATGATCAAGACGGGGACGCAGCTGCCGAAGGCGGTGATGCTGGACGTGACCCTGCCCCGGGAGGGGAGCCGGATCCTCTACCTGTTCGATCCGTCGGGGGAGCATTACACGGGGGCGAGCGAGGTGGAGGCGATGAGTTATCTGGCGCACGGGGAGGCGCTGCTCATTCTGGTGGATCCGTTCGCGCTGCCCGCCGTACAGGACAGTCTGGTGAGCGGGGATCGGGAGCTGCTGGCCGCGAACGGGCTGCGGCCGTCGCGGGAGGATCCCGCCGACACCGTGCACCGGGTGCGGAACGAGCTGGCCGGGCGGGCGGACGGCGGGCGGCAGCGGCGGATCGCGGTCGTGGTCACCAAGGCCGACCTGCTGCGGCAGACGGCGACCGGCGGGGGCGCACAGGATGATCCGGCCGGGTGGCTGGCCGGCATGGGCATGGGCAATCTGACGCGGGCGCTGGCGGCCTCCGGCGCCAAGGTCCGTTACTTCCTGTCCGGCATACCGGCGGACGCCGCCGAGATCCTGGACCTGCTCACCTGGCTGATCGGCCTGCGTCCCGGCGCCAAGCAGCCCGCCGGCGAGACCCGGCCGCGGCGGCCGTGGATTCCCCGGAGCCGGCCGCCGGAGCGTCCTCCGCTCAGTTACACAGTCGCCCGCCGCCTCATCTTCGGGGTCACCGTCGTGCTGTCGCTCGCGGCCGTGGTCCTGCTCGCGCTCGCCGGGTGGGCCTGGCTCAGATAGGCAATTCCCGTAATTCTGATTTATCGCGATTAATTGTGGCGGTATTCGCGCTGTTTGACCGGAGTGCGTTTTGCCTAATGCGCGCTCGGGCAGCATCGGGGCGGCGCGGAAATGGCAGGCGATTTCTCCCGCGTTCGCGCCCGACCATCACAATCTCAAGAGGAGACGAAATTGTCTCACTTTCTCAGGGTGCCGGGGCTCGTCGCGGGGGCGGCGGTCATGGCCCTGCCGCTGTCCCTGGCCGGTTCCGCCTGGGCCGGGGAGCGGCCCGTCGAAATCAGGCTGGCGGCCAAGCCGGAGTCGTCAGTCGTGAACGCGACCGCGGGCGGGCGGCTCACCATCGCGCTCGCCGACACGATCCGGAGCCGCTTCGTCAGCGCGATGGGGAGTTCGCTGCGTTTCACCGCGCCGCCGAACCTGACCTTCACCGGCGTCGCGGACGGCATGTTCACGGGGGGCTGGACCTGGTCGCAGTGGTACCGGTGCGCGCTCGACTCCGATACGCAGATCACCTGCGCCCGCGATTCCGGGTATTACGGCCTGCCGGTGCGCGACGAGACCATCTCGATTCCGGTCGCGGTCCGGAATGGGACCTCGCCGGGGACGTACACCGGCGGCCTCGCGGAATTCACCCCCGGCAAATTCCTGCCGGACCACGCCAAAGTGTCGATCCCATTCGCCTATTCGGTCACCGGTGAGCCGTCGCCGCCCACGGCGGTCCCTTCGGAACCCGCCAAGCCCCCTGCCGAGCCCGCCGTGGAGATTCCGCGTCCCAAGCCGGGCAAACCGGGCTACCTGCGGCTGTCCGGGGACGAGCAGATGGCGATCGAGGTCAAGGACGGCGACTCCGCCAACAACACCCCGGTCGTGCTGCGCGTGTACGACGGCGGCGCCGCCCAGCAGTGGGAGATCAACCCGATCAGGAACGACTCGATCATGCTGCGCAACCCGCAGACGCGGAAATGCCTGGACATCGGGGCCAAGAAGCCCGACGTACGGACGCCGGTCAACATCTGGCGGTGCAGCCTCGTCGACTATCCCGAGCAGGAGTGGAAGCTGCGCCACCACGACGACGAGTTCGAGATCTACTCGCCGTACGCCGACAAGTGCCTGGAGCAGTCGTCCGGGGCCGACGGCGTGCAGCTCATGGTCGCGTCGTGCGACAAGAGCGCCGCGCAGCGGTGGAAGTGGAACAGCTGACTCTCGGCGACGCCATGCGGCCGGGCTTTCCGCCCGGCCGCACCATCTGCCGGAATCACGGCCGGAATCACGGCCGGACGACCGTCACCGGCACGACTCCGCGTGCGCCGCCGGGACCGCGCACCCACACGACATCGGCGTACCCCTACTCGTCGGGCAGCAGGTAGCGCCAGCTGACCACGAAGACGGCTCCGGAGCCGGTCTTGAAGAGCGACTGCCCGGGCCCGCCGCCCTTGGGTCCGGTGGCGCCGCCCTGGGGGACCGCCTTGACGACGGCGGCCGACGCCGCCCCGTCGAGATCCGTCTTCCAGACCGGGTCCACCGAACCCGACGGCTCCTGCACCCCGGCCGGCCAGGGCTTCGCCTCGCCCTCCACGCCCGGGGCGTTCTCGGCCACCACGCGCACCCGCGCGGCCGTGTAGTCGGTGCCCTCGGACGCGGCCCTGGTGGCCAGGCCGTCCATCAGCTTCTTGGCCTCCGTCAGCTCCTTCGGGTAGAAGTCCGCGATCTGGTCCAACGCCGGCACCCGGACCTCGTGCATCCTGCCGTCCTTCGCGCGCACCCCCAGGACGGTGTCAGGCACGTCCGTCACCATCGGCGCGTCCGGCTTGGGCGCGGCCGTCGGCGGCTGCCCGTTCAGGAACTTCTCCATCGAGGCCACGGTCTCCCCCACCTCCGCCTCGGTCAGCCGGAAAGTCTTGACCGCGTCGGCGATCACCTGCCCGTCGCTGTAAACCACCACCCGCGGGGGCCGCAACGTGTTCGTCGTCGCCGTCACGAACCCGCCCTCGGCGCCCCAGAGCACGACCGCCTGCGCTGTCGCCTCCTCCGCCGGAGCCGCCGTCGTCTCTCCCCCACCGCAGGCCGTGGCCAGCGAAAACACCGCCAGAAGCAGCATCATTCTGAGTCTCATGCCCCAGAAACGTAAGCACCCCTCATGTGGTTCAGAGTTGCCCTCGCCATGCCCTTCCCGCATGATCCCTTCCACGGGGTACACGCGCCGAAGGGGCGACGATGAAGGCATTCCTGGCTGTCCTGGGCGTCGCCCTGGCCGGTTCGATGGTCGCGGTCTTCGTGATCCTGCTGAGCCCCGCGGACGGTCCGGGCGAGGCGCGCGTGATCGTGAGCGCCGCCGCCTCCACCGGAGCCCGCACGAACGTGCTCCTGGACGTCGAGGGCGCCGTCATCGAGGACTTCACCGGCGACTGCTGGCACAGCCGCCATCCCTACCTCTGCCAGTACGTCAAAGAGCGACTGCTCGCCGAGGATCCGCAACTGCTCACCCGCGGCGGCCTGACCATCCGTACGACGATCGACCAGCGGCTCCAGCAGGCCGCGCAGCGGGCCATCGACGCCCACGTCGGCCGCGACGACGCGCCCGTCGCCACCCAGGTCATAATCGTCCCAGATGAGGGCGCCATCCGGGCGATGGCCACCAGTCGCGCGACCTCCGGCGGGCCCGCCCTCCAGCAGGGCACGACGGCGATGCCGTACACGCTGGCCGCCGCGCTCGCCGCCGGCCTGCGGTACGACGACGGCTTCCGCGTCTCGGACGAGTACCGCATCCCGGCCGGGGCGTCGTTCCGGGACTGCGCGGGCAACGCGGCGGGCGCGGAGCACATCGTCGTCAACCGGGAGAGGGACGGGGAGCGGTTCGTCACCCTGCGATCGGGCGTCCAGGGCGCGGTGAACACGTTCTTCATGCTCCTGGAGGAGAAGGTGGGCCTGTGCGAGACCGTCACGGCGGCCGAGCGTCTCGGGCTCGGGCGCGCCGACGGCACACCGCTCCGGCAGGTGCCGACCTTCACTCTGGGCGTCAACGAGACCGACCCCGTCTCGGTGGCCAACTCGTACGCGACCCTCGCCGCCCGCGGCCGCTTCTGCGAACCAAGAGTGATCACCGAGATCCGCGACGCCTCCGGCGGCTCACACCCCGTCCCCGCCCGCTGCAGCCAGGTCCTGGACCCGGCGATCGCCGACGCCGTCACCGGAGCCCTCACGGACGCCCCCACGGACGCCCCCACGGACGCCCAAGACCTCGGCCGCGACGCGGCGGGCATGCCCGGCACCGCCGACGGCTACACCGCCGCCTGGTACGCCGGCTACACCCCTGCCCTGGCCTCCGCCGTCAGCCTCGGTCACCCGGACAGCCCGTTCCGGCATCCACTCATCGACGTCACCATCGGCGGCCGCCCGTACCCGCAGGTGGACGGCGCCTCGATCCCCGCCCGGATCTGGCAGGCGACGATGACCGAATCGGTCCAAGGCACCCCGGAAACCCGCTTCACCCCACCGGACCCCGGCCGCTTCGGCTCCTGCCGCGACGCCTGCCAGAACTGACCGCGTCTACAGCACGGGCAGGTAGCGGCCCAGTTCGTACTCGGTGACGTGGCGGCGGTATTCGCGCCATTCCGCGCGCTTGTTGCGCAGGAAGAAGTCGAAGACGTGTTCGCCGAGGGTTTCGGCGGCCAGTTCGCTGTGTTCCATGACGGTGATGGCCTCGTCGAGGGACTGCGGGAGGGGCTGGATGCCGAGGGCGCGGCGTTCGCCGCTGGTGAGGGCCCAGACGTCGTCCTCGGCGCCGGGGGGCATCTCGTAGCCGTGCTCGATGCCGCGAAGGCCGGCGGCGAGGATGAGGGCGTAGGCCAGGTACGGGTTGCAGGCCGAGTCCAGGGAGCGGAACTCGATGCGGGTCGAGCCGCCCTTGTGCGGCTTGTACATGGGGACGCGGACCAGCGCGGAGCGGTTGTTGTGGCCCCAGCAGATGTAGGAGGGGGCTTCGCCGCCGGCGCCGGCGATGGCCTCGGCGCCGCCCCAGAGGCGCTTGTAGGAGTTGACCCACTGGTTGCACACCGCGGTGATCTCGGCGGCGTGTTTGAGCAGGCCGCCGATGAAGGAGCGGCCGATCTTGGAGAGCTGGTAGTCGGAGCCGGGCTCGTAGAAGGCGTTGCGGTCGCCCTCGAACAGGGACATGTGGGTGTGCATGCCGGAGCCGGGGTACTCGGTGAACGGCTTGGGCATGAACGAGGCCCAGACGCCCTGCTCCAGCGCCACCTCCTTCATGACCAGGCGGAAGGTCATGATGTTGTCGGCGGTGCTGAGCGCGTCCGCGTAGCGGAGGTCGATCTCCTGCTGGCCGGGGGCGCCCTCGTGGTGGCTGAACTCGACGGAGATGCCCATCGACTCCAGCATCATGATCGCGTTGCGCCGGAAGTCGTGGCCGGCGCTGTGCGGGGTGTGGTCGAAGTAGCCGCCCTCGTCGATGGGCTCGGGCCGCGCGCCCTTCTCGGGCTTCTCCCTGAGCAGGAAGAACTCGATCTCGGGGTGGGTGTAGAAGGTGAACCCCATGTCGGCGCACTTGGCCAGGGCGCGCTTGAGCACCCAGCGGGGGTCGGCGTGGGACGGGGAGCCGTCCGGCATGAGGATGTCGCAGAACATCCGGGCCGCGCCGGGGGTCTCGCTGCGCCAGGGCAGGATCTGGAAGGTGGACGGGTCGGGCTTGGCGAGCATGTCCGACTCGTACACGCGGGAGAAGCCTTCGATGGCGGAGCCGTCGAAGCCGATGCCCTCGGCGAAGGCGCCCTCCAGCTCGGCGGGGGCGATGGCGACCGATTTGAGGAAGCCGAGGACGTCCGTAAACCAGAGTCGGATGAACCGAATATCGCGCTCTTCGAGCGTGCGGAGAACGAATTCCTGCTGGCGGTCCAAGGCGCTACCTCACGGAATGGACATCTCTGGGCATCTACCAGTGTGCCCTTTCTGTGTTTCACATGCGTTACGCGGCCGCGGTGCGGACTCTCCGTCGCGCCTCGCGGACAACGCGTGAACATTGTCCTAGCGTGTTATCACATGAGCGCTGAGCTGCGGATACCGTCCGCTGCGGCCATTCTTGTCCCGCTTGCCGAGCTGTTCCCGCCGTTGGGGTGTTCGTCCCGGCCGTGTGACGGGAACCTGCTCCGTGCCTGGGCCGCCCCGTACGGCCTGCCGACCGACGCCGGGTTCCACCGCCTGGCGGGCCGGCTGCTGCCCGAGGCCGGTCTGCTGGCCCGCTGGCTCACCTGGGCGTACGCGTTCGACGACTGGTGCGACGAGGGCACGGGCAGCCGGGACGGGCGGGTGGTCGAGCGCATGCTGGCGCGGCTGCGGGAGACCATGCGCACGGGGCACGCCTCCGGGGAGCCGCTGCTGGCCTCCTTCGCGGACCTGTGGCGCTCGACCGCGCCGGGGATGAGCCCGGCCTGGACGCGGAGGTTCGCCAACCGGCTGGTGCTGCACGCGGACGCCTGCAGGGTGCAGTCCGTCAACCGGGCGTACGGCCGGGTGCCGACGGCGGGCGAGTATCCGGCGCTGCGCCGCCACGCCTTCTGCGGCTTCGCCACCGACCTGCTGGAACCGTGCCTGCGGGTGGAGGTCCCCGGCCGCCTGTACGTCTCGCCGCCGTGGCGCACGCTGGTGGAGGCGTCCGCGGACGTGATCGCCTGGTGCAACGACATCGCCTCGCTCGGCAAGGAGCAGGGCGACCCGCACAACTACGTACGGGTGGCGGCCGAGCGCATCGGCGTGCTGGACCCGGCGGAGTGGGTGGCCGACCGGATCGCGGAGCGCGCGGAGGACCTGTGGGACGCGGCGCTCGCGCTCCCGGACGCCTGCGCGGAGCTGGGCGTCTCCGCCGAGGTGGCGCCGGTCGCGGAGGGGCTGCTGGCCGCGCCGAGGGCGTTCGCCGAGTGGCTGCTGGAGTCGGCGCGATACAGATCAACGTAACGTAATCACTCGATCGCGCTATGTACATGCGTGAGGCATGCGAAGCGCCGTGATCGGCGGAGGACTCTCATGGTGGGTGCCGTGGCGGCGGCGATGGCGGTCGCCGTGCAGGTGACCAGGACGGTGGCGTGCGCGGACGGGCCGGAGATCGGGCGGGCCTACTTCTACGACCCGCCGGACGACCAGGGCAACTGCTCGCTGCCCTCGGCCGGGCGCCTGTTCGTGTCGGTCTCCACCGGGGAGTACGCCGGATCGGCCGCCTGCGGGGGCTACCTCGACGTCACCGGCCCGCTCGGCACGGTCCGCGTCCAGGTGGTCGACCAGTGCACGACGTGCCGCGACGGCGAACTGGACCTGAGCCGTACGGCGTTCGCGAAGATCGCCAAGCCGGACGCGGGCGTGACCGGGATCGTCTACAGCCGCGTGCGTAACCCCCGCGTCGCCAAGCCCCTGGCGTTCCGCGTCAAGACGGGCTCCTCCACCGACTGGATGGCCGTCCAAATCATCGACCACGGCAACCCGCTGCGCAGCGTCCGGGTCCTGGACGGGCCGCACTGGCGGGACCTGCGCCGCTCCGGCGACAACTACTGGATCTTCGACCACCGGCCGGGCCCCGGCCCCTTCACCATCCGGGTCACCGACGTGTACGGCCACCGGGCCACGACCGGCGGCGTGGACCTGTCCCCCGGCGTCGTCCAGCGCGGCACCCGCCGCCTGTACGGCCAGAGCGCCGTCACCCCGGTCACCCCCCAGACCCTGCCGAGCCCGTTCCCCGCACGGGCCCCCGCGGCGGCCCCTTCGCCCGCCCCAACCGGCTCGGTATTCTGCTGAACCCACCCCCGCACCAGCGGCGTCATACGGTGAAAGCGTGGCAATCGGTCATTGATCGGGCGTCGACCCGAACGCGATACGGTCCGCGCGCGACCGATTGACCGACTGGGGGCGACGAGATGGCGGCGCGAGCCGGCACGACAGCACTCACCTCGCCTAGGAGGACGCCGCACGAGCCCGTGTGGTTGACAGGCGAAACCGAGCGCCCGGTGAAGGCGCACTGGATGCGTGTGCCGAAGGCGTGGGCGCGCTGCGCGGCCCTCACCGTCGCACTCGTCTCGATCGCGCTCGAACTCACCGACATCTGGATCACCGCGCAACTCCCCCAGGCGACCTACACCCCGCTCCCGTTCGCCCCCGAGGACATGGCCGGAACCGCGTTCCCCGTCTTCGGCGCCCTCCTCGTGCTGCGCCGCCCGCGCCTGGTCATCGGCTGGCTGCTCTGCCTGGGCGGCCTCGGCGCGGCCACCAACATCACCGTCTCCAACCTGGCCAAGCTGATCGTCCAGGAGGGCGGCCACCCGGCGGTCTTCCTGCTCTGGCTGTTCGCCTCGGCGGTCTGGAGCCTCACCACGTACGCGCTGGGCATCCTGCTGCCGATGCTCTACCCGACCGGCCGCCTGCTCTCCAACCGCTGGTGCGTGCCGGGCGGTCTCGCCGCGCTGGTCCTGATCGCCGACTGGGTGCGGGTGCTGATCGGCCCGTCCACCCTCAGGACCGGGCACAACCCGTTCGCGGTGGCGGCGTTCGCGCCGTACTACCAGGACACCCGGGAGGTGCTGTCCTGGCTGATCAAGCTGGCCCTGGTGCTGGCGTTCTCGTCGCTGGTGGTGCGGTTCCGGCAGGCGGGGCCGGCCGAGCGGCGGCAGATCCTGTGGCCGCTGCTGGCCATCTCGGCGCTGGTGGTGCCGTGGGCGGTCGGCGACCCGCTCTGGTGGACGGCCTCGCTGACGATCCCGCTGATCCCGGCGGCGATCACCGTGGCCGTGCTGCGCTACCGCCTGTTCGGCATCGACACCCTGGTCACCCGGGCGCTGGTCGGGGCCGGCCTGGTCGGCGTCATCGCGGGCGTGTACGTGCTGGCCGGCGCCGCCTCCAGCTTCTTCCTGGCCGGCGTGGACCAGCTGTTCGGCCTGGCCGCCGCGCTGGTAGCGGGCGCGTTCTTCCACCCGATGCGGCGCGCCCTCCAGCGCCTGGCCGACCGGATGCTGTACGGCACCCGCGGCGATCCCGTCGCCCTCGCCGACGGCCTCAAGGCCCGCCTCCAGCGCAGCGACCCCGTGCACGGGCTGCTGGCCGCCCTGGAGACCCTGCGGGAGGGCCTCGCGGTGACCGGCGCCGCGGTCGAGATCGACGGCGCCGCCACCGCCACGGGCGAGCTGCCCGAGGTGAGCCGCACGATCCCGCTGGTCTGGCACGGCCAGCCGGTCGGCACGCTGCTGATCGGCGCGCACGGCCGCCGCCGGTTCCCGCGCGCCCACGACGAGCGGGTGATCGCGGTGCTCTCGCCGTACGTGGCGGACGCGGCGCACACCATGCGCCTGACCACGGCCCTGCAGCGCTCCCGGGAGCGCATCCTGACCGCGCGCGAGGAGGAGCGCCGCCGCCTGCGCCGGGACCTGCACGACGGGCTCGGCCAGACGCTCACGGTGATGGCGATGACCCTCAACATGGCCAGGGTGAACCTGCCGCGCTCCCCCGACCTGGCCGACTCGCTGCTGAAGGAGCTCCGCACCGGCATGGACGCCGTCTCCGGCGACATCCGCGAACTCGTGTACGGCCTGCGCCCGCCCGCCCTGGACGATCTCGGCCTGGCCGAGGCCGTACGGCGGCTGGCGGCCGAAGGCCCGATCGTGGAGATCGACGGCGAGATGGAGGGCCTGCCCGCCGCCGTGGAGGTGGCCGCCTACCGGATCGTCCAGGAGGCGCTCACCAACATCCGCAAGCACGCCCAGGCGACCTGGGCGAAGGTGACGCTGCGCCGCGAGGACTGCCTGGTCGTGGAGGTCAGCGACGACGGCGTCGGCCTCCCGGAGTCGCTCAACCCGGGCGTCGGCCTCGGCTCGATGCGGGAGCGCGCGGCCGAACTCGGCGGCACCTGCACGGTCGCCTCCAGCCTGTCCGGCACCACGGTCACCGCCCGCCTGCCGCTCTGACACCCGATGAACCCCGTGAATCCCGGCGAGCCCGCGTGAGCCCGCGGTTGGTCCCCTGGTCGAGCGGTTACACGCCGGAGACCAGCGCGTCGCCCACCGCGGTGCGCTTGTAGAGCACCTCGCGGCCGATCCGCTGCCGGCTCACCAGCCCGCCGTCGGACAGCACGGTCAGATGCTGGCTGACCGCCCCCGCCGTCAGCTCCATCCGGCGCGCCAGCGCCGACGTGGACGCCGGATCCGCCAGCGCCGTCAGGATCTGCGCCCGGGTCCTCCCGATCAGCGCGGCGAGCGCCCCCGGCGTGCACGGCTGCCCCGACGACCACAGGTTCCCCGTCCCCCGCGCCGGATAGATCAGCATCGGCTGGTACGGCTCGCACATCACCCCCACGTCCGGCCACCGGAACACACTCGGCACCAGCACCAGGCCGCCCCCCGCGATGTCGCACGCGTGCTGCCACGGCCGCGCGGTCACCAGCCGGTCCCCGTGCCAGGTCACGGCCGGGTGCAGGTCCGCGAACAGCTCCCGCACCCCGCCGCTGGCCAGCCGCCGGGTACGCCACATGACGTCCGCTTCGAGCAGCCCGTGCACCCGGGGCCAGAACTCGGCCAGCGCCAGCGTCCAGTACGCGTCGAGCGTGTCCGCCACCCGCCGCACCCCCTCGGCCGGGTCGCGCAGGAACCGCTGGAGGGCGGCCGGGTCGAGCGGCTGCACCCAGCCGACCTCCTCGGCGGCCTTGTCCGGCGGCGTGAGCCGTACGCGCTGGAGTTCGGCCGCGAAGTCGGGCAGCGGGGTGTCCGGCGGCGGCGTCAGGAAGTCGGGGAAGAAGCCGTCGGGCGGGACCAGGGCCAGCAGTTCGGTGAGATCGAAGGAGCGCAGGCGGGGCCGTACGACCCGGAGCCAGGGCAGGTGCAGCGAGTGCCGGGCCGGGCTGCGCAGCACGCGCAGGCTCGACACCAGCTCCCAGAGCGGCGAGAACGCGAAGCGCAGCCGCGCCACGTCGTCCGGGCCGAATCGCCATTCGATGGCCATCTTTTAGCCTCCGCTAAAAGATTCGCATGCCTCCCGGCCTGTTGTCCAAGGTGGACGGGTGACCGTCACCGCGCCTCCCTCGCCGCCCTCGTCCTCCTTACTGCCGTCCTTCCTCCAGTCCAAGATCGGCGGACTGCCCCGGGCGTTCTGGGTGCTGTTCGGCGGAACCGTCGTGAACCGGCTCGGCACGATGGTGGAGCCGTTCTTCGGCATCTACCTGACCCAGGCGCGCGGCATGTCCCTCGCCGTGACCGGGCTGGTGCTGTCGGTCTTCGGCGCGGGCTCGCTGCTGTCGCAGCCGCTCGCGGGCTGGCTGGCGGACCGGGTCGGCCGGCGGGCCACGCTGACCGGCGGCATGCTGGCCTCCGCCGCCACCATGCTGGCGCTCGGCTACAGCACCAGCGTGCCGGGCATCGTCGCGGGCATGTTCGTGCTGGGCGTGGTGGTGGACGCCTACCGGCCGGCCTCCCAGGCGCTGGTGGCCGACCTGGTCTCCCCGGTGGACCGGCCGCGCGCCTTCGGCCTGCTGTTCTGGGGCCTCAACCTGGGCTTCTCGATCGCGATGATCACCGGCGGCTGGCTCGCCGAGGCCGGTTTCCTCTGGCTGTTCTGGATCAACGCGGTCACCTGCACGGTCTTCGGCGTGCTGGTCTGGCGGGCCATCCCGGAGACCCGCCCGGAGGCGTCGGCGCACGAGGGCGGCGGCTTCCGCGAGATGTTCAAGGACCGGCTGATGCTCGCCTTCGTGACCGTGAACCTCGCCTACACCTGCGTCTACCTCCAGGCCTTCTTCACCCTGCCGCTGGCCATGAAGGACCTGGGGACCAGCGCGTACGGGTGGGTGATGGCCGTCAACGGCCTCGTGATCGTCTTCGTGCAGCCGCTGACCAACGGCTGGCTGGCCAGGCGCGACCCCAGCACCGTGCTGGCGGCCGGTTTCGCCATCGTCGGCCTGGGTTTCGCCCTGACCGTATTCGCCAGTACGGCGCTCGGGTTCGGGCTCACCGTGGCCGTCTGGACGTCCGGCGAGATCCTCACCGCCGGCATGGGCGGCGCGATCGTGGCGTCCCTGGCCCCGCCGCACCTGCGCGGCCGCTACTCCGGTCTGTACGGTTTCTCCTGGTCCGTGGGCTCCCTGATCACCCCGCTGTTCGGCACCCGGCTCCTGGAGGCCGGCCCGGTGGTGCTCTGGTCCTGCGTCGGCGCGCTGGGCGTGGTGGCCGCCCTCGGGCAGCTGGCCCTGGGCCCGGCCATCCGCCGCAGGTCCCGGCTGGTGACCGCACCATAATCGGGCCATAATCTCCGCAGACGGATTTGCGGGGAGAACATGCGACGGGCGCGGCTGGCTGCTGGGCTGATGGCGGTCCCGGGGCTCGTGATCGTGCCGGCGGCGGTGGCGATCCAGCTCGGGCTGCCGCCGGCGTGGTCCCCCACCCTGCCCGCCACCCCCGACTACACCGCCGGCCTGGCCTTCCCCCTGGTGGGCGCGTTCCTCCTGGCGCACCAGCCGAAACTCAAGATCGCCTGGCTGATGTACGCGGGCGGCCTCTGCTCGGCCGCCTGCGTGCTGCTGTCGATCCTGATGTTCCGTACGGCCGCCGACGGCGACCTGGCCGCCGCGGGGGTCCTCCGCGACCTGTCCGGATTACCGTGGACGCTCGGCGGCTGCGTCCTGGCCGTCCTCGTCCCGCTCTACGCCCCCGACGGGCGGCTGCCGTCCCCGCGCTGGCGGCCCCTGGTGGCCCTCGCGGTGTTCACGGCCCTGCTCCAGGCGTTCCTGTTCACCGTCCGGCCCGTCCCGGTGCCGCTCGGGAGGCCGCGCCCGGCGGTGATCCCCAACCCGCTGGGCTGGGACCTGTTCGGCTCCTTCCACGACACCCTGTACAACGGGGTGTTCGTGGTCATGGAGCTGTGCATCGTGGCCGCGCTGGCCTCCTTCACGCTGCGGCTGCGCCGCTCCGACCCGGTGACCCGGCGGCAGATCGTGTGGCCGCTGGTCACCTTCGCGCTGTACGTGGTGTTCCTGCTGCTGGGCCCGGACTTCTGGGCGCTCGCCGCGTTCTGGACCACCCTCATCCCTGTCGCGATCATGGTGTCGGTGCTGCGCTACCGCCTGTTCGGCATCGACACCGTGATCAGCCACGCCATCGTGGCCGCCGGGCTGATCGGTGTGGTCAGCGCCGTCTACTTCGGCGTCGGCGCGGTGGCCGGCCTGCTGGTGTCCAGCTACCACCAGGTGGCCGGGCTGGCCGCCGCGCTGTTCGCCGGCGCGTTCTTCCAGCCGCTGCGGCAGTCCCTCCAGCGGCTGTCCGACCGTTTCCTCTACGGCCGGGTCGGCGACCCGCGCCTGCTCGCCGACCGCCTCATCCAGGAGGTGCGGCGGGCCGGCCCGGCCGAGGCGCTCGGCGCGGTGGTCTCCGTGGTCCGGGACGGCCTGGCCGTGTCCGGCGCGGCGGTCGAGGTGATCGACGGCCTGCGGGCGGAGAGCGGTTCCGTCGGGGAGCAGCCCCGGGCCATCGAGCTGGTCTGGCACGGCGAGCCCGTCGGCCGCCTGCTGCTCGGCCCCTGCGGCGCCCGCCGGTTCGCGGTCTCGCACGACGAGCGGGTGATCGCCACGCTCCTGCCGTACGTGGCGGACGTGGCGCACGCCGCGCGGATGGCCGCCGACCTGCAACGGTCCCGGGAGCGCATCCTGGCGGCCCGGGAGGAGGAGCGCCGCCGGCTGCGCCGGGACCTGCACGACGGGCTCGGCCAGACGCTCGGCGCGATGGCCATGACCATCAACATGGCCAGGATGAGCATCACCCGCTCCCCCGGCACCGCCGACGACCTGCTCCAGGACCTGCGCAGCGGCATGGACGCCGTGGCCGGCGACATCCGCGAACTCGTGTACGGCCTGCGCCCGCCCGCCCTGGACGACCTCGGCCTGACCGGCGCCGTGACCTCGCTCGCCACCGAGACGCTGCCCGGCGTGGTCAGGGTCGAGGTGGTGGCCGACGAGCTGGGCGACCTGCCGGCCGCCGTGGAGGTGGCCGCGTACCGGATCGTGCAGGAGGCGGTCACCAACGTGCGGCGGCACGCCCGCGCGGGCCGGGTGCTGATCCTGCTCGCCCGCGAGGACGACCAGCTGGTCGTACGGGTGGAGGACGACGGTGTGGGGCTGCCGGAGGGGCGTCGCGCCGGCGTGGGCACCTCCTCGATGCGGGAGCGGGCCGCCGAGCTGGGCGGCACCTGCGCGATCACCTCGCCCGCGACGGGCGGCACCCTGGTGGAGGCCCGGCTCCCGTCCGTCGTGACCCAGCCGGCGGGACGCCCCGGGGAGACGGGTGCCGAATCGGACAAGGAGAACGCCGCCGACCAGGCAGCACGCTCCTCCTGAACCGATCATTGTGTTCGCCGCCGGAGGCTTTACGCTTACCCATGCGATGGTGATATTTCGTGCGCTGGGCCCGTTCCAAGCGGTCTCGGCCGATCAGGTCCTCGATCTCGGGGGGCAGCGGCAGCAGGCCGTGCTCGCCCGGCTTCTCGTCGCGGGTGGCCGCGCGATCCCGGTGAGCATGCTCATCGACGAGCTCTGGCCGGGCGCGCCCCCCACCCAGGCGCTCTCCACGATCCAGGGGTACGTCTCGCGGCTGCGCCGGGCCCTGGAACCGGACCGGGCGCCACGCGAGGAGGCCGGCGTGCTGGTCTCCGCGCCGCCCGGCTACGCGCTGCGCGCCGGCGTCGAGCAGGTGGACGCCTGGCACTTCGAGAACCTGGTCAAGCAGGACAGCGAGGACCTCGACGAGGTCACCCGCCGGCTGGACACCGCGCTGGCGCTCTGGCGCGGCCCGGCGCTGGCCGAGTTCTCCGAGCTGCCCTGGGCCCAGGCCGAGTCGCTCCGCCTGGACGAGCTGCGGCTGATCGCCGTGGAACGCCGCGCCGACGCCGCCGTACGGCTCGGCCGCGCGGGCGCCCTCATCCCCGACCTGGAGGCGCACGCCTCCGGCTACCCGCTGCGCGAGGAGGCCTGGCGGCTGCTCGCGGTCGCGCTCTACCGGGCCGGCCGGCAGGCCGACGCACTGGGCGCGCTGCGCCGGGCCAGGCAGGTGCTCCGCGAGGAGCTGGGCCTGGACCTCGGCCCCACGCTCCAGCGCCTGGAGCAGGACATCCTCGCCCAGGCCGCGCACCTGGACGCCTCCCCCGCCGCCACGGTCACCGTGCGCTCGGCCGCGGACGCCGAGCCGGGCACGGCCCTGCGGGTGGTGGTGGCCGACGACCAGGCCCTGGTCAGGACCGGCCTGCGGGTGGTGCTGGACAGCGAGCCAGGGCTGGAGCTGGTGGCCGAGGCGGAGAACGGCGAGCAGGCCATCGCCGCCGTACGGCTGACCCGGCCGGACGTGGTGCTGATGGACATCCAGATGCCCCGGCTGGACGGGCTGGCGGCGGCCCGGCGGCTGCTGGCGGCGGAGGACCCGCCGAAGGTGATCATGATGACCACGTTCGGCACCGACGACAACCTGTACTCGGCGCTGCGGGCCGGGGTCAGCGGGTTCGTGCTCAAGACCTCCCCGCCGGAACAGCTGATCGCGGCCATCCGGGCGGCGGTGGCGGGCGACGCGCTGATCGACCCGGCGGTGACCACGCACCTGATCGCGGCCTTCACCGGCCGCGCCGACCCGGCCGCCCCCGCCGGGCTCTCCGATCCGGAGATCGACCTGGTCAGGCTGGTGGCGCGCGGCTTCACCAACCGCCAGATCGCGGTCAGCCTGGCGGTGTCCGAGCAGGCGGTCGCGGACGAGGTGAACGGCCTGCTGAAGCGCCTGGAACTGCTGGACCGGGCGCAGCTGGTGGTGCTCGCGTACGAGTCGGGTCTGGTCAGCCCCGGGTCCTGAACTTATCGTCAAGTTGACGACAAAGAATGGCGGGCCGTAGTCTGGTCGGGTGGCCCAACTGCGTATCGCCCTCGCCCAGACCAACCCCGTCGTCGGCGACCTGGCCGGGAACGCCGACCTGCTGATCTCGTGGACCCGCCGCGCCGCCGACCGCGGCGCGCACCTCGTCGTGTTCACCGAGATGTTCCTCACCGGATACCCGGTGGAGGACCTCGTGCTGCGGAGCTCCTTCGTGGAGGCCTCCATCGCCGGTCTCGAGGCCGCCGCCGCCCGCCTCGCCGCCGAAGGACTCGGCGACCTGCCGGTCGTGGTGGGGTACGTCGACCGGGCCGGCCTGACCCCCCGGGTGGGGCAGCCGAAGGGCGCGCCGCTGGACGCCGCCGCGGTCCTCCACCAGGGCCGGGTGGTGCTGCGGACCGCCAAGCACCACCTGCCCAACTACGGCGTCTTCGACGAGTACCGCTACTTCGTGCGCGGCGACCGGCTGCCCGTCTTCCGGCTGCACGGGGTGGACGTGGCCGTGGCCATCTGCGAGGACCTGTGGCAGGAGGGCGGTCCCGTCTCGGTGGCGCGGGCGGCGGGGGCGGGGCTGCTGGTGGTGCCGAACGCCTCGCCGTACGAGATGGACAAGGACGACGTGCGGTTCGCGCTGTGCGCGCGGCGGGCCAGGGAGGCGGGGTGCGTGCTCGCCTACGCCAACCAGGTCGGCGGGCAGGACGAGCTCATCTTCGACGGGGACTCGCTGGTCGTGTCCGCCGACGGCGAGCTGATCGCGCGGGCCGGGCAGTTCACCGAGGAGCTGCTGGTCACGGACCTGGAACTGCCGGAGGGCTCGGGCGAGCCCGGCGAGTTCCCGGTGGACGCCGGGGACGGGACGGCCATGACGGTCGAGCGGGTGGTGCTGTCGGCGGAGCCGCTGACGTTCCCCGCCGAGCCGCCGGTGGTCGCGGAACGGCTGGACGACCTGGCCGAGGTCTACCGGGCGCTGGTGCTCGGGGTGCGCGACTACGTGGCCAAGAACGGGTTCCGATCGGTCATCCTCGGGCTGTCCGGCGGCATCGACTCGGCGCTGACCGCCACCATCGCGGCGGACGCGATCGGCCCCGAGCGGGTGCACGTCGTGCTCATGCCGTCGCGCTACTCCTCCGACCACTCCATCGAGGACGCCGAGGAGCTGGTCCGCCGCCAGGGGCTGGTGTCGCGGGTGGCGCCCATCGCCGACGTGGTCAACGCCTTCGAGAAGGAGATCGAGCTGACCGGCCTGGCGGCCGAGAACCTCCAGGCGCGGGTGCGCGGCATGCTGCTGATGTCGCTGTCCAACCAGCACGGCCACCTGGTGCTCACCACCGGCAACAAGAGCGAGCTGGCCACCGGCTACTCCACCCTGTACGGCGACTCCGCCGGCGGCTTCGCCCCCATCAAGGACGTGCCCAAGAGCCTGGTGTGGGAGCTGTCCCGGTGGCGCAACACGCAGTCCACGCCGCCGCCCATCCCGGAGAACTCGATCACCAAGGAGCCGAGCGCGGAACTGCGGCCCGGCCAGCGCGACACCGACTCCCTCCCGCCGTACGAGGTGCTGGACCGGCTCCTGGACGACTACGTGGAGCGCGACCTGGGCCGGGAGGAGCTGATCGCGGCCGGGCACGACCCCGACCTGGTGACCCGGGTCATCCGCCTGGTGGACACCGCCGAGTACAAGCGCCGCCAGTACCCCCCGGGCCCCAAGATCAGCCCCAAGAACTTCGGCCGGGACCGCCGCCTCCCCATCACCAACCGGTGGCGGGAAGGGTAACGCGGCTACGCTTGCGCGGACCGGAAGCCGCGCAGGGCCTCGTCGACGATGCGGGAGGCCAGGTCGGGGCTGGGGAGGGCGCCGCCGTGGGAGGCGGCCTTGGTGTACCAGAGCATGGTGCCGGTGAGCATGCCCATCGCCAGTTCGACGTCCAGGTCGGCGCGGAGCTCGCCGGTGGCGACGCCGCGTTCGAGCACCGCGCGCATCGCGGCCCGGCGGGGCTCGATGGCCGTCTGGTGGAAACGTTCGTACAGACGGGGGTGGCGCTCCTGGTCGCTCATCGCGATGTTCATGATGCAGCGGGTGCGCACGTGCAGCGAGTCCTGCCGCATCACGTCCAGATAGGCGACCAGGTCCTCCCTGACCGTGCGGCCGGCGACCACCGGCAGCGGGGCCTTGAGGGTGGCCAGGGCGTCGCCGACCAGCTCCTCCTTGTTGGCCCAGCGCCGGTAGATGGTCGTCTTGCCGACTCCGGCGCGGGCCGCCACGGCCTCGATCGACAGCTCGGACACCGAGGCGCCCTCGCCGATCAGGTCGAGGGTGGCGTCCACGATCGCCTTCTCGGCCCGCTCACTCCGGGGACGCCCCGCGGGCCTGGTGCCCGTCACGCTCATCCGGAGCCTCCTCTCACGTTGTGAAGGTCAAACTACCGCCGATTCCCGCTCCACGTTCACGGGGTTGCCCGCGGCGTGCGACGGGACGTACTTCCCGTCCTTGCCGGGCATCCAGCGCGCCATCACGAACGCGCCGAACAGGGCGACCAGGGCGGAACCGGCCGCCGCCCACTGGATGCCGGTGACGAACGCGTCGTTGGCCGCATGCATCAGCGCCGCGCCCTGCGGGCCCAGGCGCTCGGCCACGGCGGCGGCCCCGGCGATGGACTCGGTCACCGCGTGCGCGGCCTCCGGCGGCAGGCCGGCCACCTGACTCTCCATGCTGCCCCGGTAGCTGGCCGAGAGCGCCGCGCCCAGCACGGCGATGCCGAGCGTGCCGCCGACCTGGCGCACCACGTTGCTCATGGACGAGCCGACCCCGGCCTTCTCCCTGGGCAGCGCGTTCATGATGGCGGTGGTCGCGGTGGGCATGATGTTGGCCATCGCCGCGCCCTGCACGAACCCGAGCACGAGCAGGATCCACAGCGGCGTGTCGGCCTCCACGAACACGTAGCCGGCCAGCGCGAGCGCGATCACCAGCATGGAGACCGAGCCGACGAGCTTGCCGCCGAACCGCTGCGCCACCCGGGCGCTCTGCGGCGCGAACATCAGCTGCGCCACCGCGAACGGCAGCACCAGCGCGCCCGACTCCAGCGGCGAGAAGCCCCGGACGATCTGCCAGTAGAACGCCATGAAGAACAGCACGCCCATGGCCGAGAAGAACACCAGGCCGACGCTGACGATGGCGGTGGTGAAGCCCGCGTCGCGGAAGTTGCGCACGTCGAAGGCCGGGTGGTCGGCACGGCTCTCGTACCAGACGAAACCGGCCAGGATGAGCAGGCCGGCCGCGGACGGGAGGATGACCGTGACGTCGGCGGCCGTGCCCAGTTCGGTGATCCTCACGATGCCGTAGACCAGGCTGACCAGGCCGACGATGGACAGCAGCACGCCGACCGGGTCCAGCGCGGTCTTGTTCGGGTCCTTCGAGTCGGGCACCAGCGTCGCGATGAGCACCACCGCGAGCAGCACGATCGGCACGTTGATCAGGAAGACCGAGCCCCACCAGAAGTGCTCGAGCAGCAGGCCGCCGGTGATCGGGCCGATCGCCACGGCGATGCCGACGCCGCCCGCCCAGATGCCGATGGCCTTGCCGCGCTCCCGGAGCGGGAAGACGTTGGAGATGATCGCCAGGGTGGCCGGCATGATCGCCGCGCCGCCGATGCCCATCAGCGACCTGGCCAGGATCAGCTGCATCGGATCCTGGGCGTACGCGCTGGCCAGCGAGGACAGGCCGAAAAGGATCATGCCGATGAGCAGCATGCGCTTGCGGCCGTAACGGTCGCCCAGCACGCCGAAGGTGAACAGCAGGCCGGCGAAGACGAGCGTGTAGGAGTTCATGGCCCACTCCAGCTCGCTCTGGGTGGCGCCCAACCCGTGGACCGGATCGGCGATCGTCTTGATCGCCACGTTCAGGATGGTGTTGTCGAGCACCACCGCGAGGAGGCTGAACACCATCACGCCGAGGATCTGCCAGCGGCGTGGATGTCCGGTATCGAGTTCCACAGGTTCCCCCAGATATCGAAACGACCTAGTTTCGCAACGACACCGTATCGTATGATCTTTACGATACGCAACGGTCTCGTAAAGCAATCCCCAACGCCCCGGTAATTCCCTCAGGCGAGAACCGGTTCCGGCGCCCGCCGCCAGACCGGCGTGGCCAGGGCGACGACCGCCAGGCCGATCAGACCGGCGCCCGCGAAGGCCCACGGCGGGCCGGCGCCGTCGATGATGGCTCCGGCGACCGGCGCGGCGACGGCGATGCCGATGGTCAGGAAGGTGCCGTGCAGGCCCATGACCTCGCCGCGCACCGCGGTGGGCGCCCACTTGTTGACCATGCTGACGGTGGCCGACTGGGCGGGCGCGCAGAGCAGCCCGCTGGGGATGAGCGCCAGGCAGAGCCACCACCAGCCGCCGCCCACCAGGCCGACGGGGACGGTCAGCGCACAGAGCAGGGCGATCATGACCAGCGGCGAGAACCCGCGCGACAGGCCGCCGTAGACGAACCCGCCGACCAGCGAGGCGAAGCACCAGAGGCTGATGACCGGCCCGATCCAGCCGGTGTCGCCGCTGTCGGTCAGGGTCGCCACGATGGCCAGGTCGGTGGCGGTCAGCACGAAGCAGAGCGTGGAGCCCATCACCAGCACGGAGATCAGCCGGGGCGTCAGCCACTGCCGCCGGGGCACGTGCTCGCCGGTCTCGGCCGCCAGTTCGGCCGCCGACCGGGTGGGCGGGTTCAGCGCGAACAGAGCCAGCCCGGAGCAGAGGAAGCCGACGCCGATCACCCCCATGGCCGTCGTGCCGGACAGCACGGTCACGCCGGTGGCGGCCACCGCCGGGCCGATCATGAACGACAGCTCGGTGGCCATCGAGTCGAGCGCGAACCCGGTCTGGTGGCTCGCCGGAGGCACCATCGCCGCCAGGCACTGCCGGATCACCCCGAACACCGGCAGCATGAGCAGCCCGTTCACCCCGGCCAGCACCAGCAGCGCCGGGTACGGCAACGCCCACGCCGTCACCCAGAACAGGAACTGCGCCAGCATGGTCACCACCACCACGGGCCGCACGCCCCGCTTGTCGATGAACCGGCCCGTGATCGGCGAGCCCACCGCCATGCCGATCGTGGCCGAGGCGCCGACCAGGCCCGCCTGGGTCCACGTCATGCCGAGTTCCTTCACCGTGTGCAACGTCAGCACCAGGCTGGTGGCGGTGTGGGGGAGCCGGGCGAAGAGCCCGACGAGCAGCAGATTCCGTACGCCGGGCTCCGCGAGCACCCGGCGGTAAGGTTCAATTTCCATTTTCGCGACTTACCTCCGCAGGGCATTGTGCCGTGCGGCCCCGGCTGGTCCGCCACCGGATTACCTGGGGTGTCCGGGGTGTTCTGACCTGCTGACGGCATGCAATGATCTGACTGTCCGGGGACGCCACTGGGGCGCCACGAGACCATGGAGGTAGCCATGTCCTCTGCAAACACGTCCGCTGCAAGCACGTCCGCTGCGAACACGGCGCTCTACGGCGGATCCGCCGGGCGCAGGGTCACCGTCCGCGACGTCGCCGCCGCCAAGGCGCGGCACGAGCGCTGGCCGATGGTCACCGCGTACGACGCGATGACCGCGCGGGTCTTCGACGAGGCGGGCATCCCCGTCATGCTCGTCGGCGACTCGGCCGCGATGGTGGTCTTCGGGTACGACTCGACGCTCCCCGTGACCGTCGAGGACCTGATCTCCCTCACCGCGGCCGTCGTCCGGGGTTCCTCCCGGGCCATGGTCGTGGCCGACCTGCCGTTCGGGTCGTACCAGGCCTCGCCCCAGCAGGCCCTGGAGTCGGCGACCCGCTTCATGAAGGAGGCCGGCGCGCACGCGGTCAAGCTGGAGGGCGGCTCCCGCGTCCTCCCGCAGATCGAGGCCCTCGTGTCCGCGGGCATCCCCGTCATGGGGCACCTCGGCCTCACCCCGCAGTCGGTGAACGTCTTCGGCGGCTACCGCGTGCAGGGCCGCGGCCAGTCCGGCGACGAGCTGATGGCCGACGCCAAGGCCCTGGAGCACGCGGGCGCCTTCTCCGTCGTGCTCGAATGCGTGCCCACCGACCTGGCCGACCGCGTCACGGCGGCCCTGTCCATCCCCACCATCGGCATCGGCGCCGGCCCCGGCACCGACGCCCAGGTGCTCGTCTGGCAGGACCTGATGGGCCTGACCGAGCACCCCGCCAAGTTCGTCAAGAAGTACGCCGACCTCGCGGGCGACATGAACCGCGCGGTCCGGGCCTTCGCCGACGACGTGGTGAACGGCGCGTTCCCCACCGCGGAGCACAGCTACAGCTGACCCCCGCGGAGTTCGCCTACAGGGTGGCCGGGTCCGTGTTCGAACCGCACACGACCACGGCCACCCGCTCCCCCGCGCCCGGGACGTAGGCCCCGGACCGGAGGGCCGCCAGGGCCGCCGCGCCCGCGTGCTCGGCGGCCACGTGGTGGTCGCGCCAGAGCGCGTGGCGGGCTTCGACGATGGCCTCGTCGGAGACCAGGACGCTGGTGACGCGCCCGGCCACGGTGTCGTACGCGATGCGGCCGAGCATGCTCGCGCCGAGGGCGTCCGCGCCCACGCCGCTGACGTCGACGCGGACCGGGCCGCCCGCGTCGAGGGCCCGGTGCAGGGTGGGGATACGTTCCGGCTCCACGGCGACCACCTTGGCCCGGCCGTCGAGACCGGCGACGATCCCGGCGGTCAGGCCGCCCCCGCCGACGGCCACCACGACCGTGTCCACGTCACCCGCCTGCGCGAGCAGTTCGATCGCCAGGGTGCCCTGGCCGGCGGCGACGTCGAGCTGGTCGTAGGCGTGGATCTCGGCCGCGCCCGTCTCGGCCGCCCGCTTCTGCGAGGCTTCGAGGGCCTCCTGGTAGATCGCGCCGCCGACCACGACCTCCGCGCCGAGGGCGCGCAGTCCCGCGATCTTCACGGGCGCGCACACCTCGGGCACGAAGATCTCCGCGCGGACGCCCAGGCGGCGGGCCGCGAAGGCGACCGCCAGCCCGTGGTTGCCGCCGCTGGCCGCGATGAAGCCGGCCGCGGGCGGGGTCGCGCCGAGCATGCGGTTGAAGGCGCCCCGGACCTTGAAGGAGCCCGAGTGCTGGAGGCACTCCAGCTTGAGCCATCTGCCGGGTTCGACCTCCAGGACGGGAGTGCGCAGCGCGTACGCCCCGATCCGGTCCGCCGCCCGCTCCACGTCCGCCCGCGTCAGCACCATCCGCGCACTCTAGCCGCTAGCCGAGGGCCTGCTCGAAGTCGGCCCACAGGTCCTCGGCGTGCTCGATGCCGATCGCGACCCGGACCGTGCCCGCGCCGATCCCGGCCTGGGCCAGCTGGGCGTCGTCCAGATGGCGGTGGGAGGTGCTGGCCGGGTGCAGGATCAGGGTCTCCACGCCGCCGAGGGAGGGGGCCAGGAGCGCCAGCCGTACCGCGCTCATGAAGCGCTCGCCGGCCGGGCGGCCGCCGGCCACGTCGAAGGAGAGCACGCCGCCGAAGTCGGGGAGGAGCTTGGCGGCCACGTCGTACGACGGGTGGCCCGGCAGGCCCGGCCAGTGCACCGCCACGACCGCCGGGTGGCCGGCCAGGCGATCGGCCAGCACGCGGGCGTTGGCGCAGTGGCGTTCCATGCGCAGGGCGAGGGTCTGCATGCCGCGCAGGGTCAGCCAGGCCGCGAACGGGTCCGGGGTGGTGCCGAGGGCGCAGGAGTAGGACCAGACCTTCCGGTAGAGGGCGTCGTCGGCGAAGACGGCGATGCCGCCGAGGATGTCGGCGTGGCCGCTCAGGTACTTGGTGGTGGAGTGCACGACGATGTCCGCGCCGTGCTCGATCGGACGGCACAGGATCGGCGAGGCGAAGGTGTTGTCCACCACGGTGGTCAGGCCCGCCTCCCGGGCGGCGGCGCACATCGCGGGCAGGTCGGCGACCTGGGTCATCGGGTTGGCGATGGTCTCCAGGTAGAGCAGCTTGGTCTCCGGCCGTACGGCCTCGCGGACCGCGGCGGGGTCGTCCTCGGCCACGTACGAGACCTGGATGCCGAAGCGCTCGGTGAGGTCGTCGAGCACGTGCGCGGTGCCGCCGTAGAGCGCGTGCTGCGCGATGACGTGGTCGCCGGGCTGGAGCAGGCCGAGCAGGACCGTGTTGATCGCGCCCATGCCGGAGGCCGCGGCCACCGCCGCCGTGCCGCCTTCGAGCCGGGCGACCGCCTCCTCCAGCGACCGGACGGTCGGGTTGGAGTAGCGCCCGTAGACGAACGCGCCGTCGGGGCGGGTCATCCCGTCCGCGAAGACCGCGGGGTCCTCGAACTGGAATCCCGACGTCTGGTAGATCGGCACTGAGATCGGGGAACTTCCGGTCAGCACCGGTTTCGGCTGATGCACAACCTGCGTTTCCGGTCGAAAAGCACTCATATCGCCAAGGATGACTTGAAACCCGGGTCATTGTCAGATCCAATGGCTCGAAATTGGTCTGTTTCCAGAGCCAATGCGATCGCTGAGGGAGCGCACCGGGTGGACGTCGAGCGGATCGTCGCGTGGCTGGGGCGGTGGGCGTCGGGCCGCGGGCCGCTGTATCTGCTGCTCGCCGTACGGCTGCGGGCGCTGATCGACGACGGGCTGCTGCCGCCCGGTTCCGCGCTGCCGCCCGACCGGGTGCTGGCCCGGCGGCTGGCGGTCGGGCGGGGCACCGTGGTCGCCGCGTACGACCTGCTCCAGCAGGAGGGCAGGCTGGTCCGGCGGCAGGGCAGCGGGACCCGGGTGGCCGACGCGGAACTGCCCGCCACCCGGCAGGCGGACGGGGTCGCCAACCCGCTGCTGCTGCACGTGCTCGACCCGCCGGACGGCGTGACCCTGCTGACCTGCGCCGCGCCGGTCGAGCCGCCGCCCGAGCTGATCGAGGCGTACCAGGCGGCGGTGCAGCGGCTGAGCCGGATACGGCACGACATCGGCTACCACCCGGCCGGCCATCCGGAGCTGCGGCGGGCGCTGGCGGCCCACCACCGGCGGCGCGGCCTGCCCACCGAGCCGGACCAGATCCTGGTCACCACGGGCGGGCAGCAGGCCCTCTCCCTGATCACGGCGCTGCTGGTGACCCCGGGCGGCACGGTCAGGACCGAGACCCCGACCTACCCGAGCGCCATCGAGATCTTCCGCGACGCGGGGGCCCTGGTCTCCCCGTGCGACCTCGCCGAGGCGCACGACCGGGGGGTGCTCTCCCCGCGCGAGCCCGAGGTGGGCCGGCCCGCGCTCGCGTACGTGATCCCGACCGCCCACAACCCGACCGGCCTGGTCATGCCCCCGGCGGCGCGGCGGCGGCTGGCCGGGTGGGCGGCCGAGTCCGACACCCCGCTGATCGACGACCAGGTCCCCGCCGACCTCTGCTTCGACGGCGACACCCCGCTCCCCCTCGCCGCGTACGCCAAGGGCGAGCAGCTCATCACCGTGGGCTCGCTCAGCAAACTGATCTGGGGCGGCCTGCGGGTCGGCTGGATCCGGGCCGCCGCCCCCGTGGTCTCCCGCCTGGCCCGCCTGCGCGCCATCCACGACCTGGGCGGGGAGGTGCTGGCCCAGCTCGCCGCCGTCGCCCTCCTGGACCGGGTCGAGGAGATCCGCCGGGACCGCATCGCCATCCTCCGCCGCCGCCACGACCACCTGCGCGCCGAACTCGCCCGCCGCCTCCCCACCTGGTCCTGCGACCCCGCCCACGGCGGCCAGACCCTCTGGGTACGGCTCCCGCGCGGCGACGCCAGCGCCTACAGCCAGCTGGCCGCCCGCCACGGCGTCGCCGTGCCGCCGGGACCGGCCTTCGATTCGGCCGGCGACCACGCGGACCGCCTCCGGCTGCCGTTCACGCACCCGGAGGCCGAGCTGACCCGGTCGGTGGCCCGGCTCGCCGCCGCCTGGGCCGAGTACGACGGCACCCGCCGCCGCGCCGCGCTCCACCCCATGGTCGTCTGAACGGCCGGCTGCGCCCGTTCGCGCTGAGAGGACTTACGCGCCAATTGGGCGATCTCGGGTAAATGCTGTGGGTTATGGACGCGACCTTCGTGCTGGTGCACAGTCCCTCCGTCGGACCCTCGACCTGGACGCCGGTGGCCGGCGCGCTCCGGGCGCGGGGGCGGGCGGCGGTCGTGCCCTCGCTGGTCGACATCGGGACGGGGGCTCCGCCGTACTGGCCGCGGGTGGTGGACGAGGTGACGGCCTCGGCCCCGGCCGGGGCGCTGGTGATCGTGGCGCACAGCAACGCGGGCCTGTTCGTGCCGCTGATCGTGGAGGCCCTGCGCGGCCAGATCGCGAGCTGCCTGTTCGTGGACGCGGCGCTGCCGCCCAGGACCGGCTCCACCCGGGCGGCCGAGCCGGAGCACCTGGCGTTCCTGAGCGCGATGGCCGACGCCGACGGCGTGCTCCCGCGCTGGACCGACTGGTGGCCCGAGGAGGCGGTGGCCGAGCTGGTGCCGGACGAGGCCGTCCGCCGGCAGGTGGTGGCGGAGCAGCCGCGGCTGCCGCTGGCGTACTACGACCAGGAGATCCCGGTGCCCGCGCGGTGGGACCACGTGCGGGGGGCTTACCTGTGGTTCGGGGAGCCGTACGCGCGGGCCGCCAAGGAGGCCGACGAGCGGGGGTGGCCGGTCACCCGCATCCCGGGCGACCACCTGCACCAGGTGGTCGCGCCGGAGCGGGTCGCGGAGTGGCTGATCGCCGCCTCGCTGTGACCGTCAGACGTCGGTGATCCGGAGCCCGGCGTGGGCCTTGTAGCGGCGGTTGATGGAGATCAGGTTGGCGGTCAGGGCCTCGATCTGGTGGGCGTTGCGGAGCCGTCCGCCGTAGATGCCGCGCACGCCGGGGATGCGGGCGGCGAGGGCCTGGACCAGGTCGGTGGCCTCCCGGTCGTCGCCGAGGACCAGGACGTCGAGGTCCACGGTGGCCACGGTGGGGTCGAGCAGCAGAACGGCGGAGACGTGGTGGAAGGCGGCCACCACCCGGCTGTCCGGCAGCAGCGCCGCCGCCTGCTGGGCCGCGCTGCCCTCCTCGACCGCCAGCGCGTACGCGCCCTGCTTGTCGAACCCGAGCGGGTTGACGCAGTCCACGACGATCTTCCCGGCCAGCTCGCCGGCCAGCGCGGACAGGGTGGCCGCGTGGCCGTCCCAGGGCACCGCCACGATCACCAGGTCGGCCTCCGCCGCGACGGCCGCGTTCTCGCCGCCCTCGACCTCCCCCGCGCCGCTCAGCTCGGCGGCGGCCGCGTGCGCCCGGTCGGCGTTCCGCGAACCGATCAGCACGCGGTGCCCGGCCAGCGCGAACCGGTGGGCCAGGCCCTTGCCCTGGTCGCCGGTGCCGCCGAGGATCGCGATGGTCAGGTGCGAAATATCGTTCTGCTCAGCCATAGGCCGATCATGCCAGGCGGCCCGGCGTCCCCCGCCGCCGGGCTCGCGTGGCTCCGGGGGTCAGCAGTTGCTGATCGCCGGCAGGCCGAGCACCCGGGAGGCCAGCCAGGCGATGGCGAGCGGCCCGCCCTCGACCGCGCCCAGCACGTGGCTCGGGGCGGGGACCGACGTCCAGAGCACGTTGGCGCCCCTGCCGCAGTAGTCGCCGCGGAGCCTGCGGCTGACGGCGATCGGGATGATCTCGTCGCCGGTGCCGTGGTAGACGAACATCGGCACCGACGGCCTGCTCCCGCCAAGGCGGTTCTCGGCCAGCCTGGCCTGCCAGTCCGGGCGGTTCATCACGTCCGCGGTGGTCAGTTCGGACAGGTGGCGGCCGGCCAGCTTCGTCCTGATGTCGTCCACGCAGTCGTCCCTGGCGTCGTCGAACAGGGCGGCTCCCTCGGGGGTGAGGTAGCTCTCCAGCGCGAGTTCGGGGTAGGCCGCGTCGAGTCCGACGCCCGCCGCCGCGGCCAGGCCGAAGTCGGGGCCGCCGTCCAGGTTGTCGGCCACCGCCTTCAGGTCCGCCGGTACGCCTCCGGCGGCGACGCCCTTGAGTTTGAGCTCGGGCGCGTACGAGGAGTGCAGCTGCGCCGCCCACCCGGCGGACGAGCCGCCCTGCGAGTAGCCCATGATCACGACAGGGCCGCCGGCCGCCACGTTCGCGCCGGGCGTCCTGGTCGCGGCCCGGATCGAGTCGAGCACGGCCTGGCCCTGCGAGCGGCCCGCCATGTACGTGTGGTCGCCCGGCGTGCCGAGCCCTTCGTAGTCGGTCACCGCGACCGCCCAGCCCTTGAGCAGCAGCAGGCTCATGAACGCCAGCTCCAGCTCGGTGCCCTGGGCCATCGCCCGGGAGGGGGCGCACTGGTCGCCGAGGCCGTGGGTGCCGACGGCGTACCCGACGACGGGGCGTTTCCCGAATAAGTAGGACGCCTTCGGGACGAGCAGGGTGCCGGACACCACGGTGGCGGCGCCGGTCGCGGAGGTGGAGCGGTAGCGCAGGTGCCACGCCTTGACGGGGACTTCGAGCAATCGTCCCGGCGCGAGGTAGACGGTGGTCGGCGTGGCCTCGACGATGTCGCCGGGCGCCGCCGCGGCCGCGGGTGCGGGGAACAGGTGTAACGACAGGAGGGCGCCGATGGCGAGCACGGCGGATCTGACGCGTACGTGCATGGTGAGGCCGCCCCTTCATGGCTGCATGCTCGGTGGGCTGCACTGCTCGGTGGACGGCGCCGTGAGCTTGATGGTTACCCGCCGGTAGGGAACGGTCAAGAGCAGCGGGCGGGAAAAATCTGACAGGCGTCGCCGGCAATGTCACGGAACCCCGCCGTACCCGGTCTGAGCTGGGGCACGATGGAACGCATGGACGCCGGCGCGGTCAGATTCCTGCGGGAGGCCCTCGCCTCCACCGACTGGGTGGCCCGTACCCGCGACTTCGGCCGCACGCTCCGCGCCACCCGCTCCCCCGGCGGCCTGCTGCTGGTCGGCACGCCCGAGCACGAGCCCTGGCACCTGACCGCCCACCTCGACGACGAGGCCCGGCTGTCCGGCCTGGACCAGCTGGCCCCGACCCTGCTCCGCTGGACGCCGCCCCGGGACGCGCCGCCGCACCTGCGGATCGGGCTGGACCGGCTGACCGCCGCCACCCGGGGCGAGACCCTGCTGATCGTCGCGGAGCGGCAGGCCCCCGTCCCGCTCCTGGAACGGGTCGAGGACGCCCGCAGGACCGGCGCGACCATCCTGGCCCTGGACGGCGGCGACCCCGACCTGGAGTCCCTGGCCCACGACGCCCTCACCGTGCCGGCGATCGGCGGCCCGCTCTCCTTCGACGGCGCCCAGCACCTGGTCAGCATGGCCGCCGCCGAGGTCCCCCACCGCGCCACCCTGCGCGAACGCCTGGCCCGCCTGGCCGACCGCGTGACCGGCCCCCGCACGCCGGACTAACTGAGTTCGGTCACCCGCTTCGTCAGCTCCTCCGCCGCCGCCCGCAGCGCCTCGATGACCACGCCCTGCACCGGATCCGGCTCCCCCGACTTCGTACGGCTCACGCGGGTCAGCGCCTCGATCCGCCGCGACCCCACCCCGTGGATGTCGGTGATCACCACATGCCCGAGCGGCACGTCCAGCAGCGCCAGCGTGGGCACGATCGCCACGCCGTGGCCCGCCGCGACCAGGTCCAGCGTCGGCGGGAACTCGGAGATCACGTGCACCCGGCGCGGGGTGAAGCCGTGGAACTGGGCGAGCCGGTCCAGGGCCTGCCCGCAGGACTGGTCCGGCACGCCCGCCACCCAGGGCAGCCCGGCGAGGTCGGCCACCTCGGTGAGCGGGTCGAGCCCCGGCGGCGCGACGATGCGGTACTCGTCGTCGTAGAGGCGGTGGCGGGACATGGACGGCAGCGCGGGCGCGGACTGGTGCATGTCGCGTTCGGTGACCATCAGGTCCACGCCGCCCAGGCGCAGTTCCTGGAGGGCGGGCCCGCCGTAGAGCTCGTGGATGACCGGGGTGACCATCGGATGCTCGGCCGCCAGCCGGGCCAGGGCGGGCACCAGCAGGTGCCGGATGACCGTGGGGAAGGCGGCGATCGTGACCGGTCCCGCCAGGCGTTCGGTGAAGCGGTTGAGCTCGTGTTTGGCCTCGGCCAGCTGCTCCTCGATGCGCTCGCCGTACGCGGAGAGCACGCGGCCGGCGGGGGTGACCGAGATCCGGCGCTGGGAGCGGTCGATCAGGGCGATGCCCACCTCGCGTTCCAGCTGGGCGAGCTGCTGGGAGATCGCGGAGGGGGTCAGGTGCAGGGCCTCGGCGGCCTTCATGACGCCGCCTCTGCGGGCGACCTCGTGCAGAATGCGCAACCGGCGGGGGTCGATCTCCATAAAGCAGAGCTTACGCTGGACTTTAGAATTCTTCACTTGTGCTACACCAGCGCACCCTCCCATGATTGACGCAAATGTCTACATTTATCACCGTTATTGGCATGATCGGGGCCGTCGCCCTGCTGATCGGGTACGGCTTGGTCACGACGTCGCGGCTGTCCGGCGACGGGGTCGCCTACCAGGCGATCAACCTGGGCGGGGCGCTCACCCTGGCGATCAACAGCGGCTATCACGGCGCCTGGCCCTCCGTGATCCTCAACGTCGTCTGGACCGGCATCGGCGCGCTGGCCATCGGAAAGTTCATCGCGAAGCGCGCGGGCGGCCGCGCGGCGAAGGGAGCCTGACATGGCCCTGGTCGAGCTGAGCCACCCCATCACGCCCGGCATGATCACCTACCCGGGCATCCCGGGGCCGGAACTGGGCGTGCACCTCAGCCGCGAGGAGTCCCGCGGCATGTACGCCCCGGGCACCGAGTTCTTCATCGGCACCATCACCCTGGCCGCCAACACCGGCACCTACCTGGACACCCCCTTCCACCGGTACGCCGAGGGCCCGGACCTGACCGGCGTGCCGCTGGACCGCATGGCGGACCTGGACGGCCTGGTCGTGGCCGCCGAGGGCCTCGACGCCGTGGACGTGGACCATCTCAAGGGCCTGGACGTGGCGGGCCGGGCGGTGCTGATCCACACCGGCTGGGACGTTCACTTCGGCACGGACGCCTACTTCTCGGGGCACCCGTACCTGACCGGGGAGGCCGCCGCCTGGCTGGCCGAGGAGGGCGCGGCCCTGGTCGGGATCGACTCGCTCAACATCGACAGCACGCCGCCGCGGGGTTCCCGGCCCGCGCACTCGGCGCTGCTGGCGGCGGGCATCCCGATCGTGGAGCACCTCACCAACCTGGGCGCGCTGCCCGCGGCAGGCTTCCGGTTCCACGCGGCACCGCCCATGATCGCCGGAATGGGCACCTTCCCGGTGCGCGCGTACGCGATCGTGACGTCGATCGTGACGTAGGGAACTAGACGCTGGGGGCGACGGCCATGGCGTTGATGTCGTAGCCGTCGCCGACCACGCGCCAGCCGCGCAGGTCCCGGCTGTGCGGGACGGCCCGGAAGCGGCGGATGCCGTCCTGGGCGGCGACGGCGGGCAGGCCCGAGCCGCGGGCGTCGATCACCGCCTGGTCGGCGTGGCGGGCCGCGCGGCTCAGGGCCATGGCGACGGCGGCGCTCGTGTCGCCCTCACCGAGCACCACGAAGTCGGTGGGCACACCGTCGACCAGGGCGTCGGGACGGTTGCCCAGGCGGCCGCGCGCTCCGGGGGACGTGCCCCCGACGGCGACCACCTCGTGCCCGGACGCGGCCAGGAACTCGGCCACGCGCCGTTCGGCGTCGGAAAAACGACGAGCCCGCTCGTCCACCCGGCTCAGCGCACTGTCCCCCACATCTCCAGCTTCGCAGTTACCAGACGGAAAAATCCCCTATTTCCGGTCAAGGATCAGTCGTCGTCCTCGTCCTGATCCTGGGCCCGCCAGGCCTTGTTCCGTTCGGCCGCCGTCTTCAGGGCGTTGGCCGCCTCGACCTCCGACCCGTACGGACCCATCCGGTCCTTGTTCGGGCAGCCCTTGTCGGGCTCGACGCGCATGTGCTTCAGGCAGAACCACCATTGCTCGTTCACGCCCTCATCCTGCCCCGTCAGGGCGCAACTAGACTTGCCGCATGACCACGCTGCTGCGCCCTGGGCGGATCTCGCCCACCCGGAAGGTTCCCGCCCACATCGAGCGCCCGGAGTATGTGGGGAAGCCGGAGCCCAAGCGCGGCGAATCCGACGTGCAGTCGGCGGAGACCATCGAGCTCATGCGGATCGCGGGCCGGATCGCGGCCCAGGCCCTGGAGGAGGTGGGCAAGCACGTCGCGCCCGGCGTCACCACCGACGAACTCGACCGCATCGGCCACGAGTTCCTGTGCGACCACGACGCCTACCCGTCCACGCTCGGCTACCGCGGCTACCCCAAGTCGCTGTGCACGTCGATCAACGAGGTCATCTGCCACGGCATCCCCGACGACACGGTGCTGAACGAGGGCGACATCGTCAACGTGGACATCACCGCGTACATCGGGGGTGTGCACGGCGACACCGACGCCACCTACCTGGTGGGCGAGGTGGACGAGGAGTCCCGCCTGCTGGTCGAGCGCACCCGGGAGGCCACCAACCGCGCCATCAAGGCCGTCGCGCCGGGCCGCCAGCTCAACATCGTGGGCCGCGTCATCGAGGCGTACGCGAAACGCTTCGGCTACGGGGTGGTCCGCGACTTCACCGGCCACGGCATCGCCCGCTCCTTCCACTCCGGCCTGATCGTCCCGCACTACGACGACCCCTCGCTGGCCGTCACGCTGGTGCCCGGCATGACCTTCACCATCGAGCCCATGCTGACGCTCGGCACGATCGACTACGAGATCTGGCCTGACCGCTGGACCGCCGTCACCCAGGACCGCAAGCGGACCGCCCAGTTCGAGCACACCATCCTGGTCACCGAGACCGGCCACGAAATCCTGACCCTGCCCTGATACACACTGCCCTGATTCAACAGCCGGGGGCCTCCGCGCGTATGTCATGTGACAGAGCGAGGAGGCCCGGCTGGTGAATGACGATCACCCTTTCGCGGAGTTCGTCGCGGAATGGGGCGACGCGCTGCTGCGCTACGGGTACGTGCTGAGCGGCAACCCGCACGACGCCGCCGACCTGACCCAGGAGGCGCTGATCCGGCTCCACCGGGCCTGGCCGCGCGTCCAGCGCTCGCGGGACCCGGTGAGCTACACCCGGACGATCATGTCGCGCCTGCACATCAGCACCTGGCGCAGGCTCCGGCGTGAGCAGCTGGCCTGGGACCCGCCGGACCGCGGCTGCCTCGACGACCTGCCCACCGGCTTCGAGCGCGGGCTGTGGCAGGCGCTCGCCGGACTGCCCCGCAAGCAGCGCGCCGTCCTGGTGCTGCGCTTCTACGAGGACCTGTCCGACGCGGAGATCGCCGAGGTGCTGGGCATCTCCCGGGGAACCGTTCGCAGCCACGCCTCCCATGGCCTGAGCAGGCTCCGCTCCGTCGCCGACCTCCGCATCGCCGTGAACGGGGACCGTCCATGACCGACGAACTGGAAACCGGGCTGCGCGCGACGCTCAGCCACGCGGCCCGCAGCGCGCCCGTACTGCCGGACGGCCTGGCGGCGCAGCTGATCACGCGTTCGCGGCGGCGCAGGGCGCGGGCCCGGTCGCTGGCGGCGGGGCTGGCGCTGGTGGCGATAGCCGTACCGGCGGGGCTGGTCGCGCGGGACCGGCCGGAGGGGGACGTCAGCACGGCGACGGCGGCGGAGACCCAGGCCAGGCGGGAGCCGGACCCCTACGTGCTGGCCATGGCGGGGCTGACGCCGCTGGGCCGGCGGCTGATCGTCCTGGACCCCTCGGAGGACGCGCCGATGCTGCTGTGGTTCGCCCGGGACGCGAAAGGAGCCACGCTCTTCTGCACGGCCAACCGGAACCGGGCCGGCGGCAGCTTCTACGGCTGCGACGAGGCGGCGCGCTCGTCGATCGGAGTCGGCTCGACCAGCGTGATCGCGGGCGAGGTGCTGTACTACGGCGCCACCGATGCCGACGTCACATCCATGGCCGCGGTCGCCGCCGACGGCAAGAAGATCCCCGGCACGGTGACCCGCGTCGACGGCACGCCGTGGCGCATCTGGACGGTGACCGTCCCGGGCCTGGCCGCGATCGGCTCCTTCGAGCTCACCGGCGCGCGGGGCCAGGTGGTGAACCGGATCGAGCATCACGGATCCGTGGCCGGCGAGTTGACGGCCCCGCCGGTGGGCCCGGCCGAGGAGATGCCGCACGGCCTGGTGGTCACCCTGGTGACGACCCCCGACGAGACGCTGATCTGGCGGCTGAACGGCCAGCCGATGAGCATGAACCTGGTCAGGCCGGCGGACCTGCTGACCGATCTGGGCGGTCACGCGTTCCCGGTCTCGATGACCAGCAGAGGCGCCCGCTGGTACGGCATCGCCCAGGCGGGAACGGCCAGGGTGGACCTGGTCCTGCCCGACGGCACGACCGCCACCGCCACCGCCCGCCCGGACCGGTGGGGCATCGGCGTGAGCCTGTTCTCCGGCGTGTACCGGCACGGGACCGACATCTATCAGGAAGGCTTCGAACTGGTCGGCTACGACGAGGCCGGAACCGTGCTCTGGCGCGACCCGCAGCCCGCGGTCCCCCCGCTCTGGCAGTGACCGGCGGAAAAGCTCAGCCGGTCTTGTTGGAGTCGCGCCGGTTCAGCTTGGACAGGTAGGCGTTGTACTCGTCCAGCTCGGGATCGCCCGAACCGCCGGTCTTGGCCGCGAGCGCGTCGGCGCGGCGGTCGTGGCGGCGGGCCTGCCGGTCGTCGGCCTGCCACCACTGGATGGCCAGCGCGATCACCACGATCAGAGTGGGGATCTCGCCGAACGCCCAGGCGATGCCGCCGCCCAGCTTCTGGTCGGCGACGGCGGTGTCGCCCCAGGTACGGCCGAGCTGGTCGTACCAGTCGGAGGCCAGCACGGTGCCCATGCTCATCAGGGCCAGGCCGAAGAAGGCGTGGAAGGGCATCGTGACGAACAGCAGGATGAGCCGCCCCACGTGCGGCAGCTGCACCGGGGCCGGGTCCACGCCGACGATCACCCAGAAGAACAGGCAGCCGGTGAGGAGGAAGTGCAGGGACATCGCCAGGTGACCCAGGTGCTCCTCCATCGCGGAGGCGAACAGCGGGGTGAAGTAGAGGGCGTAGGTGGAGGCGATGAACAGGGCGGTGGCGATGCCCGGGTGGGCGATCACCCGCATCGCCCGGCTGTGCAGGATGACCGTGAGCCACTCCCGCGGGCCCCGGTCGCCGCGCCGGACGGCCGGTTTGAGCGCGCGCAGGGCCAGCGTGACGGGCGCGCCCAGGACCAGGAAGATCGGGACCAGCATGGACAGGATCATGTGCTCGGTCATGTGCACGCTGAACAGGACCGGCGCGTAGCGGGCGACGCCGCTCTGGGTGGCCAGCACCAGGATGACCACACCGATGAACCAGGCCGCCGTACGGCCGGCGGGCCAGCGGTCGCCGCGGCGCGAGAGCCGTACCAGCGCGGCCAGGTAGAGGCCGCCGAGCAGGCCCGCGACGACGGCGAAGAACAGGTCGAACCACCACAGGGTGGCCAGGTTGCCGAGTGAGATCGGCGGCGGCACCACGTAGCCGAGCAGGTCGAAGGCGCGGTCCGTGGGCACGTCCACCGGGGGCGGCGCGGTCTGCGCGAGCGCGACGGCGACGCCGACCGTGGCGGCCATCAGCATGATCTCGCCGAGCGCGAGCCGCAGGAAGGCGCCCGGCTTCCCGGCGGACAGCTGCGGCAGCGTACGGCCCCGGTGCCACCAGCCGACGACGCCCAGCACGCCGAAGGCCAGCAGCTTGGCCACCAGCAGCAGCCCGTACGCGGAGGTGAAGAGGGCCTCGACGGAGGCGAGGCGGGCCAGCACGCTGGCCAGGCCGGACAGGCCGACGCCGGCGAAGCACCACAGCGCCATCCGGGAGAACCGCTCGGCGGCGACCGGCAGCTTGTCGGCCGACCTGATCGCGTGCACGCAGAGCAGCCCCAGGCCGCCCACCCAGAGGGCCAGGAACAGCAGGTGGAAGGCGACCGAGGTGGTGGCCAGGCCGTGGTTGGGCGAGGAGGAGGAGTGCCCGGTCAGCGCCGGCGGCAGCAGCGTGGCCAGCGCGAACACCAGCAGCGCGCCGGCCGCGCCGACGGTGATCGCGCCCCGCGCGAACAGGGCGATGGACACCGAGAACAGCACCACCAGGGTGAGCGCGATGCCCTGCGGCGTCTGGCTGGCGTAGCTGGTCAGCTCGTTGCCGCCGAGGATCACCCCGATCGGCTGCCCCATCGACTGCGACAGCCCGAACACCAGCGTGGACGCCGCCGCGACCGTCCAGGCCAGCGCCGACCACGACGCCGCCTTCACGTAACCCAGCGCGGCCTTGCCCAGCAGGCCCTTGTCGCTGGGCAGCAGCGCCGCCGCCATCAGCAGCAGCCCGATGGTCAGCACACCCGCCGCGTCCATGGACAGCTTCGAGATCGGCACCATCCAGCGGGTCAGCGCGCCCTCGTCCGGCAACCCCGGAATGACCCGGGGCGTCGCCGCGCCACCCGCCACCATGCCGATGACCAAGGCCCCGATGGCCGCGCACACGCCCGCCACCGCGAGCCGCACCGTTCTGTTCATCCCCGGCCTCCGGCCTGTACGGCTACCGCCATCACAGTCCGCCCCGCCATGATCGTCAACATCTCACGGCTTCTTCCGCATGCTGAAGGCCATCCCGATGCCGATGCCGGCGAGCCCGAACACCACGATCCACACCCAGGCCGGCACGGCCGGCGACTCGGCGGCCTGCGCCTCCGGACTCGGCTCCGCCTCCGCCGAAGGGGCCGCGGCCACCGGGGCGGCCGAAGGGCCGCCCGGCGTCGCGGGCGGCGTCAGGCGGAAGGGGATCTCGCCCTCGACCGGGTGGCCGTCCCTGGAGACGACCCGGTAGGCGATCGTGTACGCCCCGCCGGGCAACTGCGGGCCGACGTCCTGGAGCACCTTGGGGCCGCGCACCTGGGGCTTGCCGTCCTCGTAACGCAGCCCGCCCGGGCCGGTCACGATCACGACGGGGAAGCGCACCGACTCGGTGAACTCCAGGGTGACCTTCCTGAGCGCCTCGACCTGGGCGCCCCGCAGCGGGTCACTGGTCAGCAGCGACGTGTGCGCGTACGCGGGACCCGTGCCGAGCAGGAGGACGGCGAGGAAGGCCGACGCGGCGGAGACCGGGAGAATCTTCATGGCGCCCCCAGGCTACCGACGTGTACGCCTGCTCCCTACCTCGCCCGCCACCTTCTTACTCAGAGCCCGACACACGAGAGCGCACGCTGGTAAGCCTCCACACTCGCATCGTGGTCACCCAGCTGGGCCATCGTGTCGGCGGTCTGCTGCCAGCTCTCGGCCACCTTGCGGGTGGCGGAAAGGTGCTTGAGCGACTCACCGGCCACCGAGAGCTCGCTGCTGCAGTCGGCGTCCCTGCGCTGCATGTAGTAGATCTGCCCGAGCACCAGATGCACCTCGGAGTGGAGCGTGTGGTTGCTCTCACCGACCAGGCCGAGGGCCTGCTGCGCGTACTCGAGAGCGGCGTCCAGGTTGCCCAGGGCGAGTTCGGCGCGGGCTAGGAAGATCGAGCCGAGGGTGATGTCGCCCAGCCCGGCGGAGGACTCCTTCAGCCCGCGCATCGAGCGCAGGTGCAGGTCGCGAGCGGCTTCGGCCTCGGCGGGGCGCACCTGGAGCAGCAGTTTCGCGTAGGCACCGCGCAACCGGGCCAGGTTACGCGGGCCACCGGTCTCGGACTGGATGGCGAGCGCGCGCTCGATGAGCGACATCGCCTCCTCGCCGAAGCCGACCTGCTCGGCGGCCATGGCGGCTTCCCAGCAGGCGGCGACGATGGAGCGGGGCGTGCCGAGGCTCTCGGCCGCCGACAGCAGTTCGGTGGCGAACTGGCGGGCCCTGAGCAGATCGCCGCGCTCGATGTAGACCGAGAGCAGGGTGGCGCCGAGTTCGATCAGGTCGTCGTTCCAGTTCGGGCGGGCGGTCTCACCGAGCAGGCGCTCGCCCACATGGACACCGTTCTGGAAGTCACCGCTTTCCCGGTAGCAGCGGCAGAGCGCGATGGCGATGGCCACCCGGCGGGAGGGGGACTGGGATTCCTTGTCCGTGTCCAGCAGGGAACTCAGCACCCTGATCGCCTCGTCGAGCTGCCCGCACGCCTCTAGGGAGCGGGCGTAGCCGAACTCGGCGTCCTGCCGGAGCGTGGCCAGACCGAGGATGCTCTTGTCCTCCATGAGCTCGCTGTACCGGCGGCGCGCCTCGATGAACTCACCGTTCTCCAGCGCCATCCGCGCGAACCTCAGACCGAGGTCGAGCTCTTCCATCTGCTCGGCCGTGACACCATTGACAAGGTACGTCAACGAACAGTCGAGCTTCTGCGCAAGCAGCTCCAAAACAGCGGGAGTTGGCGTACGCTTACCACTCTCGATGAGTGAGACGTATGAGTCTGACAATTCGGGATGGGCGAGCTGGGCCTGAGAGAGACCGCGTTGGCGACGGATTGTTTTTATCCGCTGACCCACCAAATCTTGACTGGTCACGTGCACCCCTTGAGAAGATGTAGGCCCCACAACCAAACATCGACGGGAGAACCCCCCATGAAACGCCGCCTCGCCGTAGCTGTCTTAGCTGTTTTGATCGCAGCCGGAGTGGCTGTCTGGTCAAATGTTACGACTGCAGGCGCCGCTCCGTCTCCCCGCATGCAGATGCCAGCCTTCCACTGCTGCTGATTCGTTACGCACGCAGCACGTGGAGGAGGGTCGGCCCGGGGTGCTCGGGTGCAGCTCAGAGCACAGTCGGGCACGAAGAACGACCGCGAACCTCCGTACGGAGGAACGCCAACCTGTCCGACATCGGACACCGGCGCGGCACCTGTGCCGGACATATGGAGAGACGTACATGGTTGTGGTTGACCAAGGCCGCCTAGAGCGCGGCGGCCGGAGGCCGACCGGAACCCGGGGTCCGTACGGGGCCAAGCCGCTTCTCTCTCGACAAGACTTCGCGGCCACCCCCTTTCGGACCTACATGACAAGGTAGTCGACTCCATTGTGGCGGCGCTTTCTGGAAGATTCCAGAGAGCGCCGCCTGACTGTTGTCAGGAAGCCTTTCGGGCACATTCTGTTACCGTCCGAACACGTGGGGTCACCAGTTCTTGGAATTTCTCCGGGAATTCGAATTCAGGACGCCCGCAGAGCGAGATAAAGGTCTACTCGATCCGCCATGGCGGAAAGATCTTTTCCAGTCAATTCCTCTACTCGCCGGATGCGATATCGGACCGTGTTCACATGCACGTGCAGATGCTCAGCACAACTGTTCCAGGAACCTGCACAATCAAGGAAAGTCCCGAGCGTCCTTACAAGATCCGCCTGATGTTTTCTGTCATACGCGAAGAGCGGCGCCAGCAACCGTTCCGAGAATGATCGGCGAACGTCGCCGGGAACGGTGGCCAGCAGCAACGCGTGCGTATAGATCTCCGCGCTGGTGACCACTCCGCCGCCGCGCGCCTCGGCCATCCGCCGCGCGTACCCGGCCTCCTCCACGCCGCCGCGGATGGCGGCGGGCCCGGTCAGGCCGGCGCTGACGCCCACGGACACGGCGACACCCGCGAGCGCGGCCACCCGGGCGGTGAGGGCGGCGGCGACCGTGTCGGCCGTACCCGACCTGAGCGGGACCAGGGCGAACGCGCCGTCGGCCGCGGCGGCGGCGACCACCCGCCGGTCCATCAGCTCCTCCACCACCTGCCCGCCCAGCACGGCGGGATCGGCCCCGGGATCGGCCACTGTGGCGGAAATCACGGCGTACGGCTCGCCCGCGTCGATGCCGCACGTGCGGAGCCGGGCCGAGAGTTCGGACAGGTCGGCGCTCCCCGCGGCGGCGAGCGCGATCAGTTGTTCGGCCAGCCGACGCTCGACTCGGCGGCCCCCCTCCATCCGGGTCCTTTCCAGCGCCACGCACGAGGCCAGCTCGTACCCGATCTCGGGGTCCAGCTCGCCGCCGCAGACCAGGGCCCACCCGGCGGCCCGGTGCGCCCGGTCCACCGCGAAGATCGTGTACGGCCCCGGCACGACCAGCGGCAGCCGCGTGGCGCCGAGGAAGGCGGCGGCCAGCCGGGCCACGTCCGCGTCCGGCACCGAACCCGCGATGAGGGCGCCCGCGGCGGAGACCACCGCGCCGGTGACGTCCAGTTCGTCGGCCATCAGCGCGCACAGCTCGGTCAGGCCCGCGCCCTCGGCCACGGCCGCCACGATCCGCCGGTGCCGCCCGAGCGCGCGCCGCAGGTCGCCGGCCTGGGCTCCGGCCAGGCGGCGGGTGACGGCCTCGGTGACCGCGCCGAAGGACACCTCGACGGGCACCTCGATCAGCGGCAGCCCGCGCTCCCGGCAGGCCTCCAGCAGGTCCCCGGGGACGTGGCCGAGCCGGGCGTCCCCGGCGGCCAGCGCGGACACCCCGCCGCGGACCAGGATGTCGACGAACCGGCGCGAGTCGGCGGGCTCCTGCCGCCACATCATCCCGGTCAGCACCAGCTCGCCGCCGGACAGGTAGCGTCCGGGGTCGGGCAGGTCGGTGACGAGCGCGCCGGTGATCTCGGCGTGCGTCTCGCCGGCGAGCAGGATGAGCCGCAGATCGTCGAGAGCCAGGAGATCGCTTATCTGCACAAGCCCAGACTATTTGGACGAATCTACAAGGGGTATGCTCCGCCCGGTCCCGCGTTTCATGGCCGCGCCCATGGCCCCTCCGTGACCTGGGCTGATGTACTCGCCCTATGAGTATTGCCACGGGACAGAGCCGGAGCGCGGTCCAGGGCGTCGGCCAGAGCGTGCCGCGCCCGGACGGCACGCTGAAGGTCACCGGTGAGTTCGCCTACTCCTCCGACCTGTGGCTGGACGGCATGCTCTGGGGCGCCACCCTGCGCAGCCCGCACCCGTCCGCGTGGATCGAGTCCATCGACATCGGCCCCGCGCTGGCCATGCCCGGCGTGTACGCGGTGCTCACCCACGAGGACGTCCCCGGCGCGAAGTTCTACGGCCTGGAACACAAGGACCAGCCGGTCCTGGCCATCGACCAGGTCCGCTACCAGGGCGAGCCGGTCGCGCTGGTCGCCGCCGACCACCCCGAGACGGCCCGCCGCGCCGCCGACGCCATCCAGGTCGGGTACGGCCTGCGCGAAGCGGTCACCGACCCCCGCCGCGCCGCCTTCGACCCCGGCTGCCCCCAGGTCAACCCGCACGGCAACGTGGTCCGCCACCAGCCCGTCCGGGTCGGCTCCGAGTTCACCGCCGACGTGGTGGTGACCGGCGAGTACGAGGTGGGCATGCAGGACCAGGCCTTCCTCGGCCCCGAGTCCGGCCTGGCCGTGCCCGCCGAGGACGGCGGCGTGGACCTCTACATCGCCACCCAGTGGCTGCACGTGGACCAGGACCAGGTCGCGCCCTGCCTCGGCCTGCCCAAGGAGAAGGTACGCCTCACCCTGGCCGGCGTGGGGGGCGCGTTCGGCGCCCGCGAGGACCTGTCCATGCAGATCCACGCCGCCATGCTGGCCCTGCGCACCGGCAAACCCGTAAAGATCGTGTACGGCCGGGAGGAGTCCTTCTTCGGCCACGTGCACCGGCACCCGGCCTGGATGCGCTACGAGCACGGCGCGACCGCCGAGGGCGAACTCGTGTACGTCAAGGCCGAGATCGTCCTCGACGGCGGCGCGTACACCTCGTCCTCGCCCGCCGTGGTCGGCAACGCGGCCTCGCTGGGCGTGGGGCCGTACGAGGTGGACAACGTCTGGATCGATGCGTACGGGACCTACACCAACAACCCGCCCTGCGGGGCGATGCGCGGCTTCGGCGCGGTCCAGGCGTGCTACGCGTACGAGTCGCAGATGGATCGGCTGGCCGAGGCGTGCGGGCTGTCGCCCGTGGAGATCCGGGTGCGGAACGCGGTCTCCCAGGGGTCGCGGCTGGCGACCGGGCAGGTGATCGACACGCCCGCGCCGCTGGCCGAGATGCTGCTGGAGCTGGCCGCGATGCCGATGCCCGGCCCGGGTTCTTCCGATCTGCGGGAGTTGCCCGGCGGGGTGGCGCAGACCACGCACGGCGAGGGAGTGCGCCGGGGTGTCGGGTACGGCGTGGGCATCAAGAACATCTGCTTCTCGGAGGGGTTCGACGACTACTCCACCGCGCGGGTCCGGGTGGAGTTGCTCGGTGACGAGCCGCATGTGCTGGTGCACACGGCGGCGGCCGAGGTCGGCCAGGGGCTGATCATGGTCAAGACGCAGATCGCCAGGACCGAGCTGGGCATCGACCGGGTGACGATCGTTCCGGCGGACACGTCCGTGGGTTCGGCGGGGTCGTCGTCGGCGTCGCGGCAGTCGTACATGACGGGCGGGGCGGTCAAGGTGGCCTGTGAGGCCGTCAGGGAGCGGCTGGACCGGTTGCGGGAGGGCGGCAGGACGCTGGCGGAGGTGCTGGCGGACGGGCCGGTGGAGGAGACCCGGGAGTACCGGCATCGGCGTACCTTCCCGATGGATCCGGTGACCGGGCAGGGGGACTCGCACACGCAGCTGGCGCTGTGCGTGCACCGCGCGGTGGTGGACGTGGACGTGGAGCTGGGCCTGGTCAAGGTGGTGGAGCTGGCGGCCGTGCAGGACGTGGGGCGGATCATCAATCCGCTGGCGCTGGAAGGGCAGATCCACGGCGGGTCCGCGCAGGGGCTCGGGCTGGCGTTGATGGAGGAGATCCAGGTCAGGGATGGAAAGGTGCTGAACCCTTCGTTCACCGACTACCTGATCCCCACGATCCTGGACATGCCGCCGATGCGCCTGTCGATCCTGGAGAACCCGGACCCGCACGCGCCGTACGGGCTGCGCGGCGCGGGCGAGCCGCCGACGCTCTCCTCCACACCCGCCATCGCCGCCGCCGTGCGGGACGCGACGGGACTGCCGCTGGCAAGGGTGCCGATCCGGCCGGACGACATCGCCCTGGCCGTGCCCGCCGAAGTCTGACGCGTCGGTTTCTCGCCGATATCCGGCGCCGTTCACGCAGGTGACGCGCCGCACCGGCACCAGAGGGGCCGCCGGTTCATGCTGATCGACGCTTGTCTGCGCAGGTGACGCCTCTCATCGCGAGGGTGTCGAGAGCAACCGGGTTCGTCCTGCCGACGTTTAGAGGTCGCCGGGGTCGCAGGCGATGTTGTTGCCGTTCTTGTCGACGTACCAGTTGTACTGGGGGTGGATGCCCTTGTGGAAGGGGCCGACGCCGGCGGCGATGGCGTCGCGGCAGCTGGCGTAGCGGGTCTCGTTGCCGGCGGCTCCGGTGGTGCCGCCCGTGGTCGTGCCGGCGGGGGTGTCGCCCGCCTGGGGAACCAGGGGCTGGCCGGTCGTCGTTCCCCCCGGCTGGGTGCCGGGCGGGGTCGCGGCGGGCGCGTTGGGGTCGCCAGCGGCGGGTGAGGAGACCGGGGGCGGCTGCTGCTGCGCGGGCGGGGAGACGGCGGCGGGGCCGTTGAGGCGGGCCAGCATGGAGGTCGCCTCCTGCTGGGTGAAGCCGGCGATGCTCAGGCTGTCCTCGGTGATCTCCTGGGCCACCCGGGGCGCGGCCACGACGCGGTCGGCGACCACGATGGCGAGCTGCCGCTGGACCGTCTCCCGGGTCAGGTCGGCGATCTGCTGGCGGGTGTCCGGCGCGAGCACGACCCGCACCGAGTAGGTCCCGTCCTGCTCGGCCACCGACTCGATCTTCTGCACCACGGTCACGGTCACCCCGGGCTCCAGCTGGTAGCAGAGGGCCCCGGTGTCGTCGGGCACGGCCTCGGCCCCCGCGCAGGGCGCCTGACCGACCAGGTCGACCGGCGCGAAGTGCAGCGGCGTGGCCAGGCGGCGCAGCGTGGTGGTGGACAGGGGCGGCGCGTCCGGGTTGCGGGTCATCAGCACGGCGACGGTGCCCAGCACCCCGCTCATCACCACGACCAGCACCAGCGCCACGGTCAACGCCACGGTGGTGCGCCTGGTGGCCTGCGGCGGCCCGCTCGGCTGCGAGCCGGTCCCGATCGGCCCGACCAGAGCTCCGCCGCCGCCGGCGCCCGGCTCCGTGGCCGCCTGCGTGGTGGTGCCGTGGTCGGGTACGGGCTCGGCCGCCCCCGGCACCGGCGTGTTGTACATCCCGACCTCGATCCCTGCCATCGCCCGCAGAGCCTATCGAGGTCTGCCAAGGCACGGTAATCGGATGACATTCTGTCACCAAGCGCTCGCAACTCCTGTCAGACTGCCCCCCGGTCGTGGGCCGAACCGCGGGTAAGGCTCCGTTATGAAGGTCGGAGTGCCACGCGAGGTCAAGAACAACGAGTTCCGGGTCGCGCTCACCCCCGCGGGCGCGCACGAACTGGTCCGGCACGGCCACCGAGTCCTCGTCGAGCGGGGCGCGGGCGCGGGCTCGGCCATCGCGGACGAGGACTTCGCCGCAGCCGGGGCCGTCCTGATCGGTTCCGCCGACGACGTCTGGGCCGACGGCGACCTGATCCTCAAGGTGAAGGAGCCGGTCCCGGAGGAGTACCACCGGATGCGGAAGGGCCAGGTGCTCTTCACGTACCTGCATCTGGCGGCCTCGATGGCGTGCACGCGGGCGATGCTGGAGTCGGGCGTGACGGGCATCGCGTACGAGACGGTGCAGACCGCGGCCGGGACGCTGCCGCTGCTGGCCCCCATGTCGGAGGTGGCCGGGCGGCTGGCCACCCAGGTGGGCGCCTACCACCTGATGCGGCCGGGCGGCGGGCGCGGTGTGCTCATGGGCGGCGTGCCCGGCGTGTACGCGGCCAAGGTGGCGGTGATCGGGGCCGGGGTGGCCGGGATGAACGCGGCGGCGATCGCGCTCGGCATGCAGGCCGAGGTGCTGCTGCTGGACCGGGACGTGGACCGGCTGCGGCAGGCCGACGCGGTCTACCGGGGGCACTGCCAGACGGTCGCGTCCAACGCGTACGAGGTGGAGCGGGCGGTGCTGGACGCGGACCTGGTGATCGGCGCGGTGCTGGTGGCCGGGGCGAGGGCGCCGAAGCTGGTCGGGGACGACCTGGTGAGCCGGATGAAACCGGGCTCCGTGCTGGTCGACGTCTCCATCGACCAGGGCGGCTGCTTCGAGGGCTCCCGGCCGACCACCCACGACGACCCCGTCTACCGGGTGCACGACTCGATCTTCTACTGCGTGGCCAACATGCCGGGCGCGGTCCCGCACACCTCCACGTACGCGCTGACCAACGTCACCGTCCCGTACGCGCTGGCGATCGCGGACCTGGGCTGGCGGGCCGCGCTGGCCGCGGACGAGGCGCTGGCGCGCGGCCTCAGCACGCACCAGGGGCACCTCACCAGCCGGCCCGTGGCCGAGGCGCACGGGCTGGAGTGGATGCCCCTGGAAGGACTGCTGGAACCGCGCCCGAAACCCCGCTGAGGGTCAGGAGGACGGCGACGGGGTCGCGACCGGCGCGTCCGTGCCGGCGGTGGCGCTCGGAGCAGGGGACGGCTCGGCGGACGGAGCCGTCGCCGGGATGACCGCCTCGGCGGCCGTCTGGTCGACGCCCCCGGTGCACGGAGAGCCGCGCTCGGGCGTGTCCGGGCCCTGCTTGAACTTCCGGATGAACGCGGCGATGTCCGGCGAGTCCGCGGAGTCCACCGCGAGCTGGTGGTTCCAGGACGACAGCGCGATCTTCGAGGGCAGCCCGGGGTACGGGCTGAGCAGCATGTAGTCCGAGGAGGCGTGGGCGCGCAGCTTGGCCACGTCGGCCTCGGGCAGATCCGGCTGGTAGGTGAGCCAGACCGCGCCGTGCTCCATCGAGTGCACGGCCGTCTCGTTGTTGATCGGCTGGTCGTAGATGCCGCAGTTCTGCCAGGCCGGGTTGTGCTCGCCGCCGACCGGAGGCGTCTCGGCGTAGTTCACCTTGATGCCGGTGTGCTGCGAGCCGGAGTAGCTGAAGTTCTTCACCTTGGGCTCCATGGCGGCCTCGGCGGCGGCGGCCGCCTTCTCCACCTCGGACTTGTTCATCTCCTCGCGGATGATGTAGAAGCCCACCGCGCCCACCACGATTGCGATGACGAGGCCGCCGATGCCCCACATCAGGAACGCGGTCCTGCGTTCCTTGCGCTTCTGCTCGGCGCGCATGCGGGCCAGATGCTCACGCCGTGCCTGCGACTTCTCCTTGGTCATCGACCCTCCATCACGCAATCACATATGGGTAAGGAGAATAGTGGCTATAGCTAGGCGTTTGGTTCACGGATTCACCCGCGCAAGTAACCTGTGAGTGATGGACACCCCTCGCTTCCGCCCGCTGCCGATCCTCGGGGCCCTCGTCGTCCTGATCGCGGCCGCCCTGATCATCGTGACCGTCAGCAGGGCGGGCACGCCCGGCGACATCTCCGCCGAGGCCGGTTTCTCCCGCGACATGGCCGTTCACCACGCCCAGGCGGTGGACATGTCGTTCGTGGCCAGGGACGCCAGCTCGGACCAGGACCTGCGGACGTTCGCGTACGACATCATCAACACGCAGAGCACCCAGCGTGGAATTTTCATGGGCTGGCTGGACCAGTGGGGCCTTCCGCAGACCTCCACGCAGCCCGCGATGACCTGGATGTCGGGCCACGGGCACAGCGGCACGCCCGGGGTGATGCCCGGCATGGCCTCGCCCGAGGAGATGAGGAAGCTGCGGGCGGCCACGGGCGTCGCGGGCGAGGTGCTGTTCCTGCAGCTCATGATCCGCCACCACGAGGGCGGCGTGGACATGGCGCGCGGGGTGCTCAAGCTGACCAGCCGCAGTGAGGTGCGCACGATGGCGCAGCACATCGTGGACGGCCAGACGGCCGAGATCAACCTGATGAAGGACATGCTCGCCAAGCGCGGCGGGCAGCCCCTGCCGTCGATACTCAAGTGAGCGCGTGTCGTTCGCGGTCATTCGCGCGGGAATGCTCCGGTCAGGGCACCATGGAAGCGACCGGAGGGATGAGAATTGAATCAGGAGCCGGAGAGCCGCCTCGAGGTGAGCATCTCCGCCGAGGTCGAAGCGGGGCAGTACGCCAATTTCGCTTCGGTCTGGCACACCCAGGATGGGTTCGTTCTGGATTTCGCGGTGATCACCAGGCCGCCGGGGCTGGCCGACGACCCCTCGTCGGGTGAGCAGTACCTGAGCGTGCCCACCCGGATCGTCAGCCGGATCAGGATCCCCCCGGCCCAGGTGTTCGAGCTGATGAAGGCGCTGGAACAGCAGCTCAGCGCGTACGAGAGCGAGACCGGTCAGAAGGTGTGACGGTCTCGCCCTGACGCGCGAACTCCACGTCGGGCCACTCCTTGGCCATCGCGTCCAGCTGGTCGTCGGTGCGGCCGGGGGCGTGGTGGGTGAGCAGCAGGCGGCGTACGCCGCAGCGGGCGGCGAAGTCCAGCGCGTCGGTGATCGTGGCGTGCCCGTACGCGTCGGCGAGGGCCTGCTCCTCGGGGCGGAACTGGCCGTCGTGGATGAGCAGGTCGGCGCCGGCCGCCAGTTCCTCGGCGGCGGCCGAGCCGAGCTGGGGCGCGTGGTCGGGGAGGTAGACGACCGAGGTGCCGTCCCGCTCGATCCGGGTGCCGACGGTGACGCCACCCTTGTGGGTGACCTCCGCCTGCCGCACGGTCATCCCGGCGAGCTCGCGCACGGGAGCCGGCCGGGTGAACGTCCAGTCGCCGAGCAGGCCGCCGGGCTCGATCGGGAAGTGCGGCGGGGACATCTGCCCGGTCAGGGTGGCCAGCGGATCCGCTCCCGGGACGACCGGGACGACCAGTTCGGCCCGGCTGTCCGGGTGGTCGACGGCCCGGCTGAACGGCAGGCCCTGCACGTGGTCCCAGTGCAGGTGGCTGAGGAGGATCGCGCCCCGGAACGGCCCGGCCAGCTGCCTGATGCCGGTGCCGGCGTCCAGGACCAGCGCCGGGGCGCCGTCCCCGTTGTCCCCGGCGGGCAGCACCGCGACGCAGCTGGTGTGCCCGCCGTAGCGGACGTACTCGGGCCCGGGGGCGGGGGTGGAGCCGCGCACGCCGAGCAGGAGGAGCCTCACGCGTTCTCCTCGCGGCGGTGCCCGGCGGCGAGGTGTTCGAGCGCGGCCCGGTCGATGGCGTCGGCGGTGGCCTCGGCCACCCGGATCGGGGTGACCGCGGTCAGGGTGGCCGTGCGGTGGCCGGTCTCCAGCACCGCCCGCTCGCCCAGCACCACGCCGGGGCCCAGCTCGCCGAGCGTACGGCCGTCCACGTCCACCGTGAGGACGCCGTCCAGCAGCAGGAACAGGGAGTCGCCGCGCTCGCCCTGGCGGACCAGGGTCTGGCCGGTGGCCAGCTCGCGCACCAGCGGTTTGCGGCCGCCGCGCATGATCAGCCGGGACAGCTCCCGCTCCAGGGCGCTCTCGGCGGCGGTGACCACGACCGGGGAGTCCTCCGCGCCCCACGGGGTGCCCGTCTGCGCGGCCCACGCCTTGAAGTCGGTGACGCCGGCCTTGAGGGCGAGCGCGCCGTCGGGGCCGTACACCCAGTGGCGGGGGAAGGGGCTGGCGCCGGTCAGGCCGATCTCGCCCCGGCCGTCGGCGTTCAGGGTGACGGTGAGCGTGGTCCACACCAGGGGGGACTGCCAGCGGGCGAAGGGCAGGGCGGCCGCCTTGCGCGGGAACGGCAGCGCGGTACGGCCGCCGGCCGACTGGGTGACCCGGATCCAGCCGTCCCCGATCTCCGCCTCCGGGCGCAGGTCGGGCAGGCCGATCGCGGCGAAGGTCGCGCCCAGCGGGCCGACCCGGACCGTGGTGGAGCCCATCAGGCCGCCGCCGTCGGTGCCGTGCCGTACGACCTGGCCGTCCTCGAAGTCGGCCCAGACGTGCAGCCGGTTGGCGAAGCGGAACCGGTCGGCCAGGCGCAGCCGCTCCAGGTCGTCGATCCTGGCCGGGGGCGGGTCGTCGTAGTGGGAGATCCCGGCCTCGAACATGGTCCGGGTGTAACCCTTCACCGCCTCGGACGGAATCCAGGACAGGGACGTCGCCTCTGACTGCACACGCATCGTGGCCTCCTACGCCTCCTCGGGGGTCTGCAAATGACGCTAGGAAGCACACCGATAGTGCGGCAGGGCGGTATCCACCGCTCAATGGAGGGTTAGCCCTCTAGGCCGGGTTCGCCTCGAAGGGGGACATTGCAGGGGTGGATCGCATCACGGTGCTGCTGGCCGACGACAACCTGATCGTCCGCGAGGGCGTGCGCGCGCTGCTGAGCCGGGACCTCGCCCTTGAGGTGGTGGGCGTCGCGGCCGACTACGACGAGCTGGTGGGCCGGGCGGAGGAGCTGCGGCCGCAGGTGCTGGTCACCGACATCCGGATGCCGCCGACGTACCAGGACGAGGGGATCGACGCGGCCAGGGAGGTCCGCGGGCGGCTGCCCGGCACCGGCGTGGTGGTGCTCAGCCAGTACGACGATCCCGACTACGCGGTCAAGCTGCTGGCCGAGGGCGCGGACGGCTACGCGTACCTGCTCAAGGACCGGGTCGCGGACGCGCGGCTGCTGGGCCGGGCGATCCGCGAGGTGGCGGCGGGCGGCTCCATGATCGACCCGCAGATCGTGCAGGACCTGCTCTCCCCCGCGCGCTCCTCCGAGCTGACGCCGGGCGAGGAGAAGCTGCTGCGGCAGGTCGCCGAGGGCCGCTCGGTGAAGGCCATCGCGGCCGCCGCCGAGGCCAGCCCCGAGTCCGTCAACGCGCTGGTGGAGCAGCTGTTCCTGAAGCTGGCCAGGGGCGCCTCCGCCGGGCGCAGGGGGGCGCTGAAGCGGCTGCGCATGCTGCACACGGCGATCCTGCGCCGGGACGAGCAGGGCGAGCGGCTGTCCCGGCTGCTGCCGCACGGCGTGGCCGACAAGCTGCTGGCCGACCGGCTGGACCGGACCGAGCGGCTGACGGTGACGGTGCTCATGTCGGACGTGCGCGGCTACTCCTCGATCGCCGAGCACACCGACCCGGCCGTGCTGGCCGGTCAGCTCAACGCGCACCGGAGGGCCATGAACGCGGCCATCCTGAGCGAGGGCGGCACGGTCATGCAGTACGTCGGCGACGCCGTGATGGCCGTGTTCGGCGCGCCCGACCCGCGCCCCGGCCACGCCGGCTCGGCGGTGCTGGCCGCCCGCGCCATGCACCGGCGGCAGAGCGCGCTCAACGAGGAGTGGGCGGGCGACGGGCACACCCCGTTCCGGCTGGGCATCGGGCTGTGCACCGGCGAGGTGGCGGCGGCCCTGCTCGGCAGTGAGGAACGCGTGGAGTACACCCTGGTCGGCGACACCGTGAACCTCGCCCAGCGCATGCAGGACCTGGCCCGCCCGGCGGGGACCGTGGCCGCCGAGAACACCGTGCTCGCCGCCGAGAACACCTGGCCGTGGTCCCCGCTCGGCCCCCGGGCCGTCAAAGGCCGTTCCACCCCTGTCGTGGCATTCCACCTCCCGGAGGATTTCTGATGTCTACCGAACTGTCCGTCGACGCGTCCCCGCCCGGCGACGCGGCGGAGGCCCCGGCCGTACGCATCCGCGGGGCCAGGCGGACCTTCGAGGCCGAACTGGCCCCGGTCCGGGCGCTGCGCGGCGTCGACTTCGACGTCACCCGCGGCGAGTTCGTCGCGGTCATGGGCCCGTCGGGCTGCGGCAAGTCCACCCTGCTGAACGTGATCGCCGGGCTGGACGGCGTGGACGACGGCACCATCGAGGTCGCGGGCGAGCGGGTGGACGGCAGGGACGAGGACTGGCTGGCCCGCTTCCGGCGGCACCACATCGGCTTCGTCTTCCAGTTCTTCAACCTGCTCGACGGGGTGTCCGCGCTGGACAACCTGGTGCTGCCGGGCGTGCTCGGCGGCATGAAGCGGCGCGCCGCCGAGGCGCGGGCCAGGGACCTGCTGGACCTGCTGGGCCTGGGCGACCGGGTCCAGCAGGTGCCGGCCGTGCTGTCCGGCGGGCAGCGGCAGCGGCTGGCCATCGCGCGGGCGCTGGTCAACCAGCCGAGCCTGCTGCTGGCCGACGAGCCCACCGGCGCCCTGGACTCGGAGGGCGGCCTGGAGGTGCTCGAACTGTTCCGGCGACTGCACGAGGACGGGCAGACGATCATCATGGTCACCCACTCCCCCGAGGTCGCGGCCGGAGCGTCCCGCTCGATCCGGATGCGGGACGGCCGGGTGGAGGAATGACCCTGCGGTGGGTGTGGCTGCGCCTGGAGTTACCCCGCCGCTGGCGGTCGCTGGCGGTGCTCGCGCTGCTGATCGCCTTCGCCACCGGGACCGTGCTCGCGGCGGTGGCGGGGGCCCGCCGCGGCGCGTCCGCGTACGACCGGCTGCAGGTCGGCACGCTCCCCGCGGATGTCGTGGTGCTGCCCAACCAGCCGGGCTTCGACTGGGACCGCATCCGGGCGATGCCCGAGGTCGCGGCCGTGTCGACCTTCGCGGTGTCAGGTTTCGGCATCAAGACGGACAACCCACTCGTCTACGGCGACTTCCCGCCCGCGAGTGACGAGGTGCTCCGGACGATCGAGCGGCCGGTGCTGCTGGCGGGCCGTGTGTTCGATCCGGCCCGGGTCGACGAGGTCGTGGTCTCGGCCGCGTACCCCGAGGTGACCGGTCAGGGCGTCGGCAGCAGGGTGACCTTCCGGCTGCCCACGCCCGAGCAGAGCGCGACGGGATACGACCCGACGATGGGGCCGCTCGGGCCGTCGATCGAGGCGACGATCGTCGGAGTGATCCGCTCCCCGTGGTACTCCGAACCGGTCGGCAACCCGATCGTCATGATCTCCCCCGCCGTTTTCGCGAAATATCGTGACAACTTTCTGGGCACGCCTAATGTCGGCTACGTCAACGCGCTGGTGCGGCTGAACGGCGGCGCGGCCACGATCCCCGCCTTCAAGACGAACCTGGCCAAGGTCACCGGCATCCCCAACATCGACGTCTGGCGGCGTTCCGACGCCATCGCCGACTACAACCAGGTCCTGCGGTTCGAGGCCGCGGCGCTGCTCGCCTTCGCCCTCGCCGCGCTGGCCGCCGCGATCGTGCTGGTCGGCCAGACCGTCGCCAGGTACGCCACCGCGACCGTGGCCGAACTCGACACCCTGCGCGCCCTCGGGCTGCCCCGGCGGCAGGCGGCGGTGCTCGCGGCGCTGGGCCCGCTGGTGGCCGCCATCGCCGGCGCGGTGGGCGGCGTCGCCTTCGCCATCGCCGTCTCGGCCTGGATGCCGATCGGCAGCGCCTCGCAGTTCGAACCCGGGCCGGGCCTCGACGTGGACGCGCTGGTCCTGCTCCCCGGCGGGCTGGCCGCCGTCGCCCTGGTCACCGCGGCCGCCGCGGCGAACGCCTGGTTCGCCCTGCGCCGCGACCCCGCCCGGCCGGCGCACCGGTCGATGGTGGCGGCCGCCGCCGCGCGGCTCGGGCTCCCGGTGCCGGTGCTCGTCGGCGCGCGGTTCGCGCTGGAACGCGGGCGCGGCGCGACGGCCGTGCCGGTGCGGCCCGCCCTGCTCGGCGCGGTGACCGGCGTGCTCGGCGTGCTGGCCGCCTTCACCTTCTCCAGCGGCCTCGCCGACGCCGCCGCCAACCCGTCCAGGCACGGCGAGACGTACGAGTCTCTGGCCTTCCTGGGCATGAACGGCGAGAGCAACCCCGCCTCCGACGCGGCCGTCGCGGCCATGGCCGCCGACCCTGACGTCACCGGCGTCACCGAGGCCAAGGTCGGGGTCGCCCAGGCGGGCACGGACATCTCCGTCACCCTGTACGGCTACCGCACCCCCGCCACCGGGATCGAGCAGATCCTGGTGGACGGCCGCGTGCCCCGCGCCCCCGACGAGACCCTGCTCGCCGTGACCACCGCCCGCCGCCTGGACGCCCACGTCGGCTCCAAGGTCGCGCTGGACGGCCCGCTGGCACGCCTGGAGTACCGGGTGACCGGCATCGGGTTCGTCCCGGCCGGCTCGCACAACGAGTACGACGACGGCGGCGTGCTCACCTGGGACGGCTACGCCCGCCTGTTCGACTCCTACAAGTACCATCTCGCCCTGATCGCCTTCGACCCCGGCGCGGCCGAGGACACCGTCGTGGCCCGGCTCAGGACCGCCGCGGACGCGGTCGCCGGCGCGGGCACGGTCCCCTTCGACGCCCCGATGCCACCGGTCAAGCTCAACCAGCTGCAGGACATCTGGCCGCTGCCACTGGCGCTGGCGGCGTTCCTGGCCCTGCTGGCGGTCGGCGCGGTCGGGCACGCGCTGGGCATCGCCGTACGGCGGAGGCGGCAGGAGGTGGCGGTGCTGCGCGCGCTCGGCATGACCCGCCCGCAGGCCCGGGTGATCGTGGTCTCCCAGGCCACCCTGCTGGCGCTGACCGGCCTGCTGTTCGGGGTGCCGCTGGGCTTCGCGCTCGGCCGGATGGTCTGGCGGGTGGTGGCCGACGACATGCCGCTCTTCTACCAGCCGCCGCTGGCCCTGCTGGCCCTGCTGCTGGTCGGGCCGGTCGCGCTGGTGCTCGCCAACCTGCTGGCCACCTGGCCGGGCCGCCTGTACACGCGGTTGCGGCCCGCCCAGGTCCTGCGGACGGAGTGAACCCGATGACCGCGCTCTGGCTGCGCCTGGAGATCCGCCGCCGCCTGCCGGCCCTGGTGGCGCTGACCCTGCTGGTCGCGCTCTCCACCGGGGTCGTGCTGGCGGCCGTGGCGGGCGCCCTGCGCGGCATGTCCGCGCTGGACCGGCTGAGGGCGGTGACGCTGCCGGCCACGATCGGGCTGCTGCCGAACGAGCCCGGCTTCGACTGGGACCGGGTCCGGCGCCTGCCGGGCGTGGCGGCGGCCGGCACCTTCGCCAGTTCCCCCTTCGTGACGGAGGGCCGGTCCGCCTCGGCGGTGGCGTTCCTGCCGCCGGCGGACGGGGAGATGGGCCGGACGGTGGAACGGCCGGTGGTGCTGGCCGGGCGGGCGGCCGACCCGCGTCGCGCCGACGAGGTGACCGTGACCCCGCGCTATCTGGAGGCGCACGGGAAGGCCATCGGCGACACGATCACGGTCACCCTGCTCACCCCTGAGCAGATGGACGCACCGGAAGTGCCGGGGCGGGTCCCCGCGGGTCCGCGGATCGAGCTCCGCATCGTCGGCGTGGCCCGCTCGTTCCTCAACTCCGACCCGCCGGAGACCGGCCCCGGCTCGGTGCTGCCGACCCATGCCCTGTTCGAGCGCCATCGGGCGAACTTCACGGGAGCGGCCTCCCCCGGCAACCTGAACGGCGTCGTCCGGCTCACCGGTGGGGAGGAAGCTCTCCCCGCCTTCGTCGCGGCCCTGGACCGCCCGGACGTGGAGATCTGGAACGTCGCCGAGGCCGTACGCAAGGACCAGGCGATGATCGCCTTCGAGGGCGTGGCCGCCCTGGCCTTCGCGCTGACGGCCCTGGTGGCCGCGGCGCTGCTGACCGGCCAGGCGGTGGCCCGGCTGGCCGCGGCGGGCGAGCCGGAGCTGCGGGTGCTGCGGGCGCTGGGCCTGACCCGGCGGGAGCTGCTCGCCGTGGGGGCGGCGGGGCCGGCGCTGGCGGGGGCGGCCGGGGCCGCTCTCGGGGTGGCGCTGGCCGTGCTGCTGTCGGCCTGGACGCCGATCGGGTCCGCCGCGCGGATGGAGCCGGCTCCCGGCATCGCGGCGGACTGGCTCGTGCTGGGCCCGGGGTGGGCGGCGGCGACGCTGGCCGTACCGGTCCGCGCGGGGCTGGCGGTCTGGGCGGCCGTACGGGCCGGGTCGGTACGGCCGGTCGCCCGGCGGTCCGCGCTGGCCGAGCTGGCGGGGCGGCTGCCGGTGCCGGTCGCGGTGGGGACGAGGTTCGCGCTGGAGCCGGGCCGAGGGCGGCGGCCGGTGCCGGTGCGCCCGGCGCTGCTGGGCGCGGTCGCCGGCGTGCTCGGCGTGCTGGCGGCGTTCACGTTCGCGGACGCCGTAGACGACGCGTCCGCGGAGCCGGCCGCCTTCGGCCAGACCCACGGGCTGAGCGCGCACTTCGGCTACAACGACGACGGCGCGCCCGCCGCCCCGCTGATCGCGACGATGCTCCGCGATCCGGACGTGGCCGGCGTGAACGACACCAGGATCGGGGTGGCCACCAGGGCCGGGGCCTCGTTCTCGGTGCTCACGTACGCGCCGGCCGGGGCGTGGCCGCCCGCCGTACTGACGGCGGGAGCGGCGGCGAACCGGGCGGGCGACATCGTGCTGGCCCCGTCCACCGCCGGCGACCTCGGCGCGGCGGTGGGCGACGAGGTCGCGCTCGCCGGCTCGGGCCGGACCGCCTCGTTCCTGGTCACGGGCATCGGCCTGCTGCCGGAGTCCCCGCACAGCGGCTACTCCCACGGAGCGTGGGTCACGCCGGACGGGTACGACCGCCTGTTCGCGCCGGGCGAGTTCAAGTTCCGTCTCGGTCTCGCGGCGCTGCGGCCCGGCGCGGATCCGGAGGCGGCCGCGGCGCGGCTGCGGGCGGCGGGCTTGCAGATCGAGCTCACCGCCGAGGTGCAGCAGGCGGCCCAGCTGCGCGGCATCCGGCCGCTGCCGCTGCTGCTGGCCGCCTTCCTGATCGTGCTGGCCGTGGCGGCGGTGGCGCACGCGCTGACCTCGGCCGTGCTGCGGCGGCGGCGCGAGCTGGCCGTGCTGCGGGCGCTCGGCATGACCCGCGCCCAGGCGCGCGGCGTCGTGCTCACCCAGGGCGTCGTGCTGGCGGGCGCCGGGCTGGTCTTCGGCGTGCCGCTGGGGATCGCGCTCGGCCGCACCCTGTGGCGGGTGATGGCCGACCTCGTCCCGGTGCTCTACCGGCCGCCCCTGGCCGAGGCGGCGCTGGCGCTGGTCGCGCCCGCCGCCCTGCTGGTCGCCTGCGCGGCCGCGCTCTGGCCCGCCCGCCGGGCCGCGCGCCTCCCCGTCGGCATGATCTTGAGAGCGGAGTAAGTCATGTACGGCATGTGGCTCAGGCTGGAGCTGCGACGGCGGTGGCGGTCCCTGATCGTGCTGACCCTGCTGATCGCGTTCGCGACCGGCACGGTGCTGGCCGCGGTCGCCGGGGCACGGCGCGGGGCGACGGCGATCGACCGGCTGACGGCGGTGACGCTCCCGTTCGACGCGGTCGTGGTGCCGAGCATCCCGGGCTTCGACTGGGAGAAGGTCCGGGCGCTGCCGTCGGTGGCGGCGCTGATGACCATCCCGTTCGTGCCCGCCTACGAGATCGTGGATCCTCCCGGGGTCGTCCCGGACCTGCCGCCCACCGGGGACCCGAGCACCTGGCGGACGATCGAGAAACCCGTCGTGCTGGAGGGCCGCCTCCCCGCTCCCGGCCGGGTCGACGAGGCCGTGATCCTCCCCAAGTTCACCGAGACGTACGGCAGGGCGGTCGGGGACACCGTCACCATCCGGCTGACCACGCCGGAGGCGGTCGACGCGGTGCTGAGCGAGGGACCGGCCGGCGACCTGCCCTATGCCGGGCCCACGCTGACCATGCGGATCGTGGGGGTGATCCGTTCCCCGTGGTTCTCCGACACGATCATGTCCAGGGGCGAGGTCATCTTCCCCCCAGCGCTTTTCGCGAAATATCGGGACAACATGGTGGGGACGAAGGGGCTGGCCGTCTTCCAGGCCCTGGTCCGGCTGAAAGACGGCCCCCAGGCGCTGCCCGCGTTCAAGCGCGAACTGGCGCAGGCCACCGGCCGCAGCAGCATCGACGTCTGGCCCGGCGAGGACATGAAGCGGAGCGAGCAGCGGTTCCTCATGTTCCAGTCGCTGACGCTGCTCGCCTTCGGCCTGGCCGTGCTGGCGGCGGCGATCGTCCTGATCGGCCAGTCGGTCTCCCGGTACACCGCCGCCGCGGTGGCCGAGCTGCACCAGCTGCGCGCGGTGGGCATGACCCCCCGGCAGGTCGCCGGCGCCGCCTCGCTCGGCCCGGCGCTGGCCGCGACCGCCGGGGCGGTGCTGTCGGTGGCAGGCGCGTACACGGCCTCGGCCTGGATGCCGATCGGCGCGGCGGCCCTGCTGGAGCCCAGCCCGGGACTGGACTTCGACCCGCAGGTCCTCATCCCCGGCGCGCTGGCCGTGCCCGTGGCGGTGGGGCTCGCCTCGGCGCTGGCCGCGGCGGCACTCGGACGCCTCGGCCCGCGCCCGGCCCGCCGGTCGGCCGCGGCGACCCTGGCCGCCCGGGCGAACCTGCCGGTGCCCGCCGTGGTCGGCACCCGCTTCGCGCTGGAGCCCGGCCGGGGCAAGGGTTCCGTGCCGGTCCGGCCCGCCCTGCTCGGGACGGTCGTCGGCGTGCTCGGCGTGCTGGCCGCCTTCACCTTCTCCAGTGGCGTCACCGACGCGGGCGAGCGCCCGGAACGGTTCGGCCAGACCTTCGACGCCGGGGTCTATCTGGCCCAGAACGGCAAGGTCCCCGCCGACGACGCGGTGCGGCAGGCCCTCGCCCGGCATCCGGACGTGACCGGGGTCACCGGCGACATGACCGCGATCGCCCAGTCCGGCGCGACCGCCGTGGCCGTGCACTCCTTCGACCAGGGCGCGAAGGCGCTGCCCGTGGTGGTCAGCGAGGGGCGGCTGCCCCGCGACGACCGGGAGCTCATGCTCGCCGTCAAGACCGCCGAGGCGCTCGGCGCGCGGGTCGGCGACGAGATCCCGCTGACCGGCGACCCCGGCAAGGGCACGTTCCGGGTGAGCGGCATCGGCTTCGTCCCGAAGGGCGCCCACAACGAGTACTTCGACGGCGGCATGGTCACCCCGGCCGGCTTCGAGACGCTCTTCGACAGCTTCAAGTTCTACTCCGTGCTGTACGCCGTGCGTCCCGGCGTGGACCCGGCGTCGCTGATGGACACGGTCAACGCGGTGCCCGGCGTCACGTTCGCCATGTTCGAGGAGCCGGTGCCGCTGGTGCAGCTGGCCCAGGTCAGGGACCTGCGCTTCCTGCCCGTCCTGCTGGCCGGGTTCCTGGCGCTGCTGGCGGTCGGCGCGGTCGGGCACGTGCTGGCGACGGCCGTACGCCGCCGGAGCCATGAGGTGGCGGTGATGCGCGCGCTCGGCCTGACCCGCCGCCAGGCCCGCTGGGTCGTGGTCACCCAGGCGTCGGTGCTGGCCCTCATCGGGCTGCTGTTCGGCGTGCCGCTGGGGGTGGCGCTGGGGCGCACGCTGTGGCGGCTGGTGGCCGACCAGTGGCCGTTCGCGTACCACCCGCCGGTGGCGTTCTGGGCGCTGCTGGCGGTGGGCCCGCTGGCGCTGCTGATCTCCAACGCGCTGGCCGTCTGGCCGGGGCGGCTGGCCGCGCGGCTGCGGGTCGGCCAGGTACTGAGGGCCGAGTGATGACGGGCAGCTGGCTCCGCCTCGAACTGCGCCGCCGCGGCCGGTCGCTGGCCGTGCTCGCGCTGCTGGTCGCGCTGGCGGGCGGGACCGTGCTGGCGGCGGTGGCGGGCGCCCGCCGGGGCGCGGACGCGGTGGACCGGCTGTGGGCGCGCACCCTGCCCGCCGACGTGAACGTGCTGCCCAACCAGCCGGGCTTCGACTGGGACAGGATCCGGGCGCTGCCCGAGGTCGAGGCGGTCGGCGCGTACATGGTGACCTCGTTCTCCGTCGAGGGCGGCGAGAGCTGGTTCGTCCCGGCCGACCCCGAGTACGGGCACACGGTCGAGCGCCCGGTCGCCCTGGCCGGCCGCATGTACGACCCCGCCCGCGCCGACGAGGCCGTGATCACCCCGGCCATGGCCGGGCACACCGGCAAGGGCGTGGGCGACACGATCAAGGCCCGGCTGTACACCCCCGGACAACTGCGGGCGTACTTCGACGCGCCCGACACCGGACCGCCCGCCGGGCCCGAGCTGACCCTGCGCATCGTGGGAATCGTCCGCTCCACCTGGTTCCGCGACGACATCGACAAGAACGGCTTCCTGCACCCCTCGCCGGCCCTCCTGGCCGCCCATCGGGACAACCTGGTGGTGGAGGACCGGTCGTACGCCAACGCCCTGGTCCGGCTGAAGGGCGGCGCCGCGGCATTGCCCGCGTTCCGCGAGAGCCTGGCGGCGATCGCCGGCACGCACAGCATCGACGTCTGGGACATGGCCGGCCAGTACGCCCGCCACGACCGCGAGGTGGCCGCCTTCGGAGCCGCCGCCCTGCTCTCGTTCGGCCTGGCGGCGCTGGCGGCGGCCGTGGTCCTGATCGGCCAGACGATCGTGCGCTACGCCGCCGCCACCGTCTCCGACCTGCTGGTGCTCCGGCCGGTGGGCCTCTCCCCCGCGCAGACCGTACGGGCGGCCACCGCCGGGCCCGCCCTGGCGGCGCTGGCCGGAGCGGTCGGCGCCTGCGCGGCGGCCTACCTGGCCTCGGCGTGGCTGCCGTTCGGCAGCGCCGCGCGCCGCGAGCCCGACCCCGGCAGGTACGCGGACCCGCTGGTCCTGGGCGCCGGCGGCGCGACCGTCCTGCTGCTCGTCGTGGCGGGCGCGTCCGCCGCCGCGTTCTCCGCCACCCGGCGGCCGGCCAGGCCCGGCGGCTCCAGGATCGCGGCCTGGCTGGCCAGGGCGGGCGCGCCGGTCCCGGTCGCCGTGGGATTCAGGTTCGCCCTCGAACCGGGCCGCGGTCGCTCCGCCGTGCCCGTACGGCCGGCCCTGCTGGGCGCGGTCATCGGCGTGCACGGCGTGCTGGCCGCCTTCACCTTCGCGGCGGGCGTCGCCGACGCGGCCGGGAACCCCGCCAGGTTCGGCGTGACCCACCAGCTCGTCATCCCGGTCGGCGCCGAGGACCCGGGCCCCGGCCTGGTGGAGGCGGCCGAGGCCGCGCTTCGCGCCGATCCGGCGGTGGCCGGGACCACCGACGCCCGGTACGCCGTCGCCGAGTCCGGGCGCACCGCGGTCACGCTCTTCTCCCACCAGCGGGACGCGCTGCCGATCGTGCTGCGCGAAGGCAGGGCCGTACGGGCGGACGACGAGGTCGTGCTGGCGCCCAAGAGCGCCCGCGATCTCGGGATCGGGCCGGGCGACTCGGTGACGCTGACCGGGCAGCCGGGGCGCGGCGTGTTCCGGGTGAGCGGGATCGGCTTCGTGCCGGAGACGTCGCACAATGACTACGCGACCGGCGGATGGGTGACCGACGCCGCGTACGCGCGGATGTTCGGCGCCTCGAAGGGGCGGGGGATTCTGGTGGGTCTGCGGGCGGGCGTGGAGGCGGACGCCGTACAGGCGGAACTGGCCGCGGCCGCGTCGGCGGCGGCCGGGCTGGCGGTCCCGCTGATGGCGCAGGACCCGCCGTTCCAGCTCGCGGAGCTCAGGGAGAACGGGGTGCTCCCGTTCTACCTGGCCGCCTTCCTGGCGCTGCTGGGGGTGAGCGCCGTCGGGCACGCGCTGGCCACCGCCGTGCGCCGCCGCCGCCACGACGTGGCGGTGATGCGCTCGCTCGGGCTGACCCGCCGCCAGGCCCGCGGGATCGTGGTCACCCAGGCGTCGGTGCTGGCCGCCGCAGGGCTGCTGGCCGGGGTGCCGCTGGGCGTGGCCTTCGGCCGGGTGCTCTGGCGTATCGTCGCCGACACGACCCCGCTGTTCTACCAGCCGCCGGTCGCGGTCTGGGCGCTGATCCTGGTCGGACCCGCCGCGCTGCTCATCGCCAACCTGCTGGCCGCCTGGCCCGGGCATCTCGCCGCCCGGCTGCGCGTCGGCCACGTCCTGCGAGCGGAGTGATCCAGATGACCCGAGCTCTCGCGCTCTGGCTGGGCGGAGCGGCGGTGCTGACCGCCCTCGGCGTCGGCCTCTGGGACGGCACCAACCTGGCCGGCGCCGTCGTCGCGGCCGGCTGGTCGGTCACCGCGGCCGGCTGCCAGCTGGTCGGCCGCCCGGCCGTGGCCCGGTGGGCGGTCCTGGTGGCCGCCCTGCAGGCCGCCGCCGCGATCTGGACCGACGTGGTGCCGGTGGCCGTGGCGGGCTGGCTCGCCTTCGCGCTGGCCCTGCCCGACGGCGAGCTGCGCAGCGTGCCGCGCCGCGCCATCGCCGCCCTGGCCGCCGTGCTCGGCGTCGGCCTCTCCGTGCTGACCGGGCCGCCCAGCCTGCACGGCCTGGCCGCCGTGCTGGCCGCCGCCACCGGCGCGGCCGGCATCATCCTGCGCTGCGGCGCGGCGTCCCCCCGGCAGCGGGCGGCCCTGCAGTGGACCGGCGCGGGCCTGCTCCTGGCCGGCTCGGCGGGCGCCACCCTGATCGGCCTCTACCTGCTGCTCGGCGTGCCGGCCGACCCGCTCACCTGGCTGGTGGTGGCGCTGGTGGTGGTCCCGGTCGGGGCCCTGCTCGGCCATGTGCCGTCCACCGCGCACGTGGGCGACAAGGCGCTGCTGGAGGCCGTGGTCGCGGCCGGGTTCACCGTCATGATCGCCAGCGTCTACCTGGTCGTGGTGCTCGGCCTGGGCCGCCTCCCGGAGGCCGGCGAGCGCGACCTGCTGGTCTCCAGCATGGCCGCCGCCCTGGTGGTGGCCGTCCTGGCCTTCCCGCTCCGGGTACGGCTGCTCGCCACCGCCCGCGCCATCACCGGCCGCGGCGGGGTGCCGCCGGAGGAGGTGCTGGCCACGTTCGGCGCCCGGATGAGCCGCGCCGTCCCCTTCGACGAGCTGCTGCTCCAGCTGGCCGAGTCGCTGAAGGCGGCGATGGCCCCCGCCGGGGCGGAGATCTGGGTGGGCTCCGACGGCGTGCTCCACCGCACGCTGAGCGTGCCCGAACTGCCCACCGCCCGGCTGGAGCTCAACGAGCGGGAGCGCATCGTGGTGGGCAGGACCCGGGTCGGCGGCGCGTCCTGGCTGGCCGTCTGGATGCCCGGGCTGCTGGTGGAGGGCGCCGGGCCGATCCGGGTGGCCCCCGCCGCCCACCTGGGCGAACTGCTCGGCCTGATCGTGGTGCGCCGTCCCGTGGACGCGCCGCCGTTCTCCGAGGCCGACGACCAGGTGCTGGTCCAGCTCGGCCGCCAGGTCGGCCTGGCCCTGCACAACATGCGCCTGGACTCGGCGCTACAGGCCTCGCTGGACGAGCTGCGCCGCCGCAACGAGGAGCTGCAGGCCTCCCGCCTGCGCATCGTGACCGCGGCCGACGCCGCCCGCCGCGCCATCGAGCGCGACCTGCACGACGGCGCCCAGCAGCACCTGGTCGCGCTGTCGGTCAAGCTCAGCCTGGCCGGGGAGATCATCGCCGAGGAGCCGGCCACCACCGGCAACCTGTTCGACGAGCTCCGCGCCGACGTGCAGGGCACCATCGCGGCCCTGCGCGAGCTGGCCCACGGCGTCTACCCGCCGCTGCTGCGCAACCACGGCCTGGACCACGCGCTGCGCTCGGCCGCCCGCCGCTCCCCGTTACCCTGCTCGGTCAGCGTGGACCTGCCCCGCCGCTACTCCGAGGAGATCGAGGCCGCCGTCTACTTCTGCTGCCTGGAGGCCATCCAGAACGCCGGCAAGCACGCGGGCGCGGACGCCGCCATCACGGTCGAGCTGGAGGCCACGGGCGGCACGCTGCGCTTCGAGGTGGCCGACGACGGCACCGGTTTCGCCACCGGCGACGCGGGCCACGGGTTCGTGAACATGCGCGACCGCCTGGGCGCCATCGGCGGCTCCCTCACCGTGGAGTCCGACCTCGGCGCGGGCACCCGCATCCGCGGCGAGATCCCCGTCCCACCCGGCTGACCTGGTTGAATGGATTAGATCATGACTGAGTACGACGCGATCGTCGTCGGTTCCGGGCCGAACGGGCTGGTCGCGGCGCTGACCATGGCCGAGGCGGGCCGCCGGGTGCTGCTGCTGGAGGGGGCGCCGCGGTTCGGCGGCGGCCTGCGCAGCGAGGAGCTGACGCTGCCGGGCTTCCTGCACGACGTGTGCGCGACCGTGCTGCCGCTGTCGGTGGCCTCCCGCGCGCTCCGCGACCGGCTGCCGGAGCTGGGCGTGGAGTTCGCGCACCCGGAGGTCTCCGCCGCGCACCCGCTGGACGACGGGCCCGCCGTGCTCGTCCACCGCGACCCGGCCAGGACCGCCGCCGCGCTCGGCCGCGACGGCCGCGCCTGGCAGGCCGCCGTCGGCGCCACCGCCCGCGCCGGCTTCCCCCTGGTCGACACCCTGCTCTCCCCGCTTGGCCTCCCGCGGGCGCCGCTCGCCGCCGCCAGGTACGGCGCGCTCGGCGCCCTGCCCGCCACCGTCCTGGCCAGAGCCCTGTTCCGTACGGCTCCCGCCCGCGCCGCCTTCGCCGGGATGGCCGCGCACTCGATGCTGGACCTGCGTTCCCCGATCACCGGCGGCTACGGGCTGCTGCTGGCGGCGCTGGCCCACTCGGTGGGCTGGCCGGTGGTGCGCGGCGGCTCCCAGGTGATGGCCGACCTGATGGTGGAGCGCCTCCGCAAGCTGGGCGGGGAGACGCTCGCCGAGCACCGTGTCACGTCGCTGCGGGACCTCCCCCCGGCCGCGTCCGTCCTGCTCGACCTGTCCCCCCGCCAGTTCCTCGCCATCGCGGACCTGCCGTCCGGGTACGCCCGCCGCCTGGCCCGCTTCCGCCACGGCCCCGGCGTCTTCAAGATCGACTGGGCTCTGGACGGTCCCGTGCCGTGGCGCGACCCGCGGGTCTCCCGGGCCGCCACGGTCCACCTCGGCGGCACCCTGGAGGAGATCGCCGCCGGTGAGGCCGCGACCATGCGGGGACGCCCGGCCACCCGGCCGTACGTGCTGGTGGTGCAGCCCTGCGTCGCCGACCCGAGCCGGGCCCCGGAGGGCAGGCAGACCCTCTGGGCGTACTGCCACGTGCCCAACGGCTCCACGTACGACATGGCTCCGCACATCGAGGCCCAGATCGAGCGTTTCGCCCCCGGTTTCCGTGATCGCGTGCTCGCGCGGCACGTCATGTCCCCGGCCGCCATGCAGGCCCACAACCCGAACTACATCGGTGGCGACATCGGCGGCGGCGCGGCCGACCTCACCCAGTTCTTCGGCCGTCCCGTCCACGCCCTCAAGCCCTGGCGTACGCCCCTGAAGGGCGTCTACCTCTGTTCCGCCAGCACACCGCCGGGAGCGGGCGTCCACGGCATGGGCGGCCACCACGCCGCCACGCTCGCCCTCAGGGATCAGCGCTGATCAGGAAGGCCGTCTCCGCGCGGATGCGGCGGATGGTGTGCAGGGCCAGATGGGGGTCGGTGGCGACCAGGACGCGGGCTTCGGCGATGCGGTCGATCACGTCCGGGTCGTCGCGTATCCGGGTCAGCAGGGCGGGGTCCTCGATGAATATCCTGGTCAGCGCCGCGAGCACGAGCAGGTGGGCGTGGGCCTGCACCACCACGGGCTCGCCCTGCGCGGCCTTGGGCGCGGCCTCCGCCAGGCCGTCGAGCGCGGCGGCGGTGAGCGGCGCGGCCTCCGCGCACGTGGCCAGCCATTCGGTGATCTCCGGAGCGTGCGCGTCGCCGAGCCCCGCGGCCACCCGCAACTGCGCCTCCGCGACCGCCCGGAGGTCCTGGCCGATCAGCCGGGCGGCCAGCGACGGCAGGTCGCGGTCGTCGTAGCGGGCCGCCGTCGTCGTCAGGTCCAGCACGCGCCGGAGGAAGTCGCGGGGCAGCCCGCCGGTGAGCGCGTGGCAGAGCCACACGTACGGCAGCGGCAGCGGCACCCCGCGCCGGGCGAGCAGCGTCCGCGACTCCGAGCCGCGCAGCCGGGGGATCCGGACGATCCGGTCGAAGGCGCTGTCGAACGTGTTCCGGATGGCCAGGCTCCGGCGCTCGTAGCCCGCCAGGGCGTCCTCGGAGAGCGCGACGAGGAAGAAGCACCCGTGCACGCCGAAGACGACCTTCAGGTCGTTGAGGAACCGCTCGGTGTCCTCGGCTTTCCCGATCTTGTCCAGCTCGTCGATCCCGATGATCACCTTTCCCTGCAGGCTCTGCCGGTCCAGGGCGATCTGCCCGAGCAGCTCCCGCAGGTCGGCCACCAGCTGCGGATAGCTGCGCAGGTGCTCGGTCCGCTGCACGGCCGCCTGCCGGGCCAGCTTCGAACCGCCGGGCAGCGCCATCTCGCCGGTCGTGGTCTCGGTCACCGCCTGGAGGTAGCGCAGCGAGCGGAGATGCCGGTGAGCGGCCACCTCGGAGGCGCTCGACCCCAGGACCTGGGGCTCGCGCCGGCTCGACCACCACACGGCCGCCAGGCCCCCGGCCAGCAGCGCCCCTCCGGCGATCGAGACGAGCAGCCCCGGATCCGCCACGAGGCCGGCCAGGAACGGCTGGAGCCGGTCCCACTGGAGCGAGCCGAACAGCAGCACCGCGCCGACCAGAACGGTGGCGATCGGCAACAGCCCGGCCAGCCCGGCGCGCGGCCCGCGCTCCCCGGTCCGCGTACCCGCCTCGCCGGTGACCTGCTCGCAGACCCGCAGGAACAGGTGGCCGACGAACTCCCTCGGGTCGTACGCGGTGGGGGCGTGCACGAGCACCCGCAGATTCGCGGTGGCCTGCAGCAGGTCATGCGAGCACAACTGCCGCAGCGCCGTGCTCTTCCCGGCCCCCCGCGACCCGCTGAGCCCGATACTCGCACTCCCGAGCCCCGCGATGAGCCGCTCCAGGTACCTGGTCTGCTCCGTCGCCACGAACTCATCGGTCCGGCTCAGCCCGCTGAGCCTCCCCGGATCGAGCTCCGGCAGAACCACGGCCATCGCGTCACGCTCATCCTCCAACTCCACCCGCAGCAGCGGCATCAGCCCTTCCCTCACCAGCGCCCGCACCCAGTCCCGGTACGCCTGCTCGGCCGCCACCCGGAAGCCCGCCAGACCGGGCGGCAACTGGAGCCAGAAGTCCGGGACCGGCGACGCCAGGATCGTGCGGATCTTCGCGGCCGGCGCACTGGAGAGCCAGAGCAGGGTCGCGACGACGCACACACCGCAGGCGACCCAGAAGGCAACGGGCGGCGAGGCCGGGTCGAACAGGTCCTTCCCGAACGGGACCGTGCACGCCAGGCAGACGGCGGCCACCAACGGCGGCGGACTGAACAGCGCGACCACGAACGCCCTGACGTACTGACCCGCTTCAGGGTCCCGCCCGTCGCTCCGCTGTTTCCGGTACGCGAACAACAGACGTAAGGCGGCCATCGCGAACCAACTCACCAGACCGGCGATTAGCACCATCCGGAAGGCCAGTTCCGGCAACCACAGCATTCCGGCGACCCACCCGGCCACCCCTCCCGCCGCCCACGCGATCAGCCGGTACAACTGCGCCGGCCTGCTCCAGAACGGCAGCCTGGCGGCGTCCACGAGACGTTTTCTGGCGTTCTGGTAGCGCTGGTACTGCGTGTCACCCGCCTGCTCGACCGTTTCCGCGTTGGCCGCGAGCAGCCGCTGGATCAGCCTGCCCAGCGCGTCCCGGGACCGCGCCGGATCGGAATCGTCGATCTTCAGCAGCACCTCGGGCTGGACGATCGCCTCCTCGCGCACCTTCTCCCGGGTGAACAGATCGATCTTGCTGGTTTCCGGGAAGACAGGATCGCCGGAGGGCAAGGCGAAGCCCTCGGCTGGCTCGTGTTCGTGGAGTTCCGCGGCCGGGTCGGTGGAGGTTGCCCAGCTCGGCTCGGGCGGATAGCGGCCGGCCAGCCAATCCTGCAGCTCCGGGTAGCGGAAACGATAGACAGGTCCGACCTGGCGCAGCACACCCAGCCGCTCGGCGTAACGGAGGAACGACATCAGGCGTAAGGGCGCCCACCCCCGTGCCGCGAACACGACGACGGCCACGAGGTAGGCGAAAACGGGGGTGCGCAATCCCGCCAGGGACGCCATCGCCAGGCCACTGACGAGACCCGCCCGGACCGCCGCGGGCATTCCATCGAGGATGCCCTGGGCGAACCCGAGCGACACTCCCACCGTGAGGCCGACGGCCGCCATGAAGGTGAGATTCCGTGCCAGGTCCGCGCGGATCGTCGAGCCTGGACTCTGCAGGGAGCCCGCGCGGATCGCGCCGGGGAGAGGATTCGGCGGTCTCTCGCGTCCGGTGACCGCCAACCCCGCACCCGACGCCGCACCGGCTACGGCAGCGAGCAGGGAGAGCCACCCGGGCGGCCCCGTCCAGTCGCGGAAGGCAAGCGCGGCGACGAGGATCAGGGCGGCTCCGGCGACCGCGCCGATGATGCCGTACAGGCGGGGTGGCAGGGCCCGGGGAAGGCTCCACCAGCTCAGGCTCCGCGTCGCTCGCCGGTTCATGTGGATGGCGAGAAAGGTCAGCCAGCGATCGATCTGCTCCGGTCTGTAGGGGCGTTCACGGGCAGCCTGATACCGGGCCCCGACCAGGCGGCCGAGCAGGTGATCGCGTATCGCGTGGGGGACCGGGAAACGAGCGTGATCAGTGAGTTCGGAGGGGTCTCCGTCTTCTCCCTCGTACACGGCGCGCAGCAGGCTGAGCGTGAGCGGAGTGCTCAGCGCCATCGCCAGAACGCCGCCGGGCTCGGCGACGAGAGCGTCCAGCAACGGTCTCCAGCGGGACCCGGGACCGCCGTGATCGACGAGGTAGGAGGCGACGTCCTCGATGGAAAGCGGCTGAAAACCGACACTGGCCCCGCCGAACAGAAGACCGGATCGGCGGGAGAGCAGGGAGCGCTCCAGTTCTCTGGCACGATCCGTCATGATCAACGCTTCGCCGGAGGTGAAGGTCGCCTCCAGAGCGCTGATCATGAGTTGCCGTCTACGCCGGGGAACAAGATCGAAATCATCCAGGATCGGAAGAATCCGGCGCGCGGCCACAAGCGCACGGGCATCTTCAGGACGGATCCCGTAGTCGGCGACGATGCGGCCCGCCAGCCAGTCGTGCAGATGCTCCGTCTCCGGATTCCAGTCGGCGACGCCCACCAGCATCGGAACGGGGTCCGCCCGGGTGCGTGCTCCGAGAAGGGAGAGCAGCATTTGTGTGGCGAACGTGGTCCTGCCCGAGCCGGGCCGGCCGAAGATCAGCAGACGGCGAACTGGCAGAGCCGAGAAGATCTGGGCAAGCGCGTCGACGGACTGGCCCTGTCCGACGTCCTTCCCCGCCCAGCGAAGGGGTATGGAGGCGTCCGGCGGCACCGCCGCTCGCGAAGTCACGAGGACGGCACGGGCGAGCTGCTCTTCCACCTCAGGAAGCGTCGGGACACGGCTGGCGAGCGACTGCGCGTTCCGCACGAGGAGCAGGACCAGCACCGCGAGGCCGAGGCCGGTATACGTCCAGTGCCAGCTCAACCGCCCGTCTTCGAGGACCTGACTGATCGCCACACCGCCCGTGACCGTTGCCGCCGCCACGGCGAGTACGAGCCCGAACGCATACATCCGTCCCATTCGAAGCCTCCGGACGATTCGGGCAATCTCGCGAGTGGATCCTCCCTAGTACCTTCGGCCGGAACCGCCCGGCGTTTCACCGGATCAGATCGGGACGAGTTCGCGCAGCCGGGCGGGTGTCAGGTTCTCCTTGCGGATGTAGCCGGTGGCGCCGCAGGTGTGCGCGTCCGGGGGGAGGTCCTCCGCGGCGTACGTGGAGACCAGGACGACGGTGGTGTCCGGGTGGCTGGCGAGGATGCGGCGGGTGGCCTCGATGCCGTTGATGCCGGGCAGGTTGATGTCCATCAGGATCACGGTGGGGCGGGTGCGGGCCACTTCGGCGAGGGCCTCCTCGCCGGAGACGGCTTCGGCGATCACCCGCCACCCGGCGACCAGGGCGATGAGTCGGCGTGCGGCTGCTCGAAACGGTCCCTGGTCGTCGACTATCAGTACGTTCACGCGTACTTCGACGGGCCCCATGCTGTCCAGCCTGCCCCATCGGGCACACGCCGGTGAGGGTGTTACCCCCCCTGTTCGGCGAGGTAGAGCAGCACGGCGAGGACGCGGCGGTTGACCTCGGGGGTGGATTCCAGGCCGAGTTTGGCGAACAGCACGCTGATGTGCTTCTCCACCGATTTCTCGCTGAGGTAGAGGGTCTCCCCCACGGCGGCGTTGCTCTTGCCCTGGGCGATCTGGGCGAGCACGTCCCGTTCGCGGGGGGTGAGCGCGGCCAGCGGGGAGGCGCGGCGTTTGAGCGAGTCGGCCAGGATGCCCTCGACCACGACGGGGTCGATGATCGAGCCGCCCCTGGCGACCGCGCGGACGGCCTCGACCAGCTGCCCGGGTTCGCCGACGCGTTCCTTCAGCAGGTACGCCCGGCCCGCGCTGCCGGCCGCGAGCAGCATGGTGGCGTAGGACGGCTCGGCGTACTGGGAGAGGACCACGACGCCGACGCCCGGCCGGGTGGCGCGGAGCTTGGTGGCGGCCTGGATGCCCTCGTCGGTGGAGGTGGGGGGCATGCGCACGTCGGTGACGACCACGTCGGGCTGGTGGGTGTCCACGGCGGCGAGGAGTTCGGGCAGGTCGGCGCAGGCGGCCACCACCTGTAACTCCGGATCGCGGGAGAGCACGCGCTGCACACCCTCCCGGATGAGCAGCGAGTCCTCCGCGATCACTACCCGCAATGTCACGCGCGGCAGCTTACACCGGGCCGCCCGGCGCGAGTTCGGCGGCGACGGCCGCGGCGAAAGCGTCCACGTCGGCCGCGGTGATGTCGTACGCGCACATCCACCGGACCTCGCCGGTGTCGGCGTTCCAGGTGTAGAAGCGGTAGCGCTCGCGCAGCCGGTCCGCGGCGGCGGGGTCCAGCTGGGCGAAGACGGCGTTGGCCTGCACGGCCCTGGTGACCGTGACGCCGTCGATGCCGCGCACGGCCGCCGCCAGCCGCTGGGCCATCGCGTTGGCCTGCCGCGCGTTGCGCAGCCACAGGTCGCCGGCGAGCAGGGCCTCGAACTGCACGGACACGAAGCGCATCTTGGAGGCCAGCTGCATGCTGGTCTTGCGCAGGTACGGCAGCCCGCTCGCCGCGTCCGGGTTGAGCACCACCACGGCCTCGCCCAGCAGCAGGCCGATCTTGGTGCCGCCGAAGGAGATCACGTCCACGCCCGCGTCCGTGGTGAGCGCCCGGAGCGGCACGTCGAGGGCGGCGGCGGCGTTGGCGAGGCGGGCGCCGTCCAGGTGCACGAGCAGGCCGAGCCGGTGCGCGTGCTCGCAGACGGCCTTGATCTCGTCGGGGGTGTAGAGGGTGCCGAGTTCGGTGGCGTTGGAGATGGAGACGACCTTGGGCTGGGCCCGGTGCACGTCGCCGAAGCCCCACGCCTGCCGGTCGATCAGGCCGGGCGTGAGCTTGCCGTCGGGTGTGGGCACGGGCAGCAGCTTCAGCCCGGCGACCATCTCGGGCGCGCCGCCCTCGTCGGTGTTGATGTGGGCGCTCTCGGCGCAGACGACGGCCTCCCAGGGCGCGCACATGGCGCGCAGCGAGACCACGTTGGCGGCCGTGCCGTTGAAGACCGGGAAGGCCTCGGCCCGCTCGCCGAAGTGCCGCTGGAAGATCCCCTGGAGCGCCTCGGTGTAGACGTCGTCGCCGTAGGAGATCTGGTGGCCGCCGTTGGCGAGCGCGATGGCCTCCATGACCTCCGGGTGCACCCCGGCGTAGTTGTCGCTGGCGAAGCTGGTCACGGCCGGGTCGTGCCGCCGGATCGCTTGGGTTGCCACGTGTGTCATCCCCGTAGAAAGTCAGATCGTCAGAGCGTCAGGCCGTCAGATCGACGCGGCTGCCGTTGACCTCGGCGGCCGGCCGGTCCCAGAGGCCGGAGATCGCGGCGGCGAGGTCGGCCACGTCGGTGAAGCCGGGGAACTCCTTGCCGGGGCTGGCGGCCCGCATGCCGTCGTGCACGAGCGCCGTCACGACCAGGATCGCGGCGGCCGCGGAGGAGCCCTCCAGCGCGTGGGCGAAGGCCCGCGTCCACGCCTCGGCGGCGGCCTTGGCGGTGGCGTAGGCGGCGTTGCCCTGGGTGGGCCGCTCGGCGGCCTTGGCGGACACGATCGCGAACCGGCCGTCGCCGGAGGCCCGCAGCAGCGGCTCGAAGGCCAGCGTGACGTGCTGGAGGGTCCGGATCAGCAGGTCGTGCAGGAACGCCCAGTCGTCCAGGGACGTCTCGGCGAAGCTCGGCGACCCGCGCCAGCCGCCGACCAGGTGGATGACGCCGTCCACCCGCCCGTGCTCGGCCTTGACCCGCTCGGCCAGCCCCAGGACGGCCTCCTGGTCCAGCAGGTCCACCGCCAGCGACCCGTGGGCGCCGGACTTGTCCACGCCGATGACGGTGTCGCCGAGTTCGGCGAACCGGCGGACGACGGCCTGCCCGGCCGGACCGCCCGCTCCGGCGATGAGAATGACCCGCGACATCAGCGCACACCCTTCGTGGATTCGACGACATCGGTGAGCTTACGGCGCAGAGCCTCGTAGAACATGCTCAGCGGGAACTCATCGGGCAGCACGGCGTCCACCATGGCCTTCTGCTCCTCGGGCAGGTCGCGCGCGGCCCACTTGGAGGCCGGGTGCGGCGCCACGTACGCGGCGACCAGGTCGTGCGCGGCCAGCCAGTGGGCCAGCTTGGACCTGTCGATGCCGTCCCGGTACAGCTTCTCGACCTCGCCGCGCAGGTCGGCCACGCCCCCGGCGACCCTGGGCCAGTCGATGGAGAGCCGGTTGTCGGTCCAGCGCACGATGTCGTTGCGGTGCAGGTACGCGAAGAGCAGCTGCCCGCCCAGGCCGTCGTAGTTGCGCACCCGGTTGCCCGTGATCGGGAACCGGAACAGCCGGTCGAACAGGATCGCGTACTGCACGTACCGGGCCTGCGGCACGCCCTCCGCCTCCAGCCGTACGGCCTCGCCGAAGGCGGTCAGGTCGCAGCGCAGCTCCTCCAGCGAGTACAGCCAGTACGGCATGCGCTGCTTGATCATGAAGGGGTCGAACGGGAGGTCCCCGTGCGAGTGGGTCCGGTCGTGGATCAGGTCCCACAGCACGAACGCGTCCTGGGCGAGGTCCCGGGAGGCGATCAGCCGGGCCGCGTCGGCGGGCAGGGCCAGCTTCAGCGTCTGGGCGGCGGCGGTGGTGACGGCCCGGAACCGGGCGGCCTCGCGGTCGCAGAAGATGCCGCCCCAGGTGAACGCGGCGGGGGTGGCGCGCACGGCCACCGTCTCGGGGAACAGCACGGCCGAGTTGGTGTCGTAGCCCGAGGTGAAGTCCACGAACGTGATCGGCACGAACATCGGGTTGTCGTACCGCCCGGCCTCGACCTCGGCCAGCCAGTCCGGCCAGACCGTCTTGATCCAGACGGCCTCCAGGTTGCGGTCCGGGTTGCCGTTCTGGGTGTACATCGGGAACACCACCAGGTGCTCCAGGCCGTCCACGCGCTGGGCGTCGGGGTGGAAGGCGTCCAGGGAGTCCAGGAAGTCGGGCGTCTCCAGGCCGCCGTCCGCCCATTTCCGCAGGTCGGCGACGACGGCCTCCAGGTAGGCGGCGTCGTGCGGGAAACGCGGCGCGAGCCGTACGACGTGGTCGGCGATCTCGGAGACCAGGGCGAGCGCCCGGCTCTTGTCGCCGGGGACCGAGCCGTCCTTGGCCTGGAGCGGGCGCAGTTCCTCGACGGCGGCCTTCAGTTCGGCGAACTCCTCGGGCAGGTCGGCGGCCCCGCGCTCGGCGGAGGGGGTGCGCGCGGCCCAGGTGACCAGGTTGCCCCAGAGCCTGGCGTGGTCGAAGTCGGCGATGGAGTCGTCGCCGAACAGGTCGGAGTCGGCCAGCACCACGACCCGCCCCGCCCCGTACGGCAGGGCCAGCGCCAGCGGCTCCCCCGCCGGGTCGGCGTCGGCCGAGGTACGGAAGAGCGCGTGCCCCTTCCCGGTCAGCACCCCGGCGCGGTAGAAGCACGCCTGGCCGGCCCCGGCGAGCAGGTCGGTCCCGTCCACGTGGCCGTCGCCGGGCACCCCGAGCACCCAGGCGGCCACCCTGTTGTGGCTGTGGCGCGGGTCCTGGACGGTCACGTGGGTGATGCCGACGCCGAACCTGGCCAGCAGGTCGGCGAGGTTGCTGCCGTACTTGTCCTGCTCGCACTCGGCGAGCACGATCAGGCCGCCGCCGGCGCGCACGTACTCCTCGATGGCGTCGAGTTCCTCGACGGGGAAGACCGGGCTGCCGAGGCCGGTGGTGCGCTCCCAGTGGTCCCCCGACGGGTGCGCGATCACGAACACGTCCTGGGCGGCCAGCAGCGAGGTGGTCAGCGGGCCTTCGGTGAACGCCGCGACCTGGTGCCCCAGCCCGCGGAGGATGTCCGCGGCCCGGCTGTACCCGTTGTCGTCGGGATGGCCGGGGTTCATGGCCTCCGCCCGTTCCCGCCGGATCGTCCACGCCTCGCTGTGCGCCTCGTCGAACAACACCCGAGGGAACGCAGTCATGAAATATCTCCCGTCAGATACGCCATACAGCGAAAAATATACACAAGAACATCGCTATCGCTACAAGTCGCTCTTGCGGCGGATACCCAATCACCCGTATGGCGGACGTACCCGCCCGGGCACTCCCCGTAGCGTCCGCCGCGACAGACACACCCGAGGGGGAAAGATGTTCAAACTCAACGACTCGGTCAGATTCCGCAGGTCCGTCACCGGGCTCCTGCTGATCGTGGCCCCGTTACTCCAGCTGATCGCGATCCTGGTGGACCCGGGCACCTGGGGCGACGACCGGGAGTCGGTCAGCTTCGGCGACAACCCGGCGCTGGCGCAGACCCAGTCCGCGCTCTACCACTGGTCCTGGATCCTGCTCCCGATCGCCATCCTGGGCGTGCTGCACGTCGCCCGCAGGCGCGGCGTGGTGCTCGCCCACATCGGCGGCGGGCTGGCCGTGGTCGGCTTCATGGCCCTGTCCGCCATGCTGATGGTCGACCCGGTGGAGTGGTACCTGGGACAGCACAACACCCCGGAGCAGGCCGCGGTGATCTTCGACGAGATGTACGACCTGCCCGGCGTCGTCTTCGCCTTCCAGATGCCGTGGATCTTCTTCGGCCCGATCGGCGCCGGCCTGGTGGCCTTCGCGCTGCGCCGCGCCGGATTCGCCCCGTGGTGGGTGGTGGGCGCCATCCTGCTCGGCTGGTGGGTCGGCTTCCTGATCCCGTACAGCCCGGTCCTGATCCCGTTCTGGGCAGCACCCGTGGCCGGCTTCGGCTACCTCGGCGTCAAGATCCTGCGCATGTCCGACGCCGAGTGGATCTCGTACTACCCCAGCGCCGCGCCGGGCGTCACCACACCCGACTCGTACGCGAACACCACCGCCTGAGCCCGGTCGCGCAGGCTCAGCTTCATGAGCACCCGGGCGACGTGGGTCTTGACCGTGGCCTCACCGACGAAGAGCTCCCCCGCGATCTCGGCGTTGGTGAGGCCGCGCGCCAGCATGCGCAGCACCTCCAGCTCGCGCGGGGTCAGCTCGGCCAGCTGCGGCGGGCGGACCGGGTCGTGCCGCCCGGCGAAGGACGCGATCACGCGGGTGGTCACGGCCGGGTCGAGCAGGCCGTCCCCGCCCGCCACCACCCGGATGGCCTCCACCAGCTGCTCCGGCGGGGAGACCTTGAGCAGGAAGCCGCTGGTCCCGGCGCGCAGCGCCGCGTACAGGTTCTCGTCGGTGTCGAAGGTGGTGAGCATGATGATCTTCGGCGGGTGCGGGGAGTCCAGCAGCTGGCGGGCCGCCGACAGGCCGTCCAGGCGGGGCATGGAGATGTCCATCAGCACGATGTCCGGCCGGACCCGGCGGGCCAGCGCGACGGCCTCCACGCCGTCGCCCGCCTCGCCCACCACCTCCATGCCGGGCTCGCTCTCCACCACCATGCGCAGGCCGGCGCGGATCATCGCCTGGTCGTCGGCGAGCACGATCCTGATGCTCATACCAGGACCACTCCCTGCGAGGTCGGCAGGACCGCGCGGACCCGGAAGCCGCCCTCCGGCAGCGGACCCGCGTCCAGGGTGCCGCCGAACAGCTCGGCCCGCTCGCGCATGCCGATCAGGCCGTGGCCGGTGGTCAGCTCGGAGCCGGCGCCCCTGCCGTTGTCGCTCACCTCGATGGTGACCGAGAGCGGGTGGTAGGCGATCCTGATCCGCACGTCGGCCTCGCCGGCGTACTTGACCGCGTTGGTGAGGGACTCCTGGACGATGCGGTAGGCGGACAGGTCCAGGCCGGGCGCGAGCCGTACCGGCTCCCCC
>NZ_BOOA01000031.1 GCF_016862995.1 Acrocarpospora phusangensis
GGCCCGCCGTACTTCGGTGCGGCAGTAAGGTCGCCAGACATGACTGATGACCTGGGTGAGCTTTCCGCGCGGCTGCGGGAATTCGTGCGTGTACGGGAGTGGGAGCAGTTTCACACGCCCAAGAATCTTGCGATGGCCCTTGCCGGAGAGGCGGGTGAGCTTCTCGCCGAATTTCAGTGGCTGACTGCTGCTGAGTCCCAGAATCCGGATCCTGAAACGCTGGCGAGAATTCGTGCGGAAATCGCCGATGTGACCCTGTACCTACTCCGTCTGGCCGACGTTCTGTCCATTGACCTGATCGAAGTCGCCACCACCAAGCTGGAAGAGAACAACCGCCGTTACGATCCCGCCAACTACCGAGGGTCGGCCAGAAAGGCCCCACCCGCTCACCCCCAAATCTGACCTGGCTCCGTGCACGCTTGCGGGCGGGAGATGATGCGCAGCCACCGTGGCAGTTGGCGGTAGCGCAAGACCAGGTCAGGTTAGGTCAGGCTGGGTTTGGCAGGGCGGGTTTGGTGTGGTTGGTGGCAGGGCGGTTGCGGCGGGTTTCGACGGTTTCGTTGTGGGTCCAGATGAGGGGGCGGAGGGTGGCTGGGTCGTTTGGGGTGGGGTGGGTGGTCAGGGTTTCGCGGCGGGAGACTTTGGCGGTGGAGACCCGGCGGTGGTAGTCGGTGAACGTCTGGACCTCTCCGTTGGAGCGGCAGAGTTCGTAGTCGGGGTGGTCGATTTCGGTGTAGGACATCCCGTAGTAGACGTCGTCGCGCATTGTCGCCACGAGTAGCGCCCAGTTCCGGAGGAGGCTCGGGGTGCCGCGGAAGGTGAGCATGCCGCCGATCATGTCGACCTCGCCTCCCCGCCCGTCGGGGCTGGGGTGATACTCCCGCCACCAGGTGCGGTCGGCGCGCATCGCGTGATAGCGGGCGACCTCGGCGTCCAGGCCCCACGTGTGCCAGCGCACCGTGCCGCGCGGCTCTCCCGGTGCGGCCAGGCTTTGCCGTACGCGATGGGCGGTTTTGTGGAGGAGGTGGGTGAGGTCGGCGGGGACGAGGGCGATGGGGGCGGGGGGTTCCGCGTCGAAGGGGTTGGGGTCGAGGTGGGGGTGGCCGATGACGATCAGCGTGTCGGGGTGGCGCTGGTAGGAGAGGCCCCAGAGGAGGCGGGCCAGGAGATGGGCGCCGTGGGGGTCGGAGAGGATGTGCCAGGTCTGGTGGTAGTAGTTCGTGGAGAATCTGGCGCGTACGCCCGGCCGGGGCGTTATCACGTGGAATTCGCGGCCGTCGGCGCGAGAAGTGCGCAGGTGGAGTTTGAGGCGGTCGTCGATGTGGCGGGCGTTGGACGGTCGCAGCTGTTTGCGGCTCACGTTCCTCCATGGATCTGTGAAAAGGTGACCCAAGGAAGCGCGCGGCTCACGTTCCTCCACGGATCTGGGAAAGGTGATCCAAGGGAGCGCGGCCCACGTTCCTTCCATGGATCACACGGGTGATCCCATGGAAGCGCCCGTCCCGCGTCGCGCACAAACGAATTTCAGCCGCCGCGAGCCGCCGCGACGAATTCCCGGATGAGATCCGGGTCCTTCCTGCCGTCGCGTTCGACGCCGCTGGACACGTCCACACCCCAGGGCTGAGCTTCGGTAATCGCCCGGCGGACGTTCCCGGCGTCGAGTCCTCCGGCGAGCATCCATTTGCCGGACGGCCGCCCCCGCACCCCCGACCAGTCCCACGGCTCCCCGGACCCGGGCTTGGGCGCGTCCACGATCAGCAACTCCTCCCCGTACGCCCCGCACCGCAGATTCGCATGCGAAGCCACCGCCCGCACCAGCGTGACCCCCAGGTCCGCCAGCGCCAGAAAGTCGCCGTGCGGATGATCCCCATGCAGCTGCACGGCCCGCACCCCGGCCTCGGCCGCCATCGCCCGTACGACCTCCGGCGCCTCACCCGCGAACACCGCGACCGTCAGCACCCCCGGCGGAACCGCCTCCCCGAGCACCCGGGCCTCGTGCGGCGTGACCTGCCGTTTGCTGGCCGTCAGCACGAACCCGACCGCGTCGGCGCCCGCCTCCACGGCGGCGTCCACCTGCCCGGCTTCCCGCAACCCACAGATCTTCACGTACACGAACGAAGAGACTATCCACCCGGAAACCCCGCCCGCTAACCTCTAGCTGACCATGTGATGCGGCCCGACGGGCTTCCGCGTACCAACTCCGGATAAGCCCCCACCCGCACGAGTCTTCTCGTGCTGCCTGGGGGAAGTCCGTGACGGCGTTGCGGCTGTCGGTTGGGAACCTGCTCGCCTCCCCGAACGAGGTCGCGCTGGCGGCGGTGATCGCGGAACACGTGCGTACGGCCACCGGGCGCGGGCCGTCCCCGGCGGAGATCAGATCCTGGCAGCGGAGCCTGCCCGCGCTGGCCCGGGACCTGGCCGACGCCGGCCTGGACGGGGTCGAGATGCTGGTCGAGTACAAACTTCCGCTGACGAGCAGGCGCGCGGACGTCGTCCTCGCGGGTGTGCATCCGCGTACGGGCGCGGATTCCTACGTGGTGGTCGAACTCAAGCAGTGGAGCCGGGCCGAGCCGTCCGAACTGGGTGAGCACCTGGTCGTCGTGGAGGGTCACCCGGGTGGTGAGACGCTCAATCCGGCCGAGCAGGTCCGCCGCTACTGCGAATACATGCGGGACTTCCTGGGCGTCTTCAAGGACGAACCCGATGCCGTGCACGGTGTGGCCTACCTGCACAACGCGATGGACATGGACGTGGACGGTCTGGCCGACCAGGTCCGTGACGAGAGAAGCCGGCTGTTCACGAAACAACGGCGGGGCGATTTCCTCCGCTACCTGGGCGGACGGCTCTCCGGCGATTCCGGTGCGGCCGCCGCGGATCGGCTGCTGAAAAGCGTCGTGGCGCCGAGCAAGCAGCTCATGGCGTACGCGGCGAGGGAGATCCGCGAGCGGGAGCAGTTCACGCTGCTGGACGAGCAGCAGGTGGCCTTCGAAATGGTGATGCGCGCGGTGACCGACGCCCGCAGGGCCGACACCAAACAGGTCGTCCTGGTGACCGGTGGCCCGGGCAGTGGGAAGAGCGTCATCGCCCTCTCCCTGCTGGGCGAACTGTTCCGCCAGGGCCGCGCCGCTTTGTACGCCACCGGCTCCCAGTCCTTCACCCAGACCCTGCGGCGTTATCCCGGCCGGGGCAGCACCCGCATCAAGAACCTGTTCACCTACTTCAACAGTTTCGTCGACGCCGACCCGAACGACCTGGCCGTGCTGATCTGCGACGAGGCCCACCGGATCCGCGAGACGTCCACCAACCGCTTCACTCCCGCCGCGAAACGCACCGGCCGCAGCCAGCTCGACGAACTGCTGTCCGCGGCGCGCGTGCCCGTCTTCCTGCTCGACCAGCACCAGGTCGTACGGCCCGGCGAAGTCGGCACCGTGGAGCGCATCGAGACCGGCGCCCGGGCCAGAGGCTACGACGTGCACCGCGTCTCCCTGGACGAGCAGTTCCGGTGCGGCGGCAGCCGGAAGTACGAACGCTGGGTGCTGAGCTTTCTCGGCCTGACCGAAGCGCAGCCCTTCGCCTGGGACGGCGACGAGGATTTCGAGGTGCGCTTAGCCGGCTCGCCGCACGAACTCGAAGCCGCGCTTCGCGCCAGGCACGGCACGGCCAGGATGACCGCCGGATTCTGCTGGCCGTGGAGCGACCCGACCCCGCACGACACCCTCGTGGACGACGTGGTGATCGGCGACTGGGCCCGCCCGTGGAACGTCAAGAAGGACCGCGCCGTGGGTGACGCGCCGCCCAGCATGCTGTGGGCCAGCGAACCCGGGGGATTCGCCCAGGTGGGCTGCGTCTACACCGCCCAGGGCTTCGAGTACGACTGGAACGGCGTCATCCTCGGACCGGACCTGACCGTCCGGGACGGGCGGCTGGCCACGGTGCGCGAGGCCAACCGGGACCCGGCCTTCAAGAGCCGCCGATCCGTCTCCGACGAGGAGTTCGACCGGCTTGTCCGCAACGTCTACAAGGTCCTGCTGACCAGGGGCATGCGCGGGACACTGATCTACGCGGTCGATCCCGGCCTGCGGGAGCACCTGGCGGGGATCGTCGCCGCCTAGCTCTGGCCCGTGCACATGCGGAGGCCGGACATCACTGAGGTGAGGGCGTCGGCGAGGGCGCGGGTCTGGGCGGGGTCGAGGTTGTCGAAGATGAGGCGGCGGACGTCTTCGACGTGTTCGGGGGCGATCTTCTCGACGAGGGTGCGGCCGCTGGGGGTGATCTCGGCGATGGTGACGCGGCCGTCGTCGGGGCATTGGCTGACGGAGACCCAGCCGTGGTCGCGGAGTTTGTTCATGCGGTGGCTGAGGCGGCTCTGCGACATGTTGAGCATCGAGGCGAGGTCGCTGAGGCGGTAGGCGCGTTCGCTGAGGGCGGCGAGCAGGCCGTACTCGATGTGGACGAGGCCGTGGCGGCGTTGGGCGCGCTCTAGTTCGGGGAGCGCGAGCATGGCGAAGGCGAGGAGGCCCTGCCATGCCCGCTGTTCGGTGTCGTCCAGCCATCCACCCCGTGGTTCCACACTAGAAAGCGTACGGACCGAACCTCCCCCACGCGACGACGGCCGCGAGAGCGAACAGGACCAGGGTGACGGCGATGGCCGGGGTCTCCTTGCGGCGCACGTGGGTGAGCACGGCGCCGAGCATGATGATGGCGAGGCCGGCGGCGGCGAGGGGCGTGAGGATCGGCAGGATGCCGGTGAGGGCGGGCAGGATCAGCCCGATCCCGGCCAGGAGTTCGAGGGCGCCGATGGTCTTGATCTGGCCGGCCGAGAAGTCCTCGGTCCACGGCATCATCGGTTTGAGCTTCTCTTTGGGCTGAGTGGTCTTGGTGACGCCGGCGCCGGCGAAGATGACGGCGAGCAGGCCCTGGAGGACCCAGAGGAACACGTTCACATACACTCCTAGAAAACTTGATGCTTCAAGTTATCGGCTAAGTGATTGAAGCATCAAGTTCCTGGAGTCAGCTGGCGTTGCGGAAGGAGAGGCCCTTCTGCTGGAGGGCCTCGCGCAGGATTCCCACGGCCTTCGGGCCCATGCCGTGCAGCCGCAGCAGGTCGGCCTCGCTGACGTCGGCGAGCTGCTCAAGGTGCGTGTAACCGGCGGCGTCCAGCGCGCTCTGCGCCGGGCGGCTCGTCTTCGGGAACGGGGTGCCCATGCGGATCACCGTACCCGCCCTGCCGCGGACAGGGCGGGTGACGGCGGGCCGGAGCGAGGTCAGGACGCTCCGGTCAGACCGGGTTGAGGGACCACTGCTGGCAGTTGTTGTTCAGCCACGTCCACAGGCGGACGTCGGCGCCGTCGCCGGTGCCGCAGTTGGCGACGTCGGCCACCTTGCCGGTCGCCGCGTTGTGCAGCCGGACGAAGCCGCCCGTGGTGTGGATCAGCCGGAACCGCTGGCAGGTGTTGTTGAGCCAGGCCCACTGCCGGATGTCGGTGCCGTCGGCGGAGGCGCAGTTGGCCACGTCCAGGACCTTGCCGCTGGCCACGTTGACGAGCCTGCTCGTGTCGTCGGCCTGGTCCTCGATCCGCCAGCGCTGGTTGTTGCCGCCGGTGCAGGTCCACTGCTGCACGTTCGCGCCGTCGGCGCCGGACGAGCCGCTGACCTCCAGGCACTTCCCGCTGTTCCGGTTGACCAGTGTGTACGCGCTGGGCGTGCCGGCCGTCTCACCCGCCGGAGCCGCCAGAGAGACCCCGGTCGCGACCGGTGTGCCGAAGTTCGGGCTGCCGTCGGAGTTCCAGGTGAACCGCTGGGCGCGCGTGGTACGCCCGTTGTCGCACCCGCCGGAGGAGGAGCTGTTGGCGTGGTAGACGATCCAGTTCTCGGCGCCGTTGGGGGAGGTGAAGAAGCCGTTGTGGCCGGGGCCGTACACGCTGCCGGACTGCTGGAAGACCGGGGTGGACTTCTTCACCCAGGAGGAGGCGCTGAGCGGGTTCCCCCCGTTGAATGTGAGCTGCCCGAGCCGGTAGTTGGGCCCCCAGCAGGCGCTGGCGGAGTAGATGACGAACGTCTGCCCGTTGCGTTGCAGCGCCTCGGGGCCTTCGTTGACCGTGCCGCCCTGGGTCTCCCAGCTGTAGGTCGGGCTGGAGATCAGGCTGAAGGTGCTCCCGCTGACCGTGTACGGATTGCTCATCGGCGCGATCACCAGGCTCTGCGTGCTGCCGTTCACGAACCCGCTGCCGAGCAGGTAGAGCGACCCGTTGAGCTGCATCGGGCTGGCGTCGATGAGCCAACCCCCGATCCCGAGGTTCGACCCGGTCAGCATGTTCCGGTACGTGTACGGCCCGAGCGGATCGCTCCCCGCGCTCTCCAGCACGTGCGTGCGCTGGCTGTCACAGCAGGTCGCGCCGACCGCCCCGGCCGAGTAGTACAGGTACCAGCGGTTGTTGAACAGGTGGAGCTCCGGCGCCCACATGTTGGTGCCCCGGGACGCCGTGGTGTCCTGCCACACCTGCACGCTCGGCGCCGTCGCGAGACCTCCCAAAGTCGGAGATTTCCGGATCACGAGCGTGTTCGTGAACGAGGTGGTGATCAGGTAGTAGTTGCCATTGTAGTAGCGCAGCCAGGGATCGGCCCCCTTCTGGGCCTTGATGGGATTGCTGTACGACGTGGCCGCCGACGCCGGCAACCCGGGCATCAGCCCGAGCAGCAGCACGGCCAGCAGTACCAGGGATCTTCGGACCACGACTCCTCCTTGTGTTAGCGCTAACATTTCGCGCCGGAAAAGTGCTCCGTCGTTTTCCTGGGATGGTCGGTCGCCAACACCGGCCTGTCAATATCACTTGCGGGCGATGACGAACAGAACAGGCATGTCGCAGATGCCCGGATCATCGCCCAGTTCGGCCATCCGGGCCAGATAACGCGCCTCCGCCGCCGCAGGCACCTCCGGATGGAGCGGATTGCCCACGGCCTGCCGCCACAGCTCGTCCCCCGGCAGCGGTGGCCGGCGCACCACGTCGACCGCGATCCGCTCGACCCGGAACCCGGCCCGTTCGCACGCGTCCCGGCTGGCGCGCTCACTGCCCAGCTGCGCCATCGGATCCGGAATCGGCACGCCCGCCTCGGCCGCGCACTCCCGGAAGACCCGCATCGCGACCGGGAAACCCTCCCGCATGGCCGAATAGGCCAGCGTTCCCCCCGGCCTGAGCACCCGATGCCAGGCCGCCAGCGCGGGCGCGGCGTCCAGGTAGAGCACGCTCGACGAGCACAGCACGACATCGAACGACTCGGGAGCGAACTCCGGCAGAACGGTCACGTCTGCCTTCTGGTAGCGGACGTTGTCCAGTCCCGACTCCGCCAGCAGCGCTTCCGCCTCCCGGAGCATGCCCGACGAGATGTCCACCCCGACGACCCCGCCGGACGGCCCGACCGCCCGCGCGGCGGCCAGCGCGGCCAGCCCGGTCCCCGTCGCGGCGTCCAGCACCGAGGCCCCCGGCGGCAGCTCCGCCAACTCCACCAGCCGCTCCGCGTACCAGACGTGCCAGGTCAGCTTGGCGTACGTGCCGGCGCGCTGGTCGAAGTACGCCTCGTTGAGCTCCACGCCGATCATGATGCCGGATGCGCGGGCATCCGGTGGAGGCTGACCTCCAGGACGGTCGCCGTCGCCTTCGGCTCCTCGCTGAAGTAGAACTCGGCCGTCACGTCGCAGCTGTACGGCGCGTCCGCCACCGCGACCCGGTACACCCGGGTGTGCGGGCTGTCCCAGTGCACCCGGGGCGGCACGAACCCGATCCCCAGCAGCGCGTCCAGGTCGGCCCGGATCAGCGCGGTCGAGGACGGCTGGACCTTCACGTACTTGAACCGGCCGGCCCGGCTGCTGATGAGGAGTTCGGCCACGCCGGGCGGCGGCGGCTCCACGGCGAACTCGCCCCGGCGCGGCACCAGTTCGCCCAGCAGGCCGAGCGAGCGTGCCACCAGCGCGGGATCGTCCGTGCTCAGCCGGCAGAGCGCCTGCGCCCACGCCTGGAGCAGCCCCGCGTCCAGCGGGACTTCCGCCCGCCGCCGTACGCGGGCCTCGGCCAGTTCCAGCAGCTGGCGCGGCATCGGCGGGCGCACCCACGACCGCGGCCAGTCGTCCAGGTCGAGGTGTTCGTGCCCGTTCACGATCAGCGTGTAGAGCGGTTCCGCCGGGAAGTCGTTCACCCGCAGCGTCAGCGCGTCGCCGCCGACGTCCGCCCGGTAGGGGAACTCGCCGTCCCCCGTGTGCGCCCACGCGATCGGCGCCGAGGCGAAGTCCGGCCGCGACCGGCCCGCCACCAGGCCCACCAGGAGCCCGCGCAGGTCCTCGGGCGCGCACCAGCCCTCCTGGCCGTGCAGGCTGACCCTGACCCTGTTGCCCAGCCGGTCGAAGGAGAGGTCCTGGAAGCCGATGTCATGCCCGGCGCGCAGCCGGACGACCACCTCGTGCACCTCGGCCGGGCCCAGCCAGCCCAGCTCGATGGCGCGGACCACGTGGTTCCAGCAGTCCCGCAGACCCGGATCCACCGGCCGCAGCAGCCTGGCCGAGGCCAGGAGCCGAGTGTCGATGTCTGGCATGCAGTTGGTCCTTTCGACGACCGGCCGCGGCGGACGGCCGGGTCGCCGACGGCTCACGACACCGGATCGGTGATGCGGAGGCCGAGAGTGGTGGTGGCGGAGGAAGCGGGGAGGCCGGACGTGCCGCTGATGGTCACGGTAGACGACTCACCGCGCGTTCGGGTGATTTGCGACCAGCGGTCAACCTGACCGTGACCGGCGGTGACGCCGGGCGTCGGAGCCGTCGCGGAGCGCCTCACCGTCAGGTGGAGCGTGGCGGGCCGAAGTCGGCGCTCAGGCAGGGCATGTCGTCCGCGCCGGTCAGGCTCACCTGGGCGATTCGCGAGACCGGCACGTCGATCATGCGTCCCCACGCGCCCGACCCCGACTGCACGGTGATCGTCCCCAGCGTCTGGAACCCGCCGTCCCTGGTGCTCAGCCTGACCGTGTACGGCCCGGCGGTCGTCCCGTACTTCACCGTGATGAAGATCCACGAGGGTGCGCCCTGGTAGGCGAAGATGCGGCCGGCGGTGCTGCCGTCCGGGGCGGTGAACGTCTTGGCCGTCATGTACCGGCCGTTGGCCGCCTCCAGGGTGCGGCGGTAGCTGTCGGCCACCCGGCGGTCGTCGGCCGTGGCCTGCCACACCCCGACCCCGCCGAGCGCCATCGCCACCAGGATCGCCGCCGCCAGCCGCAGCAGCCTCGGCCACCGCCGCCGCGGCGGGTTCAGCGCGGCCAGCACGCCGACCTCGAAACCCGGCGGCGGCTCCACCGCCGGCGCCAGCGGCAGCAGTTCGTCCACCACGAACGCGGCGGCGTCCAGTTCGCGGTTGCAGTCGGTGCAGGTGGCCACATGCCTGAGCGCGCGGGCCCGCTCGTCGCCCGCGGCCACCCCGGCCGCGAGTTCGGGAATCAGCTCCCGGACGGCCGCGCATTCCGGTGTCTCAGTCATCGGTCACCCCCAGTTCCTGCCTCAGTCTGGCCAGTCCACGCCTGATCCGGGTCTTGACCGTGCCCAGCGGAATGCCCTCCCGGTCGGCGATCTCTTTGGCGGTAAGTCCGTAAAATACTGACATCACGATGGGGCGGCTCTGTTCCAAGGGCAGCGCCCGCAGACCCGCGCGGAGCTGGTCGGATCCGTACGGCCCGGTCTCGAACGGATCCTCCGCCGGGGCGGCGTACATCGCCCGCAGCAGCGACTCCGGGTCGGACCGGTGTTTGTGGTTCAGCCGGATGGCGTCCACCGCCAGGTTGCGGGTGATCGTCAGCAGCCAGGTGGCCACCCGGCCCCGGCGGGGGTCGTAGGTGGCGGCATGCCGCCAGACGCGGACGAACGCCTCCTGGGCCACCTCCTCGGCCAGGCCGGTGTCCCCGACCACGCTCAGCGCGAGTCCGAAGACCCGTGCCTGAAACCTCCGGACGAAGGCCGCGGCGGCCTCCGCGTCGCCCGAAGCCATCCCCGCGACGAGAGATTCATCCGACAGCGCCACACGTCTACGACGAATCGCGGACGCCGTTGGTTCAGTGAATCTTCTGACGATTTTTCACCGTATAACCGGGCGTGGAGGCCATGGTGAATGTCCGGGACTTCGAGGGCGCGGCGAAAGCCGTACTCGATCCCGTCTATTACGACTATTTCGCTTCGGGCGCGCAGGACGAGGTCACCGTACGGGCCAACGAGGAGGCGTTCCGGCGTCTCGCCCTGGTGCCCCGAGTCCTGCGTGGTCACAAGCCCCCCCGTCTCGGTCATACCGTGCTCGGCAGTCAGGCCTCCATGCCGATCATGGTGTCGCCCACCGCGTTCCACCGGCTCGCCCATCCCGAGGGGGAACGGGCCAGCGCCAGGGCGGCGGCCGAGGCGGGGGTCATCATGATCGCCGCGATGCTGGCCACCGTGGCCGTCGAGGACATGGCCGCCGAGGCCCGCAAGGTCGCCGACGACCCCGCCCTCTGGTTCCAGCTCTACCTCCAGCCCGACCTGGGCTTCACCGAGGCGCTCGTACGCCGGGCCGAGGCGGCTGGCTGCGCCGCCCTGGTCGTCACCGTGGACTCCCCGGCGCTCGGCCGCAACGAGCGCGGCGACCGCAACGGCTTCCACGACCTGCCGCCCGGCATCCGCTGCGAGAACCTCCGCGAGGCCGGCGGCGACGTCCGGAGTGTGGTGCTCTCGCCGGAGATCTCCTGGCGGCACATCGACTGGCTGCGCGGCGTCACCGCCCTGCCGATCGTGCTCAAGGGAGTGCTCCACCCGGCCGACGCCGCCCTCGCGCTGCGCCACGGCGTGGACGCGATCCTGGTGTCCAACCACGGCGGCCGCCAGCTGGACGGCACGCCCGCCGCCGTCGACCGGCTGCCCGTGCTCGCGGACGCGGTCGGCGGCGAGATCCCGCTGCTGCTCGACGGCGGGATCCGGCGCGGCACCGACGTCGTCAAGGCCCTCGCCCTGGGGGCCAGCGCCGCCGCGATCGGCCGGCCGGTGCTGTGGGGGCTCGCGGCGGACGGCGAGCAGGGCGTCAGCCGGGTGCTCGGCCTGCTCCGCACCGAACTGCTCAACGCGCTCACGTTGTGCGGCTGCGACTCGGCCGAGTCGGTGCCGCGTGATCTCGTCGTCCGAGGAGCCATGTGAAGATCATCGGGGCCGGCGTCGGCCGGACCGGGACGTTGTCGCTCAAATCCGCCCTGGAAGTGCTCGGGCTCGGCCCGTGCTTCCACGGCCGGCACGTGCTCGACCACCCCGACCGGCTCGCCCTCTGGGAAGCCGCCGCCGAGGGCAGGCCGGTCGACTGGACGGCCGTCTTCGACGGCTACCGCGCCAGTGTGGACTGGCCGGGCGCCGCGTACTGGCGGGAGCTGCTCGCCGCCTTCCCCGACGCCAAGGTCATCCTCACCGTCCGCGAACCCCAGGGCTGGTACGACAGCGTCAACCGCACCATCTACCCCATGTTCGGCAGCGGCGCCGACCCCCGCGCCCAGCACGCCCTGCGCGTCGTGCCCGGACTCGACGTGTTCACCGCCTTCCACCGGCGGATGATCTGGGACGGCTTCTTCGGCGGCAGGTTCGCCGACCGCGACCACGCCGTCGCCGTCTACGAGGAGCACAACGCGGCCGTGCTGCGGGAGGTGCCGGCCGAGCGGCTGCTGGTCATCCAGCCGGGGGACGGGTGGCAGCCGCTCTGCGACTTCCTCGGGCTGCCGGTGCCGGTGGAGCCGTACCCGCATCTGAACGATCCCGACCGGTTCTGGGGGCGGGTGGCGGCCCGGATGGCGGAAGCCACGCGGGAAGGATGATGCTGCTCGCCGGGCTTCTGGTGGCGGTGGGGAGCCTGCCGTACTGGATGCCGAGGGCGGTGGTGGGCCTGCGGATGTGGATCTTCACGAGGATCAACGGCGAGGAGGGCATCCCGATCCCCGGGCCGCTCGTGCCCGTCGAGCGGTTCCGGCAGGTCTACGCCGACCCCGCCGCCAGCGGGCGCAGCCGCGGCGCCGCCCTCTCCGACCTGTTCTGGTACTGGCTGTCGCCCGGCGCCCACCTCCACCAGGAGCACCTGGAACCCGGCGAACGCTACGACGAGGTGGCCCGCGCCACCCGCCGTTTCCTCTCCCTGCCCACCGCCGAGGTCACCGCCCTCGCCGAACGCTGCGCCGCCCGCGTCCACCCATCCCGGCGGGTACGCCTCCGCGACCTGATGATGCCGCTCTGGGCGGAGTTCTTCTACGAGGTGGTCTTCGCCGAACGCTGCCCACCCGACGCCCGCGACCTGATCGTCGCCAACGCCGACGACGTGGTCACCGCGCTCAAGGGCTGCGGCCTGCGCCACATGGACCGCCGCCACCGCCTCACCGCCTACCTGGAAACCCGCCTCGGCGACGTACGGCATCCGCTCCCCGCCGGCCTCACCCCCCGCGAGCAGGCCCTCTACCTGCAGGGCACGTTCTTCAACACCGCCGTCGTGCAGCAGTCCGAGGCGTCCGCGCACATCCTGATGGCGCTGGCCCGGCATCCCGAGTCCCAGCAGGCTTCACTGGCCCACGTCATCGACGAGACCTTCCGGCTCTACCCGTTGTTCGGCGTCGCCCACCGGGTCACCTCCGCCGACATCGCCGTCGACGAGCGCACGGTGCTGCCCGCGGGCTCCGTGCTCTGCTTCAACTACCCGGCCTTCCACCGCGCCGGCTTCGACCGTCCCGGCGACTTCGACCCCGGCCGGTGGGAAGGCGTGTCGGCCAAGAACGCCAACCACATTCCGTACGGGATGGCCGCCAACCGGCCCTGCCCGGCCTGGCGGCTCTCCCCGATCGCCCTGCGCGCGGTCGTCGCCGAGCTGACGCGGCGCCACTCCTTCCACAGCACGGCCGCGCAGACGCGCTCCCTGCCCAACCGCGGGCCGTGCCTCGTGCTGCCGGCGGGGGCCAGGCCCTCCGCGCTCGCTCTGCTGTTCATCCGGGTCAGGGACCGCTGGGAGGACGTCGGGCGCGGGCTCGTGCAGCTCGTGCTCGGCAGCTACATGGTCTGGGACGCCCGGCGGGAGCGCCTGTGCGAACGCCACTTCGCGGCGAGTGGCAGCAGCAGTCCGGCTCCCGCGACCAGCATCAGCGACGTGACGATCCACTCGTTGGAGCCACCGGGGCCGTAGACGTACGCGCGGCGGCCGATGTCGACGGCCGGGATGCGCTGGCCCTGGGTGAGGGCGGGGCTGCCGTACAGGTAGACGTCGCGGCGTTCGCCGCCGGCCGTGAACGTGCCGTACCAGGAGCAGGCCTCGTGGCCGAGGTGGGAGACGCACCGGGAGTAGGTCGCGGTGAACGTGCCGGGCACCCCTTCGGCGCGGGCCGCGCGCAGCGCCGGGCCCATCGCCGGGACCGCCAGCACCAGCAGGAGCACCGCCGCCGTGGTGGACACGGCGACGGTGAACCCGGACGGCCCGCTCAAGCGGGCGCGCACGTGCAGGCGGCGTTCTCGGACTGCCTGCGGTGCAGGACCATGGCGACGATCATGGGGATGAAGACCAGGGTGTTGTAGAACAGGTGCAGCTCCACCCGGGGCACGATCAGCTGCGCGATGCTGGTGGGCACGGCCTTGCCGGCCAGGAAGAGGCCCGACTGCGCCTGGAAGAGCAGAAGCAGGTGCTCCAGGTGGTGCCAGACCTGGATGCCGAGCGAGATGTTCCACCACGTGCGAGCCGTTCCGGTGAACCCCTTGCGAAGCACGATCAGACCGACGAGCATGATCAACGCGTACCCGTAGTGCAGCGCCTCGGACTTGACGACCCACGGGAAGAACTGCCCGAGAACGCCGCGCGATTCGGGGACCGGCCAGCCCAGACCCCAGATCTGGATGGCTTGGACGATGTGTTCGGCCCAGTGGGCGATGACGATGAACAGGAAGACATTGAGCGCTGTGCGGTGACCACCCGCGTTGAGCGACTGCCACCTACCTCCACGGATCGGGATCGCTGTCATCCAGGTCTCCTTGGTAATTGCCTACCTTCTCACCATGTTGTACGGGAAATCGGTGGCGGCGAGATTCCTCGACATGGTCTGAATCCCGTGACTTTCCCCCGCCGTACTACCGAATGACCCCAGGAGGAGATCGATGTTCCCCGCCCCCGTTCTTGACGCGCTGCGGATGTCGCCGGACCGTACCGCCATCGAGTACGGAGGGCGCGAGATCTCCTGCGGTGAGCTGCTCACCACCGTCGCGCGCATGGCCGCGGGACTGCGCGCCGCCGGGCTCGGCCGCGGCTGCGGCGTCGCCCTCATGACCGCCACCAACCCCGACGCGTACGCCGCCCACCTGGCCGCGCACGCCCTCGGCTGCCGGGTCGCCGCCTTCCGCCCGCGCTGGAGCGGCAAGCAGATCGCGCACGCCCTCGGCTACCAGTTCGACGCCCTCATCGTCGACCCCGGCGCTCGCCCCGGCGATCTGGACGTCCCCGTCCTCGACACCGCCACCCTGCGCGCCAACCCCGCAGGACCCCTCACCGCCGGCGCGCGCCCCGACGACATCGCCCGGCTGACCTTCACCAGCGGCAGCACCGGCCAGCCCAAGGGCTGCGCCCAGACCTACCGGGCCTTCAGCCTCGCCTACCAGCGCGACGACTGGCCGCCGCAGCTGGCCTCGCTCATGACGGCCTTCCAGCGCTGCCTCATCCACGAGAGTCTCGCCAGCCCCGTCATGATGACCTACCTCGGCCGCTGCCTCGTCGCCGGCGGCACCGTCGTCATGAGCAACGAGGAACTCACCCCCGAGCTGCTGGAACGCCACCGCGTCACCGCCACCATGATGCCGCCGCCGCGCCTGCACGTCCTGCTCGCGACCCTGCACCAGCGCCCCGCCGACCTCAGCGCCCTGCGCGCGGTCGTCCTCGGCGGCTCACCCGCCGACCCCGGCCTCCTCGCCGCCGCCATCGACCGCTTCGGCCCCATCGTCTGGCAGGGGTACGGCCAGGCCGAAGGCGGCGTCATCTCCATGCTCACCCCCACCGACATCGCCACCCACCCCGACGCCCTCACCACCGTCGGCCGCCCCCTCCCGACCGTCGAACTCAGCGTCCGCAACTACGAGGACCACGCCTCCGTACCCGGCCAGATCTGGGTACGCAGCCCGCACATGATGTCCCGCTACTGGAACGACCCCGACCAGACCGCGGAGGTCCTCCAGGACGGCTGGCTCCACACCCGCGACATCGGCTACCTCGGCCCCGACGGCCTGCTCCGCCTGACCGGCCGCAGCCGCGACGTCATCCTCGTCAACGCCGAGGTCTGCTACCCCACCGCCATCGAACGCGTCCTCGCCTCCCACCCCTCCGTCTCCGCCGCGTACGTCACCAGCACCCCCGATCCCGCCACCGGCGAAGCCGTACACGCCTTCGTCGTCCCCACCCCCGGCCACCCCATCGACAACGAAGCCCTCCTCTCCCTGGTCACCTCCTCCCTCAGCAAAGCCCACACCCCCAAAACCATCACCGTCCTCACCTCAGTCCCCACCACCCCCGCCGGCAAACCCGACAAACACGCCCTAACCACCCTCCTCCCCCTCCTCAACCCCTGACCCTTAAGGCACCGTTCAGTTTGGGCATAGACGCGGAGCGTGATGGACGGGTCGGCGTGGCGTTCGGGACACGCGGATGAAGACGGTCGTCGCCGTGGGCGTGAACTGGTTCGTGCTCATCCGCTGCCAGATCCAACTCCCGCCGCGGAGCCGCTCATGACCTCGATGTTGAAGTACTGGTTGCCCGATCTGGTCCAGGCCGAGAACTGGCAGTTGGCTTGGGCCCCGTTCGCCACCGGGGTGATCCTCAAGCTCCGGCCCACCGAGGACCACGTCCCGTAGAGACCGCCCGAGGACAGATCGGCATAATACGAGGGGCTGTGCGCGCCGGAGGGTTCCTCCGCTGTCCCCTGGCGAGGAGACGAACTTCCCGGCGCCGCCATCGTGGTCGAAGGTGAAGCGCGACTGGGGCGGCATGAAAGTGCGGACCTCCATGTCATCGGAGAAGCTCCACGAGGCCGCCTGCGCATTCCCGGGCATTCCCACGATCACGGATGCGACTACGGTGACCACGGCGACCGTCGTACGAGCCAGACGATGCGCGGCGCTTCTCATGCACGCTGCCTTCCGACGGCGGCGGCGACGACGTCAGCAACTTCTCCCATCTCCGAGGCTCAATCTGACGAGAGGGGCACATCAGGGGTTAGACCGGGGAACTGGATCGGCCGCACAGGCGACACCACAGACGGGGTATTGCGAGCCAACCCGCCCGCCGCCCGCCAGGAGATTCGCGTGTCTGCTTCTCTCTATCGGAGGTGCCTACCCAGACCGCCGGACGGCCCGCTCAAGCTGCTCCCGGCCTTTGGGTTGGGTTCGAGGTCGCGAGTGGTGCACCGCTGACCGGTCCACATGATTAATAGACGGATTTTGTCGGTCATTTGAAATTGCATTCGAAAATGTCAATATTTTGATTTGTCGGATGATTTGTTAACGTCCCTGTGATGTCAATGATCATTTCCGCGTCTTAAGGAACTCGATGATGTCTGTGCCATCCCTCCTGCGGAGGAGGGCCCTGTCCCTGATGACCGCCGTCGTGACGGCGGTCGGGCTGGCCATCGTCCCGTCCACCGCCTCGGCCGACGTGCCGACGCTCGTCGTCGTGCAGGATCTCCTGCTGAGGGACGACATCCACGTCACCTCCACGCACGACGAGGATTCCCCCGCGTCGTCGCTCCACGAGATTCTCCTTTCAGGCACCAAGCGCGGTCTGACGGCCCGGAGCTATCTGAAGTTCGACATGTCCTATCTGCCTGAAGGCGTCATCCGGTCGGCTACGCTGCGGCTCACCGGGCTCGGCGCGCCGGCCTGCGGGCCCGTGGTCGGGGAGGGCGTCCAGGTGCGCCGCGTCACCGATCCCTGGTCCGGCGACTTCCTGCACTGGGACAACAAGCCCGATTCGACCGACGAGGACGCCCAGATCGCCACCAAGGGGGTGACCACGCAGTGCGCGGTCTACCCCGACCAGGTGGAGTGGCCGATCACGGACATCGTCAACGCCTGGGCTGGTGGCGCGGAGAACCACGGCCTGGTGCTTCAGTCCCCGGACGAGAGCACCGACGACGGCCTCTGGGCCTTCTCCTCATGGGAGAACCCTGCTGACGCCATACCCGTTCTCACGGTCACCATGGACGTGCCCTCCGTTCCGTACACGAGAGCGTCGTCCATCGCGAGTCATGAGGACGGCGCTAACACCTGGGTGGCCGGGCTGACGCCCCGTATCCAATCGCAAGTGGTCGACCCCGCCGGTGGCAGCCTGACCGCCGAGTTCGAGGTCGAGCACGATCCCGACGCCCCCGGTCAGGGCAGCGGGCAGATCTGGACCGCCACCTCCGCCCCGGCGTCCAGCTTCGGCAGGCCCTCGGTGCTCGTGCCCGTGGGGCTTCTGGAGGACGGCTGGCGTATCCGCTGGCGGGTCCGCGCCCACAACGTGACGGCGGGCACGGTCTCCGACTGGTCGGCGTGGAACTCCGGCACTGTGGCCGCCCACGTCCCCCAGATCAGCGCCCGTCAGGTCGTCCCGTCGTGGGAGAGCGAGGACTCGACGGTGAGCATGAGCCTGACTCCCGAACTGCGGGCCACGGTGACGCATCCGCTCCTCGACTCGACGCGGGTGGTGTTCCAGATGGCGTACGATCCGGACGCGCCGTTGCAGGGAACCGGCCTGATCTGGGAAGAGACCGTCCTGGACGTTCCCTCGGGCGGCCAGGCGGTGGTGACCGTCCCCGATGGCCTCGTCGACGGCGGCTTGCAGGTCCGCTGGCGGGTGGGCGCGTATGGCGGGCCGTTCCAGTCGGGCTGGTCGGACTGGCAGAAGCTCACCATCGACATGTAGATGCACCGACGAGTGACGTATAGATGACATGAAGCTCGCGATGGGCCCTCAGCACGGTCACGGCGTGATCGCCGATGTCGCCGGGAATCTCCGGCGGCCGGGTCGTGCTGAGGGCGGAAACGTTGTACGCGTTCCTCGATCGTCTCACCGGTGAAAGTGCGACCGCCGCCGGGAGGCCGAGCGTCTCACCCGGTTCCGGCATGCCCGGGGCCCGTCATAAGGCTCGAGAGGCGGGTGACACTCCGGCTAGATGATTTGTCGTTCTCCGACGCCTATTGAATCGGAAACTTGTGGTCGGGCATCTGCCATTCGGACGGGAGTTCTTCGATCTGCAGGTCGGAGAAGACCAGGGTCAGATCGTGGGCGTTGGTCTGGATCCGGATCTCGTGGAAGTCGATGCCGACGGCTGCGGCCCAGTTCTGGGCGGTCGGCGAGTCGGTGACGAGCGTGGCTCCGGGATAAAGCAGCTGCCAGTTGACGCCCCAGACGTATCCGTCGAGGTCGGCGCCGGTTCGGTAGGTGGTGAGCCGGTCATCGAGGGACTCTCGCCAGATGCCGGCCGGCACGGTTGTGGTGCAGTCGGCTTGCACGCAGAAGCGGAACAGGTAGCGCAGCGTCGATGGTGTGATCCCGCTGCGCGGGTCTACGATCGCCGCGATGGGCTTTTTCGATCTTCAGGCAGAGCGCAATGGACCGTTTGGCCTGGACCCGCCTCCCCATCAGGGCACGGCGACGGTCATCACCACGACCATCATCATCACAAGCACAGTGCGTGTGGCGAGTAGGGCGACTAACGGAGCCGCCCCGTGACGGCCTGGGCCGGACCCGGCGTACGGAGACCGTGCAGCACCTCCACCCGGTGCACTATGCGCGGCGCGGTCAGCGGCACTCCGACCGCCACCGACGAGGGCAGCAAGGTCAGGCCGTGTCCAGCGGCGGCGAGATTCAGGAGGGTGTGCACATCTTCGCCGCCGTAGCGGAATCCGACACGGAACCCGTCCGTACCCGCCACTTCGCGCAACCGCTCCACCGACACGGCGGCAGGGGCCTGCAGCCACAGTGCGTCGGCCAGGTCGGTCAGCGCGAGCCCGCGCCTGCGGGAGAGCGGGTGATCGCTGGGCAGGACCACCACCAGCTCCTCCTCGGCCACGCCGATGGCGGTCAGCGGTCCCACGTCCGGCAGGCGCAGCGGATCGCTGGGCGCGGCGATCCCGTCGACGAATCCGAGGTCGACAGTGCCGGAGGCGACCTGCTCGGCGACATTCTCACGTCCGACCGTGTGAAGGGTCACCGCCAGCCGCTCCTGCGTCAGGCTCCTGGCGATCGTCGGAGTGCACGCCAGCGGCGAGGCCGCTACGGTCAGCCGCTCGATCGGGCCGGCAGCGGCACGCAGGACGTCGGCGCGGACGGCTCGATGGCGTAGCAGCAGCGGACCGGCGTGTTCCAGCAGGCGTTCCCCCGCCGGGGTGAGCGTCACCGGACGGCGATGCAACAGAGCCAGTCCCAGGTCCGCCTCCAGCACGGCGATCTGCTGCGAGACCGCCGACTGGGTGTAGCCGAGATCCTCGGCCGCGGCGGAGAAGGACCGCCGATGAACGACGGTGATGAACGTGCGCAGCAGATGCGGATCCACGATGCATCAGTATCGCTTATCCAGATAGCAAGAATCATCGTTGGCGCTTACCGCGGTGTTCCGGTGAAGGTGAGGATATGACGATCGCCAGAGTCGCCCTGATCGGCGACAGATCCCCGAGTGTCCAGGCCCATGTGCGCATCCCGTCGATCTTCGGAGCGCTGCGTGGGCGCGACGGGCTGACGCTGGACGGCTATTGGATCCCCACGACCGAGGCTCAGGATCTGGAGGGGTTCGACGGCATCTGGATGATGCCCGGCAGCCCGTATCGCAGCGAGGCAGGCGCGGTGAACGCCGCCCGGGTTGCCCGCGAGCGCGGTATCCCGTTCCTGGGCACCTGCGGCGGCTTCCAGCACACCCTCCTGGAATACGCGCGTAACGTCCTCGGCCTGCCGGTCGCGCACGCCGAGAACGATCCGGACGCCGACGACTTCCTGCTGCTGCCGCTGGCGTGCTCGCTCGCTGGCCATGAAGAGGAGGTCCAGTTGACGCCCGGCTCTCTGGTCGAGAAGATCATCGGCTTCGACAGGAGTGTGGAGAAGTACTCCTGCAGCTTCGGCCTCAACCCCGACTACGTGTCCGTGCTGGAGGAGGGTGGCCTGAGCTTCACCGGCCGCGACAGCGCGGGCGCCGTGCGAGTGCTCGAATTGCCCGGTCACCCGTTCTTTCTGGCCACGCTCTTCCAGCCGGAGTTGGCCGGGGACGGCACCCGGCCGCACCCGATCATCACCGCATTCGCCTCGGCCTCCGTGGCGCGGGCCGCCTCGAGAGTTCCGGCCCCGCTCTAGCCACCGCTGCGACACTATTTCCGCGTGGCGAGTCGGCATTTCGGTGCGTACGTGGATCGTCCGGGCTGATCGAGCCGCGACGCTCAGTTCCGTGCGGCTCAGGTCCACGCGGCTCAGTTCCGCGTCGCCCAGGTTGGCTTGATCTTCGGCCTGTTCGTGCGACGGCTCGCCTTGGTCGCAGGGCGATGTGGCCGGGGGTGCTGGTGGAGGTCGCGGAACGTGCGTCGGGTCCGTCGGGGAGCGGGCGCGGGTAACGCGGCGCCGAGCTGCTGCCCGGATGGCCGCGCACACACGCCTGCGGGCCCCGCCGCGAGGCGCTGATGGTAGTGGCCTCGCGGTAGATCCACAGACTCGTTATCAGGCCCTCGGGCCAGCCACGATAACGCGGCTCCGGCCGATCCCGCGGGGACGGCGACCGCAGGATGCGCCCCCCGATCTCTCCGGAGAGCGGGGGCGCTGTCGTGATCTACACTGCCGGAGGTCGCTGGATCACGGCTTGAGTACTCGCCGCTGAAAGCAGGCCACCACGAGGTGCAATGGGTGACATGGGCTTACTCCGCCGCTCCTCCGATCCGCCTGCCCGGCCCCCAGACCTGCGCCCGCCCCGCTCGATGTGGTGGTGGATCATCCCCGGAGCGCTGCTCATCGGTGCTGCCGCCTGGGCCACCATGCAATGGCTGCTCGGGGACCTGACAACCCTGACCCCCGAGCAGGCCACCATCCGCATCGAGGCGGCCCGCACCGCGCTGGCTGCCGCGGCCGGTGTCGGTGCCGCGGTGACGCTAATGCTGGCGGTGCGCCGGCAGCGGCACCAAGAGCTGGCCACCGCGCACACCACCCATGACGCCACCGAGCGGCGGGTCACCGAGCTGTACACCAAGGCCGTGGAACAGCTCGGCAATGCCCAGGCCCCTGTCCGGCTCGGAGGGCTGCACGCACTGGAACGCCTCGCCCAGGACACCCCTCAACTCCGCCAGACGATCGTGGACGTGATCTGCGCCTATCTCCGCATGCCCTACACCCCACCGCCCGAGCATGAGGACCGGCAGGCGAAGATCCGGGCAGCGCACCGCGCCGTCCGGGCCCGAACCCGGCCATCCACTGATACGCCATGGCGTGATCCCGCGGAGGAGCGGCAGGTCCGCCTCTCCGCTCAGCGCATCCTGCGCGCCCACCTGCACTATCTGCAATCGAACGCACGCCGACGCTGGTGGCAGCGCCCATCTACGCCACCACGGCTCTTCTGGCCCGACATCCGGCTCGACCTGACCGGAGCTACCCTCCTCGATCTGGACCTCTCCGCCTGCCGCATTGGCAACGCCCAGTTCGGCATGGTGGCCTTCTCCGGGGACGCCAGGTTCGACGGCACGACCTTCTCCGAGTCCGTCACGTTCGACCAGGCGACGTTCTCCGAGTCCGTCACGTTCGACCAGGCGACGTTCTCCGGGTCCGCGGTGTTCGACGAAGCGACGTTCTCCGGGTCCGCCAGGTTCGAAGGGGCGATCTTCTCCGGGTACACCAGGTTCGGCCAGGCGACCTTCTCCGAGGGCGCCGGGTTCGAGGGGGCGATCTTCTCCGGGTACGCCACGTTCGGCCAGGCGGCCTTCTCCAGGTCCGCCGTGTTCGGTCGGGCGGCCTTCTCCGGGTACGCCGTGTTCGACCAGGTGACCTTTTCCGGGTCCGCCGGGTTCGACGGGGCGACCTTCTCCAAGGACGCCAGGTTCGGCGGGACGACCTTCTCGGGGTACGCCGTGTTCGGCGGGGCGATCTTCTCCGGGTACACCACGTTCGACGAAGCGACCTTCTCCGAGGACGCCTTGTTCGACAAGGCGACCTTCTCCGGTCCCACCAGGTTCGACGAGGTGACTTTCTCCAGGTCCGTCAGGTTCGGCGGGGTGACCTTCTCCGAGTCCGTCACGTTCGACGAGGCCACCTTCTCCGAGGGTGCCGTGTTCGGCGGGGCGGCCTTCTCCGGGCACGCCGTGTTTAGTCAGGATGAGCAATCCAGGAATGTCGATCTCGACGGGGCGGCGGTATCTCCGGCGTCGGAAGCGAAGCGGGTGTGGCCAACTGGGTGGCGCGTAGAAAAGGCATCAGATGGACAGAGCGACGTCCTTAAGAAAGCCGACTCGGCAGCTACCGAGGGCGAAGCCCCACAACACTCCAGCGAGGCTATTTCAGATCCTCAGCGGGAGTAGTTGAATCTCAATCAGCTCGATCTGCGGTGCGCATGGTCGCCGAGGTCCGTCCGAACTATTCGACCGAGTGGGCGGCGATGAAGGCGGTCGCGGCCAAGCTGGGGGTCAAGACGCCGGAGACGGTTCGGATCTGGGCGCGTAAGGCGCAGGTGGACGCCGGGCAGCGCCCGGGAACGACGTCGCAGGAAGCGGCCGAGATCAAGCGGCTGCGGGCGGAGAACGCCGAACTGAAGCGGGCCAATGAGATCCTGAAGGCGGCGTCGGCCCTCTTCGCGGCCGAGCTCGACCGGCCACACAAGCGCTCGTGCGTTCATCGACGAGTTCAAGCAGGGTTCGGGGTCGAGCCGATCTGCCGTGTCCTGACCGGCCACGGGTTGAAGATCGCAACCAGCACCTACTACGCGGCCTCCCACCGCGAGCCCTCAGCCCGAGCGCTGCGGGATGAGGAGATGAAGAAGGAGATCGCCCGCGTCCATCAGGACAATTAGGGCGTCCGTGGATTCCGGAAGGTCTGGCGGCAGCTGCACCGGGAAGGGATCGTCGTGGCCCGTTGCACGGTCGCCCGGCTGATGCGCGAACTCGGCCTGGAAGGCGCCCGCCTGTCAAAGGTCAGCTTCTCCGGCACCATGTCCCGATGATGAGGCGGGCAGATCATGCCCGTAACCCTCGCACCGCGCCATGGTCGCCTCGGTCCGCTCGGTCTCGATCAATCGATTGGCCAGCGCCCAGCTGCCGTTCTGACAGCGAGGGTTCCCGATATCCGGCCGGTCAGGCGACGGTTCTGGTGTGGCGGGGGAGGCCGTGGGTGTCGAGGGTGGTGGTGAGGGTGCGGAGGGCGCGGCGGAGGGTCATTTCGTCGAGGTGGGCGTAGCCGAGGACGATGCCGTTCTTGGGGTGGGAGTGGGGGTGGTAGTAGTCGGCGAGGGTGGCGGTGATGACGCCCCGGTCGTGGAGGGTGCGGGTGAGGTGGGCGGCGGGGAGTGAGGGTGGGAGGAGCAGGGTGGCGGTTGTGCCGGTGTGGGAGCCGAGAAGGGTGGTGTCGGGGTAGGCGGCGAGGGACTGGCGGAGGAGGGTACGGCGCTGGGCGTACAGGGTGGAGAGGCGGTCGAGGCGGCGGGTGGCGCAGCCGGAGCGGAGCAGGTCGGCGGTGACCTGCTGGGCCATGGCGGACGGGGGTTCGGGGCCGTACGGGACGCGGGCTCGGATGGTCGGCGCCAGGGGGCGGGGGAGGACGAGGAAGGCCAGGCGCAGGGACGGGGTGAGGATGTCGCTGAACGAGCCGTACATGAGGGTGCGGGTGGGGTCGCCGGAGGCGAGGACGCTGGGGCGCGGGTTGACGCTCGGGTTGTAGACGCCGTCGAAGGCGGGTTCGACGATCAGGGCGTCGTGGTCGGCGGCCCAGGCGGAGAGGGCGTGGCGGCGTTCCATGGACATGCGGGCCCCGAGGGGGTCGTTGCGTTCGGGGGAGATGACGACGGCGTCGCAGCCGGTCGGGATCAGGTCGACGCGGGCGCCCGCGCCGTCCACGGGCACAGGACGTACGGTGGCGTGCCGGGCCAGCGCGTTGCGGAAGCCGGCGGGGGACGGGTCTTCGAGGGCGACGGTGACCGGTCGTTCGCCGCCGCCGGGGAGGGCGAGGCGGAGGGCTTCGGCGTACCCGGAGACGACGATGATCTCGTGGTGATCGAGGACGAGACCGCGGGTGTCACGGAGCAGGGCGGCGATCGCGTAGCGGAGTTCGAGGAGGCCGGCGAGGGGCGGCTCGTCGGCGGGCGGGGCGTGGTGGCTGGCGCGGCGCCAGGCCGCGCGCCAGGCGGCGATGGGGAAGGCTTCGGCGGTGCGCCGGCCCGGGGTCAGGTCGACCGGGCCTCGCGCGGGCGCCGAGGGGGCGGTCCGGGGCGTGCGGTCGTTCTCGGCGCGGGTACGGGTCGCCACGTACGTGCCGGAGCCGTGTTTGCCGGTGACGTACCCCTCGGCGAACAGGATCTCGTACGCGGAGAGCGCGACCCCGCGCGATATCCCGAGCACCTCGGCCATGGTCCGGGTGGACGGCATGCGGGTGGCCGCGGCCAGCTGGCCGGAGTCGATGGCCTGCCGCAGCTGGTCCGCCATCTGGTCGTGGAGCGGGGTGGGCAGGCTTCGGTCCAGTCGGATCGGAACACGTAGTCCCTGCGGGTTGCGCATCCATTCCCCCTGTTCACGACAGCATGGCCGCCACGGTCAGGGACGGCGGCAGCGGTGGTCCCGGGTGCGGGCCCACCGGCCGCCTCCCTCATCAGGAAGGCGTGACATCCCGTTCCATCCGATGGAACCCCGCCGGCGAGGCCTCACACACCCAACAGAGCGACCCAAAGCCGACGATTCTCGCCGTCATCCAGCGCCGTCGACGCAGGCTTGGCCGGTTCACGCGGCACCGCCGAGAGCGACCGGGTTTCGTCCCGTTTGGGCCTCTTAGCGGTCCGAGGGGCGGTAGCAGCAGCGGAGGCCGGTCTGGACCGTGGTGCGGAGTTCCTCGCCGATGATGGGGTCGGCCTCGGTGATGCGGGCCAGGGCCCGGCGGATGGCCTTGCCGACGGCGATCCTGGCGCGCTCCTCGCTGCCGGTGAACCGGCGGACCCGGCCGCTCATGCCGGTGGCGGCGGCCAGCTCGTCGACCAGCCAGTCGCGTTCGGCGCGCAGCGCCTCGGTGCGGCCGAGGTCGTGCTGCGACTCCAGCTCGTCGATCTCGGCCTGCAACTGGGCCAGGCGCTGCTTGTACGTGCGCTTGGCCTGCTCGTCCAGGAGCGGCTGCCCGGTGTCGGTCTCGCCCTCCGTCATGCCGGGCCCGGCGGCCAGGTCGGTGGCGCGGATCTCACTGCCGGGGTTGGAGATGAGGGTGGCCAGGTGGCGCATGCCGACGCTGTGGTCGACCAGCACGCTGCGGCCGCTGAGCTCGATCAGCCAGTGGCGGCCGTGGCGGCGGCACTTGCCGGCGTCCTTGGACTTGACCGGGGTGCGCGCCTCCGGAGCGGCCGGCAGCAGCATGCCGAGCTCGTCCGCCTCCTCCTGCGCCTGCGCGAGCTCCCGGTTGGCGGCCTCGTCGTTCGGGCCGCCGCGCCGGGCGAGCGCCTGCCCGAGCCGCCACCGCGACAGCACCGCGGCCGGCCAGTGCCCGAGCGCCAGATTGTCCTGTACGGCCCCGCGCAGATGCTCCACCGCCCGGTCCACGTCGCCGACCGTGAGGCTGGCCATGCCGAGCGTGTGCCGGGTGGAGCCGAAGCAGGAGACGCCCAGACTCACGATCATGGGCAGCCGGGCGAACGGGGTGAGCAGGTGGTACGCCTGGGCCGCGGTCTCGGCGTCGTCGAGCAGGTGGGCGGCTTCCACGATGCCGTACATGGTGGTGAGCCAGCTGCTGGAGCGGGGCAGGTCGCCGAGGTCGCGGCCGCGCAGGCGCGCCACCATGCCGGCGGCGAGCCGTTTGTCGCCGTTGCTGGCGGCGGCGACGGCGAGGGCGGCGAAGTAGGAGTTGTCGACGGCGCTCAGCATCGGCGAGTTGACCATCTCCATCAGCACCGGGACGAGTTCGGCGATCCGGCCCTGGTACCAGCGGATGGTGCCGAGCTGGCCGCCGTACCAGCCGGTGGTGTCGACGTCGCCGGCGGTGGCGCCGCGCTCGGCGGCGACGTTGGCGAGGGTCTCGGCGTGGCCGAAGCGGCCGGTCCTGATGGCGAGCATGACGTCGATGGCGCTGACCACGAAGCCGACGGCGCGGTGGTCGTGCAGGTCCAGCCGGCCGCGCAGCTCCTCCAGGGCGCGCTCGGCGTGCGGGTCGGCGGCCAGGAAGCGGTCCACGGTCTGCCAGAGCAGGCCCATGAGCAGGTCGCCGCGGCGGCCGGTGCTCCCGGCGTGGGCGACGAGCTCTTCGGCCAGGTCGGCGCGGAGCATGCCGTGCTCGGGGGCGAGCAGGCAGTGGTGGGCCAGGCTGAGGGCTTCGGCGAGGGCCTGCGCGTCGCCGGCCCTGCGGGCCTCCGCGACGACCTTGATGATGGCGGCGTGCTCACCGTTGCGGTAGTCCTCCTCGCCGGTGAGCCGGGCCCGCAGGCGGAGGGCGAGGGTGGAGCGCGGGTCGATGCCGGACAGGGCGTGCCGCTGGCGCATCCGGACCAGGCCGGCGTCGACGGTGGTGCGGTGCTCGTGCACCCAGACCCCGCCGAGCCCGAGCGCGGCCCGTGCCATCGCGATGGAGTTGTCCTCCCCCTGCGCCATCCGGTACGCGTCGTCGAACCACCGTCTGGCCGCCTGCAGGTCCCCGTCCACGTAGAGCGCGCGTTCGCCGGCGACGAGCGTGAATTCGATGCCGTCGCCGAAGTCGGCTGATAAGGTCTCCAGCCCTTGTACCAAGCTCACGGCTTCCTCTCATCCTGCAGGTCGTTTCGGTTCCCCCAGGCCCCACGCCTGTACGACTCAAGTGATAGACGACCCGGGTTGCATGTCCCTTGACGGCCGCTTGCTGTGACCCGTGTTGGAACAGCGTGGAACGCCCTATCTGGAGAAGCCCCGCCGGACGCCGGATTTCGGCACAGAGGAACACTCGTTGGTCACAACGGTCCCGAGCGGTGAGCGGTTCATTGAAATGAGAATTATTTGCGCCTGGGCGGGCGGCGGTGCGCGGCCCGGTGCGAGCCGGTGCCGGTCAAAGCGCGGACCGACAGTTCGTCGTACCGCTCCTGGTCGGCTTTCTCCCTGCTCAGCAGGGTGCCGGCGACGGCGCACAGGAAGCCGAACGGGATGGAGACCAGGCCGGGGTTCTCCAGCGGGAAGACGTGGAAGTCCACTCCGGCGGGGAGCAGTGACAGGCTGGCCCCCGTCGCCGGGTCGATCTTGCCGGAGACCACGGGGGAGAAGGCCATCAGCAGCAGCGAGCCGAGCAGCCCGCCGTAGATTCCTGCGACCACGCCGGTGGAGTTGAACCGGCGCCAGAACAGCGACAGCACGATGGCGGGCAGGTTGGCGGAGGCGGCCATGGCGAAGGCGAGCGCCACCAGGAAGGCCACGTTCAGGTTCCTGGCCACCACCGCCAGCACCACGGCCAGCGCGCCGACCAGGAAGGCGGCGAACCGCGCCACCGCGACCTCCTGCGACTCACGCGGCCGGCCCAGCATCAGCACGTGCCCGAAGTAGTCGTGCGCGAGCGAGGTGGAGGAGGCCAGCACCAGGCCGGAGACGACGGCCAGGATGGTGGCGAAGGCGACCGCGCCGATGAAGGCGAGCAGGATGTCGCCGCCGAGCGGCCCGCCCGCGAACTCGCCGAGGGTGTGCGCGAGTTGCAGGGCGGCGGTGTTGCCCGCCGGGTCCTGGGCGGTGATGGCCTCCTGGCCGACGACGGCGGTGGCGCCGAAGCCGAGGGCCAGGGTCATCAGGTAGAAGAGGCCGACCAGGCCGATCGCCCAGTTCACGGAGGTACGGGCGGCGCGGGCGTCGGGCACGGTGAAGAACCGGCTGACGATGTGCGGCAGCCCGGCCGTGCCGAGCACCAGGGCGACGGCCAGGCTGATGAAGTCCAGCTTGTTGATGAGCGTGCGCAGCGGGTCGCCCTCGATCTCCCTGCCGTACTTGAGGCCCGGCTGGAGGAAGTCGGCGGAGCGGCCGCTGGCCTCGGCGGCGGCGCCGAGCATGTCGCTCAGGTTGAAGCCGAACCGGCCGAGCACGAGCACGGTCAGCACGGTCGTGCCGGCCATCAGCAGCACGGCCTTGATGATCTGCACCCAGGTGGTGCCCTTCATCCCGCCGTACGTGACGTAGAAGACCATCATCATCCCGACCACGATGATGGTCAGGACCTTGGCCGAGCCGGCGGACAGGCCGAGGAAGGTCTCGCCGGGGTGGATGCCGAGCAGCAGGGAGACCAGCGCGCCCGCGCCGACCATCTGGGCCAGCAGGTAGAAGACCGAGACGGTGACGGTGGAGACGGCGGCGGCGGTGCGCACCCGAGGCTGCCGCCTGGCCCGGTAGGAGAGCACGTCTGCCATGGTGAAGCGGCCCGCGTTGCGCATCAGCTCGACCAGCAGCAGGGTCAGCAGCCAGGCGACCAGGAAGCCGATGGAGTAGAGGAAGCCGTCGTAGCCGGACAGGGCGATGATGCCGGCGATGCCGAGGAAGGACGCGGCGGACATGTAGTCACCGGCGAGGGCGAGGCCGTTCTGCGGTCCGGAGAAGGCCCGGCCACCGGCGTAGAAGTCGTCGGCGTCACGGGTGTTGGCCCGCGCCCAGAGAGTGATGCCCAGGGTGATCAGGATGAACACCACGAACAGGCCGAACGTCAGGAAACGGCCGTCGCTGTGCATGTCAGCCCCTCGTCCAGTTCTCGATCCGCCGGCGCTCGGCCATGACCCGCTCGATGTGCTCGCGTTCGGCCTGGCGGCGGCCCGCCTCGTCGCGCAGTTGCGCGGAGAGCGGGTCCAGCATGCGGCGGGCGTACCGGGTGTAGCGCCAGGCCAGCAGGAAGGTCGAGACGAACTGCAGCACGCCGAGGAGCAGGGCCATGTTGATGTGGCCGAAGGCCGGGCGGGCCATGAAGTCGCGGGCGAACGCGGACAGCGCGATGTACAGGAAGTACCAGCCCAGGAAGGACGCGACGAGCGTGCAGGCCAGGCGGCGGAACCTGGTCCTGAGCAGGCGGAACCGGTCGTCTTGGGCGAGGGCGGTGAATTCGCCGGGGACGGCGGCGCGGCGCGGCGTCTCGGCCATCGGCCCTCCCATGGTCACCGTCTGTGCTCGTGTCACTTCACAACGAAACCAAACGATAAGGGCGGGTGCTGGCTTTTTCCGGAAAACGCCGAATAACTAATCGGCTTCGGCGCTGCCGCTCACCCGGAGCTTGCGCCGGGCCCGCTCGTAGAAGGTGGTGGTGCCGAGCCGTACGACATGGGCGGCCGAACGCCGGGCGCTCACGGTGATCGACTCGCCGGGGTCGAGGTGGCCGCCGACCTGGCCGTCCACCTCGACGGCGAGGCGACCGCTGGAGGGCAGCACGTCCAGGGTGACCTCCTCGTCGATGGAGAGCACCAGGGCCCGGTTGAAGGTGGAGTGGGCGGCGGCGGGCACCACCAGGAAGCCCTCCACGGTGGGCGAGACGATCGGCCCCCCGGCCGAGAAGCTGTACGCGGTGGACCCCGTCGAGGTGGCCACGATGACCGCGTCGGCGGCGAGCCGGACGAACGGGTGACCCTCCACCGAGACCGACACGGCGGCCAGGCCGTCGCCGGGCGTGCGGACCAGGGCGATGTCGTTGAAGGCCCGCCGCTCGCCCTCCCGGGGGAGCATGGCCTGGATGGCCATCCGCGGCTCGATCGTGTACTGGCGGTTGTCGATGGCGGACAGGGCGGGCTGGAGCTCGTGCACGTCGATCTCGGCGAGGAAGCCGAGTTTGCCCAGGTTGACGCCGAGCACGGGGGTGCTGCGGCCGGCGTTGAGGCGCATCGCGCGCAGCATGGTGCCGTCGCCGCCCAGGCTCACCAGCAGGTTGGAGCGCCCGGCGAGCGCGGCCGCGTCCACGGGGACGGCGCTGCAGTCGATGCGGTCGACCTCCTCGTGCAGGCCGAGCACGGTCACGTCGCGGCTCCTGGCCCAATCGATGATCGTCTGGATGGCCTCTCTGGAGTCCCGCTTCGGGTGCAGGACCATACCGACCGTACTCACCATGCCCATGGGGTAACTCTAGGTGAACCATCTGAACCCCGACTCATCGGCCGTAGTCCCATAAGGACAGAAATCAGATGAAATATTGATCTCCGGAACCCGTGTAAGTAGATTTCACGTTCAGCTGTCCAGGGGGCTTGGCGACGGCCGGAGGGCGGCATGAGCGACTTGGTGGAAACGGCGCTGGAGTTTCCCGCCGTCCTGTTCACGTTCGCGCTGCTGGTCGTGCTGGTGTTCTGGGTGCTCGTGGTGACCGGGCTGGCCGATCTGGACGACGGCGAATTGCTGAGCATTCCGATGGCCGCGGCGGTCTCGTTTTTCGTGGCCGTGGCCTGGTTCGTCACGCTCGCCGGAACACATCTCTTCACTGGTGGCCCGGCCCGGGTCGCCGTGCTCGCCGTCGCGCTGGCCGGGGGCTGGCTCAGCGCGCGCCTGCTGCTGTCCGCCGTGCGCAAGGCGCTGCCCGCGGTCCGGGCGCCGTCCCGTACGGACTTCGTCGGCCGCCTCTGCGTGCTCCGCACCAGCACGGTGACCCGGGATTTCGGCCAAGCCGAAGTGCACGCCGAGGACGGCTCCTCCGCGGTGATCCAGGTCCGGCAGACCGGCACCGACACCTTCCGCGCGGGCGGCACCGCGCTGATCTTCGACTATGACGCGGAAGGCGAGTTCTTCTGGGTCATGCCCTACGAGGGGGAACTCTGAATGGACGTCATCTCCGCCGGGTTCGGCATCTTAGTCGCCGTCATCCTGCTGATCGTGATCGGTCTGGTGTTCATCATCAGCCGCCTGTTCCGCAAGGTGGAGCAGGGTAAGGCGCTGATCGTCTCCAAGGTGCGCCGGGTGGACGTGACGTTCACGGGCGCGGTCGTGCTGCCCGTGGTGCACAAGGCCGAGGTGATGGACATCTCGGTCAAGACCATCGAGATCGAGCGGTCCGGCAACGAGGGGCTGATCTGCCGGGACAACATCAGGGCCGACATCCGGATCACCTTCTTCGTCCGGGTCAACAAGACCGCGGAGGACGTGGTGAAGGTGGCCCAGGCCATCGGCACCGCCAGGGCCAGCGACGAGGGCACCCTGCAGACGCTGTTCAACGCCAAGTTCTCCGAGGCGCTCAAGACGGTCGGCAAGCACCTGGACTTCGTCGACCTGTACACCAAGCGGGACGAGTTCCGGGACCAGATCCTGCGCGTCATCGGCACCGACCTCAATGGGTACAGCCTGGAGGACGCGGCCATCGACTACCTGGAGCAGACGCCGCTGGCCAAGCTGGACCCGGCCAACATCCTGGACGCCCAGGGCATCCGCAAGATCACCGAGTTGACCGCCATCGAGCACGTGCGCACCAACGAGTTCCAGCGCAACGAGGAGAAGGAGATCACCCGGCAGAACGTGGACGCCCGGGAGGCCATCCTGGAGCTGGAGCGCCGCCAGGCCGACGCGGAGACCAAGCAGAAGCGCGAGGTCGAGACCATGCAGGCGCGCGAGGAGGCGGAGACCGCCAAGGTGCGCGCCGAGGAGCGCCTCAAGGCCGAGGCCGCGGCGGTGCGGACGGACGAGCAGCTGGGCATCCAGCGGCAGAACCGGGACCGGGAGATCGCCGTCGCGCAGAAGAACCGCGAGCGGGTCATCGCCATCGAGACCGAGCGCATCGAGAAGGACCGCCTGCTCGAGGTGATCGCCAGGGAGCGGGAGACCGAACTCTCCACGATCGCCAAGGACAAGGAGATCGAGGTCGAGAGGCGGGCCATCGCCGAGGTGACGCGGGAGCGCATCGCGGTCGACAAGACGGTGGCCGAGCAGGAGGAGCACATCAAGCGGCTGCGCGTGGTGGAGGAGGCCGAGCGCACCCGCCAGGCCGTCATCATCGGCGCCGAGGCCGAGGCCCAGGAGAACCTGGTCAAGGACATCAAGGCGGCCGAGGCCGCCGAGCAGGCCGCCAAGTTCCGGGCCCGCGAGGAACTGGTGCTGGCCGAGGCCCGGCAGCAGGCGGCCGAGCTGGACGCCCGCGCCAAGATCCGGCTGGCCGAGGGCGTGCAGGCCGAAGCGGCCGCGGCCGGCCTGGCCGAGGTGCAGGTCAAGGAGCGGGACGCGGCCGCCATCGAGAAGGTGGGCCGGGCCCAGGCCGCCGTCGAGCGGGAGAAGGCCCTGGCGAGCGCGGAGGGCACCCGGGAGCGGCTGAAGGCCGAGGCGGACGGCGAGCAGGCCAAGGCCCTGTCCGCCGCCATGATGGTGGGCGAGAAGCTGAAGGCCGAGGCGGAGGGCCTGACCGAGAAGGCCGCCGCGATCGCCGCGATGACCGACGCGGGCCGGGGCCACGAGGAGTACCGGCTGCGCCTTGAGGCCGAGAAGGAGATCCGGCTGGCCGGGGTCAAGGCGCATCGCGAGGTCGCCGAGGCGCAGGCCGCCGTGCTCTCCGCGGGGCTCCAGCAGGCCAGCATCGACATCGTCGGCGGCGACTCGGTGTTCCTGGACAAGCTGGTCGGCTCGGTCGCGCTGGGCAAGAGCGTGGACGGGTTCCTGGACAGCTCCGAGGCGGCGCGGTCGATCGCGGCGCCGTACCTGAACGGGACGGGGAGCCTGGCCGACGACCTGGCGAAGATCGTCAATGGGGTGGACAGCGCGGACGTGCGGAACCTGACGCTGTCGGCGTTCCTGCTGCGGCTGATCCAGACCGGTGGCGCGGACACCGACAAGCTGCGTGAGCTGCTGACCACCGCGCAGCGGCTCGGCGTGGCCGAGGCCCCCATGGCCACGGTCGCCGCGCTCGACCCGGCCAAGTCGTGACCGCCGATGTCGAGAAGGCCGATGTCGAGAAGGCCGATGTCGTGACGGCCGGTCTGGACGCGGGCACGTACGAGATCCTGCGGGCCCGGCTGGCCGGGCAGGCCGGCGAGCTGGCCGCCGCGGCGGAGCAGCTCAACCAGCGGCGGCTCGGCGTGTTCGGCAGCTCCGAGCTGCGGCTGATCGGGACCGAGCGGATCAGGACCGAGAACAACTGCGTGCCCAGGGACATCGTCTCGGCCGGGGACACGATGGTGTTCGGCTACAACGTGTTCATCGGGCTGAAGCCGCAGACCGCGGTGGCGGACGTCTTCGCCTTCCACCGGTTCTCCCGGGACGGGGACGCCTTCCGGTTCGACGACGCGCCCAGCCTGTTCACCGACCCGCAGTTCGAGCGGGACTTCGGCGAGCTGTACCGGTACTACAAGGAGACGCGCCTGCTGCAGCTGCGCCGGGTGGAAGGGCGGCTGCTGGCGGTCTTCCAGACCGGGCCGCAGGACATCCGGGTGCTGCGCTGGGCGGTCGGCAACGACGGCGGGCTCACCTACCTGGACAACCGGGGCGAGCGCGACCACGTGTTCCCGCCCGCGCACGACTTCGAGTGGGTGGAGACCACCCGGGACGACCACGTGCTGGGACGGCATCCGCACATCTCGATCGGGGGCGAGGTGTTCGTCGAGACGGTCGGCGGCGACCTCACCATCAAGGTCGAGAACAACACGGAGACGGGGGAGGGCGTCTACCGGGAGCCGGTGGCGGAGCCGCTGCAGAGCCTGGCCGACGCGGACGTCTGGCACGCGCGGGTGGGGCCGCTGATCCTGCTGAAGATCAGGCCGTACAAGGAGACCGAGTGGCGGTACCTGGTGTTCAACACCAGGACCAGGGAGGTCGTACGGCTGGACGGCATCGGGCAGGCGTGCCGGCGGCTGCCGGAGGACCAGGGGATCATCTTCCCGGGCGGCTACTACCTGACGACCGGCGTCGTGAAGACCTTCGAGACCGACGTGGCCAGCCTGGAGTACGAGCGGGTCATCCGGGCCGAGGAGGACGTGCTCTACGTCTTCCACGCCCGGGAGGAGGGGCGCTCGCTGCTGCTGCCGTACAACGTGATCCGCAAGGAGGTGGCGACGCCGATCTCCTGCCACGGCTACTCGCTGTTCGACGACGGCACGCTCGTGGTGTTCAAGGCGGTGTCGGACGAGCCGACCCGGGTGCATCCGATGCAGGTGTGGCAGACGCCGTACCAGACGGAGACGGCGGCGCCGACCGGGACCGGGCCGCTGGAGCGGATCGGCAACGGGGAGCTGGTCCGGGGCATCTCGGACTGCCTGTCGATCACCCGGATGGTGCGGGAGATGTCGCCGGCCGCGCCGGTCTTCGAGGCGCTGATCGCGGCCTGCGAGCGGGCCTTCGACGCCTACCACTGGCTGGGCGAGCACGGGCTGCGGGAGCCGCTGACCGCGCTGCGGGCCACCGCCGAGCAGGTGCTCGACGAGTTCGAGAACGTGCAGGAGATGACCGCGCAGGCCGTGCTCGCGCTGGACGAGGCGGCGGCGCGGATCAAGGCCGTCGACGGGGACGGGGTGACCCGGCTGGCCGAGCTGCGGCGGGCGCAGGGGCACCTGGTGACGCTGCGGGAGCGGCGGCACATGGACCTGGCCCGGCTGGACGGCATGGCGGCGGGCCTAGCCGAGGAGCTGGCCGCGACCGCCGGGCGGGTGGTCGGGCAACTGCGGGACGCGGACGCGTTCACCGGCTACCACGACGAGGTGAACCGGCTGGCCGCCGACGCGGAGGCGATCACCACCGTGGCCGGGGCGGGACCGGTCACCGACCGGCTCGACCGGCAGGCGACCGGCCTGGAGACCCTCGTCGAGGTCGTCGGCACGCTCGACGTCGACGCCACCGCGCGCACCGCCATCCTGGAGCACGTCGGATCGGTGCTGGCCGGGATCAACCGGGCCAGGGCCACCCTGGACGCGCGCCGCCGCGAACTGCTGGGCAGCGAGGGACGCGCGGCCTTCGCCGCCGAGTTCGCGCTGCTCGGACAGGCCGTCGCCGCCGCGCTCGCCGGGTCCGGCACGCCGGAGCGCTGCGACGAGCAACTCGGGCGGCTGCTGCTCCAGCTGGAAGGGCTGGAGTCGCGGTTCACCGACTTCGACGACTTCCTCGCCCAGCTGGAACGCAAACGGGAGGACGTCTACGAGGCGTTCTCGGCGCGCAAGCAGACCCTGCTGGACGAGCGGGCGCGCCGGGCCGACCGCCTGGTGGAGTCCGCGGACCGCATCCTCGGCAGCGTACGGCGTCGCTCGGCCGCCCTGGCAAGCCTCGACGAGGTCAACACCTACTTCGCCACCGACCCGATGGTGGGCAAACTGCGCGGGGTCGCCGAGGAGCTGCGCGAACTCGGCGACCAGGTGCGGGCCGAGGAGCTGGACGGCCGGGTACGGGCCGCCCGCCAGGAGGCCGGGCGCAGCCTCCGCGACCGCCTCGACCTGTTCGACGGCGACGCCGTACGGCTGGGCAGGCACCGGTTCGCCGTCAACACCCAGCCCGCGGACCTGACCCTGGTGCCGCACGAGGGCGGCCTGGCCTTCGCCATCACCGGCACCGACTACCGCTCGCCCGTCGCCGACCCGGCCTTCGCGGACACCCGGCCGTTCTGGAACCAGCTCCTGATCTCCGAGACCGCCGAGGTCTACCGCGCGGAGCACCTGGCCACCGCCGTGCTCGCGGCCGGGAACCCGCCCGAGGGCGACCTGCTGGCGCACGTACGGCGGGCCGCCGAGGAACGTTTCGACGAGGGCTACGAGCGGGGCGTGCACGACCACGACGCCGCCGCGATCCTGGACGTGCTCCGCCACCTGCACGCGGGCGCCGGCCTGCTGCGCTACCCCGCGCCGGCCCGCGCCGCCGCCCAGTTCTTCTGGGCCTTCGGCACGGACGAGCCCGCCCGCGCCCGCTGGACGACACGGGCGCGCTCGCTCGCGCGGGCCCGGGAGCTGTTCGGCGGGACGGCGGCGGCCATCGCGGAGCTGCGCGGCGAACTGGCCGAGGCCGTCACCGCCTTCGCGGGCGAACACGGGCTCACGGCCGACCAGGACGCGGCCGAGTATCTCGTCGAGGAACTGGCCGACCACGCCGACGGGTTCGTGACCAGCGCCGAAGTCCGCTCATTCCTGGACAGATTCCGCGGCTCACTCGGACCGGAACGGGCGGCGGCGCTCACCGGGGAACTGGGCACGCTCGACCTGTGGGCCCGCCACCAGCTCGCCCTGGCCTGGCTGACCGCCTACGCGACGACCGCCGGCGGGACGGACCTGCTGCCGGAGGCGGTCGCGGTGCTCCTGTGCGACCTGCCCCGGCAGGAGTCGTCGGCGGCGCTGACCGGCACGGCCGACGGGCTGCTCGGCGCGCACCCCCGCATCGACGGGCGGCGGCTGGAGATTCGGCTGGACGAGATCCTGGCGCGCACCCGGCGGTTCCGCGACGAGCGCATGCCCGCCTACCGCGACTACCAGCGCCGGCGGGGCGAACTCGTCGAGGCGGAGCGGCTGCGGCTGCGGCTGGCGGAGTTCCGGCCGAACGTGATGAACGCCTTCGTACGCAACCGGCTGCTGGACGAGGTCTACCTGCCGCTGATCGGCGACAACCTGGCCAAGCAGCTGGGGGACGGGAACCGCGTCGACCAGATGGGCATGCTGCTGCTCATCTCGCCGCCCGGCTACGGCAAGACCACCCTGATGGAGTACGTGGCCGGCCGCCTCGGGCTGGTCTTCGTCAAGGTCAACGGCCCGGCGCTCGGTCACACGGTGACCTCCGTGGACCCGGCCGAGGCGCCCAGCGCGACCGCGCGGCAGGAGATCGAGAAGATCTCGTTCGCGCTGGAGTGCGGCAACAACGTGCTGCTCTACCTGGACGACATCCAGCACACCTCGCCGGAGCTGCTGCAGAAGTTCATCTCGCTGTGCGACGCGCAGCGCCGGATGGAGGGCGTCTGGAACGGGCGCGCCCGGACGTACGACCTGCGCGGCAAACGCTTCGCGGTGTGCATGGCGGGCAATCCGTACACCGAGTCGGGGCAGCGGTTCCGCATCCCCGACATGCTGGCCAACCGGGCCGACGTCTGGAACCTCGGCGAGGTCCTGTCCGGCAGGGACGAGCTGTTCGCGCTCAGCTACATCGAGAACGCGCTGACCTCCAACGACGTGCTGGCCCCCGGCGCCGACCGCGGCGACATCGCCCAGCTCGTACGGCTCGCGCGCGGCGAGGGCAACGCCGACCAGCTCGACCATCCGTACGGGGCGGCCGAGCTGGAGCAGGTGCTGGGCGTGCTGCGGAACCTGCTGCGCGTGCAGGAGGTGGTGCTGGCGGTGAACCGCGCCTACATCGCGTCGGCTGCGCAGGCGGACGCCAGCCGTACCGAGCCGCCGTTCCTGCTGCAGGGCTCGTACCGGAACATGAACAAGCTCGCCCAGCGGGTGGTGCCGGTGATGAACGAGACCGAGCTCAACGCCATGATCGACGATCACTACCTGGGGGAGGCGCAGACGCTCACCTCGGGCGCGGAGGCCAACCTGCTGAAGCTGGCCGAGCTGCGCGGCACGCTTGGCCCGGCCCAGAGTGCCCGGTGGGCGGAGGTCAAGGCCGGCTACCTCAGGGAGCGCGCCCTCGGCGGGGACGGCGACGACCCGATGAGCCGGGCGGTGGGCGCGATCGGCCTGCTCGCCGACCGCGTCTCCGGCATCGAGAAGGCCCTCACCAGAGGCGAGACCTAGAGGGCGGCGCGGTAGACGTCCCCGACGAGCTTGGTGATCTTCTTCGTGGCGTCGGCCCAGGGGGTGGTCTGGGTCGTCAGCAGGACCATGATGTAGCGGTCGCCGAGCACGCCGGTGGTGTGCAGGACCGGGTGCACGAAGTCCACGTCGGCCGACGCGGCGCGGGCGCGTACGCACGTGGAGGGCGGCACTGAGCCGTACCCGGACCAGCCCTGCTTGACCGCCCAGGGCTTGGGCACGGCCCGGGGAATGCCGAAGAACTGGTCGAAGCCGTCGCTGCCGCACTGGCCGGCCTTGCGCAGCTGAGTCATGATCGTGTCGCGGACCTTGGGCTCGGCCTTCTCCAGCAGGTAGCGGTAGACCTTGGCGATGTCGAGCGCGCTGATGGCGGTGTAACCCCAGAAGCCCGGTTTGTCGGCGGGCGGCGGGCCGGTGTCGGTCAGGCCGAGGCGCTTGGACATCCGCAGAATGATCTTGCCTTGGCCGCCGCGCCGCCACAGGGCGGTGGCCGCGTTGTCGTCGCTGACGCGCAGCATCGGCTGGAGCAGTGCCAGGTCGGGCTTGGCGACGTCCTCAAGGTGGTCGATGGCGATCAGCAGCTTGACGACCGAGGCGGACCGGAAACGTTTGTGCACGTTCCGGAAGACGGTCACCTTGCGGGCCTGGCGGTCGAAGACGACGTAGCCCGCCGTCACTCCCTTGGGCACGAGCACGGGCTTGCGCGCGGTCCGGGTGGGGGAGGGCGTGGCCTCGGAGACGAACGAGGCCGCCTTCGACACCGGGACTTCCGCCTCCGGCGCGCAGCCGGCGACGGCGGGAGCGGCGAGAAGAAGGGCAACGGAGGCCACCATGGTCGGGCGCACGCGCCCAAGCTAGCCGAGGATCACAGTTCGGCGTGACGATATGAATCACTTTCGGGTTGCGCGGGACAGCGGCTTCGCGGTTGTTCGCGCGCCCGGTGAGCTATTGCCACTAACCTTCTGTGCTCATGCTGCTACTGCGGGTCATCGCATCCTTCGTCCTGTTATCGCCGCCCGTTCCCAGCACGGAGGTGGGCCAGCTGCTGGGGGTGCCCGCGTACTTCGCGCCCGCCACCTGGGGGCGGCTGAGCGGCCCCGGGATCGCGGTCGCCAACCCGGTCTCCGGGCCGGGACGCACCGTGGACGCCGAGCTCGCGCAGGCCATGCGGGCGGCGCACGAGCGCGGCGTCACCGTGCTCGGCTACGTGACCACCGGCTACCTCGGGCGGACCGGCAGAGTCACCCGGTTCGGCGAGACCGGCCGCGCCGCCTGGCTGGCCCAGACCCAGCAGGAGATCGCCGCCTGGTACCGCCTCTACGGCGAGCACGGCCTGACCGGCGTCTTCCTGGACGAGGTCGCCGACGACTGCGCCTCCGCCGACGGCTACCGCGACCTGCGCGCCTTCACCCGCCGGTACGACCCGGCCGCCCGCCTGGCCGCCAACCCCGGCACCGGCGTGCCCGAATGCTTCTCCGACGTCGCCGACGTGCTCGTCTCCTTCGAGGGCGACCTGGAGACCTACCGCGGCTGGCAGCCCCCGCAGTGGCAGCTCACCCAGGACCCCCGCCGCTTCTGGCACCTCGTCCACGACGCCCCCGCCCCGGCCGAGGCCATGAACCTGGGCAAACAACGCAACGCCGGATACATGTACGTGACCCCCGACGTCCTCGCCAACCCCTGGGACACCCTGCCCGGCGACGACTACCTGGCGGCCGAGAAACAGGCGGCGCAGGCCACCGACACCGTGCCGCCGTCCCGTCCGGGCCAGCCGGAGGCGGTCCGCCGCGACCTGGTCAGCCTGTCGCTGCGCTGGTCCGCGTCGCCGGACGCCGTCGCGTACGAGGTCTACGTGGACGGCCAGCACGTCACCGGCACCCTCGGCGCGACCCCCGCCGTCGAACTCGCCCAGCTCAGGTCCGGCCGGCCGTACGAGATCCGGGTCCGGGCCAGGGACCACGCCGGCAACCTCTCCCACTTCAGCCCGCCGGCCCGGCTCTCCACGCTCCCGTGCCCCGGCGTACGGCCCGCGCCGCCGGAGGACCTCGCCGCCGCCCAGATCCGCCCGTCCGGGCTGCGCCTGAGCTGGACGGCCTCCCCGGGCGCGCACGCCTACGACGTCTACCGCGACGGCCGCCTCATCTCCACCACCCCCGGTACGGCTCTCGCCGTCGGCGCGCTCAGCCCCGCCACGCCGTACACCTTCACGGTCGTCGCCAGGAACGACGCGGGCGGCGCGTCCGGACCCGACCTGACCGTCACCACCGCCACGGCCGGAAGCGCCCCCATCACCGACCCGGCGGGCGAGATCGGCCCCGACTCGGTCGTCTACTCCGTCCGGTACGGCACCGCCTTCGACGTGCACCAGGTCCTCCTCGACCTGGACGGCGACGAGACCACCGGCCTGCCCGTGCTCGGCCTGGGCGCCGACCACCTGGTGGAGAGCGGCTGGCTGTTCCGCCACCAGGGCCCGGCGTGGGCCTGGACCCCGGTCGCGCCCGTGGACCTGGACGTCTCCGACGACCTGCACGTGTGGCGTGTCCCCAAGTCCGCCCACCCGGCGATCTCCGCGCATCGGGCGGTCTTCCGCGGCGCCACCCCGGACTCCTACAGCGAGGTGATCACCGTCGAGTGATCAGCTGTCCCACAGGTCGGGCACCCGGCTGCTGAGCTTCTCGGCCGCGGACCACAGTTCCAGCAGCCAGGGCACGGCCTCCCCGGTGCCCGCCACCAGCGAGCGGTCCTCCGTGAGCGTGCCCACCCGCGGGTCGAAGGCGCGCCCGGAGGGGTCGGTGACCCGCAGGCCCGCCTCGGTGGCGATCAGCGCGCCCGCGTGCAGGTCCAGCTCGCCGATCTCGTAGCCGACGATGCCGTCCAGGTCGCCCCTGGCCAGCATGACCCAGCTCAGCAGCGGCGCCCACAGCCGCAGCACCCGGGTGGACTCCCGGTCGAGCACCAGCCGCAGCGCGGTCGCGGTCGGGTCCTCCGGCGTGACCCGGTAGCCCTGGTTCCACGCCAGCGTCGGGCGGCTGCGCGGGGGCCGCTCCCGCCGGACGAGCGGGCGGTCCCGGCCCGCGAACGCGCCCTGGTGGCGCACGGCCGACCAGGTGTGCCCGGAGCCCGGCTCGTGCACCGCCGCCACGACCGGCAGGCCGCGCAGGCAGAGCGTGATCCCCACCGTGTAGACGTTGAGGCCCATCGCGATGTTGTTGGTCCCGTCCAGCGGGTCGACCAGCCAGTTCCACCGCACGTCGCCGCTGAGCGTGCCCGCCTCCTCCGAGACGATCTGGTGGTGCGGGTAGCGGGCCCTGATCCGGTCCACGATCAGCCGCTCGGCGGCCAGGTCCAGCTCGGTGACCAGGTCGCCCTCGCTCTTCGCCCAGACGTCGAAGTGCCGGTCGGACCGGCCGCGCAGCAGGCTCCCGGCGCTCTCGGCCGCGTCGATCGCCACATACCGGGCCTGTTGAAGGTCAACCGTCTCCCGCCGCATCCCTGAAGCCCTTCTCGCCGGGATCACCGGTCCAGTCCCAAGACTTTCGCCGCGATGCACAGTTCGTCGTGTCCCCCGGGATGCCTGATCACGTCATGTGAGGGCGCCGCTACGTCTCCCAGACTAAGTTCCTGGTTCTCGCGATGGTTGTCGGCCATCACAAGTGTGGCGGTCGCGCCAAGGGCGGCGGTGGCGTGGAAGCGGCCCGCCGCGAGGCCGTAGAACTGGCCGGCGCCGAAGTGCTCGGAGGCGACCGTGGTCTGCCGGACCAGCCGGGAGGTGCGCCGCAGCCGGTCCCCCGCCGAGCCGGGCCGGATGGTGAAGACCCGGTGGGTGGGCGCGGTGTCGTCCGGCACCACGTCGATCAGGTCGTTGCGGAGCGTCCCGGTGAGCACGTAGCTGGTCAGGCCCCAGCTGTGGGCGTGCACCGGGGAGGTGGTGGGCGCGTCGAACACCAGGTCGTCCGACCAGACGTGCAGGCAGAGGCCGAACCTCGGGCCGCGGTGCATGGGCACGCACAGGAAGCCGAGCGGGTGCCGGACCGTGACGGGGCTCGATCTGAGCAGGTCGTGCGCGGCGGCCAGGAACGCGCCGTCGGGGGAGGCGGCCAGCAGCATGCGCCGCAGGCCCGCCGCGTGTTCGCCGGCCTGGTGCGGCCCGCCGGTCCGCTCAGGAGTACGGGTTCTTCGGCCGGATCGCCTTGGCGACGATCTGCGGTATGAGGTCATGGGAAACCACCAAGGGGACGTCGAGTGCGTCGAAGAGCCGGAGGACCTCATCGACGGTCGGCTCGGCGCTGAGCGCGATTCCGTCTGCTTTATCGAGATGGACCGGCCTGGCCTGATCGAGACTGGTCCGCAGTTCGGTTTCGTACGAGGCGTAGAGGAAACTCTGCCGGGGCACGACCATGGCGGGCCCGTCGTCCTGGGTGATCACCAATCTGTCGTCGGACATATCACACCGGAAGATTCCCATGGTGGTGGCCAGGCCGATCCGCACGTCCAGCAGGCTGTACATGGCCTGGTACCAGCAGGCCGCGAAAATCGTGGCGTACGACTCCAGCTGGGTGCGCTCGGTCGTCCATATTTCGCCGGTTCCGTCCGGGAGTTCCGAGACTGAGCGGCGAAAACGGGCGTACCGATCGCACACGGTTAAGTCGGTGGGGTCCAGGATTTCCAGGCGGACGTTGAGCGGGCGGCGTTCCAGACGGGCGCGGCGAATCAGCTCCGGCAGGGTCACGGCGCGGATGTACGTTCCGGTGCCGCCGCGGAACAGCCACCGCCCGGTGTTCTCCCGCGCCCGGGCGAGTTCCTCGGCCACCGACTCCCGACGTGACCTGATCTGGGCCAGCGACTGCTCGCCGAGCGCCACCGTGGCCTGCGCGAGCACCGTGTTGGCGCGGGCCATCTCGGCGGCCACGCCGTCCATGCCGCGCAGCGTCTCGACGATCTCCTCGGTCATCTCGGCCCGCCGCCAGCGGTCCCGCAGAATCGACAGGGAAAGCACGCCCAATGTGACCAGAACGGCATTTCCGGTCACTGCTTCCGACGCGACGGACGTGATACCCAGGATGCCCACCACGACCGCGATGCCCAGAGCCAGTACGGCGTCCGCCTCGTTGGCGAGCCTGCCGAGTATTCGCAGCAACGTCACCCGACCCCCAGGAATGGTGATGCGAGTAGGGTAACAGGGAAATAGCGGGAAATGCAGTCCTAGTTACTCGGAAATCGGGGCGGGGGGAATCTGGGGAATTACACCGATGTATGCGATCCCGGGAAATCACCGTTCGAAGATTGTCACGGTGATCCGGGTGGGGGCCTCAATCCGGATGATTCGCGTCACCCGGGGGTTGCGCTCCAGTAATGGCCGCTCGATGAGCGTCCAGAAGTTCAGGGTGGCCAGGTCGTAATCCATCGGCAGGATCACCCGCACCTCCCCGGAACAGGCCACCGCGAACCGCGCCGACAACATCGCCCACGCGTCCTCGGCTTCCTCGCCCGGCGCGGACGGCGGGAGCACGACCCCGCGCAGCGACATGACGGCTCCGATGGTCTCGCCGCCGAGCGTCCGGGCGAGTTCCTCCGCGTAGGCGGCGTCCACGCCCGACCAGAAGATCGCCCGGTTGGGGGAGGTGCGGACATCGAGCAGGGCGACGCGGTCACACAGTCCGCCGGGGGCGACGCGGGGTCTGTCCAGCACAATCGCGTGTGCCATGGTCTGAGAATGCGGCAGCGACCCAGCTGATCTCAAGGGGAGCCCGTCCGGGCCCGCCGATCACGACGGAACCGATCTCCCCCACCGCCCACCCTGCGCTTTGGAGGGTTGACCAGGCCTGCGGGGCCTGCCCTGCCTGGGTGTGGTTCTGGCGGGGACGTTTCCACGTTTTGGCCAGCGGTGGTTGTTCCCGCCCGCCCACCCCGTTGCCCTGGCGGGCTGCCTGGCCTCACGGGGTGTACCCGCCCGGAGTAACTCCGACCGGGATACCCGTGCGCGATTTGCCGGCAGTGGCAGTTCCCGCCCGCCACCCCACCGAACCGGCAGGCAGAGCCAGGGCCGGGCAGGCTGGCCGACGGGGATAGCACCCGTGCCGCTTCCGGAGGTCTCGGCAGGGGGTCGATGGTCGCGCGTCCGGGGGCCTGGCTGTGTGTCAGGCTGCGCGAGCGTGAAAGGGGTGGGTGGGGCAGCACCCGTGCCGCTTCTGGGGGTCTCCGCAGGGGGTCGATGGTCGTGTGTCCGGGGGCCTGGCTGTGTGGCCGGCTGCGCGCGAGCGCGAATAAGGGTGGGTGGGTGGGGCAGCAACTGTGCCGCCTTCGGAGGCCTGCGCAAGGGGGCCCGGCCGTGTGTCCGGGGGCCCGGCCGTGTGGCCGGCTGCGCGCGAGCGCGAACAAGGGTGGGAGAACCACGGTAAGCCGTCGCGCAGCGACAAAGAGGGGACATGCGAGGCAGCCCGGGATGGGGGTGCCATCCCGGGCTGGGTGGTGTGGAGGGGTCAGTTGTGCTGGGGGCGCTGGGGCTCCCGGAACGGTGACGAGGACTGTGAGCGCGAGGATGGTGTGGACGAGGTCGACTGCGTGGTTGAGGTGCGCGATGTCGACGAGGCCGCCGACGTGCGCGAAGAGGATGAGCGTGCCGCCGAGGAGCGGCTGGCCGATGAGTCCTGGGAGCCTTCCCGCCGGGCGGTCCGGGCTTCCTTGATCGCGGCCTTCTTGGCCTTACCCGTGGCCTTGGCGGACTTCTTCTTCGGAGTGTCAGGCATCTTGCCCCCGTTTGTCGTGTTATGCGGCCTATGGAGCGGTTGATACCCATTTCAGCCAGTTAACACCCGTAACCTGGAGTCATGCCAGAATGATCCCGACGATTATTCTGGATGATTGTTCTGGAGGCCTCGCGTGTTCGATCTGGCGACGTTGCACGAGGCGCTCGCGGCAGCCGTACCGGACCGGGACTGCCTGGTCTGGCGGGACCGGCGGCTGAGCTGGCGGCAGGTGCACGAGCGTACGAACCGGCTCGGGAACCTGCTGCACGGCCACGGCCTGGGCGTGCCCGACCGCGTCGCCGTGTACCTGCACAACGGCCCCGAGTACCTGGAAACCCTGCTCGCCGCCCACAAGGCCCGCACGGTGCCCTTCAACGTGAACTACCGGTACACCGAACACGAACTCGCCTACCTGTTCGCCGACGCGAAGCCCCGCGCGGTCGTCTACCACGCGACCTTCGCGCCCCTCGTGGAGAAGGCCGCCAAGGACGCGCTCCTCATCCAGGTGCCGGACGAATCCGGCAACCCGCCTCCCGCGGGCGCGCTCGACTACGAGGAGGCCATCGCCGCCGCCGCACCGGACCCCGTCCCCGTCCGGCCCACCCCGGACGACCTGCACATCATGTACACCGGCGGCACCACCGGCATGCCCAAAGGTGTGCTCTGGCGCATCGGCGACCTCCTCGACGGACCCCTCGGCGTCCGGTTCCCGTCCCTGGACGCGCTGGTCGCCCACGCCGTGGCCGCCCGCCGCAAGGTGCTCCCCGCGGCCCCGCTCATGCACGGCACCGGCCTGTGGTTCTCCCTCAGCGGCTGGTGCCTCGGCTCCACCGTCGTGATCGCGGACCAGGTGGACCGCTTCGACCCGGCGGGCCTGCTGACCACCCTCGAACGCGAACAGGTGACCGGCACGATCATCGTCGGAGACGCGTTCGCGCGCCCGCTGGCCGAGGAGCTGGAGCGGCGCCCGTACCGGCTGGCGCTGGGCATGATCGGCACGTCGGGCGCGATGCTCGGGGACGGCCTGGCCGCGCGACTGGCCGAACTGATCCCCGGCGTGCGGATCGTGGACACCCTGGGCTCCTCGGAGTCCGGCAACAGCGCGGTCCGCCTGGACGGCGGGCCCTTCGTGGCGGGCCCGGACACCGTCGTGCTGAGCGCGGACAAGACCAGGCGCCTGGAGCCCGGCGGCGAGGAGATCGGCTGGCTGGCCAGAGGCGGCCCCATCCCGCTGGGCTACCTCGGCGACCCGGAGAAGACCGCCGACACGTTCGTGGAGATAGCGGGCGAGCGCTACGCCATCCCCGGAGACCGGGCCAGGCTCCGCGCCGACGGCACCGTCGAGCTGTACGGCCGCGAGGCCACCGTGATCAACACCGCCGGCGAGAAGGTCTACGCCGAGGAGGTCGAGGTCGCGCTCCGCGAGGTGCCCGGCGTGGTGGACGCCGTGGTCGTGGGCCGCCCAAGCGAGCGGTGGGGCCAGGAGGTGGTGGCGGTCGTCCAGAGCGACGTGCCCGACGAGGTGCTGCGCGCGGCGTGCGCGGAGCGCCTGGCCCGCTTCAAGCTACCGAAGGCGTTCGTCAGGGTCCCGCATGTGCGCCGTCATCCGAACGGGAAGGCTGACTACGCCTGGGCTCGTGAGGTGATCTAGTCACCTCGAACCAGACGGTGGTGCCGTGGTCGGTGGTCATCGCCCCCCAGAGCGGGGTGAACTGGGAGACCAGGTGCACGCCCCGGCCGAGCGCGGGCCGGGTCCAGCACGCGCAGCGGGACTGCGCGGAGAGCACCACCCGGCAGGTGTCCCGCGTGGTGGTGACCGCGATCGTGTAGCCCGCGAGATCGCCGCAGGCGACCGCGTGGCGGAGCGACTCGGAGATCAGCTCGCCGGCCAGCTGGACGGCGTCGTCCCGGCACGGATGGGCGGCGCCGAGGGAGTGCGAGATGAACCGGCGGGCCGCGCCCGCCTCCGCCGCGTCCCCGAAATAGGGTCGCGAGATCACGGTTCTCCCCGCGCGGTTGAGAATTGTCATTCCCTGATAACTCCCTGTGCACCCATGAAGGCAGCGCTCACTTGAGTCCGTGGCAGACTTCGATTCATCCTGCACCGTGGATTACATCTTTGCAATCCTGCGAATGCAATATTGCAAAGTGTCGTTTGTGGGGAGTTGTCCGCTTATGAGCGTGGGACGTAGTCCTTCGGTCCGGTTGAGGCGCCTGGCCGGCGAACTCATCCGGATGCGCTGTGAGGCGGGCTATTCACGCGAAGAAGTGGCCCAGATACTCGGACTGGCCAGTTCCACGGTGTATCGGATCGAGACCGGGCACACCCGGCCGCAGGGCCGGACCATGCGGGATCTCCTCGCTCTCTACGGCGCCAACGGACACGAGCGGGACGCCCTGCTCGAGCTGATCCGGGACGCCGGGCGTCGTGGGTGGTGGCACCATTTCGGGGACGTGCTCCCCGGGCCGTATGTCGGACTGGAAGCGGAAGCCGCCAGTGTCCGGAACTACGAGCCGGTGATGCTGCCCGGACTCCTGGAGACCGAGGCGTACGCCCGCGCGGTGATCGGTGCGGCTCTCGTGGAGGACCCCGAAGAGATCGAGCGGCGGATCACCGTACGGCTGGAGCGGCAACGGCGCCTGTCCGACCCGGCCTTCGAACTCTGGGTGGTTCTCGACGAGGCAGCCCTGCGGCGTCCCGTCGGGGGACCGTACGTCATGGCCGAGCAGTTGCGCAGGCTCCAGGAGATCGCCGTCCAGTCGAACGTCACCATCCAGGTGCTGCCGTTCGACGCGGGGGCGTACCTGGGGATGGGCAACCCGCTGGCGATCCTCACCTTCGCGCATCCCGAGGATTCGGACGTGGTCTTCCTGGAGAGCGCGGGCGGTGAGCTCTACCTGGAGAGCGCCGACGACGTGCGCCGCTACGCCACGGTCTTCGATCATCTCCGCGCGGCCGCGCTCAGCCCGGAGAAGTCCAGAGAGAAGATCGAATCGGTCGAGAAGGAGATGGCATGAAGGGCGTTCAGCCTACGGATCTGGCCGACGCTACGTGGCGGAAGGCCACCCGATCGAACACCCAGGGCAACCAGTGCGTCGAGGTCGCCCAGCTCAAGCACGGTATCGCCGTGCGCGACTCCAAGGACCCCGACGGTCCGAAGCTGATGTTCACCCCGGGCGAGTGGGACGCCTTCGTGCACGGGGTTAAGGGCGGGGAATTCGACCTCTCCTGACCCTGCATAGAAACCCGTACGGCCCGTGCGCCAGACCTCCCGGAGCGCGGGCCGTACGTCATGGTTGACCAGCCGGGTCAGCTGCAGGCGGCGCGCAGTTCCGAGTCGAAGTTGGCGCTCTTGGTGGTGAACTCGGTGATGGAGTTCGGGTCGGCCGGGTCGATCTTGAGGTCGCCCCAGGTGGTGGCCATGGTGTCGAGGGTCTTCTTGAGGTCACCGTCGGCCTTGGCGGAGATGTCGTTGAGCTTGCCGGCCAGGTCGGTGTTGGCCTTGTTGATGGCCTCGATGTCGGTGCCCGCGCCGGTGACCTGAGAGGTGTAGTCGAGCAGGGCCTTGGTGGCCTCGGCGCACAGCGCGGTGTTGGCTCCCAGTCCGCAGGCGGTCAGGAACGTGGTCGCGGCGACGGCGACGACAGTGAGGCGAACGATTCTCATTGGGACGGAAGCCTTCCTAGTGATCTCGGGACATCAGTAACACTAGGGAGGTCGGCTTGCGGGTTGCTTTCACCTGGCTTACAGCTCTTTATACGGAACTTATCTGCACGAAGAGTTCTGAAAGATTCAGGTATTTCCGCTGGGTCTGACGGGGTTTTCAAGGGCAGACAAGCATGATCACTGGGAGCGCTCCCATACGAGAGCCTAATTAGACGCGTTTGTCAACCCCCGTTCCGGTGCGGCTCGCGACCCGCGAGCCGCACCGGCCGTCAGGTTCCCCGCGCGTCGAACGCGGCCTTGACGCGATCCAGCGCCGCGTCCAGCTTCGACTTCAGTCCCGGCGTCAGCGCGCCCTCGCGCAGCCGGTCGTTGAGCTTGATCCGGATGTTCCCCACGGCACTCGGATCATTGTTCGCGATCATGTTCTGCACCAGGGTGCGCAGGTCCTGGACGGCCAGTGAAGTGATCTCCCCGCTCCCGGCCCCGGAGTCCAGCAGCGCCACGAAGGCCGCCGCCTCCTCCTCGACCGAGCCCGAGCTCACCGGGCTGGCCAGGGGCAGCGGCGCCAGCGTCCTGGTAGCGCCCGGCTTCTTGCCCGTCGGCGAGGGCTGCGGCCGGGTGCCGGGCGTCGGGTCGGGATCCGGATCGGCACCGGACCCGCCGCCGTCGTTGTCACCGTCGTCACCGGCGTCGGCGGAGCCGGTGTCCCGGTCGGGTTCCGGCTCGCCGGTGCGATCCGGGTTGAGGATCGGCCTGGCCCGGTCGGTGGCGCGCGGGGTCGACTCCGCGGCCTCCCCGGTGCGCTGGGTGGCGTGGGCCGCCGGGGTCGGCAGGGTCTCGGCGGCCACGCCCGCGGGGGCGAGGGTGGGCTGCTGCCAGAGCAGCACCCCGAGCGCCAGCACGCCGGCCACCCCGGCCGCCCACTTCAGCCAGCCGGGCTCCCGCCCGGTCTCGCCGGGCATCAGGGCCTCGGCCACCTCGCGCGCGCTCGGCCGTACGGTCGGGTCGGGGGACAGGCACTGCCGGCACAGCGCCGCGATCTCCGGCGGCAGCCCCGGCACGCTGTCCGGGCTGGGCGGCGGGCCCTCCCTGCGGGCCGCCTCGATCCCCTCCCAGGTCGTCTCCGGGTACGGCGGGACGCCGGTGAGCATCTCGTACAGCAGGACGCCCAGCGAGTAGACGTCCACGGCCGGGGCGGCGGGTAGCTCCTTGAGCCGCTCCGGCGCCACGTAGGGCGGGGTGCCGAAGTCGGCCACCAGCTCGTCGTCGGCCTCGCCGGCGAACACGGCGATGCCGAAGTCGAGCAGCTTCGCCCCGTCCGAGGCGAGCAGCACGTTCTCCGGTGTGACGTCGCGGTGCACGATGCCCCGCTCGTGGGCCGCGGCCAGCACCAGGGCCAGCCGGGCGGCGATGGCGGTGGCCTCCGCCCACGGCAGCGGGCCCTCGCTGAGCCGGTCGGCCAGTGACCTGCCTTCCAGGAGCCGCATCACGACGTACGCGGCGAGCCGGCCACGGGGGGTGACCGTCTCGCCGTAGTCGTACACCTCGATGGCGTCCGGATGGATCAGCCGGGCGGTGGCCCGGGCCTCGCGCCTGATCAGCTCGCGGCCCGGGTTGTCGCCGTCCAGTGCCCCGTCCAGCACCTTGATCGCCACAGTCCGCTGTAAGGACTGGTCGAAGGCACGCCAGATCACCGACATGCCTCCCGTGGCGATCCGCTCCTGAAGCAGATAGCGACGGGTCAGGACGTCGCCTTCGGCCAGCTCAGGTTGATTCACGGACGACCAGTTCCGTGGGCAGCACGGGGTTGCCCTTGGGTATCTCGTCCTCGGCGAGGGCCATGAGCAGCATGCGCGCCGCCAGGGCGGCGAGCTCCTCGACCGGTTGGCGGACGGTGGTGAGGGCGGGGGTGGTGTGCCTGGCGATGGGCGCGTCGTCGAAGCCGATCACCGCGACGTCGTCGGGCACCTTGCGCCCGGCCCGTCGCAGCGCCTGCATCGCGCCGGCGGCCATCACGTCGGACGCCGCGAAGACGGCGTCCAGGCGCGGCGCGCGCTGCAGCAGCCACTGCATCGCGTGCGCGCCGGAAGCGTGGGTGAAGTCGCCGTAGGCCACGGGCATGTCGGTGATGCCCGCGTCCCTGAGCGTCTCCCGGAAGCCGTCGAGACGGTCCCGGGCGGCGGGCAGGGTCGGCGGCCCGGCGATGGTGGCGATCACGCGGCGGTTGCCCAGCAGCAGGTGTTCCGCGGCCTGCCGCCCGCCGTCCCGGTTGTCCATGTCGACGTACGGGAGATCCACGCCGTCCGGCGGCCGGCCCGCGCTGCGCACCGGGATGCCGGACGCGGCGAGGGTGACGGCCAGTGGGTGCCTGGCCCGGGCGCCCACCAGGAGCACCCCGTCCACGGCCCCCGCGACCAGCGGTGGGGCCGCGATCGCCGCGGTGGCGGGGGTGGCCGTCATCACCACGAGGGGGACCCCGTGGGCGGCGAACACCTCCTCGGCCGCCGACAGCAGTCGGGCGTAGAAGGGTTCGCTGAACAGCCGTGGAGTCTGCTCGCAGATCACGGCGGCCACGATCTGGTCGGTGCGTCTGGCGGTCGAGCCCCGAGGGGCGCGGCGCCTTACATAACCAAGGCGGGACATGGCGTCGTGCACCTGTCGCCTGGTCGATGTAGTGACGCGTACCGAGCCCGTCAGGACTCGGGAAGCGGTTGCCGGGGAGACGCCAGCAGCGGCGGCTACCTCTGCGAGGGTGGGAAGATCGGCCATCCGGTCTCCTCAGGCCCGAAGTGTGTCACGCGGCGGCTTGGGAGCGCTCCCAAGAACGTATCACTGTTTCGGGCGTGTCAACAGAGGTTTCATAGCGATGAAACCTTTCATCGTTTTTCACCGGCCTTGCACACACGGGCAGGGTAGATGAATACCTGCCAATCTGTGGGGATATCGGGGCAATCGAGACTCTAAAAACTGGAAAAATGACGTTTTGTAGTCAAAGATGTACATAATGTAGTCAAATATCTTGACATCGAGAATTCACATGTTTCCCCGGCTATTTGTCCGAGTCGGCGGGGGCGCGGCCGGCTCGATCTCCTACACAGCGCAGGAGCAGGCACTCTGTTCGACAAAGTGTTTGATGATTATCGGAGGGCCGCGGTGGGTCCGGGTCAGAGCGGGGGGACTGGACAGCGGAGGGGCGGCCCCGCGCAAATTGCCGGAGGGGTGAGAGGGGTCGCCGGCGCCCGCCATCCGGCCGGTTTGACCTCCCCCTGGGTACGTTCACAGGCCCGGCGTTACCACCGTCCGTTAGACGCCGGGTGTTTCGGTGCTCAAGTGGAGCGTATGTACCCGATCTTTCATATCCGTCCCGATTGCCATGGGCGATAGGGGGGACGATCACCACTGATCACCCTGTGTAATGGAAATCGTTACACATCGTGATACTGGAAACTGGTACATCTCGATGAGGAAAAGCATGAATCAGGCCTCGAAGCGGATCGCGGCTGGAGGAGTCGCGGGCTCGATGCTCGCCGCGGGCTTCCTGGCGGGTCCCGGCACCCTTCCCGGTCAGGCGTCCAACCACCTCGCCGCCCCGACCCAGATTCTCGACCCGCGTACGGACGTCACCGACCTGTACGCCTTCACCAGCCCCGACCGCCCCGACACGGTCACCGTCATCTGGAACCACCTGCCCTTCGAACTGCCGGACACCCCGCTGCCCTGGTACCGCTTCGCCACCCAGGGCTTCTACGACCTGCACTTCGACAACACCGGCGACGGCAGACCCGAGCTGACCTACCGGTGGCGGTACCACGACGGCCGACCGGACCTCCGCGAGCAGCCGCCGCAGAGCTACCGGCTGGAGGTCCTCCAACCGGGGCGCGGGCTTGAGGTGCTGCTGGCGGACGCGCCGGTCGGGCCGTACCCCGTCGAGGACCCCGTCGAGGACACCGTCGGGGCCGGGTTCGCGGTGGAGTGGAAGCGGGCCGTCGTGCCGCTGCCCGGGGGCGGGCAGACCTTTTCCGGCCAGGTCAGGGACCCGTACGCGGAATTCCGCGTGCTCGCAGGCGGCACGCCGTTCAACGTGCACTCCATCGCCGTCCAGCTGCCGAAGACGGAGCTGGCGCTCAACGGGGACGTCGGACGCAACCCGGTCGTGGGGATCTGGGCGACCTCGTCGCGGCGGTCGCTCGACCTGCGGGACGCGGCGGCGCGGCCGTACCGGCAGGTGTCGCGGGAGGGGTCGGCCATGTTCGGGGACGGTCTGCTGCCGCAGCCGCTGCGGGACGCGTACCAGAACGTGTCCTCGCCGCACACCGACCACGCGTGGGCGGAGCTGCGGGCGGCGGTGCACCACCCGCTCGTGTCCAGGACGCTCGCGACGGGGCTGCCGCCGAAGGAGCCGCGCATCGACCTGGAGCAGGTCTTCCTCACCGGCATCGCCGAGGCCACCGGGCCGATCAGGATCGACCTCAACGCGCACCTGCTCAACCGGGACGCCGATCCCGCCAGGATCGTCCCGGCCGAGATGACCCGGCTGAACATGACGACGCCGGTCACCGCCAGGCCCGACCCGTACGGACTGGCCGGCGGCGACCCGCAGGGCTGGCCGAACGGGCGGCGGCTGACCGACAACGTGACCGTGGCGTTCACGCGCCTGGCCAGAGGCGAACCCGTGGGCGGGGGCGCGCCGCCGGCGGCCTGGCTGAGCCCGGCCAAGGGCGTCACCGGCTTCCCGTACGAGGCCGCCCCAGAACTCCGGAGGCAGCCATGAGACGCGCCGCGTCCGTGCTGGTCACCATCGCCGCCCTGGTGGCCGTGGCGCTCATCGTGTACGGCGACCCGGACGAGGACACCGGCCCGCCCCCGATCCGCGCGTTCGCGTTCGACCTGCCCGGGCGCATCGAAGCCGACCGGCGCTACCTGACGCGGGCCCCGGGCGACGCCACGGTCTGGGCCGAGCTGGGCCTCGGCTACCTCGAGCAGGCCCGGGTCACCGCGAACCCGGCCTACTACCCGAAGGCCGAGAACGCGCTGCGCGAGTCGCTGCGGCTGCGGCCCGCCGGCAACGACACGGCCCTGGTGGGCATGGCCGCGCTGACCGGCGCCCGGCACGAGTTCGACGGCTCCCGGGACTGGGCGATCAAGGCCGCCGCCGCCAACCCGGCCAACCCGCTCGCCCACGGCCTGCTCTCCGACGCGTACCTGCAGCTCGGCGACCCGCGCAAGGCCCACAAGGCCCTCCAGGCCATGCTGGACACCAAACCCGGCGTGGCCTCCTTCGTCCGCGCCGCCCACCTCTTCCGGCTGAAGAACCAGTACGGCCGGGCCTCCGACGCCCTCAAGATGGCCCTGGACTCGGCCGCCGGCATGACCGACATCGCCGACATCCACTGCCGCAGGGGCGACCTCGCCTGGCACACCGGCCGCCCGTCGCTGCGCTCGTACGAGCTGGCGCTGGCCGCCCACCCCGGCTACCCGGCCGCGCTGGCCGGCCGGGCCCGCGCGCTGGTTTCACTCGGCCGCGACCGGGAAGCCGTCCGCGCGTACGCGACCGCGGTCGCCCGCAACCCGGAGCCGCAGACCCTCATGGAATACGGCGAACTGCTCAAGTCCCTGGGCCGCGAGGCCGAGGCCGAGACCCAGTTCCGGGTCTTCCGCGCGGCGCTCAAGCTGTTCGCCGCCGGCGGCGTCATCGACGACCTGACGGCGGGCCGGTTCGAGGCCGACCACGGCGACCCGATGACCGCGGTCGTGTATCTGGCCGGGGAGTGGTCGCGCCGCCCCACGAGCGAGGTGTCCGACGCGTACGCTTGGGCGCTGCACCGGGCGGGACGGGACCGGGACGCGATCAGGTTCGCGCGCGCCGACAGCGCGCTGGCGGCCTACCACCGGTCCGAGATCGAGCGCGCCCTGGGCCGGCGGGCCGCCGCGAAGCGCAGCCTGGCCCGGGCGCTGGAGCTCAACCCGAACCTGCCTGTCCTGCGGAGAATGGAGGTGGCGCGTGGACGGTGATCTGCTTCGCCGACTGGTGGACGAGGTGGCCGAGCAGTTCGGCGGCCGGGCCGAGGTGCAGCTGGACGAGGTCGAGGAGTGCGACCCCTACTGGGAACCCGGCCCGGACGGCACCGCGCCGGCCTCGGTCCGGCACAGCTACGTGGTGCACGTGCACAGCGACCTGCCCGACGTCTCGGAGACCGTCTTCGGCGCCGTACGGCAGCGCATGGGCGCCGAGTGGCAGATCGCGGAACGCCCGGTGGGGGAGACGTACGCGGTGGACTTCACCGGCCGGGACGGGACCTTCCTCGGCGTCGTCTTCGACCCCAAGGGCAACGGCCCGATCGTGGTGATCGGCCGGACCGCGAACTCGTAGCGGGAGCTCCCACGGGTCCGCTCGTGGGAGCTCCAGCCAGACGTATACGGCGTGGCGGCGGACAATTCATCTCCCGCCTTATCGGTCTGAGCTTCCTCTTATCCGGCTTTCGGTAAGGTCCAAGCCCATGACGACCTACCGGTGGATCGCCGTGCCCGTCCTGATGGCCCTGCTGACCGCGTGCAGCCAGGAGACGCCTGCGGCGGCCCCCGCCAGCCCGCCGGCCACCGCCGAGACCTCCGCCGCGGCCTCTCCCCCTGCGGCATCTTCCCCCGCGGCCACGCCCGAAGCCGAGCCCAGCGCGACGGCCGGCGCAGAAGCCAGTCCCGCGGCGGCCGTGACCACCCCGGCCGCCGGCTACAACGACGCCGACGTCACCTTCGCGGCCTCGATGATCCCGCACCACCTGCAGGCCCTGGACCTGACCCAGCTGGCCGCCACCCGCGCCGACGACCTGTGGGTCAGGGACCTGGCCGGTCGCGTCCGCAGCCAGCGCGAGCCCGAGATCCGCCTGCTCAAGGGCCTGCTGGACGGCTGGGGCGAGGAGCCGCTGCCCCGCGACCACGACCTGCCCGGCGGCGTCTCGAAGGCCGAGATGGACAAGCTGGCCGCCGCCTCGGGCGCCGCCTTCGACCGCATGTTCGTCACGCTGCTGATCGCGCACCACGAGGGTGCGCTCACCCTGGCCAGGGCGGAGCAGGAGCAGGGCGCGCACGCGGACGCCAAGGCCATGGCCGGCGGCATGGTGGTCACCCAGGAGTCCGAGCTCAAGGAGATGAAGAAGTACCTGACCCGGCTGAAGAAGTGACCGGTCAGTTCTCGTAGGTGTCCAGGCGCGGGGGGAGCGTGTTCCAGGTGCAGAAGGCCGAGGACTCCGTGCCGCCCTTCAGGAACGTGATCCGCAGCCAGAACGCCTCCTCCCAGACCTTCAGCTCGTAGCCGTCGGCGGGCGTGGCCGACACCATCCGGCAGTCCTTCTCCCGTACGGCCACGGTCGCCCGGCCGCCCCTGAGCGTGAACGTGTGCAGGACCTCGCCGGGCGTCGGGCTGGGGGTGGTACGCGGGGTCCTCGGGCGCGGCGGGCTCGTGGCCCCGGGCGTGGAGCTGGGCCGTACGGGCTGGGGGGTCGCGGTCGGGCGGCGAGCCGGGGACTTGGACGGCCGGGGCCCGCGCGCGGACGGGGACGGCGACGCGGCCGGCGGTGACGACGACGAGGCGGGGATCGAGGGCGGGGGCGAGAGGGCGCGGGACACGCCCGACACCGCGGTGGGCGGGGCCGCCACGAGGAGGGGCGCGGGCGGGTCCTCCCCGAGGACGGTGGCGTGCAGCACCTCGCCGACACCCAGCCAGGCCACGGTCACCGCGAGCGCCGTCGCGCCGCACCAGGCGAGTGTGTACCCGATTGCCCTTGGTAGGTGCATAGGTCGGAATTATGACCTAGAAGTGCCGTAGCGTACTGGCTCATGGCTACCGTGCTGGTGGTGGAGGACGACGAGTTCGTCCGTTCGGCGATCATCCGGGACCTGGTCGGGCGCAGCCACGCGGTGCGCAGCGCGGGACGCGCCCTCGACGCGCTCCGCGACATCGCGCACTACCCGCCCGACGTGGTCGTGCTCGACCTGGGGCTGCCCGACCTGGACGGTGCCGAGGCGCTGAAGATGCTGCGCGCGATCTCCGATGTGCCGGTGATCGTGGCCACGGCGCGCGACGACGAACGCGAGATCATCCGGCTGTTGCGGGCGGGTGCGGACGACTACCTGATCAAGCCTTTCTCCGGCGACCATCTGAACGCCCGGCTGGAGGCGTTGCTGCGGCGGGCCAGGGCCGTACCGGTCACCAGGACGATCCGGGTGGGCGGGCTGAGTGTGGATCCGGATCGGCGGGAGGCGTACCTGGACGGGACGCAGCTGGAGCTGACCCGGCGGGAGTTCGACCTGCTCGCCTACCTGTGCGCGCGGCCCGGCACCGTGGTGTCCCGCAAGGAGCTGCTGGCCGAGGTGTGGCAGCAGTCCTACGGCGACGACCAGACCATCGACGTGCACCTGTCCTGGCTGCGGCGCAAACTCGGCGAGAGCGCGTCCCAGCCGCGCTACCTGCACACCGTGCGGGGCGTCGGCGTACGCATCAGCGCGCCGTGAGGCGGGGCCTGGCGCTGGTCGCGGTGGCCGTCACCGCGATGGTGGCGCTGGCGTTCCTGATCCCGCTGGCCGCCGTGGTGAAGGAGGTCGCCGAGACCAGGGCGCTGGCCGAGGCCGAGCGGCAGGCGACCGCGATCGTGCCCGCGCTGGTGCTGACCGTGGACGCCAAACGGCTGGAACGGGCGCTGGCCAGCACTCCCGCCGGGGCCGCCGGGCGGCTGGCCGTACACCTGCCCACCGGCACGGTCGGGCGCGGCCGGGCGCCCGGCACGGCGGTCGCGTCGGCGCGGGCCACGACGCTGCGGCTCCCCGGCGGCTACGTGCTGCTGCGGCCGGTCGCGCTGGATCGCGGCCGCACCGCGGTGATCGAGGTGTACGCCCCCGAGTCGGACCTGACCAGGGGCGTCGCCACGTCGTGGGCGGTGCTCACCGGGGTCGCGGTGGTCCTGGTGGCCGGGTCCGTGGTGGTCGCCGACCGGCTGGGCGCGCGGGTGGTGCGGGCCACCCGGCGGCTCGGCGACGCCGCGACCTCGCTCGGCTCCGGCGACCTGTCGGTACGGATCGAGCCCGACGGGCCGCCCGAGCTGGTCGCGGCAGGGCAGGCGTTCAACACCATGGCCGACCAGGTGGCCGGGCTGCTCGCCGCCGAGCGTGAGATGGCCGCCGACCTGTCCCACCGCCTCCGTACGCCCCTGACCGCGCTCCGCCTCCAGCTCGGCGACCACGGCCCGGCGGCCGAGCAGGTGGACCGGCTGGAACGGGAGGTGGACGCCATCATCGAGGCCGCCCGCCGCCCGTCCCGTCCGATGCCCGGGCGCTGCGACGCGGCCGAGGTGCTGCGCGAACGGCTGGTCTTCTGGTCGGCGCTGGCCGAGGACCAGGGCCGGCCGTGGGAGCTGATCGGGGCGGACGCCCCCGCCCCGGTCCCGGTGGCCGCCGCCGAACTCAGCGCGGTCGTGGACGCCACCCTCGGCAACGTGTTCCGGCACACCCCGCAGGGCACGCCCTTCGCCGTCACCCTGCACCAGGGCAGCGGCATGGTCGGCATCCTGGTCGCCGACGCGGGGCCCGGCATCGCCGACCCGGAGGGCGCCCTGAAACGCGGCCACAGCGGGGCCGGATCCACCGGGCTCGGCCTGGACATCGCCCGCCGCCTGGCCGAGTCCACCGGCGGGTCGGTCCGCGTCGAACGCTCCGCCCTCGGCGGCGCGGGCGTGCAGCTCTGGCTGCGTACCTCGCCGCAGACGCCGAAGCCGCGTACGCGCAGGCTGCTGGGCCGAGCCCTGAGTTGATGTGACATATCCCGATAGAGTCGGCGGCGTGGAATTCCGGGTTCTGGGGCCTATCGCGGTGATCGGCGCGGACGGCGGCCCGCTCGACATCGGCCCCGCCCAGCAGCGTGCGGTGCTGGCGCTCTGCCTCCTGGCCGCGCCCCGTCCGATGAGCGTGAGCCGCCTCATCGACGCCCTCTGGGAGGACGGCGCTCCCGCCGGCGCCGTCAACACCGTCCAGGCGTACGTGTCGAAGCTGCGCCGCGTGCTCGAACCCGGCCGGGCCCGCAGAGGCGCGGCCTCCATCCTGGTGAGCAGACCCGGCGGGTACGCGCTGGACATCCCCGACGAGGTCGTGGACCGCCGCCGGGTCACCGCACGGGCGGCCGAAGGCCGGCGGCTCCTGGCCGCCGGAGATCCCGCCAAAGCGGTCAGAGAACTCCGCCTGGCCCTCAGCGAATGGCGCGGCGAACCGCTGGCCGGCTTCGAGGACCAGAGCTGGGCCAAAGACGAACGCCTCGCCCTCACGGAACTGCGCCTCTCCCTGGTCGAGGACGCCGCTGAAGCCGACCTGGCGCTGGCCCGAGGCTCCGACCTGGTCCCCGACCTCACGCTCCTGGTCTCCGCCCACCCCCTGCGCGAACGCCTCCGCCGCCTCGCCGCCCACGCCCTCTACCAGTCCGGCCGCCAAGCCGACGCCCTCGCCACCCTCGCCGAGGGCCGCCGCCTCCTCGTCGACGACCTCGGCCTCGACCCCGACCCCCGTTCCCGCGACCTCGAATCCCGCATCCTCTCCCAGGACCCCGCTCTCACCCCGGTTCCCCTCTCCCCGGCCACCCCCACACCCGCCCCCACCGTCGTCCTCGGCCGCACTACCGAAACGGCCACCCTCCACCGCGCCATCACCACCCCCGGCCACCGCGTCGTCCTCATCTCCGGCGAACCCGGCATCGGCAAAACCAGCCTCGTGGAATCCGCGGCGCTCCAGCGCGAACCCGGTTCGCTCGGGGATGCCGTCCCCCCTTCCCGTCAACGGGACGAACCCGGCTTGTCCGGGTATGCCGGGCGCGGTGCGGACAGTCGAGTCGTATTCGGGCGGTGCTGGGATGGGGGTGGGGCGCCGCCGTTCTGGCCGTGGGTGCAGGTGGTTCGCGCGCTGACCGGGCAAGCCGGGGAACTGGCTGAGATCACCGGGGCGACCGGTGAGTTTCCGATGTTCGAGGCCGTGGCCCGGCTGCTCAACGCCGGGCCGGTGCTGGTGGTGCTGGACGACCTGCAGTGGGCGGACGCGTCCTCGTTGCGGCTGCTCGACTTTCTGGCGAGTACGCGGCCGTGTCCGGAGTTGACCGTGCTGGCCACGTACCGGGACACCGAGGTGAGTGAGCCGCTGGCGCGTACGCTGGCCACGCTGTCCCGGCTGCCGCATGTGGAGCGCGTCACGCTCGGCGGGCTTTCCGAGGACGCGGTCGCCGAGTACCTGGAGCGTTCCGGGGCGGATCCGGCGCGGGCGGCCGAGGAGTTGCGCAGGACCGGGGGCAATCCGTTCTTCCTGAGCCTGGGCGAGGAGGCTCCCGGGGCGGTGGCCGACGTGCTGCGGGGGAGGCTGGCCGCGATGCCGCCCGGCGCGCACGACGTGCTCAGCGCGGCGGCGCTGATCGGCCGGGAGGCCGAACTGGGAGTGCTGCTGGACGTGCTGGACCTGCCCCAGGACGACGTCCTCGACGTGCTCGACGAGGCCGTACGGTCCCGGCTGCTCACCGAACGCTCCCTCGTCTACGCCTTCTCGCACGACATCGTCAGGGACGTGCTGCGCGACGGGCTCGCGCCACTGCGCCGCCGTCGCCTGCACGCCCGGGTGGCGGCCGTCCTGGAGGGGCGTGGCACCCACCTGGCCGAACTCGCCTACCACTACCGGGAAGGGCTGGTCATCGCCGGCATGGCGGCCAGGGCCATCGAGTACGCCAGGCAGGCCGCCCGGCACGCGACCGAGCAGTTCGCGTACGAGGACGCGGCCGGGCATCTGGAGCAGGCCGTGGCGCTGACCGGGCAGCTGCCGGTGACCGACCTCGAGCTCAAGTGCGATCTGCTCCTGGAGCTGGCCGAGGCGCAGTCGGTGGCCGGGATGAACTCGCGCGTGCACGCCACCCTAGACGAGGCCGCGGCCCTGGCCGACCGGCTCGGGGACGACGAACGGCTGGCCAAGGCCGCGCTCGGGTTCTCCGACCCGCTGGGCTGGGCGATGTACGAGGAGTGGGCGGCCTCGGAGGCGCTGCTGGGGCGGATCGACCGGGCGCTGGCTCAGGCGGGGGAGCGGTGGCGGTCGCCGCTGCTGGCGGCTTCGGCGATCATGGGGTCGTTCATCCGGCCGCCGGGGGAGAGCCGGGAGCTGGCGGCCCGGGCCGTACGGGAGGCGCGGGACGACCGGTCGCGGCTGCGGGCGCTGAGCGCGGTCGAGATCCTCTCGCGGGGGATCGCCGGGGCCGCGGAGCGGCGTGAGCTGGTGGCGCGGATGGCGGAGAGCGCGGCGGCCACCGGCGATCTCGTGGACGAATGGCTGGCCGGCGAGGCGCGCTACGTGGAGATGGTCTCCTCCGGAGAGTTCACGGCCGCGGGCCCGCTCCTGGACTGGCTGCGTCAGACCGCCCGACGCTTGCGCCAGCCCTCCCTGATCGGGCTCGCCGAATGGCAGGCGGCGATCCGGGCCTACCTCGCGGGCGACCTGGACACGGCCATCGCCGAAGCCGAGGAAGCCGCCCGCGCCCACCCCGAAGGCGCCCTCGGCGGCGACGGCGCCCAACTACGCGCCCTGCTCATGCGCGCCCAGACCGCCCGCCTCCGCGGCGACCTCCACACCGCCCTGACCATCGCCGACAACGTCCTCGAAACCCGCCCAGGCCAGCCCGTCTGGACCGTCCTGCGCTGCCACACCCTCCTCGACCTGGGCCGCCACGACGAAGCCGCCGCCATCTTCACAACCCTCGCCCAGGACGGCTTCGCCACCATCGCCAGCGACCTCACCTACCGTTTCATCCCCGACTCCCTCAGCCGCATCTGCGCCACCCTCCGCAACCCCCAAGCCGCCGAAGCCCTCTACACCCACTTCCACCCCAACAGCGGCCGCCTCCTCGGCTGGTCCATCACCGACCTCTGCCTGTCCCACCTGGCCCGAACCCTGAACCGCCCCACCACCGCCACCCACCACCTCACCGCCGCCCACCACTTCCTCACAACCTCCGGCCTCCCAGCCCTCACCGAATAGCCGAGCCCCGCTGGGCGCCCGACTCCGCAGGCCTCTCCAACCTGGGCAAGTAGCCGCCAAGACGGAGGCAAGCCGCTTCCGCGACCCTGTCCGCATGGTTGGACCACATCGCATCGCCCCCGACACCGTGCTCATCCCGAGACTCGAACGGATCGAGGACGGCTACACCGCCATCAACACCATGGTGATCACCGGGCGGGAGCCGGTCCTGGTGGACACGGGCGCCGCGATGCACCGCGACGCCTGGCGTGAGGACGTCTTCTCCGTGGTCGACCCCGCGGACGTGCGCTGGATCTTCATCAGCCACGACGACCCCGACCACATCGGCAACCTCCCCCTGGCCCTGGACCTCTGCCCCAACGCCACCCTGGTCACCTCCCCCCGCCTGCTCCACCCCCTCAGCGACCGCACCCACCCGATCACCGACGGCGACGCCTTCCACGCCGGCGACCGCGTCCTCACCGCCGTCCGCCCCCCGCTCTACGACAACTCCACCACCCTCGGCCTGTACGACGACCGCAGCGGCGTCTACTGGTCCGCCGACTGCTTCGGCGCCATCACCCCAACCCCCACCCTCGACGCCGCCGACCTCCCCCTGGACGACTACCTGGACTCCCTCCATCACCACAGCACCACCCTCAGCCCCTGGCACGCCTGGCTGGACCCCCACGCCCACGGCCACTACCTGGACCACCTCGCCACCATGGAACTCACCGCCATCACCACCGCCCACGGCCCCACCATCACCGGCCCCCACATCCCCCGCGCCTTCGACACCCTCCGCGACCTCCACCACTAACCCTCACTCGACTTCGACCCCCAAGGTGCCGGCGCAGGCATCGCTCATGCTCGTCCCGGTGAGCAGTGTCCTCACGGCGGCGGGATTCACCTCGGGCGGGATGCACCGCGGTGGCGTGGATGGCGAGATGCGACTTCGGAGGATCACTGGTTGCTCTCGGTTGTCCACCGAAGGTGTGGTCACGTGGGCTTAACACGGGAACGGTGGGCAGGGAGTGGGGATGGCGTGGACGATGGGTGGCATGCGGGAGATATGGCCGGGGGATCCCTATCCGTTGGGGGCTACCTATGACGGGGCGGGGACGAACTTCGCGTTGTTCAGTGAGGTGGCGGATGGGGTGGAGCTGTGTTTGTTCGACGCGGAGGGGGTGGAGGAGCGCGTCCCGCTGAGTGAGGTGGAGGCGTTCGTCTGGCACTGCTACCTGCCGGGGGTGCAGCCGGGGCAGCGGTACGGGTACCGGGTGCACGGGCCGTACGAGCCGGCGAAGGGGTTGCGGTCCAATCCGCGGAAGTTGCTGCTCGATCCGTACGCGAAGGCGATCGAGGGGGCGATCCAGTGGGACCAGGCGGTGTACGGCTACAACTTCGGGGAGCCGGACAGCCGGAACGACGAGGATTCGGCGCCCTTCATGCCGCGGTCGGTGGTGATCAATCCGTTCTTCGGGTGGGGGCATGACCGGCCGCCGGCGACGCCGTACCACGACACGGTGATTTATGAGGCCCATGTCAAAGGGCTGACGATCAATCATCCGCGGATTCCGGAGCGGATCAGGGGGACCTACGCGGCGCTCGGGCACCCGGAGATCATCGACCACCTGACCAGCCTGGGCGTGACGGCGATCGAGTTGATGCCGATTCACCAGTTCGTCAGCGATGACGTGCTGGAGAAGCGGGGGCTGACGAACTACTGGGGATACAACACCATCGGGTTCTTCGCGCCGCACAACGCGTATTCCAGTTCCGGGGAACTGGGCGGGCAGGTGCTGGAGTTCAAAGCCATGGTGAAGGCCATGCACGAGGCCAATATCGAGGTCATTCTCGACGTGGTCTACAACCACACGGCCGAGGGCAATCATCTGGGCCCCACGCTGGGAATGCGCGGAATCGACAACCGGAACTACTACCGGCTGGTCGAGAGCGACCCGAAGCATTACATGGACACCACGGGGACCGGAAACAGCCTCCTGATGCGGTCGCCGCACGCGCTGCAGCTGATCATGGACTCGCTCCGGTACTGGGTCACCGAGATGCACGTGGACGGCTTCCGCTTCGACCTGGCCTCCTCGCTGGCCCGGGAACTGCACGACGTGGACCGGCTGAGCGCCTTCTTCGACCTGGTGCAGCAGGACCCGGTGCTGTCGCAGGTCAAGCTGATCGCCGAACCCTGGGACGTGGGGCCGGGCGGGTACCAGGTCGGGAACTTCCCGGCGCGGTGGACGGAATGGAACGGCCAGTACCGGGACACCATCCGGGACCTGTGGCGGGGTGAGCCCGCGCGGCTGCCGGAGTTCGCGTCCCGGCTGACCGGCTCCAGCGACCTGTATCAGGACGACAGCCGCAGACCAGCCGCATCCATCAATTTCGTGACATGTCATGACGGGTTCACGCTGGAGGACCTCGTCTCGTACAACGAGAAGCACAACGAGGCGAACGGCGAGGACAACCGGGACGGCGCGAACGACAACCGGTCGTGGAACTGCGGGGTGGAGGGCCCGGCGACCGGGCCGGTGGCGCAGCTCAGAGAGCAGCAGAAGCGGAACTTCCTGGCGACGCTGTTCCTGTCCCAGGGCGTGCCGATGCTGTCGCACGGGGACGAACTCGGGCGTACGCAACAAGGGAACAACAACGCCTACTGCCAGGACAACGAGATCAGCTGGGTGGACTGGCACGAGAACTGGCTGCTGCTGGACTTCACCCGGCGCGTGTCCCGGCTGCGGCGGGAGCACCCGGTGTTCCGGCGGCGGCGATTCTTCTACGGCCGCCCGGTTAGGGGCTCCGACGACCAGCTGAGCGACATCGTGTGGTTCACCCCGTCCGGGACGGTGATGGCCGACGGCGACTGGAGCAACGGGTACGCGCGGGCGCTGGCGGTCTTCCTCAACGGGGACGCGATCACCGAGCCCGACCGGCGCGGCAGGCGCATCCGGGACGACTCGTTCCTGCTCCTGTTCAACGCCCACTACGACGTGATCACGTTCACCATCCCGAAGGACTACGGCGAGATGTGGACCACCGAGTTGGACACCGCCATGCCGATCAGCACCGACTCCCGGATGTGCCGGGCGGGCGAGGGCATCCCGGTGGCCGGCCGGTCGGTACGGGTGCTGCGCAGAGAAGCCGGGTGATCCTCGCTTTCGACGGCCCGGAAAGGTCAGTATGGGAGCTGTGAGAGAGGCCGTGACGTCCACGTACCGGGTCCAGCTGACGCCCGAGTTCGGCTTCCGCGAACTCGCCGACCTGATCGGATACCTGCGCGACCTGGGGGTCGGGCACGTCTACCTGTCGCCCGTGCTCCAGTCGGTGCCCGACTCCCAGCACGGCTACGACGTCGTCGACCACGCGCACGTCCGGGCCGAGTTCGGCGGCCGGGAGGAGCTGGTGGCGCTGGCCGGGCAGGGGCTGGGGCTGATCGCCGACATCGTGCCGAACCACATGACCGTGCCGGTGCCGGAGTCGGCGAACGCGGCGCTCTGGTCGGTGCTGAAGGACGGGCCGGAATCGCCGTACGCGGACTGGTTCGATCTGACCTGGCCGGTGGATCTGCCCGTGCTGGGCGACGACCCCGAGCTGGTGGTGGACGGGGACGTGCTGCGCTATCACGAGCACGAGTTCCCGATCAGGGCCGGGACCGAGGGGCTGCCGCTGCACGAGTTGCTGGTGGCGCAGCACTACCGGCTGGTGTCCTGGCGGGACTCGCCCGGCTACCGGCGGTTCTTCGACGTGTCCTCGCTGATCGGGCTGCGGGTGGAGGATCCGGCGGTCTTCGACGCGACGCACGGGGTCATGCTGTCGCTGGTCGCGGACGGGGTGATCGACGGTCTCCGGGTGGACCATCCCGACGGGCTCGCCGACCCGTACGGCTACCTGCGGCGGCTGCGCGCGCGGGCGCCGGGCCCGGTCTGGGTGGAGAAGATCCTGATGGACGGCGAGCGGCTGCCGCCGGACTGGGACTGCGACGGGACCACGGGCTACGACGCCCTCAACATGGTGACGCGCCTGTTCGTGGACCCCGCCGCCCGGGACCGGCTGGTACGCGCGTTCACCCGCCACACCGGCATGCCCGACGACTACGACCACGTCAAGTACGACGGCAAGAAGCAGGTGCTCGACCTGTTCTTCCGGGGCGAGGTGGACCGGCTGGCGGCGGCCCTGGGGGAGCCGGGGCTGCGGGACGCGCTGGTGGAGCTGCTGGCGGCCATGCCGGTCTACCGGGCGTACGTGAATCCGGGGGAGGAGCCGGGCGAGGAGGCGACCCGGGTGATCCAGTCGGCCGCCTGGGAGGCCGCGGCGCACGCGGACCCGGCGGCCGTGGCGAAGGTGGCCCAGCTGGTGCTGCGCGGCCCGGCCGAGGCGGTGACCCGGTTCCAGCAGACCTGCGGGCCGGTCATGGCCAAGGGCGTGGAGGACACCGCGCTCTACCGGTGGTTCCCGCTGGCCAGCCTCAACGAGGTGGGCGGCGAGCCGGATCGTTTCGGGGTCTCCCCGGCCGAGTTCCATGCGTTCTGTACGGAGATGCGCCCGACGACGATGACGACATTGTCGACGCACGACACGAAACGCTCCGAGGACGTACGCGCCCGTCTCGCCGTTTTGTCGGAAATTCCGGATATTTGGGCGGATGCGGTGGAGTCGTGGGCGGGAGCCGTACGGTTCGATCCGAAGCTCGATTATCTGGCGTGGCAGACGCTGATGGCCGCCTGGCCCATCAGTCCAGAACGTTTCACGAAATATCTGCTTAAAGCCGCTCGTGAGGCTAAAACGTCGATTTCCTGGCAGAACCGCGAACAAGGATATGAAAAGGGGATCCGGGAGTTCGCCGCGAAGGCGATCGAGCTGTGCGGCTACTCGGTCGCCGCGTTCACGCGGGTCGTGGACCGCTACGCCCGCGTCAACTCGCTCGGCCAGAAGGTCGTCCAGCTGATGATGCCCGGCGTCCCCGACGTCTACCAGGGCAACGAGATCACCGACTTCTCCCTGGTCGACCCCGACAACCGCCGCCCGGTCGACTACGCCCGCCGCCGCGAGCTGCTGAAGAGCGGCGAGGACAGCTGGGACGGCGACAAGCTGCTGGTCACCACGACCGCCCTCCACCTGCGCGGACGGCTCACGCCCGGCGCGCCGTACCTGCCGATCGAGACCGGCGAGCACGCGGTGGCGTTCGCGCGCGGCGACCAGGCGGTGGCGGTGGCGACCAGGCTCCCGTACCGGCTGGAGCGGGCCGGCGGGTGGCGGCACGAGAGCCTGCGGCTCCCGCCCGGCAGCTGGCAGGACCTGCTCACCGGTTCCGAGCACACCGGCCTGATCCCGATGGCTCACCTGCTGTCCCGTTACCCGGTTGCAATCCTGGAACGGAATACCCAATGAGCCCTATGGGAAATAGGTGAAACATGTACGAAGTCTGGGCGCCCCTCGCGACGCGCGTCGAAGTCGAATCCGGGGGCGTCAGACGGGACATGTCTTCTGAGAACGGCTGGTGGCGGGCATCAGGCGGCGAACACGGCGACGACTACGCATTCCACGTGGACGGCGCGGGCCCGTACCCCGACCCCCGGACGAGGCGGCAGCCGTACGGGGTGGAGGGGCCGAGCCGGGTCTACGACCACGCCAGGTTCACCTGGGGCGACCAGGACTGGCGGGGGCGCGGCCTGCGCGGTTCGGTCATCTACGAGCTGCACGTCGGCACGTACACGCCGGAGGGAACCTTCGAGGCCGTCGCCGGCAAGCTCGGGCACCTGGTCGATCTGGGCGTCGACTTCGTCGAGCTGATGCCGGTCGCGCCCGTGCCCGGCCGCCGCAACTGGGGCTACGACGGCGTCGACCTCTACGCCGTGCGGGAGGAATACGGCGGCCCCGACGGCCTCAAGGTCCTCGTGGACGCCTGCCACCGGGCCGGGCTCGGCGTGATCCTCGACGTCGTCTACAACCACCTCGGCCCGTCCGGGAACTATCTGTCCAAGTTCGGGCCCTACCTGCACGGATTCAAGGGCTCGTACTGGGGCGACGCGGTCAACCTGGACGGCCCGCACTCCGACGAGGTGCGCCGCTACTTCATCGAGAACGCGCTCCAGTGGCTGCGCGACTACCACGTCGACGGGCTGCGCCTGGACGCCGTGCACGCCCTCCACGACAAGCGCGCCACGCACTTCCTGGAGGAGCTCGCGGGCGAGGTCGAGGCCCTCTCCACGGTGCTCGGCCGCCCGCTCACCCTCATCGCCGAATCCGACCTCAACGACCCCGGCCTGATCACCCGGTACGGCCTGGACGCCACCTGGAATGACGACGTGCACCACGCCCTGCACTCGGCCGTGACCGGCGAGACCCACGCCTACTACGGCGACTTCGGCTCGCTGGCGGCCGTCGCCAAGGTGATGACCTCGGCGTACTTCCACGACGGCAACTACTCCACGTTCCGGGGCCGCTCGCACGGCCGCCCGGCCACCGGCGTCTCCGGTCACCGCTTCGTCTGCTGCGTGCAGAACCACGACCAGATCGGCAACCGGCCGCTGGGCGACCGGCTCCGCCCCGAGCAGCTCTGGCTGGCCGCCGGGCTGCTGCTGACCTCGCCGTTCACGCCGATGCTGTTCATGGGCGAGGAGTGGGGAGCGAGTTCCCCGTTCTACTTCTTCACCGACCACCACGACCCGGAGCTGGCCGCCGGGGAGGGCGAGCGCCGCCGCCGCGAGTTCGAGGCCTTCGGGTACGACTGGAAGGCCCCCGACCCGCAGGACGAGCAGACCTTCCTGCGCTCCAAGCTGGACTGGTCGGAGCCCGCCGAGGACGGCGCGGCCTCCCTGCTCGGCTGGTACCGCGACCTGATCGCGCTCCGCAAGGCCCACCCCGACCTGGCCGACCCCCGCCTGGACCGGGTCCGGGTGCGCTACGACGACGACCGCCACTGGCTGGTGGTACACCGGGGCTCGATGCGGATCGCCGCCAACCTGGGCGACTTCCCCGTCCCGGTCCGGCTGAGTCCCGGCCACGTGCTGCTGGCCTCCGACGAGGGCATCACGCTGACCGGCGCGGACCTGTACCTGCCGCCGCTCTCACTGGCCGTCGTTCACGTGGTTGCGCAGCCGAAGCTCTGACGGGTACGGCGCGAAGTAGCTCTGGTCCCGCACGTACGGCGCGGCCTCGCCGCGGGCGTGGTGGAGCAGGAGCGTGACCGGCACGGACAGCGGCACCTCGCGCCGCGCGTAGTCCACGATCACCTCCGCCAGGTCGGCGCGGCGGACCCGGTCCAGCGCGTTGCCCACCATGCCCATGCAGTGCTGGAGCACGTTGACGTTGCGGCCGACGCTGGCCCGGCGGCACAGCGCCCGCCGGAACACCTCGGCGTAGGCGGCCCGCACGTCGCCGGATCCGGCGCCGGCGACGATCCGGCCGGCCTCCCGGTAGGCGGCGGCGTCGTGCGCGAGCAGCTGCATCTTGTGCCGCGTGTGGAAGGCGACCAGGTCCCGGGGGTGCCACTCGGCCGCCAGCAGCTCCCGCAGCCGGGCCGCCGCGAAGATCCGCTCGACGAACTCCTCCCGGAGCACGGCGTCGTTGAGCCTGCCCTCGTCCTCCACCGGCAGCAGCGGGAACGCCTCGATGATCTTCTCGGCGAACAGGCCCCGGCCCTTGCGGCTCACGGCCTGGTCCCCGGCGTACACGGGGATGCCGTGCAGCCCGCAGGACGGGCTCTTCGCCTTGAACACGTACCCGTCGACGTCCAGCGTGCCGATCCGCCGCTCGGCCGCCTCCGTCACGGCCCCCGTCACATCGGTACGGCTCCGCCGCTGCACCAGCCTGCCGCCCCGCTCCAGCCGCAGCGTCTCCCTGGGCGTGCCGAGACCGGCCTCCATCTCCGGGCAGACGTGCACCCAGTCCACGAACCGGTCCAGCTCGTCGGCGAGGAACCGGTTGCGGCTGTGGCCCCCGTTGTAGCGGATGAGGTCGCCCAGCAGGCACCCGGAGACCGCCACCCTCGGCCGGGGGGTCATGCCGCCACCAGCGTGGACAGGCGGTGCAGCGCCCGCGCGGTGCGCGCCTTGACGGTGCCGAGCGGCACGTCCAGCCGGTCGGCGATCTCCCGCTGGCTCAGCTCGGCGTAGTAGGCCAGCTCGATGGCCTGCCGCTGCGGCGCGGGCAGCACGGCGAGCGCCCGCCTGACCTCCTCGCGCCGGCTCAGCCGGTCGGCGTGGTCGTCGGGGTCGTGCGGGTCGCACGGCTCCGGCACCACGTCCAGCGGGACCGTGACCGGCGCGCGTCCGCGCAGGTAGTCGATGGCCCGGTTCCTGGCGATGGCCTGCAGCCAGGCCTCCAGGCTGCGGGACGGATCGTAGCGGCCCCGGCAGCGCCAGACCTCGGCGAACACGACCTGCAGCACGTCCTCGATGTCCTGGGACGGCACGAAGCGCCGGAGGTAGCTCCGCACCAGCGGCGCGTGCGCCCGGTAGCACTCCGTCACCGCGTCCGGTCCGGTGAGCGACATGGTGACCTCCCCGACTGAAAACTTACTCAAAACCTATTCATATCTGCTCGTGCGGAATCACGCAAGCGCAGGTGCGAGATCAGCGCAGCAAGCCGACGATGCGGATGATCGCCTCGTTCATCGAGGCCAGGTGGGTGATCCCGGGCGGCAGCTCGCGCCAGCCCGGCCCGCCGGTCATGATCGGGCTGGTCGGGCGGAGCACCGGCAGCCGGGTCAGCGGAGCGGGGTCGCCCGTCTCGGCCAGCTGCGACCAGACGAAGACGACGGCGGGGTTGAGGCGGCGCATCGCGTCGCCCAGCGCCGAGAACGGCGTGCGCGCGCCCAGCACCCGGACCTCCACCGAGTGCTCCGACGCCAGGGCGGCGGCCAGCGCGAACACGGGCAGGCTGTGCTGCTCGTCGGCCGCGCAGGCCAGCAGGGCCGGCCGGGGGTTGATGGGCAGGGCCGGGCGCCCGATCCGCGCGGTGAAGGCGGCCATGACCCGCTCGGAGAAGACGTGCTCCACGTCCACCCCGACGCCCGTGGCGGCCTGCCGCCTGCTGATCACCGCGAACGCGGGCAGGATCAGCCGGTCCCACGTCTCGGTGACCCCGAACCTGCCCAGGCCCGCCTCGACCGCCTCGGCCACCGACCAGCTGTCCAGCGCGATGGCGGCCCGCGCGAGCCGCCCGGCCAGCTGCTCGACCGGCAGCTCCGGCCGGATCTTCCCCCGTGGCGCGGGAGGTTCGGGCGTCCGGGGCGCATGGTCCGCCGGGACCGAGCGGATGCGCAGCGCGGCCTGCGCCGCCTCGGCCGGGGGCGCGCCGGCCTTGATCAGCCGGTTCATCTCCTCCAGGCGGGTCAGGTCCAGCGCGCCGTACCGGCGGTGGCCGCCCGGGCTGCGGGAGCTCGGGCCGATGCCGTAGCGGAGGTTCCAGGTGCGCAGGGTGGGCGCGGGCACGCCGAGCCGGCGCGCCACCGCGCCGATCCCGTAACTCAGGCCGTCCTGCGTTTCGTCCATGTATGAGTCCGATCGGTTCCCGTGGATGACAAATCATGCCCTGCCTGGGACACCTCTCGCCGATTCCTTCGGGCGCGACCTCGCAACGGATGCAACCGGTGAGCGGCCGGTTTCCGAAGGTGTTCTTGTGAAGGAAATCGCCAGGGAAACCGTCGTCGTGCTGTTCAACCGCGACCTGCGGGTCGGCGACCATCCCGCGCTCGCCGAAGCCTGCGCGGGGGCCCGGCACGTGCTGCCGCTCTTCGTGCTCGACCCCGGGATGGACGCGCGCGGCCGGGCCGGTTTCCTGGCCGAGTGCCTGGCCGACCTGCGGGCCTCACTCCGCGACCGCGGCGGCGACCTGGTGGTCCGCCGCGGCGACCCGGCGGCCGAGGCGGTACGGCTGGCGCGCGAGGTGAACGCGTCCGCCGTCTGGGCCTCCGCCGACGTGACCGCGTACGCGCGGGCCAGGGAACGGCGGCTGGCCCGGGACTGCGAGCGGGAACGGCTGGAGTTCCGGCTGTTCCCCGGGGTCACGGTGGTCCCGCCCGGCCGGTTGATCCCCACCGGCGGGGATCACTACAAGGTGTTCACGCCGTACTGGCGGGCGTGGGCGGGGACGCGGTGGCGGGAACTCGTGGAGGCGCCGGAGCGGGTGAGCCTGCCGCCCGGGGTCGAGCCGGGGGAGCTGCCGGAGGCGGAGCGGGAGCCGTACGTGCCGGGTGGGGAGAGCAGGGTGCGGCGGCGGATGGAGCTGTGGCTGCGGCACGGCCTGGAGGACTACGCGGCCGGGCACGACGACCTGGCGGGGGACCGGACGTCGCGGCTGAGCCCGTACCTGCACTTCGGGTGTGTGTCGCCGCTGGAGCTGGCCCGGCTGGGATCGCGGAACGAGGAGTTCGTACGGCAGCTGTGCTGGCGTGACTTCTACCACCAGGTCACCTACGCGTTTCCTGAAATTTCACGACGTGATTATCGGCCGCGTGGGCGGGACTGGAACGAGGACAAGGACGTCGCCCAGGCCTGGCGGGAAGGAATGACCGGAATTCCCATTGTGGACGCCGGCATGCGGCAGCTCGCCGCCGAGGGCTGGATGCACAACCGGGCCCGCCTGATCGTCGCCTCGTACCTCACCAAGACCCTGGGCGTGGACTGGCGCGTGGGCGCCGACCACTTCGCCGACCTGCTCCTGGACGCCGACGTGGCCAACAACTGCGGCAACTGGCAGTGGATGGCGGGCACCGGCAACGACACCCGCCCCAACCGCGTGCTCAACCCGATCCGCCAGGCCAGGAAGTTCGACCCCGAGGGGGAGTACGTCCGGCGCTACGTCCTGGAACTCCAGTCCTACCCCGGCGGGGCCGTCCACGAGCCGTGGCGGCTCTCCCGCCCGGTGCGCGGCTACCCGTCACCGATCACAGCACAGGCCTGACCGCTGGGCGAGTTGGCCCTGCTATTTCAGGAAATCGGGCATAGCGCGCGATACGATGCGCCCATGGCCGACCGCAATCCCCCGGGCGGTGTGGACGTTTCGACGCCCAACTCCGCGCGCATCTATGACTACATGCTCGGGGGCAAGGACAACTTCGCCGTCGACCGGGCGGCGGCGGCCGAGATCCTGAACGTCTTCCCGGAGTCCCGAGAGGGCGCCAGGGCCAACAGGAAGTTCCTGGGCGACGCGGTGCGGTTCATGGCACGGTCCGGGATCCGGCAGTTCCTGGACATCGGGGCGGGCCTGCCCACGCAGGACAACGTGCACCAGGTAGCGCGGCAGGAGGCTCCGGACGCGCGGGTGGTCTACGTGGACCGGGACCCCGTGGTCTGCGTGCACGGGCGCGCGATCCTGGCCAGCGACGCGGGCGTCTCGATGGTCGAGGCGGACCTCGCCGACGGCGAGAAGGTCACGGCGGGGGCGAGCGAGACCGGCCTGATCGACTGGTCCCAGCCGCTGGGCGTGCTGATGGCCGGCGTGCTCCACCACCTCCCCGACCCGTACGACCAGGTGGCCAAGATCCGCGAGGCGATGGCCCCGGGCAGCTACCTGGTGATCAGCCACATGACCGTCCAGGAGTCCCGCCGCGGCGACACCGACGTGGTCAACGACACCTTCACCACCCCGCGCGGCGGCGGACTGTTCCCCCGTACGGTCGAGGAGATCGACCGTTTCTTCGGGGACTTCGAGAGGCTGGACACCCTCGACTTCATCGAGGCCTCCGTGCTGCGCAGGTTCGCCGCCCTCGGCTGGGGCGGAGTCGCCAGGAAGCCGTGAGATCGGGCGATCTATCCTGGCCTGATGGCACACGTTGAGGCGGTCAGCAGCAGCGGCGCGTACACCTTCAGCAAGCCCAACCAGGATGTGATCCGCCTGCTCGCCGGGCTCGGCGTGGAGGGCGACGCGCACCAGGGCGTCACGGTCAAGCACCGCTCCCGGATGGCCCGCGACCCCAGCCAGCCCAACCTCCGCCAGGTCCACCTCATCCACGCCGAGTTCCACGACGAGCTGGCCGGCTCCGGCTTCTCCGTACGCGCGGGCGACATGGGGGAGAACGTCACCACCCGGGGTCTGGACCTGCTGGGGCTGCCCACCGGGACCAGGCTCCGGCTCGGCCCCGAGGCCGTGATCGAGGTGACCGGCCTGCGCAATCCGTGCGCGCAGCTCGACCGGTTCCAGGACGGCCTGATGAAGGAGTGCGTCTACCGCGACGAGGACGGCGAGCTGGTCCGCAGGGCGGGCGTGATGGCCGTCGTGATCACCGGCGGCGAGATCCGTCCCGGGGACCCGATCGCCGTGACCTACCCGCCCGAGCCGCACACGGCCCTGGTGCCCGTCTAAAAGAGGGCCAGGGATTCGGCCGGGACGTACCCCTCCAGGGCGGCCGAGGCGAACAGCCGGCCTTCGGCGATCTCGCGGACGCAGACGTAGGAGTAGCGGTCGGCCGAGTAGACGCGGATGGCGTCCGCGCGGGCCTGGCGCATCAGGACCTCGTCCCAGTCGTCGGTGACGTCGGCGAAGCCCAGCTCCTGGAGGGCGGGACGGCGGGCGAGCAGGGTGCCGCCGGCGACCTCGGCCAGGAACCGGTGCTCGGTGCCGGGCTGGCGGAGCAGGGTGGCCCCGGCGACCTGGATGTAGCAGGAGGCCTTGCCGATGATCTCCGCGTCGGTGGCGGCGAAGTGGCGGAGGGCGTCGGCGAGGTAGTGCTCGCCGTACAGGTCGCGGGGGTCGAAGACGGCGACGTGGTCGCCGTCGGCGAGGCGGAGGGCGCGGTCGAGGGCGGCGCCGCGGGTGAGCGGGCCCGCGGTGCGGATGACCGCCTCCACGTCCAGGCCGTGCAGCGACTTCTCCACGAGCCCGGCGTCCAGGCCGTCGGCCACGATCACCAGCTGCTCCGGGCGGCGGAGCTGGCGGGCCAGCTGGGCGACCAGATGGTCCAGCTCGCCGGGCGAGGCCACGGCCGCGATGGCGGTGACGACGCCGCTGTTGCGGACGCTGGGCACCCCGATCGTGTCCATGATCGGATCCAGGTACGGCGTGACCGCCGTGGTCGCCCGCCAGGCCAGATGGGCGTTCGGGACGGCCTCGCCGAGGTCCGCCGGGGGCTTGGCGCCGGCCAGCCGGACCACGGGCGTGCCGCACGCCTCGATCTCGGCGATCACCCGGGGGTCGGCGTCCACCCCGGCGAGCACCGCGGCGGGCTGCCGGTAGGCCGTCAGCACGTCGTCGTAGCTGGACTTGTCGGTGGACGACTGGCCGATCAGCGGCTCCCACTCGCCCTCGACCGAGCCGAGCGTGCGGATCTCACCGGTCCGGCCGCCGGCCGCCGGGATCTGGTTGTGCACCCGCGGCTGCACGGTGTGCGGCAGCACGCCCACCCGGTCGTGGCGGAGCGCGGAGCGCCACTCCCGGGCGCGGGGTTCGCTGGTGGCCAGCACGTACTCGAACAGCTCGGCCGCGGGGAAGGCCTTCCCGACCGAGCCGGAGGAGTGCCAGTAGACCGTCTTCACGCCGCGCTTCTTGCACGCCTCGACCAGGTCGCGCAGCGCCCGCGATTGGCCGTCCATGGCCTCCAGCCAGCGCCCGCCGTTGCCCTGGCGCGGCCCCGGCCGTACCGACTCCACGAAGAGCACGTGCGGCTGGTGCTCCTCCAGCATGGCCTGCCAGTTCTCGGGGCCGAAGTTGGTGACCTGCCGCCACTCGTACCGCATGAGCGCCTCGGTCTGCCGGTCCACGATCGCCGCCACCGTCAGGTACGGCCGGACCAGCGGCCCCTTCGGCACCACGAACGACTCGGCCAGCGGCGTGGAGACCGCGGGCCCGGCGGAGTCGGGCACGACCGGCGCCACGCCGCCCTCGTTCACCACCGGGTCCGGCGTGAAGTCGGAGCGCTTGGGCGCGGGGCGTTTCTTGACGGGGGCCTTGAGCGTCCTGGCCACCGTGCCGGGGTTCTTCGTCTGGATCGCGTCGCCGAGCTGGGACCACCGGCTGCCCTGCACCGATTCGAGCTTCCACTGCGCCACCTCGGTCAGGTAGCGCTGCTCGGCCAGGTGCTTGGCCAGCTGGGCGGCCTGCCTTTCGACCGCCCTGAGCCGGGCTTCGGCGGTCTTGGCCCTGGTCAGGGCGTCGGCCTCGGTGCGGGCGGCCTCGTCCAGCCGCGCCTGGTAGTCGACGAGCAGCCGGGCCAGTTCGGCGGCGCCCGCAGCCTGCTCGACGGCCTGCGCCAGGGCCCGCCGGACGCTCTCCAGCTCACTCATAGCGGTCACAATATCCGCATACCGGGCAGCGGAAGACGTCAATACGGCACCAAGCGCACCCCTCACCTCCTTAAACTCGTCGGAATACCGATCGGGAGGACACACGTGCGCAGAGGTGAGTGGCCGACATACCTGGCCAGGCCGTATGTGTGTGGTGCATTCGGGCCCTTCGACCAGTCCAGGCTGGACCTGCTGGCCCGCTCCGGGCCGCCGGTGGACGCCGCGTACGTCACGCGGGACGCCGCCGTGCTGAGCTCGGGGCCGCTCACGCCGTACGACAGCGGGCCGACCATGGCCGCGTTCTCGTGGGGCGACCGCAGGCCCATCGCCGGCGGGGACTGGCTGCGCGTCGCCGAGACCTTCGAGGCGCCCGGCCTCATCGACGCGCCGGACGCGGTGACGCTGCACACCGGCGCGTTCGGGCTCATCGACGTGTACTACCTGACCGACGGCGACGCCGTGTACTTCTCCGGCCTGATCGAGCCGCTGCTGGCGCTGGCGCGGCGGCCGTACGAGGTCAACTGGGACGCGTGGGCGGCCATCCTCAAGCTCACCTACCCACTGCTGGAGGACACCCCGTACGCGCAGATCAAGCGGCTGCCCGGGGCGACGGCGCTGAGCTGGTCGCGGACCAGGGGGCGGCTGGGCGTGGACCGGCGGGCGCCGCGCTGGGTGCGCGAGGAGCCGTTCGACCGGGGGATCACCGGCGGCGACATCGTGGCGCTGCTGCACGAGGCGCTCAAGCCGTACGAGAAGGTGCTGGTGCCGGTCAGCGGCGGGTACGACTCGCGGCTGCTGGCCAGCGTGGCGGTGGCCCAGCGCAAGGACATCGTCTCCTGGACGACCAGCCCGGACGACGGGCTGGACAACGACCTCGACTTCGCCAGGTACATCACCCGCGAGCTGGGCGTCGAGCACCGGATCGTGCCGCAGCGGGCCGAGGACTACCCGGACGAGGCCCGCTGGGCGGCCCGGCGGCTGGAGTACCTGACCAGCCACCACGCCTGGTACTCGCCGTTCGCCCGGGAGGTCCACCAGGCCGGCCGGGCGGTCGTGGACGGGCTGGCCGGCGGGCCGCTGATGAAGAACTTCCTGATCACCGCGGACGCGGTGGGCGCGGGCACCGGCCAGGACCGCAGGCGGGCCCTGCTGGCCGCGCTGGCCGTGGGCGACCCGCACCTGCCGGTGCTGGGCGAGCGGGCCTCCGCGTGGATGGACGACACCGTGAGCACCGCCTTCGACCAGGCCACCTCCATGCTGCGCGGCCACCGCAGCGAGCTGCCGCTGAGCGTGCTGCACACCAGGACCGCGCGCGGCATCGCCCGCTCCCCGGTCAACCTGGTCGGCCCGGAGGCGACGCCGGTCTTCCCGTTCCTGTATCCGGACTTCTTCGACGCGGCGCTCTCGGTGCCGGTCGCCAGGAAGGAGGGCGGGCGCTTCTACCGCGAGATCCTGCGCGCCGCCAACCCGAAGGTGGCCGCGCTGCCCTCCACCAACGGCGCGCTGCCGCACCGGCGGGTGCCGCTGCGCTCGTCCGCCCCGGCGGCGCGCGAGTGGAACCACGCGATGCTGCGCAGGGCCGCCCGCGTCCCGGGGCTGATGTCGCCGGGCATGCTGGAGGTGGTCGAGGCCGGACCGGACGCGCTGGCCGCCTTCGGATCCTGGAATTCCCGTTTCTGGCTGCGCGGTTTAGTACTTTTCGGTTCCTGGCTGACGGACTACGAGGACGTGCTGGGCGACCTCACGCCTCCCTGGAGCGCTGGTGAGATCACCGATGGTAACCGCGTGGAAACGCCAGAAAACCCGCTGTAAGGGCTACGTAATCGTTCCCTGTCAACCCAGGTCAGATGGTATTTTCTGGCAACCGCCGCACTGAGCTGCGGACTTGAACAACCCTCCTCCCCCGTAAAGCGATGTTCGATGACTGTTGCTTCGCCATGCCCAGAGCCGGTCTCTGACACCGGGATGTCACCCGATCCCGGCTGGTACAAGAGGGCCGTTTTCTACGAGGTGCTCGTCCGCGGCTTCAAGGATTCCAACGGCGACGGCACCGGCGACCTGCGCGGGCTGATCGAGAAGCTGGACTACGTCAAGTGGCTCGGCGTCGACTGCCTCTGGCTGCTGCCGCTCTACCAGTCGCCGCTGCGCGACGGCGGCTACGACATCTCCGACTACATGAAGATCCTGCCGGAGTTCGGCGACCTGACCGACTTCACGGCGATGATCGAGGCGGCCCACCGGCGCGGCCTGCGGGTCATCACGGACCTGGTGATGAACCACACCAGCGACAAGCACCCGTGGTTCCAGGCTTCCCGCGAGGACCCCGACGGGCCCTACGGCGACTTCTACGTCTGGACCGACGACCCCACCACGTACGACGGCGTGCCGATCGTCTTCGTCGGCGCGGAGGAGTCCAACTGGACCTACGACCCGGTCCGCCGCCAGTACTACTGGCACCGCTTCTTCCACCACCAGCCCGACCTCAACTACGACAACCCGGTCGTCCAGGAGACCATGCTGGACGTGCTCCGGTTCTGGCTGGACCTGGGCGTGGACGGGTTCCGGCTGGACGCGGTGCCGTACCTGTTCGAGCGGGAGGGCACGGACTGCTCCGGGCTGCCGGAGACGCACGCGTACCTGAAGCGCATCCGCGCCGAGGTGGACGCCAACTACCCGGACCGGGTCCTGCTGGCCGAGGCCAACGGCTGGCCCGAGGACGTGGTGGAGTACTTCGGCGACCCGCTCACCGGCGGCGACGAGTGCCACATGGCCTTCCACTTCCCGCTCATGCCCCGCATCTTCATGGCCGTACGGCGCGGCGACAGGGAACCCATCTCGGAGATCATGTCGCGGACCCCGAAGCTCCCCGAGACCGCCCAGTGGGGCATCTTCCTCCGCAACCACGACGAGCTCACCCTCGAGCAGGTCACCGAGGAAGAACGCGACTACATGCACAACGAGTACGCCAAGGACCCGCGCATGCGGGCCTACCTCGGCATCCGGCGCCGGCTGGCCCCCCTGCTGGAGAACGACCGCGACCAGATCGAGCTGTTCACGGCCCTGCTGCTGTCCATGCCCGGCTCCCCGGTCATGTACTACGGCGACGAGATCGGCATGGGCGACAACATCTGGCTGGAGGACCGCGACGCGGTCCGCACCCCGATGCAGTGGAGCCCGGACCGCAACGCCGGCTTCTCCCAGGCCGACCCGGGGCGGCTCTACCTGCCCGCGGTGATGGATCCGATCTACGGGTTCCCCTCGGTCAACGTGGAGGCGCAGCAGCAGAACCCGTCCTCGCTGCTCCAGTTCACCCGGCAGATGCTGGAGATCCGCCGCCAGCACCCGGTCTTCGGCACGGGGGCGTACATCGAGCTGTGGTCGCACAACCCGGCCGTGCTCGCGTTCCTGCGCGAGGACGGCGGGGACCGGGTGCTCTGCGTCAACAACCTGTCCAAGCACCCGCAGCCGGTGGAGCTGGACCTGCGCAGGTTCCAGGGCTGCACGCCGGTGGAGTGCCGGGGCGGCGTGCCGTTCCCGACCGTGGGCGAACTGCCGTACCTGCTGACCCTGCCGGGTCACGGGTTCTACTGGTTCGCCCTGAAGGACTGAAAAGGCTGGCGGGCTGACCTGGGCGCGGACGGGCGCGGTTCCGGGTCCGGGTCAGCCCGCCGTCACCGGCACGCGGGCGCGGGCGGCCCGGCGGGCCGGGATGAGGGCGACGAGCAGGCACGCGCCCACCGCGATCAGCACGGCGGCGGCGAGGGTGGCGGGGGTCGGGGCGCGGCCGATCCCGGCGCCCACGCCGCTGCCGTGCCCCTCCCAGTCGATCAGCGCCCGGGACAGCAGGGCCCCGGCCGCCGCGCCGGACAGCACGCCCAGCACGGCCAGGATGCCCGTCCCGGTCACGAGGGTGGCCATGACCTGGCGGGGGGTCAGGCCCATGGCCTGGAGCACGGCCAGGTCGCGCCGGTGGTCGCGCAGGCCAAGGGCGCTGGCGGTGAGCAGGGTGGTCAGGCCGATCAGGGCCAGCACGACGACCAGCGCGACGATGATCACGCGGATGACGGCCAGGCGGTCGGCCGGGTTGACCGTCTGGGTGACCTCCAGGCCGCGATCCGACCCGAGGAGCCTCGCCCTGACCTCCCGGGCGTCCGCGCCGTCCTTCAGCACGAGCGCGTAGAAGTGCGGCGGCACGGCGTCCTTGGCGGCCAGGGTGTCGATGCCGAAGGAGAGGACCTCGCCGTCCTGCTCGGGTTCGATCACCCGGCCGACGATGTGCACGATCAGCGGGGTGCCGCCGACGGTCAGCCGGACCCGGTCGCCGATCCGGATGCTGAGCAGGTCGAGCAGGCCCTGCCCGGCGACCGCCTCGCCGCGTTCGCGGAACATGCGGCCCTCGATGACGTGGAACGGGTAGGGCGCGGTGGACGAGCCCAACGCCCGGGTCCGCACCGTTCTGGTCTGCCAGGGGACGAGGGCGTCCAGTTCGACGCCGGGGTAGGCGGCGAGCACGGCCGGGTCGGCCATCGCGCGCAGGCGCGCCTCGCCCGCGCCGAGGTCCCCGGGCCGGACGGACAGGGCCGCGGCCTGGCCGACCTTGGCCGGGTTCGCCGTGAAGTCGTCGAGGGTGGCCCAGCAGCCCAGGCCGATGGTGATCATCATCATCGGGACGGCCAGGCCGGCGCTGGTGAGGACCGCGGGGGTGCGCCGGGTGAACGCGTCCCGGGTGCCGAGGACCAGGGCGGGCGGGAGCCGTACCAGGAGGGCGAGGCGGGCCAGGCGGGACAGGCGGCCGTGGGGCGGGACCGCCGGAGCGGCCGGGATGGGGGCGGTCCTGCCGCCGCGCCAGGCGGGCAGCAGGACGGCGACCAGGACGATCAGGATGGTGCCGAGGCCGATCGCGGCCAGTTGGCCGGGGGAGGGCGGCACCCGCAGCGTGGCGGCGGTGATCACGTGCCCGGCGGCCAGGCCGATCAGGATGCCGAGCAGCCCCAGCAGCCCGTGCTCCGCCAGGAGCATGGCGGAGACCTGCCGGGGCGTGAAGCCGAGCGATTTGAGCGTGGCCAGGTCGCGCAGCTGGCCGAGCACCCGGCCGCCGGTCGCGTTGGCCAGCGCCAGCGCCGCGCCCACCAGGCCGGCCGCGCCGAACAGCGCGAGCAGCAGGCCGAGCAGCCGGTTGTCCAGTTCCATGGAGGCCCGCACCTCGCGCCAGGTGGCGACCCGCTGCACCTGCCCGGCCAGGACGGTCACCGACCGCTGCACCACCAGGTTGGTGTCCTCGGGGTCGGCGAGCCGCAGGCCCGTGACGTTCTCGCTGCGGCCGGGCGCGGGCTCGACCGTGCTCAGCGTCTGCCGGAGCGTCCAGGCCAGGCCGGGCGCCCAGTCGGGATAGAAGCCCTGGTCGCCGCTCTCCGCGACGCCCTTCACGAAGAGGGCGTGGGTGGCGCCGTCCAGGCCGGTCACGGTGAAGGCGCTGCCCGGCCGCAGCCCGGTGGCCGTCGCGAACGAGCGCTCCACGACCACGCCGCCGGGGTCGGCGGGGTCCAGCCACCGGCCCTCGGTCATCAGCGGTGTGGCGACCTTCGGGGGCACGGCGGGGGCCTCCTGGAGGGCGACGGGCACCTTGCGGCCGCCGGCCGCCAGCGTGGCGGGCGCGCTCACGTAGGGCCCGGCGATCTCGGTGACGCCCGTCAGGCCCCGCAGTTCCGCGACGTCGGGCGCGTCCTTGGTGTGGATCCAGACGTGCGCGCCATGGCCGCGGGTGAACAGCCCGCGCCACGGGTTGGTGCCCTCCTCCAGCAGCGTCGCGGCCGTCACCAGCGCCGCCACGATCCCCGCCACGGCCAGCACCGTGAGCGCCACCTGCGCCCGCCTGGCCAGGAGATCCGCCCGGATCCACCGCCACTCAGCGACCATCGCCGGACCCCTCGGTGTCGCCCACGGTGAATTCCATGTCGCGCACGGTATCCATCGCCACCGACATTTCCGCGCCCCGCGTCCCGCCGGTCATCTCCCGGTGCCGTCCCCGGTGCGTGCCGGGTCGGGATCCGCCGTCTCCGACGATTTCGCGCGCCACGCGCCGCCGGTCATCCGCGCAACTCCACCACGTCGCCCGCGGTGCCGGGCGGGAGCCGGCGGCGGCGCATGGACGCGTCGTCCACGATCATCCCGTCGGCCAGCGTCACCACGCGATCGGCCTTGCTGGCCACCTTGGCGTCATGCGTCACCACCACGACCGTCTGTCCCTGCCGGTGCACCTCGCCGAGGAGTTTCAGCACGTCGCGCGTGTTGCGGCTGTCCAGGTTGCCGGTCGGCTCGTCGGCCAGCAGCAGCCGGGGGCCGTTGGCCAGCGCGCGGGCCAGGGCGACCCGCTGCTGCTCGCCGCCGGACAGCTCGGCCGGGGCGGCGAACGCGCGCTCGGTCAGGCTCAGCTCGCCCAGCAGGTACTCGCGCCGCTCCCGCGCCTCCCGGGGCGACATTCCCGCCAATAACGCAGGTAACTCCACGTTGTCGGCCACGGTCATGTTGGTGACCAGGTTGTAGAACTGGAACACGAACCCGATCTTCTTGCGGCGCAGCACGGCCCACGCGCTCTCCGAGAGCGTGTCCACCCGCTTGCCGTCGAGCCAGATCTCCCCGCTCGTCCGGACGTCGAGCCCGCCCAGCATGTGCACGAGCGTGGACTTCCCCGACCCGGACGGGCCCATGATCGCGACGAACTCGCCCGCCTCCACGGCGAAGTCCACGCCGCGCACCGCGGGCACCGGCACACCCCCGTTCTGGTAGATCCGCACCAGGTTGAGCGTGCGCAGAACAGTCATGTCACGAGGTCCTCCTGGCAGCGTTCCAGCCAGTCGAGGTCGGCCTGCAGGTGCAGGGTGGCGCCCTCGATGAGCAGGAGAGCGACCCGATCCCCCGGGTCGGTGCGCTCGGCGAGTTCGGTGAGATCCCGCATGAGCGAGAGGTAGTGGCGGCGCTGCCGGTTGATCAGCGCCATCCGGTCGGCGATGCCGGTGAGCGGCGCGAGCACCAGCTTCATGAAGAACTCGTCGCGTACGCGCGGGCCCTCGGTCGGCTCGTCGACCCAGGTCTCCAGGGCCTCCCGGCCGTCGGCGGTGAGGTAGTAGACCTTCTTGTTCGGGCGGTTGGACTGCTCCACGTCGACGGCCCTGACCAGTCCGTCCTTCTCCAGGCGGCCGAGCGTGACGTAGATCTGCCCGATGTTGGGGGACGGGTAGGCGCTGCCGAAGGTCTGCTCCAGGGCCTGTTTCAACTCGTAGCCGTGGGCAGGTTCCTTCGCCAGGAGTGCCAGCAGCGGCAGCCGCACCCGCCCACCTCCGTTACCGAATTGCCGGTTGACGTCCACATTAGCGCTATGCATAACATGCATGCACCTACCTAACACGTATGTAAAGCGATGTTCACGCGGAGGAAAAGATGATGCGTCGAACGCTTGCGTTCCTGGTCGCTCTGGCGACCGGGTGCTCGGCGCTCGGCGCGCCCGGCGGCGAACCCCCGGCGGCGGGGCCGATCACCCTGGTCATCGGGCGGGACACCACCGCCTACCTCCGTCCCCTGCTCGAACGCTGGAACTCGGCCCACCCGGCCGAGCCGGTGACGCTGCTCGAACTGCCGGAAGCGGCCGACGAGCAGCGGGCCCAGATGGTGGCCAACCTGCAGGCGCGCTCCGACCGGTACGACGTGCTCGGGCTCGACGTCGTCTGGACCGCGGAGTTCGCCGACGCCGGCTGGATCGTGCCGCTGGACCGCGGCGCGTTCCCGCTGGCCAAGTTCCTGCCGCCGGTGGTGGACACCGCCGTGTACCAGGACAAGCTGTGGGCGGTGCCGTACACCAGCAACGCCGGGCTGCTCTACTACCGCACCGATCTGCTGGGTGCCGAGAAGCCGCCGCGGACCTGGGCCGAGCTGCGCGACCAGGCCATCCGCCTGGGCCGCGACAAGGGACTGGGCGGGTACGCCGGGCAGTTCCTCCCCTACGAGGGGCTGACGGTGAACTTCGCGGAGGCCGTGCAGTCCGCGGGCGGGTCGATCCTCAGCCCGGACGCGCGGCAGGTCACCATGGACCCGCCGGTCGCCACGACCGCCCTCGACTTCCTGGCCTCCGGCGTACGGGAGGGCTGGATCCCCCAGGAGGCCCTCTCCTACAAGGAGGAGGAGTCCCGGCTGGCGTTCCAGGAGGGGCGCCTGCTCTTCGCCCGCAACTGGCTGCCCGCCTACGGCCCGGCCACCCACTCCGCGGTGGCCGGCAAGTTCGCGGTCACCCGGCTGCCGGGGCTGCACGGCCCCGGCTCCAGCTCGCTCGGCGGCGTGAACCTGGCCGTCAGCGCGTTCTCCCGCCGGCAGCAGTCGGCGATCGACTTCATCCGGTACTTCACCGGCCTGGAAAACCAGCGCCTGGTGCTCACCGAAGGGTCCTTCCCGCCGGTGTGGACCCAGCTGTACGACGACCCGGCGCTGATCGAACGATTCCCCTACCTACCGGTGCTCAAGGAAGCCATCCTCACCGCCAGGCCCCGGCCGGTCACGGCCAACTACAACCAGGTCAGCCTGGCCGTCTCCAGCGCCGTCTCGGGCGCGCTTTCCGGCACCACCCCCGTCGAGGAGACCGTCGCCGATCTGAAGCGACAACTCGGCGAGGTCATCCGCTCAGGAGGATAACCATGCGCAAACCCGCCTATCTGCTGATCGCCGCCCTGGCCCTCACCACCGCGTGCGGCGGCGGGTCCGAAACCCCGGCGGCCCCGGCCGGGTCCGCCTCCGCCCCCGCGGCCAAGGCCCTGGCCGGCGTCAAGATCGAAGTCGCCGCCAAGTGGACCGGCGAGGAGCAGGCCAACTTCGAGCAGGTGCTGGCCGCCTTCGAGGAGAAGACCGGCGCCGACGTCGTCTACGCCTCGACCGGCGAGGACACCGGCGCCTACCTCGGCCCGCGCATCGAGGGCGGCACCCCGCCGGACGTGGCGATCCTGCCGCAGCCCGGCCTGGTCCAGCAGTACGCGGACCAGAACGCGCTCAAGCCGCTGAGCGCCGGCGTGCAGAAGCAGATCGACGACAACTACACGCCGTACTGGAAGGAGCTGGGCTCGGCCGGCGGCCAGGTCTACGGCGTGCTGGTGAAGGCGGCGCACAAGTCGCTCATCTGGTACCGGACCCCCGCGTTCGAGGACGCCGGCGCGGCCGAGGCCACCACCTGGGACGACCTGATCGGCAAGACCGCGCAGACGCTGGCCGACGCCGGCACCCCGCCGTTCTCGCTCTGCGGCGCCTCCGGCTGGACGCTCACCGACCTGTTCGAGAACGTCTACCTGTCCAGCGCGGGCCCGGAGAACTACGACAAGCTGGCCAAGCACGAGATCCCGTGGACCGACGCCACGGTCACCACGGCGCTGACCAAGATGGCGCAGATCTTCGGCAAGCCCGACTTCGTGCTCGGCGGCGCGTCCGGCGCCCTCCAGACCGACTTCCCGACCTGTGTGACCCAGGTGTACGGCGAGAAGAAGGCCGCCATGGTGATCGAGGCCGACTTCGTCGCCTCCTCCGCCACCCAGTCCGGCGCCACGGTCGGCGAGGACGCCAAGATCATGCCGTTCCCGACCGTGGGCGACACCGCCCCCGTGGTGCTCGGCGGCGACATCGGCGTGGCGCTGAAGGACACCGAGGGCGCCATGGCGCTGCTGGAGTTCCTGGCCTCCAAGGAGGGCGGCGAGATCTGGGCCAAGCTGCCCGGCTACCTGTCGCCCAACCGCAACGTCTCCCCGGACAACTACCCCAGTGAACTGACCAAGCAGCTGGCCCAGACGATCATCTCGGCCGGCGAGTCAGTCCGGTACGACATGTCCGACCTGGCCCCCAGCGCCTTCGGCGGCACCGACGGCAAGGGCGAGTGGAAGCACCTCCAGGACTTCCTCCGCGACCCGGCCGACATCAAGGGCACCCAGGAGAAGCTCGAAGCCGACGCCGCGAAGTCCTACAAGGAGTAGGTCCATGGCCACCCCCCAACCCCCGGGCGGGCGTCTCCGCCTGGGGCCGTCCCCCGCGATGGCATGGCTCTTCCTGGCCCCGGCGCTGATCCTGCTGGCCGCCTGGATGGTCTACCCGATCATCTACTCGATCTTCCGCAGCCTGCACGACTCCGGCGGGAACACCTTCGTCGGCCTGGCCAACTACGGCGCCATCTTCAGCGACCCGGCCACCCTCATCACGATCCGCAACAACATCATCTGGGTGGTGGTCGCGCCGCTGGTGGTGACCGTGCTCGGGCTGATCTTCGCGGTGCTGACCGAGCGCATCCGCTGGGCGACCGCCTTCAAGCTCGTGCTGTTCATGCCGATGGCCGTCTCGCTGCTGGCCGCCGGCGTCATCTTCCGCCTGGTCTACGAGCAGAGCCCGGACAAGGGTGTCGCCAACGCGATCATCACGACCGTGCAGAGCGTCTTCTCCGGCGACCAGGGCTACCCGGGGGCCCGCCCCCGGGAGAACGAGGCGGCGCCCGCGGCGCTCCAGAACGGCGCGGTGGTCACCAAGCAGCCGGCGCAGCCCGGTCAACCGGCGCTGATCCCGCTGGTGGGGCTGAGCCCCGACGCCGTGGCCGGCTTCCCGGCCGCGGCGGCCCCCGCCGCCGGCCCCGGCCTGTCCGGGACGATCTGGATCGACACCGTCCGCGGGGGCGGCGGCACGGTCAACCAGATCGACCCCCAGGAGCGGGGCCTGGCGGGGGTGACCGTCGAAGCGCTGGAAGGCGACACGGTCCGGGCCACCACCGAGACCGAGGCGAACGGCAGCTTCCGCTTCGAGGAGCTCACCTCCGGCTCGTACACGCTGCGGCTGCCGCAGTCCAACTTCGCCGCCGCGTTCGGGGGCGTGACGTGGCTGGGGCCGGCGCTGATCACTCCGGCGATCATCGGCGCGTACATCTGGGTCTGGGCGGGGTTCGCGATGGTGCTGATCGCCGCCGGGCTCTCCGCCATCCCCAGGGACGCGCTGGAGGCGGCCAGGATCGACGGCGCCACCGAGTGGCAGGTGTTCCGCAAGATCACCGTACCGCTGCTCTCACCGGTCCTGCTGGTGGTCTTCGTGACGATGATCATCAACGTGCTGAAGGTCTTCGACCTGGTCTTCATCATCGCGCCCGGCTCGGTCCAGCCCGACGCGAACGTGGTCGCGCTGGAGATGTGGCGGGTCTCCTTCGGCGGCGGCGGCAACCAGGGCATGGGCAGCGCGCTGGCGATCTTCCTGCTCCTGCTGGTCCTGCCGTTCATGTTCTTCAACATCCGCCGGTTCCGGAGGGACGAACGATGAGCGAGACGACCATCCAGCGCGGACCCGCCGGCCGTCTGATCGACCGGATCGGCGGCGGCGTGCTCCAGGTGGTGCTCATCCTGGTGGCGCTGTTCTGGCTGGTGCCGACCCTCGGCCTGCTGGTGGTCTCGCTGCGGAGGGAGACCGACAACAACTCCTCCGGCTGGTGGACGCTGTTCGCCAAGCCGGCGCAGCTGACCCTGGAGAACTACGGCAACCTGATCGCCTCCGGGTTCAGCGCGTCGTTCTGGAACACCGTGCTGATCACGGTGCCGGCCACGCTGCTGGTCATCGGGATCGCGGCCACGGCGGCGTACGCGTTCGCCTGGATCGAGTTCCCGGGCAGGGACGCGCTGTTCCTGGTGGTCATCGCGCTGCTGGTGGTGCCGGTGCAGATCGCCCTCATCCCGATCGCCAAGATGTACGGCGCGCTGGGCATCTTCGGCTCCGTCGCCGGGGTGGTGCTGTTCCACGTGGCCTTCGGGCTGCCGTTCGCCATCTTCCTGCTGCGCAACTTCTTCGCGGGCATCCCGCGGGAGCTGCTGGAGGCGTCCCGGATGGACGGGGCGCCGGAGTGGCGGATCTTCGTGACCGTGGTCTTCCCGCTGGCCAAGCCGGCGATCGCGTCGCTGGGCATCTTCCAGTTCCTGTGGGTCTGGAACGACCTGCTGGTGGCCCTGGTGTACGCGGACACGGAGAACCAGCCGATGACGAAGGCCCTGCAATCACAGATGAGGCAGTTCGGGACGAATGTCGACATCCTCGCGCCCGGCGCGTTCCTGTCGCTGATCATCCCGTTGGTGCTGTTCTTCGCCTTCCAGCGGTACTTCGTCCAGGGTCTGCTGGCGGGCTCGGTGAAGTAGGCCGGAAATGTACGACATCGCGCGGCGGATTCGTGCGCGCGATGTCGTACCCGGTCGGTAGGCTCCGCGACCATGACAGCACGTCCCTTACCCGAGATCATGGAAGCCGGTTGGGCCAAGGCCCTTGAGCCCGTCGCCGGGCGGATAACCGCGATGGGAGACTTCCTCCGGCAGGAGATCAGCGAAGGCCGGCAGTACCTTCCGGCCGGGTCCAATGTGCTCCGCGCGTTCCAGCAGCCGCTGGCCGACGTGCGGGTGCTGATCGTGGGGCAGGATCCGTACCCGACGCCCGGGCATCCGATCGGCCTGAGCTTCTCGGTGGCCGCCGACGTGCGCCCGCTGCCGGGCAGCCTGCGCAACATCTTCACCGAGTACACGGCCGACCTCGGCCTGCCCGCGCCGTCCAACGGGGACCTCACCCCGTGGACCGAGCAGGGGGTGCTGCTGCTCAACCGGGTGCTCACCGTGATGCCGGGCAAGCCCGCCTCGCACCGGGGCAAGGGCTGGGAGGAGGTCACCGAGCAGGCCATCCACGCGCTGGTCGAGCGCGGCGGCCCGCTGGTGGCGATCCTGTGGGGCCGCGACGCCCGGAACCTGCGGCCGATGCTGGGCCCGGTGCCGTGCATCGAGTCCGCGCACCCGAGCCCGCTGTCGGCGCGCAGCGGCTTCTTCGGCTCGCGCCCGTTCAGCCGCGCCAACGCGCTGCTGACCGAGCAGGGCGGGTCTCCGGTCGAATGGAAGCTCCCCTAGGATTCACCACCATGAGCGATGCAACGGACACCGGACGCTATCTGCGGCTGACGGTCGATCTTGTCGTAGAGGTCACCGACGTGGCCGCCCTCCAGGCCGCCGCGCTGAAGGAGATCCGTCACCCCGAAGCCGATCTGGACGCCGACGAGCGCCAGGAACAGATTGACCTCGTCAACGGCGACGAGACCGGCGCCGCGGCCCTGCAGTGGCTGATCGAGCCGGACCACGTGCTCAGCCTGGTCGACCACATCGACGAGGTGGAGCCCAGGGAGGCGATGCTCGGCGTCGAACCCTCCGACGGCACGCTCGAGGACGAGGACGACCCGCACGACCACGATCACGACTAGACCGGCACCCGGTGGACCGGCCCTTCCGCGAAGGGCCGGTCCACCGTCATGCGACGGTCATGCGACCGTCATGCCACGTGATCGGCCGGGTCGGGGGTGGGGTCTTGCTCGATGGCCGCGGCGCCGACCATGATGGGGTGCCCGTCTCCGGCGGCCCCCTGCGCCAGATCGACCACGTCGAAGACGACGCAGGTGATGTTGTCGGGGCCGCCGCCCCGGTTGGCGAGGTCGACGAGCGTGCGCGCGACGGTGTCGAGGTCGGCGACGGAGGTGAGAATCTCGTGCATCGTGTCCGGCGACACCACGGCGGGCAGCCCGTCCGAGCACAGCAGATAACGGTCGCCCGGGTACGCGCCGCGCGTGGACATGTCCGGATTCACGTTGCCGGTGCTCTCCAGCGCCCGCATCAGCATCGACCGGCGGGGATGCTCGGCCGCCTGCTCCGGCGTCATCCGCCCGTCGTCCACCAGCGACTGCACCAGCGTGTGGTCATGGGTGATCTGGTACAGCACGCCGTCGCGCAGCATGTAGCCGCGCGAGTCGCCGACGTGGGCCAGCGCGAAGCCCTGGCCGTTCCACAACATGGCGGTCAGCGTGGTGCCCATGCCGTTCATCGCCGGGTCGGCCTCAGCCATGCTCTTCAGCGTCTGGGCGGCGGTGTGCACCGCGGCCTCCAGCGCGGCCACGGGGTCGCCGTCCATGGGCAGCCCGGACAGCACTCGGATCGCGGTGGCTCCGGCGACCGCCCCGTGCGGGTGGCCGCCCATCCCGTCGGCGATGGCGAGCAGCCGCCCGCTCGCGTAGGCCGAGTCCTCGTTCTTCTGGCGGCGCTGCCCGACGTCGGATCGGGCGGCGTACCGGAGTCCCAGCGTGCTGTGTTTCATATGCACAGTAAAACATTGGTTGAAGGACTTCACAAGTAGGCATGTCGTGTAGAGTGATGACGTGACTTACGTGAACGCTGGCGACATCGCCCGGCTGGCCGACGTCGGCCGGGCCGCGGTGAGCAACTGGCGTCGCCGTCATGACGACTTCCCGCAACCGGTCGGCGGCACCGCCGCGAGCCCGCTGTTCTCGCTGGCCGAGGTCGAGTCCTGGCTGCGGCGCAACGGCAAGCCGTACGAGGTGTCGCAGGCGGATCTGACCTGGCAGCGGCTCCGGGCCGCGGGCGACGACCTGCACCTGGGGGAACTGGTAGCGGCGGCGGGAGACTTCCTGGAGGGCCGTCCGTCGGGCCTGCGTGCCGGGGTCACCGAACTGCTGGCGGACCTGGCCGCTGAGCGCGGGCCGCTGGACGCCTTCGAGTTCCTGTGCGAGCGCTACGTCGAGGCGCACTCCCGCCAGCTGGCCGTCACCCCCGCCGACCTGGCCGAGCTGATGAGCCGCCTGTCCGGCGGCGGCGCGCTGCTGGACCCGGCCTGCGGGATCGGCACCCTGCTGCTGGGGGCCAAGGCGGCCCTGGGCCAGGAGCTGTCCGGCTCCTCGGCCAGGATCGCGCAGATCCGGCTGCGCATGCGCGGCGTGGCCGGCCACGTGGTGGCGGGGGACTCGCTGCGCCACGACGGTTTCCCCGGCGAGCGCGCCGACGCCGTCGTCTGCGACCCCCCGTTCAACGAGCGCGCCTGGGGTCACGAGGAGCTGGCCGGGGACCCGCGCTGGGAATACGGCCTGCCGCCACGCGGCGAGCCCGAGCTGGCCTGGGTGCAGCACTGCCTGGCCCGGGTGCGGCCCGGCGGCACCGTGGTGATCCTGATGCCCCCGGCGGCGGCCTCCCGCAGGACCGGCCGCCGGATCAGGGCCAACCTGCTCAGAGGCGGCGCGCTGCGCGCGGTGATCGCGCTCGGCGGGGCCGACCTGTGGCTGCTGCGCCGCCCCGAGGCCGGGGAGCGCCCGCCGGCGCAGGTGCTGATGTTCAACGGCGACCTGGCGACCGTCTGGCCCGCCTGGCTGGAGTTCCAGCGTGATCCGCGCGGGGTGCCCGTCATCGACCTGCTCGACGACGAGGTGGACGTCAGCCCGCTGCGCTTCGACCGCAGGGGAACGCCCGCCGAGTTCCTCGCCGAGCAGGAGGGCTTCCGGCAGGCGGCGAGCAGCCTGACCGGGCCGGACCTGGGCGTGCTGGAGCAGCCCAGGGACCTCAACATGACCACGGTGGGGGAGCTGGCCAAGGCCGGGCTGCTGGCCGTGCACCATTCGGCGATGAAGCCGGACGAGGTGGCCGACCGGGGCGAGGTGCCGGTGCTGTCCGGCGAGGACGTGCTGCTCGGCGGCGTCCCGTCCGGGTGGGCGGGCTCGGCCGACGGGCAGATCGTGATCGAGTCCGGCGACGTGGTCACCACGCCCGCGGGCGTGGTCCGGGTGATCGCGGAGAGTGGCGCGGTGCTCGGCCCCCAGCTCACCCTCTACCGGCTGGACCCGGCCCGGCTGGACTCCGACTTCCTGGCCGGCTTCCTGCGGGCCGGGGGCGGGCTCAGCCGGGGGACCAGCCGGCTCGACGCGCGCAGGACCAGGGTGCCGCGCCTGCCGCTGGCGGAGCAGCGGCCGTACGGGGCGGCGTTCCGGCGGCTGGCGGAGCTGGACGACGCGCTGCGGGCCGCCACCCGCCGGGGAGAACGGCTCATCCGGCTCGGCTTGGACGGGCTCGCCAGCGGACATCTCCTCTAAAGTAGCCGCATGGTCATCGCTGACCGATACGAGCTCGACGACCTCCCCCTCGGTCAGGGTGGCATGGGGGCCGTCTACGGCGGTCACGACAAACACCTGGACCGGAAGGTCGCGGTGAAGTTCCTGCGGCTGCCCGGCGGCCCCGACGAGGAGCTGGAGCTGCGCTTCATCCGGGAGGCGCGCATCCTGGCCCGGCTGGAGCACCCCGGCGCGCCCGTGCTGTACGACTTCGGCACCCACGAGCAGCGCCTGTTCCAGGTGATGCAGTTCATCGAGGGCGTCACCGTGGCCGACGTGGTCAGCGAGCACGGGCCGCTCCCGGTGGCCTGGGCCGCCGCCATCGGCGCGCAGGCGTGCGCCGTGCTGTCGGCCGCGCACGCGCTCTCCATCTGCCACCGGGACTTCAAGCCGACCAACCTGATGCTCTGCCCGGACGGCACGGTCAAGGTGCTCGACTTCGGCCTGGCCATCCTGCGGGAGGCCGACGGCGCCCAGTTCACCCGGGTCGGGCAGATCCTGGGCACCCCGGCGTACATGGCGCCCGAGCAGATCAAGCGCGGCGTCGCCGAACCCCGCAGCGATCTGTACGCCCTGGGCTGCGTGCTCCACGAGATGCTCACCGGCCGTCAGCTCTTCACCGGCCCGACCGACTACGTCGTGTTCGAACGCCAGGTGAAGGAGCGCCCGCCGCCCGTCGAGGGCGTGCCGCCCGCGCTGGCCGACCTCATCGCCGCCCTGCTGGAGAAGGACCCGGAGCGACGCCCGGCCGACGCCGACACCCTCTACCAGCTGCTCCAGACCTTCGCCGTGGACCTGCCCGCGCTGCCCGGCTTCCTGGACAAGGGCCCGGCCCCCGGCCGCATGTACGCCCGCGTGGTCGGCCGTGTCCCCGGCTGAGAATCCGCCAGGTGAAACGACCCGGGGCTCGGCGGGATGCGGTCGGGCGCTTGGCCGGGGATCGCGCAGGGATACGGCCGTGGGTTCGGCGGGGGTTCGGCGGGATCCAGCCGGGGTTCGGCGGGGATACAGCCGGAGGTTCGGCAGGGATACAGCCGGAGGTTCGGCGGGGATGCGGTCGAGTTCCGGTTGGTTCCGGTCGGGGTTGCGGTTAAGGTCCTCCGGTGACTCCTGACCGGCTCGGCGCGCTGCTCGGCGCGCCCCCCACTCCGGTGGGCACCTGGGCGGACGCCGCGCGCTACACCTCGCCCGCCCTGCTGCACCCCCGCGAAGGGGCGGACCTCACCGTCGAAGGCCTGCGCTCGGTGGACGGTGTGGCGGCTGTCGAGACCCAGCCGAACGGCCTGCTTCTGGTCACGGTGACCCTTCCGGGTGAGCACGTCGCGGAGCTGGAGGAACTGCCGCATCTGGCCTGGTGCGTCTGGCCCGACCGCCCACGCACCTGGGACAATCCCGGATTTGTCGTGAAATTTGCATATGCGCGGGCGGTGGCCGTGGCCCGCTGGGCGGCGCGGCTGGACGTGCCGATGACGGGATTCCGGCCCGAGCTCCTCGACGCTCCCGAGGACCGCGCCGTGCTCCGGCGGCTGGCCGAACTGCCCAGCCGCCGGGCCAGCCGGGATCCCCGCTGGGCGTCCTTCGCCCAGCAGTTGGCCGGGGCGTACCACGATGCCCATGAACACGCCCCCGCGATCCCCGCCGGAGACGAGCCGGTGTGCGAGCGGCACACGGCTCGGCTGTGGCTCGCCCGGGCGGTGCGGATCGTGCTGGCGGCCGTGTCCGCCGAGGTTCCCCCCGACCGGCTGTAGCGTCTCGCCCCTCGGGCAACCGTCTCAGCGGGGGTGGCGAGTCCGATAACCTCGTTAGGGTGAGTCGATTCGCCCATCCGGCCGGTGACAGGCACGCCGAAGTGCTGCCCGAAGAACGCCCGCCGCACGCGCCCGCCGACCTGAACGCCCTCAACCCGGCGATCTGGCCGCGAACGTCGGAGCGAATCAACGGAACGATCACGATCGGCGGCGTGGACGTCCGCGATCTGGCCGCCGAGCACGGCACGCCGCTCTACGTGATCGACGAAGAGGACTTCCGCTCCCGCTGCCGCGACTACCGCGCCGCCTTCCACGACGGCGAGGTGCACTACGCGGCCAAGGCGTTCCTGTGCCGCGAGGTGGCCCGCTGGATCATGCAGGAGGGCCTCGGCCTGGACGTGTGCAGCGCCGGCGAGCTCGCCGTGGCGCTGAGCGTCGGCTTCCCGCCCGAGCGCGTCACCATGCACGGCAACAACAAGTCGCCGGCCGAGCTGGAGCGCGCGGTCGTGACCGGCGTCGGGCACATCGTGGTCGACTCCTACGAGGAGATCGCCAGGCTCGGCTACCTGGCCGACAAGCACGGCACCCGCCCCAAGGTCATGATCCGGGTGACCGTCGGCGTGGAGGCGCACACCCACGAGTTCATCGCCACCGCCCACGACGACCAGAAGTTCGGCCTCTCGCTGAGCAGCGGCGCGGCGGCCGAGGCGGTGCGCCGGGTGCTGGCGCTGCCCTCGCTGGAGCTGGTCGGCCTGCACTCCCACATCGGCTCCCAGATCACCGACACGGCCGGTTTCGAGGTGGCCGCGCGGCGGCTGGCCGGCCTGCTCGCCCAGATCAGGGACGAGCACGGGGTCGTGCTGCCGGAGCTCGACCTGGGCGGCGGCTACGGCATTCCGTACCTGGACGGCGATGACGCGCCGGACATCAAGCTGATCGCGGAGAGCCTGCGCGAGATCGTGGCGAACGTCTGCCGCTCCGCCGGGCTGCCCGTGCCGCGCCTCACCGTCGAGCCCGGCCGTGCCATCACGGGCCTGGCCGGCGTCACGCTGTACGAGGTGGGCACGGTCAAGGACGTCGAGGGCCTGCGCACCTACGTCAGCGTGGACGGCGGCATGAGCGACAACATCCGCACCGCTCTGTACGGCGCGGACTACACCGCCCGCCTGGCCTCCCGCGCCAGCCAGGCGGGGCCGATGCTGTCGCGCCTGGTCGGCAAGCACTGCGAGAGCGGCGACATGGTCATCCGCGACCTCTACCTGCCGGCCGACCTGGCCCCCGGCGACCTGATCGCCGTCGCGGGCACCGGGGCGTACTGCCGCTCGCTCGCCAACAACTACAACTACCTGCCCAAGCCCGCGGTGGTCGCGGTGTCCGGCGGCAAGGCCCGCGTGATCGTCCAGCGCGAGACCGAGGATGACCTGCTCAGGGGGCAGCTGTGAGTAAACCGCTGAAGGTCGCGCTGCTCGGCTGCGGCGTGGTCGGGTCCCAGGTCGTGCGGCTGCTGACCGAGCAGGCCGAGGACCTGGCGGCCCGGGTGGGCGCCCCGCTGGAGCTGGCCGGCGTGGCCGTGCGCAAGCTGGGCCGCAAACGCGACGTGCCGGTCCCCGAGGAGCTGCTCACCACCGACGCGCACGCGCTGGTCACCCGGGACGACGTGGACATCGTGGTGGAGGTGATCGGCGGCATCGAGCCGGCCAGGTCGCTCATCCTGGCCGCGATGGCGGGCGGCAAGTCCGTGGTCACCGCCAACAAGGCGCTGCTGGCCGAGGACGGCGAGACCGTGCACGCCGCCAACCGGGCCGACCTGTACTTCGAGGCCGCGGTCGCGGGGGCGATCCCGCTGATCCGGCCGATGCGCGAGTCGCTGGCGGGCGACCGGGTGCACCGCGTGCTCGGCATCGTCAACGGCACCACCAACTACATCCTCGACAAGATGGACTCCACGGGCGCGTCCTTCACCGACGCCCTGGAGGAGGCGCAGTCGCTCGGCTACGCCGAGGCTGACCCGACCGCCGACGTGGAGGGCTTCGACGCGGCGGCCAAGGCCGCCATCCTGGCCGGGATCGCCTTCCACAGCCGGGTGACCGCCGCCGACGTGTACCGCGAGGGCATCACCGAGATCTCCGCCTCCGACGTGGCGTCGGCCAAGGCGATGGGGTATGTGATCAAGCTGCTGGCCATCTGCGCGCGCTCGGACGACGGGCGTTCGGTCGGGGTCCGGGTGCACCCGGCGATGATCCCGCGGTCGCATCCGCTGGCGGGGGTGCGGGAGGCGTACAACGCGGTCTTCGTGGAGGCGGAGTCGGCGGGGCGGCTGATGTTCTACGGCGCGGGCGCGGGCGGCGCGCCGACCGCCTCGGCCGTGCTGGGCGACCTGGTCGCGGTCGGGCGCAACCGGCTGGCCGGGACGCGCGGGCCGAGCGAGTCGGTCTACGCCGATCTGGCCGTGCATCCGGTGGGCGAGACCGTCACGCGCTACCACGTGTCGCTGGACGTGGCCGACAAGCCGGGCGTGCTGGCCACGGTGGCGGACGTCTTCTCCCGGCACGACGTGTCCATCCAGACGGTCCGCCAGGAGGGCCGGGGCGACGACGCCCAGCTCGTCCTGGTCACTCACCGGGCCAGCGACGCGGCGCTGTCGGCGACCGTGGAGGGGCTGCGGGAGCTGGACATCGTCCGCGCGGTCGCGAGCGTGATGCGGGTGGAGGGCGACGAAACCCCCTGAAAAGCACCCCGAAAGGGCGGTTTGCGGAGAAACGCCTGGGGAAGCTGGGATTCGTCATAGAGATCGGGAATGGTTGGCACGTGCCCAATCGGTCGATGGCAGACTGTGCGGCACGCGAACTCCACTTTGGGATGATGTTGTGAGACTCCTCGGCGCTGTCTGCGCGCTCTTAGCCGCGACCTTGACTCTGGCCTTGACCGCGCCCGCCAGCGCGGATACGGCCCAGACCGCCGGCCGGGCCGCCAAACCCAAGATCATCGTGTCGCTGGGCTTCGACGACGGCGACGCCAGCCACGCCATGGTCGGCAGCCTCCTCAAGCGGTACGGCATGCGTGGCACGTTCTACATCAACAGCGGCGACCTCGGGAAGTCCGGCTTCCTGACCCGGCGCCAGGTCAGGACCCTCGCCAAGCAGGGGCACGAGATCGGCGGCCACACCCTGCACCACGTACGCCTCACCGAGGTGGCCCCGCTCACCGCCCGCAAGGAGATCTGCCAGGACCGCAAGGCCCTGCTCGGCATGGGCTTCAAGGTCCGCACCTTCGCCTACCCGTACGGGGCGGAGAACGCCAAGGTGCACAAGATGGCCGCGTACTGCGGCTACAACGCGGCCAGGACGGTCGGCGGCCTCACCCAGCCCGGCTGCCTGGAGTGCGGCGGCTACGCGGAGACCCTCCCGCCCCGGGAGCTGTACCGGGTCCGCACCCCGGGCTCCGTCCGCGCGGACAACACCCTGGAGGAGATCCAGGAAGAGGTGATCGCCGCCGAGGAGAAGGGCCACGGCCTGCTCCCGCTGGTCTTCCACCGCGTCTGCGAGGAGGACTGCGGCGAGTACTCGGTGACGCCCCAGCTGCTGGAGGAGTTCGTGGCCTGGCTCAAGGAGCGCGAGGCGGACGGCACGGTGGTCCGCACGCTCGCCGACGTGATCGGCGGGAAGGTCAGGCCGGTGCCCGGAAGGTGAGCCGCCGCAGGACCCGCGCGGCGCGCCCGCGCATGGTGGGCCTGCGGCTCAGCTTCGCGGCGGCCACCCGCCACTGCTCGGCCTTGTCCCGCCAGCGGG
>NZ_BOOA01000032.1 GCF_016862995.1 Acrocarpospora phusangensis
GGCCGCGCTGATCATTTCCAGCACGTCGGTGAAGTGCACCACCACCGGCCTCTCCGGCAGCGCGGGCATCGTGACGCCGAGCAGGCCGAGCTCGGCCCCGGCCGACTCGCGGATGGCCGCCAGCATGCCGCCGACCGTGGCGTGGCAGGCGGCGATGACGTCCCGATGGTCGTCGATGAAGCCCATCTCCGCGTCCAGCGACGTGTACGACGCGAGATGGCGCGCCGTGTCGCTCGGCTCGGCCCGGAACACCGGCCCGACCTCGTAGACCCGCTCGAAGACGCCCACCATCATCTGCTTGTAGAGCTGCGGCGACTGCGCCAGGTACGCCGGGCGGCCGAAGTAGTCGAGCTTGAAGACGTTCGCGCCGCTCTCGGTCGCCGTACCCACGATCTTGGGGGTGTGGATCTCGACGAAGGACATGGCCTCCAGGGCCGTACGGAATCCGGAGACCGCGGCCGCGCCGACGCGGTGGGCGGCGGCCAGCCGCGGATGGCGCAGCGCGACCGGCGCGTGGTCCAGGAGCGTCGCCAGGTTGGCGCGCAGCTCCGGCCGGTACAGGTCGAACGGCGGCGGCTCGGCCGGGTCGGTCAGCGCCTCGATCACCGGCTCGGTGATCTCGACGCCGCCGGGCGCGGACGGCGCGGCGGTGACGGTGCCGGTCACGGCGACCGTCGTCTCCTCCGGCAGCGCCTCCAGCCGCGCGCGGGCGGGTTCCGCGGACACGACGATCTGGGTCAGTCCCGCCGCGTCGCGCAGGATCAGGAAGGCGACCGACTTCAGCAGCCGGCGGCGGTGAATCCAGCCCGCGACACGTACGGTCTGGCCGACGTGTTCACACAGCTGGGAGGACAGGATGCGTTGCATGGTGGCGACCTCCTCTGGTTCGCAACGCGTCCCCTGAGAGGCGTGGGCGAGCGGGATCCTCGCGGTACCACCACACCTTCGCCACACCGCTGATGCGGCGCGGCCTCGGCAAACCCGTGACGTGGGCGATTCGGCGGGGCTCTACTTGGCCGGCCGGCCGTTCTTCCCCGCAGCTCGGGAGGGTCTTCACATCCCGGCCGGAGTCCGCCTTCGCAGCTGCCGGCGGCTCTCTCCGACTCCGGTGGTCGCGATGCTACTCGGCTCCGTCGTCGCTGTTGCCCGCCAGTCTACGGGATGAGGTCGATCTCGACATCGGACGCGAGCGCCCGCAGGGGGAACGGATTGGCGGTGACGACGGGGAGGCCGCGGCGTTTCGCCGTTCGTACGATGCTGGCCGCCGTGACCTGCTCCGCCGCGTACGGGCCCGCGGCCCTGAGGATCACGGCGACGCCCGGCGCGCAGGAAGGCGTCAGCTCGTCCACGATGCTGATCTCCATCGACAGCAGGGCGTCGAGCACGGGTACGGCCGGCTCGTTCAGCTGGGCGAGTGCCGCGGCGAGGGCGGGGGCGGTGGTGACGAGCGGGACCACGTAGCCGCTGTGCTGGGCGCGCGACCACACCATGGCGTCCACGAACGGCGAGGTACGGCGGCCCCAGGCCAGCAGGGCGCTCGAATCGAGGACGCGCCCGATCACGCGACGGGACTGCGGGCGGCGAACTCGTGGTCGCGCTCCCCGACGAGCTGGAGCATCCCGGGCTCGGGCTCACCGCCGAGGATCTCCCGCAGCAGGGCGAGATTGCTGTCGCGCTGCTCGTCGGTGTAGACGAGCCGCTCCTGTTCATCGCCCATGCGTCGAGGATACCTGCGGATCACCGTCTGTCACCATCGAACCGCCGTGCTCCCCGCGTGAGCAGGATCAGGCAAGCACACAGGAGCATCGTTCTAACATTTCCGCAGCTCAGCCTGATCCAATTAAAGGGACAAATTCCACGGAGCGCATATCCGCTCCACAAATGGACAGGCAGGGAAAATCATGCGGGTCGCCATCGTCACCGGGGCCAGTTCCGGCATCGGCCAGAGCGCCGCCGTCCAGATCGCCAAGCGCGGGAACGGCGTGATCCTCACCTACAACGGCAACGAGTCCGGCGCGCTCGACACGGTCGAGACGATCGAGAAGGAGGGCGGGCGGGCCGTGGCGCTGCCCCTCGACGTCGGCAGGTCCGAGACGTTCCCCGCCTTCCGCGACTCCGTCGCCGGGGTCCTGCGCGACGTCTGGGGGCGGGACACGTTCGACATCCTCGTCAACAACGCCGGTTTCGGCCGGATGTCGATGTTCGAGGACACCTCGGAGGAACTGTTCGACACCTTCCTGCGCGTCCTGCTCAAAGGCCCGTACTTCCTGACCCAGGCACTGCTGCCGTTGCTGGCCGACGGCGGCGCCGTCGTCAACGTCTCCAGCAACTCGGCGCTCGCCTCCTCGGTGGAGGAGGGCTATTCCGCGTACGCGACGATGAAGGGCGGCCTCACCGTGCTCAGCCGGTACATGGCCAAGGAGTTCGGCAGGCGCGGCATCCGCGTCAACTCGGTCTCGCCGGGCTCCACCCGTACCCGCATCGCGGATGACGCCTTCGAGCGGTTCCCCGAGGTCATCCCGGCCCTGGCCGCGAAGACCGCGCTCGGCCGGGTGGGCGAGCCCGACGACATCGGCATGGTGATCGCGACGCTGGTGTCGGAGGAAGGCCGGTGGATCACCGCCCAGGACATCTCCGTCGACGGCGGCTTCAACCTCTGACCTGGTGGGTCAGGATACGGGTGAGCAGTTCGACGAGCTGCGCGCGTTCCTCCCGGTTCAGGGGGGCGAGCGCCTCGTCCTCGATCGTGGACAGCAGGTCGTCGAGCCTGTGCAGATGATCGGTGCCCGGCCCGGTGATGGTGATGACGTTGCGGCGTCGGTCGGCGGGATCCGGCGCGCGTTCCACCAGCCCGCGCCCCGCCAGTTCGTTGATCACGGCCACGACGTCGCTGTGGTAGATCCCGGTACGGCGGCTGAGCTCCGCCTGGCTCATCGGGCCGATCTCCGCCAGCGTGACGAGCACGGCGTAGTGCCACTTGCGGGCGTCCGCCCGGGCCAGCCCGTCGTTCACCAGGCGGTCGCAGCGCGTCGAGGCCATGGACAGCAGCCGGGTCGGCCGGTTCCGCAGCCGGGCCGGGACGGACTCGTCCATGTGGGCGTCGCCGGTGTTCATCCCGCGATCTTACCCGGTTGTGTTAGTCGGACTAACGATGTATGTTTCGTTAGTGGGACGAACGTTAGTGTGACTAATTGATTGGCGGTCCTCATGCCCGTGATCGATGTGCTCGACTCGACGATGTACTACGAGGAGGCCGGGGACGGCACCCCGTATGTCTTCCTGCACGGCAACCCGAGCTCCTCCCGTCTCTGGCGGAACGTGCTGCCCGCGTTCGACGGCGCCGGCCGCGTGCTCGCCCCCGACCTGATCGGCATGGGGCGTTCGGGGAAGCCCGACATTCCGTACCGGTTCGCGGACCACGCCCGCTACCTGGACGCCTGGTTCGACCGGCTGGGGCTGGACGGCGTGGTGCTGGTCGGCCACGACTGGGGCGGGGCGCTGGCCTTCGACTGGGCGGCGCGCCACCCGGGCCGGGTCCTGGGCCTGGCCTTCTTCGAGGCGATCGTCCGGACGATGTCCTGGAGCGACCTGGGCGAGGGGCCGCGGGCCCGTACCGAGCGGATCCGGAGTCCCGAGGGGGAGGCGCTGGTGCTCGATCAGAACTTCCTGGTGGACACGGCCTTCACCGGAGGGGTGCTGACGCCGCTGGGGGAGGAGGACCTGGAGGCGTACCGGATGCCGTACCCGACGCGGGAGAGCAGGCGGCCGTTGCTGGAATGGGCGCGGTCCATGCCCATCGACGGGGCGCCCGCCGACGTGGCGGAGCGGGTCGAGCGCTCCGGGGAATGGCTCGCCACCAGCGAGGACGTCCCCAAGCTGCTGCTCACCTTCGACTCCTCGCCGACGCTGCTCGTCACGGCGGAGGTCGCGGCCTGGTGCGCCGCGAACATCGCCGGTCTCACCGTCCGGCACTGCGGGCCGGCCGGTCATCACGCGCCGGAGGACCAGCCCGAGGCCATCGCCGCCGCGATCCTCGCCTGGGCGGACAAGACGCTCTTCTAGGCGCCGGGCGTCGCCGCCAGGGTCGCCAGCATCTCGGCCGAAGGGGAGCCGGCCGCCGGGTGGTAGACGACGAGGAAGAGGTCCGGGTCGGCGGTGGGCACGAAGGACTCCCAGCTGAGGGTCAGGGTGCCCACCGCGGGGTGGTTGAAGCGTTTGCGGCCGTACGTGCAGTAGGTGACGCCGTGGGCGGCCCAGAAACGGGCGAACTCGGGGGACTGGGCGGACAGCTCGTCGATCAGCTCCTTGGGACGCGAGTCGTCCGCGACCTTGCTCAGCGCGGTCCGCAGCCATCCGGCGCACTCGTCGGCGACCATCTCCCAGTCCGCGAAGATCTTCCGGGCCTCCGGGTCGAGGAAGATCCAGCGGATCATGTTGCGTTCCGCGCGTGGCATGGCCTCGAAGTCGGTCATGAGCGTCTTGCCCATGCGGTTGATGCCCACGACGTCCAGGACGGCGGTGAGGAGATGGGCCGGGGTCGGGTCGAGCGCGTCCAGCATCATGCGCAGCGAGGCCCGCGCGTGGAGCGGGGCGGACGCCGAGGACTGGACCGCCGCGTCCCGCCGGGCCTTGATCAGATCACGCAGGTGGCGGCGTTCCGCCTCGGACAGCCGCAGCACGGCGCCCACCGCCTCCAGCACCTGGTCGGAGACGTTGCCGGCGCGCCCCTGTTCGAGCCGGTTGTAGTAGTCCACGCTGACTCCCGCGGCCATCGCGAGCTCCTCGCGGCGCAGCCCTGCCACCCGGCGGCCGTTCACCTGCCAGGGCAGGCCCACGTCCGGCGGTGTCAGGCGAGCCCTCCGAGAACGCAGGAAGTCGCGCAACTCGTCCGAGCGCCTCATCCGACCAGTATCGCATATCCGCAGGTAGCGTCATGATCATCTCCTGAAGGGGAGCGAAGTCACCCCGCCATCAGCCCGGCGGACGGCTGCTCGGGCGGCCGGGGCTCGGCCAGCAGCCGCAACTCCTCGATGACGCCCTGCAGCCGGTCGACCGCGCAGAGGGTACGGCTCAGCAGGCCCTCCAGGTCCGTGTCGCCGGGATGCAGGCGGGCCTCCTCCAGCTCCGCCCGCACCGCGGCGACCGGGGTGCGCAGGCAGTGCATGGCGTCCGCCCTGAGCCGGCGCTGCTCGTCCAGCACGGCCCCCGACCGTTCCTCGGCCTCGTCCGCCCGGTCGAGCGCGCTGTTGATCGCCCTGGCGAGCCGTGAGGGCGCGGCGCCCGGCGCCTCGGTCATCCGCCCGGCGCCGGTGATGTTGATCAGTTCGAGTTCGGCCGACATGGCGTCCAGCACGGCCACCTGCGTACGCGCACTCTCTATCGTCATGACGCTCATCACGGCCCCTCTCAATCGGCTCCCCAAAGGCTGCATATCCAGGACAACGCCACGAGACCGGGAAATCAGCGTCTTACCTGGCCCTTCCCAACCAGGGTCTGGCCAGTACCACCTTCGCGTCGGAGAGCTAGCGGGAGGTGAAGCCGCCGTCCACGAACAGGGTGGCGCCGTGGATGTTCGCCGCGCCGTCGCCGGCCAGGAACACCACCGAGGCGGCGACCTCGGCGGGGGTGCTCAGCCGGCCGCCCGGTGTGGCGGCGACCATCTCGTTGAGGCGGTCCTCGATCTTCTGGTTGTTCTCGGTGCTGGTCGGGCCGGGGGCCACGGTGTTCACTCGTACGCCGGCGGGGCCGTACTCGGCGGCCCAGGACTTGGTCAGGGAGTGCAGGGTGGCCTTGGTGGCGCTGTAGAGCGCGGAGCCGGCCGAGCCGGTCACTCCGGAGATCGACCCGATGTTGACGATGGCGCCGCCGCCCGCCCGCGCCATCTCCGGCGCGATCCGCCCGGTGAGCAGGATCGGGGCCCGGACGCTGATCGCGAACGCCCGGTCGATCAGCTGTTCCGGCAGTTCGCCGGTGGGCTGCGGCATGAGCAGCAGCGCGGCGTTGTTGACCAGCACGTCCAGCCTGCCGTCCGCCAGTTCGGTCGCCCGCCCGGCCAGCGCCTCGACCGCGGCCGCGCCGTCGGCCAGGTCGGCGGCGACGAAGTCGGCGCGCCCGCCCGCCTGCTCGATCTCGGCGACCACGGCCGCGCCGCGCCCGGTGTCCCGGCCGGTCGCGATCACGTGCGCGCCCTGCTCGGCGAGTGCGAGCGCGATGGCGCGGCCGATGCCCGTCGTCGCGCCCGTGACCAGGGCGCTGCGGTCTTTCAGATTGGTGCTCATATGCGGAGACCCCCCAAGAGTGGACTGATTGGTCCAGTCTTGGGGGGTCTGGATTGGACTGTCAAGTCCAGTTTGGTCTAGAAGGTGACCGTCCACCCTTCGCGATCAGCCTGGTCCTTGGTGTACGAGACGCCGTGGACCTTCAGCCCGGCCGGATCGAGCAGGGTGACGGCCCCGCCCTTGTTGCCCAGTTGCAGCCCGGCCGCCACCGGCTGGCGGAGCGTCTCCCCGGGCGCGATCTGCCCCGCCAGCGGCAGAGTGCGTTTGGCCTGGTCGGCGAGGTGCCAGCCGTCGAGAGTGATCGGATCGGGGGAGGCGTTCAGGAGCGTGACGGTCTCCGGTTCCGGCGCGGGGCCAGGCGGGTTCACCACCGCGCCGACGATCCGCAGCGGCAGGTCGCCGGGCTCGGGGCGGGAGGGAGCGCCGCCGATGGCGTGACCGGTGGTGTCGTCGGTGTGCCAGGCCTGGGACTGGAAGGCCAGGAAGATCGCGATCCAGCGGTTCTCGCCCGGCAGGTGGATGAGCAGGCCGCCGTCCTGCCAGACCCCGTCGTCCCGCCGGAACCGCGCGCTGTTGCCCTGGTTCATGTGCACGTCGTGCACGCCGTTGCCCGGCAGGAAGCCGAAGATCTTGTCCCGGGTGGTCGCCTCCGGCCCCCACCGTTCCCCGAGGACGTACATTCCGGACGCGGGGTCGTTCATGGCGCGCTGGACGTAATGCTCAAGTTTGTCGGCGAGGTCGTTGTCGCCGCCGGGCAGATCGGGCGGCAGGGGGCGCATCAGCGCGGGGTCGAACAGGTTGCCCCGGATGTAGTCCAGGCTCGCCTCCCCGGGACGGGAGAGCAGCTTCGTCCAGCCGCTGCCCGGCGCGGGCAGCAGCGCGGTGACCGGATGGGTGAAATTCTCGTCGGCGAGATAGAGCAGTTCGGACGGCGCCTGCTGGGACTGCACGTTGACCGAGGCCCGGTAGTCCACGCCCGCGTCGTCCCGCAGGTGGATCTGGTAGTGCGGCGTGTCGGTGCTCCCCTCCCGCCGCCGGTCCAGCGGACGGGCGGCGAGGACACCATAGGAGCGCAACGGCATTGTGAAGCTCCGATCCCGGGAATTCGAAAACGGGGACAGGTTATCCACGCCGGATATTCGGCCGCGACCCCCTGGGGGAATTCGTTTTCCGGTCCGGAGAATAATCGGGGAAATGCGCGTCCGGGATTAGCGAATGGATAGTGATAAGTCGCCTTTTGGGGTCGTCAGGCGGGCCGCTGGGCGGTGAGGCTGCCGAGCAGGGCCAGCAGTTCGGCGCTGCGGCTGCCGGGCTCGGCGTGGAAGACCACCAGGAGCAGGTCGTCGGCGCCGCTGACCGTGAACTTGTTGGAGTGCAGGTCCAGCTCGCCGACCAGTGGGTGGGTGAGCCGGCTCACCCTGCCCCGCTTGGGCCGTACGTCGTGGCGGCTCCACAGCTGCCGGAAACGTTCACTCCTGATCGACAGCTCGCCCACCAGCTCCACCAGCCGGGGGTCGTCGACGCAAAGCCCGGCGTTGGCGCGCAGGCTGGCCACGCCCTCCTCGGTCGTCTCCTCCCAGTCGCGCCGCAGGTCCCGTTCGGCGGGGTCGAGGAAGACGGCCTGGAGCAGGTTCACCCCGGCGGCGTAGTTCGGGGACAGCGCCGCCGCCAGGGAGTTCACCGCGAGCACGTCCGCGAACCTGTTCTGCACGTACCCGGGATTGTGCGCCCACCCGTCGATGAGCTGGAGGATGCTCGGCGGCACCCGCTCCGGCCTGGGCGCCGTACGCGGGCGCTGCCTGAGGCGGGCGGGCCGCTCCCGGCTCAGGCCGATCAGGTACGCGGTCGCGTCGGCGTCCAGCCGCAGCACCCTGGCCAGCGCGTCCAGGACCTGGACGGACGGGTTCCGGTCGCGGCCCTGCTCCAGCCGGAGGTAGTAGTCGGCGCTGATCCCGGCCAGCATCGCGACCTCCTCCCGGCGCAGGCCCAGCACCCGGCGCAGGCCGGCGCCGCTGATCCCGACATCCTCCGGCCGGACCTGTTCCCGCCGCGCGCGGAGGAACTCGCCGAGTGCGTTGCTGCCGTCCATGCCCTTCACGGTAGCCGCGTTCCGCCGGGCGTGACTGGCCCTGCCACTCCCAGGAACACCGGGGCACTGCCGTCCCGCCACGGGTACGCCGGACAGTGTGGGTGTCGTGACCGGCCGTTCTCCGGCCGGCGTACCAGCGGAAACGGAAAGGCAGACCATTGGTCAGTGTTCCCGGCGGGGCTCTCACCCTCGCGGACGGTCTCACCCTCGGCAGGATGGGCTACGGTGCCATGCAGCTGGCCGGCCCCGGCGTCTTCGGGCCGCCGGAGGACCGCGACCAGGCCCTAGCGGTGCTGCGCGAGGCGGTGGAGCTGGGCGTCACCCACATCGACACGAGCGACTTCTACGGCCCCGCCGTCGTCAACGAGCTCATCAGGGAGGCCCTGCACCCCTATCCCGCGGACCTGCGCATCGTCACCAAGGTGGGCGCGCGCCGCGGCGGCGACGGCAGCTGGATCCCCTCACTGGACCCCGGCGACCTGAAGGACCAGGTCAGGGAGAACCTCCAGCACCTCGGCGTGGACAGCCTCGACGTCGTCAACCTGCGGCTCGGCTCGTTCGACGGCACCGGCCAGGAGTCCCTCGCCGAGCAGTTCGGCGCGCTCGCGGAGCTGCGGCAGCAGGGACTCATCCGCCACCTGGGCCTCAGCGGCGCGTCGGCGGCGCAGCTGACCGAGGCGCAGGCCATCGCGCCCGTGGTGACCGTGCAGAACCTCTACAACCTGGCGCAGCGGCGGGACGACGCGCTGGTCGACCGGTGCGCGGCCGAGGGCATCGCCTACGCCGCGTTCTTCCCGCTCGGCGGCCTCACCCCGCTCCAGTCCGCCGCGCTCACCGAGGTCGCGGCCCGGCTGGACGCCACGCCGCAGCAGGTCGCGCTGGCCTGGCTGCTCCAGCGCTCGGCCACGACCGTCCTCATTCCGGGCACCTCGTCCGTGGCGCACCTGCGGGAGAACGTCGCCGCCGCTGATCTGGTCCTGCCGGCCGAGGCCGTCGCCGAGCTGGACGCGGCCGGGGGGTAGATTTCCGCCCGAACCGGGGAGCGCGCATGGGGTGGGACATCCTGATCGGCGTCGCGGCGGCCGTGCTGGCCTGCTGGGCCGCGCTGGTCGCCGCGCTGGTCGTGCTGCGCCCGAAGGGGTCGCTGCTGACCGAGGCGCTGCGGGTCCTGCCCGACCTGCTCCGGCTGCTGCGCCGCCTGGCGGCCGACCCGGCGCTGCCGCGCGGCGTCCGGATCCGGCTCGGGCTGCTGCTGGCCTACCTGGCGATGCCGATCGACCTGATCCCCGACTTCATCCCGGTCCTCGGCTACGCCGACGACGCCATCATCGTCACGGCGGTGCTGCGCGGCGTGGTGCGCCGCGCCGGTCTCGCGGCCGTACGGCGGCACTGGCCCGGCACCGACGACGGCTTCGCCGCGCTCCGCCGCCTCACCGGCATCCGCGACGACTAGCCGGCCGGGGTGTTCCGCGCCGTGCCACCCGGCCGGTCTCCCGGTGCGTCACCCGCCCTCCGGTGCGGGCGCCGGAACGGTCTGGAACGCCTTACCAGCGATTCCACGACCGTCCGACCACACGGGAGAACAGCATATGAACAAGATCCGCCGCGGCCTGGCCGCCTCGGTGATCGCCGCCCTCGGCGTGCTGGGCCTGGCCGGCTCGCCCGCGCAGGCGGCGACCGTGATCACCGCCCAGCTGAGCATCAGCCCCAACCCGCCCCCCGGCCCCGGCGTCTTCAACGTGAAGGTCTTCGTCAAGGTCCCGATGAGCCAGGAGGACGCCGAAGGGTACCTCGGCAACGGGGCCAGGATCGAAGTGCGGTTCATGGGCGACGACCCGGGCACCGACAGCGTCATCCTCGGCCCGGTCACCTTCGTGAGGTCGTCCACCGGCCTGTCCGTCGGCCCCGAGGGCATCCGGCTCCACTTCCTGTCACAGGAGGCGGGCGGCTCCTTCCTCAACGAGGACGACTCCTGGGGCAACCGCGTGGACGAGGTCTACGTGAACGCCCGGTTCGTCGACGCCACGGGCGCGACCATCCGGACCAACTCCAACCTGGCCACCGGCCTGTTCTGACCAGGCAGAGCTCCGGGGGCGGGTCAGCCACGGCCCGCCTCCGGCACGCCGGCGCGGGGCACCCGGCTCCCGCGCCGGGCCACCACCAGCATGACCACGGCCGGGATGAGCAGCCCGAGCCAGCCGAACAGCCAGGACCCCGTCATCACCAGGACGATGAGGTCGAACCCGGCGAGGAGCCCCACGGGCGCGGCGGCCAGCAGGATCGTCCGCCGCCCGCTCGCGCTCCGGGCGGCGCATCCCGCGGCCACCGCCACCACCGTCAGCGGCGGCATCAGCAGGACGGTGTCCCATTCGTAGCCCAGGAGCCCCAGGGACAGGTTCTGCGGCACCACGGCGGCCGCGAACAACGCCGTCCAGCCGAGCATCCGCCGGTACGGCATGGCCGGCCGCTCAACCCGGAACGTGACCAGCAGCGCCGTCAGCGCGTACGGCGTCAGCATCAGGACGACGGGCAGCAGCTGGCTGGAGCTGAACGAGTACGTCCCCGAGAAGTCCAGGGGCAGCAGCATCGACAGGTTCCAGGCGATCAACCCGCCGCTCCACGCCCAGGTCGCCGCCACCGCCGGCCATCGCGGCGCGTACCGGATCAGCACGACGATCAGCACCGATGCGAGCGCGACCGCGGACGCGATCGCTCCCGACCACCGGTCGAAGCCGTATATCCACGCGTTGATCGCGTTCCCGATCTGTTCGCCGGTGAGCACCAGCGCCGCGACCAGCCCGGCCAGCCCGAACGCCCGCCGCCAGGAGGGCCCCGACTCGGCGCCGAAGGCGGTGCGTAACCTGATCAGGATGGCGCCTCTGATCAGGTCGGCCGAGTCCGCTAGCCGCGGCCGGGCGCGGCCCGGTTCCGCGCTCGCCATCAGGACCCCGAGCATCTCCTCCTCGTGCACGGCCCGGTGCGCCCGCGGATACCACTCCAGCAGCCGCCGGTAGCGTGCCTCCAGCTCGCTCATGAGAGCCCCCAGGCCGTGCTGAAGCCCTGCCGCAGGCGGGTGACGGCGGCGGTGGCGTGCCGGGTGAGGCGGTCGGCCTCGGCGCTCAGGCGGGTGGCGCCCTCGCCGGTGAGGCGGTAGTAGCGCCGCACCCGGCCGTCGACGATCTCCTCGCGCTCGGATTCGATCAGGCCCTCGGCGCGCAGCCGGTCGAGGGCGGCGTAGAGCGTTCCCGCCCGCAGCACGACTCTGCCGCCGGAGATCCCCTCGACGTCGGTGATCACCCCGTAGCCGTGCTGCGGCCCGGCCGCGAGCGCGGTGAGGATCAGGAACGTCGGCTCCTGCATTGGTTTCATGTCATCTGTATATACCGATGGTCGGTATATCGGCAATGCGTCAGCGGGTTTCGGCAGGCAGGTGCTTCTGGGCCCACTGGGAGATCTGCTCCAGGGCCGGCATGAGGGCCAGGCCGCTTTCGGTCAGCGCGTACGAGACCGAGACCGGGGGGCCCTCGTCGACGGTGCGGGAGATCAGGCCCGCCTCGGTCAGTTCGGAGAGGCGGTCGGAGAGGACCGAGTCGCTCACGCCGACGATGGCGCGGGAGAGCTCGCGGAACCCGGCGGGGCCGCCGCCCAGGCTGCCGAGCACGACGCCGCTCCACCTCTTCCCGAGCAGGGTGAACGCGCGGGTCAGCGCGACGTCGCCGCGCAGGCAGGCCGTCACGGCGGGGGCCGGGGGTGGCGTGGACATGCCCTCGATGATAGCCCACTCGAACTAGTCAAATCAGGTGTTGCTAGTTTTTTGCTAGTTGCTTGTATGCTCATCGCCACATCTCGATTGCGAGTGAGGACTGACTGAAATGATCTCTGAAGCGCGTCCCAGCGTCGTCGTGCTCGGTGGCGGATATGCCGGGTTCACCCTGGCGAAGTCGCTCGACGACGTGGCCGACGTCACGCTCGTCGACCCGTCCGACACGTTCATGCACAACGTGGCCTCCTGGCGCACCCTGGTCGAGCCGGAATGGCTGGACCGGATCTTCCTGCCCTTCGACGGGCTGCTCCGGCACGGCCGGTTCGTACGGGACCAGGCCGTCGCCGTGGACGGGCGGCGGGTCACGCTGGCCTCGGGCCGGCGGCTGGAGCCCGACTACCTGGTCCTGGCCACCGGCTCGTCCTACCCGTTCCCGGCCAAGAGCGACGTGTGGGACGCCGAGAAGACGCGGGCCAGGATGCTGGACGCGCACGACGCCCTGCGCGGCGCGCGGCGCGTGCTCGTCGTCGGCGCCGGTCCCTCCGGCCTGGAGCTGGCCGGCGAGATCAAGGCGTTCTTCCCGGACAAGCACGTCACGATCGCCGACATCGGCGCCGACGTCATGCCCGGCCCGTTCGACCAGGCCCTCCGCGACGAGCTGCGCGCCCAGGTGCACGGGCTGGGCATCGAGCTCAAGCTGGGCAGCCCGCTGAAGGCCCTGCCGGAGGCGGCGCCCGCCACCCTCTCCCCGATCTCGATCACCACCGAGGCGGGGGACGAGCTGACCGCCGACATCTGGTTCCGCTGCTTCGGCGTCGAACCCCGGACCGGCTACCTGACCGGCGCGCTCGCCGAGGCGCGCGACGCGCGCGGCTACGTCCGGGTGGACGAGTACCTGCGGGCCGGCGGCGTGGACCGCGTGTACGCCATCGGCGACATCGCGGACGCCGACCGCGACACCGTGGGCTCGGCCAACGCCCAGGCCACGCTGGTCGCCGCCAACATCCGCGGCGAGATCACGGGCTCGCCGGAACGCACGGCCTACGAGAAGATCCCGCCCATGGTCATCGTGCCGCTGGGCCCCGAAGGAGGCGCGGGCCAGCTGCCGGGCCAGGGCGTCTTCGGTGCCGAACAGGCGTCCGGGATCAAGGGCGCGACGCTCTTCGCCGACGTGTACGCCGAGATGTTCAACGTCCCCGCCGGATCGACCCGAAAATAGACCAGAACGAGCGGCCGGCGGGCAGTCGAGAGGGTGAGGGTTCATGGGTGCGGGTGAGCGGGACCTGCGGAGACTGCTGGCCGGGATGCGCCCGGAGCTCAATCCCGGCCGGTACGTCTTCGCCACCGTCGATGGGGGCGTACCGGCCGGGGTCACGCCCGTGGTGACGGTCGCGGAGGCGGAGGGCCTCACGGTGGTGGCGCGGCTGGAGGAGGCCGACGCGGCGGGCCTCGCGTACGACTACGTGGCGGCGTGGATCACCCTGCGGGTGCGCTCCGCGCTGGAGGCGGTCGGCCTGACGGCGGCCGTCGCCGGGGAACTGGCCGCCGCGGGCCTGAGCTGCAACGTCGTCGCGGGTTTCCACCACGACCACCTCTTCGTCCCGTACGAGCGGGCGGACGAGGCGGTCGCCCTGCTGGCGGAGCTGTCCCGGCGCTCCGCCTGAGCGGGAGCCGTCAGCCGGGGATCGCGCACCCGTCCGGGCCGCACGCGGCGGAGCCGCCCACGGGGGTCAGGGCCACGGGGTGCGCGGCGTCCCAGGCCTGGCGCAGGATGCCGAGCATGGTGTCGGCGTCCTGGGCGCCGGAGACGCCGTACCGGTCGTCGATGACGGTGAAGGGCACGCCGGTCGCGCCGAGGCGGCGGGCCTGGGCGCCGTCCTGTTCGACCTGGGCGCGGTGGCGGTGCTCGGTGAGGGCCCGGCGGGTGGCGGCGGCGTCGAGGCCGATCTCCTCGCCGAGGGCGACCAGGTCGTCGAGGGTGAACACGGAGCGGGACCGGCCGAAGTAGGCGTCGAAGACGAGCTCCCACGCCTCGGAGTGGAGTCCCTGCTCGGTGGCGTACGCGAGGAACTCGTGGGCCAGGGCGGTGTTGCCCACGTTGTTGCCGCCCACGTTGTAGGGGGACAGGCCCTCGGCGCGGGCCATGTCCTCGACCCTGCGGGTCATCGCGGCGATCTGGGCCGGGCTCATCCCGGTCTTGGCCGTCAGCATCTCGAAGACCGGCACCGTCGATCCGGTCGGCGTGGACGGGTCCAGCTGGAAGGAGCGGTGGATCACCTCGACCTGGTCGCGATGCTCGAATCGGGCCAGTGCCGCCTTCAGCCGGTGGTTGCCGAGACCACACCACGGGCACGTCACATCGGCCCAGATCTCTATCTTCATGCCGTGAGCTCCAATTCCTACCATCTGTGCGTAGCGACATCCTGCGTTAGAATCGGAAAGCTTACAAAAGGCACAAGCATGTCCGTACCGAACATGGGGGTAGGAAATGAGTGCCGTGCCGAGGGCTCTGGCCGGTCCCTGCGCCCGATGGCCGGAGGACAGCGATTTCGTCCGCGAAGTCCTGGAGCGCGCCGGCGACAAATGGAGCACCCTGGTCGTGGCCACCCTGGAGGACGGTCCCCTGCGTTACACGGACATCCACCATTCCATCCCCGGCATCTCCCAGCGCATGCTGACCCTCACCCTGCGCCACCTGCGCCGGGACGGCCTCATCACCCGCACCTCCTACCCGGAGGTCCCGCCGCGCGTCGAATACGCCCTCACGCCCCTGGGTTCCAGCCTGCTGGCCACCGTGCTCGCCCTGGCCGCGTGGGCCGTTGACCACCATGTCGAGATCCGCCGGAACCGCGCCCGCTTCGACGCCGCGGGGGAGTGAGCGGCGCGGTCAGCCGGGCCAGGCGGTCACCGACAGGAAGCGGATCGGCAGCTCGGCCAGGAGCCGGGGTCCGTGCGGTCCGGCGCCGTCGAACTGGAGGCAGTCACCGGGGGTGAGGGTGTAGCTGGACATGCCGTGGCCGTACACCATCTCGCCTTCCAGCATGTAGAGGAACTCGGTGCCGGGGTGCTGGAAGAGGGGGAAGACCTCGCTGGACTCGGTGAGGGTGACCAGGACCGGTTCCAGGCGCCGGTGCACGCCGCGGAGCGCGCCGAGCAGCCGGTAGTGGTGGCCCGCCCGGGTGCCGCGCCGGACGATCTCGGCGCCGTGCCCGGCCGGGGTGAACACGGCCTCGCTCTCCACGTCCACACCCCGGAACAGGGCGGTGACCGGGATCTCCAGGCCCTCGGCCAGGCGGGCCAGCGTGGTCAGGCTGCACGAGGTCTGGGCGTTCTCGATCTTGGAGAGCATGGCCTTGGAGAGCCCGGCCCGCCGCGCCAGCACGGCCGCGGACAGCCCGGCGGCCTGCCGGTACTCCCGGGTGCGCTGCGCGATGATCTCCTCGAGCGCGCCGGTCACCGCATCTCACCCGCGCCCCGGTACGGATGCGCGCTGGTCAGCGGCCGTCCTTCGGCGAAACGGCTCAGCCGGAAGTCCGGTAGCGCGGCCCCCGTGATCATCTCGGCCGCGATCCTGCCGACCGCCGGGGAGATCTTGAAACCGTGGCCGCTGAACCCGGCCGCGACGAACAATCCGTCCGGACCGGCCGGGCCGATGATCGGGTTGAAGTCGGGGGTGACGTCGTAGCAGCCCGCGTACGAGGTGACGAACGACACGTCGGGCAGGCCGGGGAAACGCCCGCTGAACCGGCCGGCCGCGCGTTCCAGATGCGGCCCGTCGGCCCGGTTGAGGTAACGGTCCGGGTCGGCCGGCTCCGGGTCGGCCAGGTCGCTGTTGCCGATCAGCAGCCTGCCGTCGGGCTCGGTCCGCACGTACTGCAGGCTGACCAGGTCGGAGAAGACCGGCACGTCCCCGACGGGCCGGCCGGGATCGGCGATCACGATCGGCTCGCGGACGGCCCGCACCGGCAGCTCCACCCCGGCGGGGGAGACCAGCGCGGTGGACCAGGCCCCGGCGGCCACCACCACGGTGCCGGCCCCGACCCGGCGGCCGTCGGCCAGCCGTACCCCCGTGACCCGGTCCCTTTCGGCGACCAGCGCGGCCACCGGCGTGTGCTGCAGGACGCGCGCGCCGCCGCGCCGCGCCGCCTCCGCGAAGTGCTGGCAGGTCCGGTACGCGTCCCCGTGCCCCCCGCGCGGCTCGTACGCGAAGACGGCGAAGTCCTCCGTCTCCAGCCCCGGCCACAGCCCCCGCACCTCGTCATGGCCGATCAGCGACACCTCGACCCCGAGACCCCGCTGAACCGCCACGTTCGCCCGCAGCGCCGCCTCGTTCTCCGGCCCGACCCCCACCACATATCCGGTACGGCGGAAGCCCAGCCCCGGCGTCTCCTCGAAGAAGCGCACCCCCTCCCAGGCCATCGCGGCCAGCAGCGGCACCCCGTAGTGGCAGCGCACGATGCCGCTGGACTTGCCGGTGCCCCCCGAACCGATCGTGCGCCGCTCCAGCACCAGCACGTCGCGGACGCCACGCCGGGTCAGGGCCGCCGCGATGGACATGCCCTCCAGGCCGCCGCCGACGATGACGACCTCGTGCGCGCTCATCGCCCGGGGATCCACTCGGTCCCGGCCAGCGGCACCCGCGCCATCGCCGCCGCCTCCACGGTCAGCGCGACCAGGTCCTCGGGTTCCAGATGGTGCACGTCGGCCTTGCCGCAGGCGCGCGCGAGCATGGTGGTCTCCATGGTGATCGCGCGCAGGTAGTTGGCCACCCGCTCGGCTCCGCGTACGGGATCGAGCCTGGCCTGAAGGGCCGGGGACTGGGTGGCGATGCCGACCGGGCAGCCGCCGGTGTGGCAGGCGGTGCAGCCGCCCGCGGTCGTGCCGAGCTCCGCGTACGAGGCCGGCCCGAAGTCGTGCACGGTGTCGTTGCAGCCGAGGGCGACCAGGGCGGCCATGCCGACGGAGACCGCGTCCGCGCCCAGGGCGAGCGCCTTGGCCACGTCGGCGCCGCTCCTGACGCCGCCCGAGACGATCAGTTTCACGTCGGGGAAGTCGGCCAGCGCGTCGGCGGCCAGCCGGACCGCGGCCAGGGTGGGGATGCCGGTGTGCTCGATGAAGACGTCCTGAGTCGCGCCGGTGCCGCCCTGCATGCCGTCCACCACGACCACGTCCGCGCCCGCCGTGGCGGCCAGGCGCACGTCGTGGTAGACCCGGGTCGCGCCGATCTTGACGAAGACCGGGACCCGCCAGTCCGTCGCCTCGCGCAGTTCCTCGATCTTGATGCGCAGGTCGTCGGGGCCGGTCCAGTCGGGGTGGCGGCAGGCCGAACGCTGGTCGATGCCCTCCGGCAGGGTGCGCATCGCGGCCACCCGGGGGCCCAGCTTCTGGCCCATCAGCATGCCGCCGCCGCCCGGCTTGGCGCCCTGGCCGAGCACCACCTCGATCGCGTCGGCCGCCCGCAGGTCGTCGGGGTTGAAGCCGTAGCGGGACGGCAGGCACTGGTAGACCAGCGTCTTGGAGCTCATCCGCTCCTCCGGCGTCATGCCGCCGTCGCCGGTCGTGGTCGCCGTGCCGACCTCGCTCGCGGCCCGGCCCAGCGCCTCCTTGGCCGGGGCCGACAGCGCGCCGAACGACATCCCGGCGATGGTGATCGGGATCTCCAGCACGACGGGGTCTCGGGCGTTGGCCGCCCCCAGGACCGTGCGCGTCGCGCACGCCTCCCGGTAGCCCTCCAGCGGGTAGCGGGAGGCGCTCGCGGTCAGGAACGTCAGGTCGTCGAAGGCAGGCACGGCACGGCGGGCGCCGCCGCCGCGGATCGGGTAGCGGCCGAGCCGGGCGCGTTCCCTGATCCCGTCGAAGCTGCTGTCGGAGCTCATGGGGTTCCCCAGTGGTAGAGCTGCCTGGCGGAGGCCACCCGGGTCACGTTCTCCGGGTCGATGTGGTCGAATCCGTGCTGTTTGGCCAGGCGGGCGACGAGTTCCACGTCCGCTTCCGCCAGCTCCTCGATCCGGGCGTCCGCGCCGAGGTCCCTGATCTTCCCGGCCACGTAGATGACCGCCTCGTACAGCGAGTCGCCGAGGCCGCGCCCGGCGTCGCCGCCGATCAGGATCGTCCCGGCCTGGGCCATGAAGCCGCAGTGGTCGCCCACGTCGCCGGCCACCAGCACGGTGCCGCCCTTCAGCGAGATGCCCGCGCGCAGCGAGGCGGAGCCGTGCACGACGACCGTGCCGCCGTGCGCGCAGGAGCCCAGGCTCTGCGAGGCGTCGCCGTCCACCCGGACCAGGCCGGACATCAGGTTCTCCCCGGCGCCCCAGCCGGCCGTGCCGCGCACCAGCACGGTGGCGTCGCGGCCCAGCCCGCCCGCGTAGTAGCCCGCCGTGCCGTCGATCTCGACGGTGATCGCCTCGGTCAGGCCGACCGCCAGGTTGTGCCGTCCGGCCGGGCTGGCCAGCCGGGCCGACGCCCCCGCGGGCAGCGCGCGGAGCGCGGCGTTGGCGTCCCGTACGGACGTGACGCTCAGGTCGATGTCCACAGGTAGACCTCCTCCGGCTCGGGTTCGTAGACGCGGGCGGCCGCGATGCCGGGGAGCACGGCGAGGGCGCGGTACTCCGAGGCCATCGCCACCCAGCCGGCGGTCTCGGCGATGATCGCGGGTTTGCAGGCGATGACGTCCCGGACCACGGCGAAGGCGTCCGGCGTCTGCACGGCCAGCGTGTAGAAGCCGTCGAACCGCTCACAGAGCAGCCGCAGCGCCTTCTCCAGGCCGTCGCCCTCCGCCATCCGGTACGCGAGGAACCTGGCCGCCACCTCGGAGTCGTTGTCGCTGTCGAAGGGGACGCCGCGGGCGAGCAGTTCGCGGCGGATGGTGGCGTGGTTGGCGAAGGAGCCGTTGTGCACCAGGCTGAGGCCGTCGCCGACGACGAACGGGTGGCAGTGCGCGGCGGTGATGGCCGACTCGGTCGCCATCCGGGTGTGCGCCACCGCCTGCGTGCCCGCCATCTCGCGCAACCGCCACTCGGCGGCGAGCGCGGCCGGATGCCCGACCCCCTTGAGCACCCTCACATCCGGATAAATCGTGATCCCGGCAGAGTCGGGGCCGCGTTCGGCGACCTGGGCCATCATGGCGGCCATCAGCTCCCCCAGCCGGGGGCGCAGGTCCGCGTCCCGGAGCTGGAGCGCGGTGATGCCGCACATCAGAAGGCCGTCAGGTACGCGTCGAGCTCCCACGGCGTCACCGTGTTGTGCCAGGAGAAGAACTCCTCCCGCTTGCGTCCCGCGTAGTACGCCGCCACGTCCGCGCCGAGCACGCCGGTCACCACCGGGTCCCGCTCCAGCGCCTCCACCGCGTGTAGCAGCGTCACCGGCAGTTCGGCCGCCGAGTCCGCGAACCGTCCAGGCCCGCTGGGATCGCCCGGATCCAGGTCCCGCTCGATCCCGTCCAGACCGGCCGCCAGCACCGCCGCGATCGCCAGGTACGGATTGGCCGACCCGTCGCCCCCGCGCAGCTCCACCCGGTCGCCCTCCGGAACCCGCAGCAGGTGGGTACGGTCGTTGCCGCCGTAGCTCGCCCGTTTCGGCGACCAGGTGGCGCCCGAGCTGGTCGTGGCCGCGCCCCGCCGCTTGTAGGAGTTGACCGTCGGCGCGATCACCCCGTGCAGCCCGGCCGCGTGGTCGAGCACGCCGGCCACGAAGGCGTACGCCAGCTTGGAGAGCCCGAGCCCGCGCGGGTCGTCGTCGCCGGGGAAGAGCGGGGTCTCGCCGTCCCAGAGGGAGAGGTGCAGGTGCAGGCCGCTGCCGGTGCGGTCGGTGAACGGCTTGGGCATGAAGGTGGCGATCATGTCCTGGCGTTCGGCCAGCATGTGCAGGAGATACCGGAGCGTGATCACGCGGTCGGCGGTGGTGAGCGCGTCGGCGAACCGGAAGTTCTGCTCGAACTGGCCGTTGGCGTCCTCGTGGTCGTTGGCGTAGTTGCCCCAGCCGAGGGCGTTCATCGCGGTCGAGACGGTGGTCAGATGGTCGTACATGCGGGTGACCCCGCGCGCGTCGTAACACGGCTGGGCGGCCGCGTCCCGAGCATCCGCGACCACCACATTCCCCGAAATATCCCGCTGAAGCAGGAAATATTCGACTTCGGCTCCTACATACGGGGTGTACGGCATACGCGCTAATAACCGGCGCAGAATCACCCGCGGCGCGTACGGCCACGGCTCTCCGTTCACATGCGGATCGCAGTGCACCAGCGCCAGCCCCTCCCGCAGGAAGGGCAACGGCGTATACGACCCCACATCCGGAATCGCCATGATGTCCGGATCGTACGGCTGCTGCCCGAGCGCGCCCGCCGCGTATCCGGCGAAGCCGACCCCGTCGGCCTCCAGGGCGTCCACCGCCTCCACCGGCACCAGCTTGGCGCAGGGTTTCCCGGTCAGGTCGACGAACGTGGCCAGGATGAACCGCACACCGTCGGCCCTGGTCAGATCTCCGAGCGAGGTCGCCATGGGGGCTCCCGTTCACTGTTGCTCACCGGCGTTGAAGCAAAGTGAACAACCGCCTTGTTGCCCCGGAATGGCCCTCCTGTTTCGACCCTGTTTCCCGGCCGTCCGCGTAAAAGTACCGATTCGGCGGGGAACCGGTTCGGCGTGCGGGGGCGTACAGGGAGGCGTCGGAAATCCGTGGTGAGATGAGCTTTCGTGGAGTGGGGATGAAGCTGTCCGGTCCTGTCGTGATGGACGAGTTCGAGCAGGTGGTCACCCGGGAGGAGCCCGAGACCGGGCTGCGGGCGATCATCGCCGTGCACAGCACGGCACGCGGTCCCGCGCTCGGCGGGGTACGCATGTGGCCGTACCCCGGGCACGCCGCCGCGCTGGACGACTGCCTGCGGCTGGCCCGCGCGATGACCCGCAAGACGGCCGCCGCCGGACTGCGGCTCGGCGGCGGCAAGAGCGTGATCATCGGCGACTCCGCCACGGACAAGACGACGGAGCTGCTGCGCGCGCACGGCCGGTTCATCCAGTCGCTCGGCGGCAGATACGTCCCCGGCATCGACGTCGGCACGGGCGCCGAGGAGATGCGCGTCATCGGCACCGAGGCCGCGACCGTCACCTGCACCGAGGGCGACCCCTCCTACCTGACCGCGCTCGGCGCGTTCGCCGGCATCACCGCCGCGGTCGAGCACGTGTACGGCTCCGCCGACCTGTCCGGCCGGACGGCGGTCGTCCAGGGTGTCGGCCACGTCGGCCACCACCTGGCCCGCCTGCTCACCAAGGCGTCGGCCGCCGTGCTGGTCACCGACGTCGTCCGGTCACGCGCCGAAACCCTGGCGGCCGAGATCGGCGCCGGCGTACTGGAGCCGGAGGAGGCCCTGGCCACCCGGTGCGACGTGCTCGCGCCGTGCGCCCTCGGCGAGGTGGTGAACCCGGCCACCATGCCCGCCTTGCGGTGCGAGATCCTCGCGGGCGTCGCCAACAACGTCCTGTCCCAGGACGACCTGGCCACGCCGCTCGCCGCCCGCGGCATCACCTTCGTCCCCGACTTCATCCTCAGCGCCGGCGGGATCACCTTCCTGGACGAGCAACTCCGGGGCGGCGACGAGCGCTCCGCGGTGCCGCGCGTCCTGGAGATCGGCCCCCGGGTCGGATCGATCCTCGCCGAGGCCCGCGCCGCCGCCGTCACCCCCCTGGACGCGGCCACGGCACTGGCCGAAGAACGCCTCCGCCTGTCCGGCCCCACGCCAATCGACCGCGGAACCACTCGCTGACCTGCGCGCCGGTGAGGATCGCCTTTGCGGTGCTCGCGCCGGCGGCGTGTCAGTTACTGTCAGTCGCGGCCAGCACCGACAGGGTCTGGCCGTCCGAGGTGACGGCGGCCAGCCCGATGTCCCACGCGATCCGCTTGAACCACCCCGAGTCCGCCCCGAAGGTGAACCAGGCGCACTGCCCGGCCCGCTCCTCGACCTCGGCGGCCGTCGCGCCCTCCGGGGCGGCGGAGAGGCCGGCGAGGGAACGCCACGCTGCCAGCCGCCCGTAGGCGCCCCGGAGCCCGGAGTTGTAGGCCCCTCCTGTCGACGCGGCGGAGAAGAGCAGCCGCCAGGCACGGTCGGGCCTACCGGGGACGATCGTCGCGGGCTTCCCCTCCAGGCAGGCCAGCCCCAGTTCGGCGAACCCGCCGAGCGGCCCCGCCAGGGCGTACGTCCGCGCCTCGACGCGGCCGCGGGACTCCTCGGCCCAGTTGGCCACGGCGGCGGCGATCAGCGCGGCGGCCACGTCCGTGGTGGTCTCGGTGACCCGCGTGGCCGCCTCGGACGGCACACCCGGCTCTTTGGGGATCCCCGACCAGAACGGGACGCTCCGGCCCCGGACACTGTACTGAGGCAGGGGCGGTTCCCCTTCGACGGCACGCAGGGTCAGCGGCAGCCACGACAGCGGGTGGGACAGCCAGTCCGGCGAGGCCAGCCAGCCGCGCACGCCGGGGATCTCCTCGACCGCCGCCTTCCGGAGCACCAGCTCCTGAACCAGGCAGGCACGCAGATCGGCCGGGACGTCACCGCCGGAGAAGGCGGCCGCCAGTTCTCCCGCCGGATGGCAGGCCGCCAGCAACTCCATCCCGTGGCGCCCCAGCTCCGGAGTGTCCGTCTGATACGCCGAGACCAGCCGCAATGTCTGGGACACCGCCTCCACGCCGGGCGCGAAGGCCAGCAGCCGCAACAGATGGCGGCGCACACTCCGTGCCTGCCACATCCGGGGATCGTCAGGCCCGGCGAGGGCGATACCGAGGTCCGCGACGAATGCGGCGTCCCCCCGGGCGAGCCGTTCCTCAGCCGTCGCCCACACGCCGGTGACCTTCGTCATGGCCGGTAACGCGGCGACAATCTTCGCGATCTCGTCGGTCACCTCACCCAGCATAGGTGTGCCGAACGCTCCGGCTACGCCGCTCCGGTGATCATCTCGGGCCAGAACTCCCGGTAGCGGCCGGAGTGGAAGACGAGTGGCTCCCCCTCCGCCCGCTGGTAGCCCTCCACCGCTCCGACGAAGATGTGGTGGTCGCCGCCGTCGTGGACGCGTTCCGTACGGCAGACGAAGCTGGCCAGGGTCCCGGCGAGTATCGGCAGGGGAGTGCCGAGCAACTCGACCCCGGCGAACTTGTCGGTCGAGGGTGTGGCGAAGCGCCTGGACAGGTGGTCCTGGCCGGCGGCGAGGACGTTGACGGCGAACCGCCCGGCCCGCAGGAAGAGCGGCGCGCTGGGCGCCCGGTTCGACAGGCACCAGAGCGCCAGCGGCGGATCGAGCGAGACCGAGGTGAAGGAGTTGACGGTCACACCGGCCCGCTCCCCGTCGTCGGTGACCGTCGTGATCACCGCCACTCCGGTCGCGAACTGCCCGAAGGCCTCACGGAGCGATCTCATGCCGCGACCCTGCTCAGGTAGGCGTCGGCTCGGCCGGCGTCCATGAACCAGTCGGCGTAGTCGGCCGGGTCGTCGAAGCCGTTGACGAACCGGGAGGCGATCTCCGGGCGTTGCCCGGCGGCGCCCAGGAGCGCCAGGTGGTGGGGTTCGGCCGGCGCCAGCAGCGCGTTGGTCCAGTCCGTGACGTGCCGCGCCTGAGCCCAGAAGAGGTCGAAGGTCCGCCGCATCCAGTCCGCGTCGAAGGGCTGCGCGCCCCGGTCCAGGATGGCCCGCAGGTAGGTGGCGGCGCACTTGGCGGCGTTGTTGCTGCCCTGCCCGGTGATCGGGTCGTTGAGCACCACGACGTCGGCGACGCCGAGCACCGGTGCGCCGGAGGGCAGAACGGCGACAGGGTGGCGAACCGTGGGGGCGAAGCGGCCGGTCAGGACCGCGTTGGCGTCGGTGAGCTCGATCCCGGCGCAGCGCTCGGCCTCCCACGGGAAGAAGGTCTCCAGGATGCGGCGGCTGCGCGCCAGATGCTCGGCGGGGCCGCGTACGTCGCCCCAGCAGTCCATGGGACCGCCCGGCACGCCCTCGAACACCATGATCTCGCAGGGGCCGGTGTGCGTGAGCGCGGGGAAGACGAAGTACTCGCCCACACCGGGGAGCAGATTGAAGCAGACCGCCGAGTGATCGGGGCGGGGAGCGAGACCGTGGACGTAGGTGACCGCCAGCGCGCGCTGCGGAACGGCGTACGGGGAGCGCGCGGGGTCCCGCTCGAAGAGCGCGGCGATCTGTCCCTTCCCCGCGGCGACGAGGACCAGGTCGTACCGGGCGGCATAGCTCTCCAGGTCCGCGGGGGTGGCGTCGTGCAGGACGAGCTTGCCGCCGAGCCGTTCGAACTCGCCCAGCCAGGCCGGCATCTTCAGCCGCTGGTCGACCGAGCGGGCCGGGACGTCCAGCCGCGCCGCCCAGTCGAGCGCCTTGCCGCCCTCCGGGCTCGGAACCGTGAGCGCGATGCCCTCGATGGGCGGGCAGACGTCGGCCCACCGGTCCAGGCCGAGCGTACGCTCATGGGCCTGCGCGGTGCCGAACATGGCCTGGCCGGACATCACCCGGCCGTCGCGGATGTCCTCGGGGGTGCGGTTGGAGATCACGGTGACGTCGTAGCCGTGCTGGAGCAGGCCGATGGCCAGGTGGAGGCCGGCCTGACCGGCGCCGACGATGAGGATGTCGCGCATGGTGATGTGTTCCTTCGGTGTCAGGAGTGGAGGTTGCGATCGGCGCCTGACAAGAAAGGTACGGCCGGCCCGTCCGCCCGGGCCATCCGCTGAGCGCGGATCTCATCCACCTGACGCCGAACCCCGGCGCAACGTCTCCGACGGCGGCAGCCCGTACTTCTCGCGGTACTGGGCGGCGAAGCGTCCCTGGTGCAGGAAGCCCCATCGGGCGGCCACCGTGGTCACCGTGGCCCTGGCGGGATCGGCCGTCCTGAGCTCGTCGTGCACCCGGGCCAGCCGTACCTGCCTGAGGTAGGCCGTCGGGGTCAGGCCGAGATGCGCGCGGAAACCCTCCTGGAGCGAGCGGCTGCTGACCGCGACGGCGCCGGCGATGTCGGAGGTGGTGAGCGGGAGGTACGCGTGCTCATGGATGAACTCCATCGCCCGACGTACGACCTTCGGCAGCGCGGCGGGTCTGGGCGCCGTCAGCCGCTCGAGGTAGGTGGAGGGCTGCATGGTCAGCAGCAGGGTGATCAGGGCGTTCTCCAGGTGCGCGACGGCCAGCGGATAGCCGGTCAGCCCGTCGTCGCGTTCGGCCTCCCTGACGAGCAGGTCGGCCATGTCCCGCCAGGACCGGGTCCAGCCCGTCGTCAGGTCCACGCCGAGGTCGAAGACGACCGGACCGTTGAGCTGTTCGCCGAGCATCTGCTCCAGCGAGCGCTCGATGGAGGCGCGCTCGAACTTGATCACCAACTGGGGGCAGCCCGCCGCCCAGCGCATGTCGAGGTGGCGGGTCGGCGAGGGCAGCGCGGCCAGCGACGGGGTGGAGACGATCTCCTCGCCGCCGGCGCGGATCAGGCTGCGCCCGGCGAGCGGGATCATGACCAGGAAGAACGTGTCGAGGTCGCCCGGTTCGATGTGCACGTCCGCCCCGTAGTCGAGGTAGCTGACGCGGACCGAGCCGAGCTGGACGGAGTTGAACCGGGCCGACAGCAGGTCCGCGTCCCCGGCCAGGTCCAGCCGGTGCGGGCAGAACACCTTGGCGACCTCGCCGCGGATCTCGTCGAGGTCGGAGCTGGCGAAGACGGCACGATTGCTGAGGAGCACACCGGATGATCGTCATTCTCGACCCCGGTGTTCCATGAAAAAGGACGCACAAGAGCCAGACCTCCGCTGACCGGAGGCCGGTCCGTCAGATTCGATGAGTTCAGACGGCGCCGTTGACATATCAAATGAACGCTTTTTTAATTCACGCATGGGGCGCGTCGCGGGAGTGACCGCCGCCGAGACCCGGGAGCGTTTGCTGCGGGCGGCGGCCGAGGTGTTCGCCGCACGCGGGTACGACGGCACCCGGGTTGCCGACATCGCCGCCGCGGCGGGCGTGAGCAACGGCGCGATGTACGCGCATTTCGGGTCGAAGGCGGAACTGCTGACCGCCGCCCTGCGTGCGCACGGGCGGCGGCTGCTCGCGGACCTGTTCGCCGCCGACCCGGACCGCTCGATCACCGAACTGCTCCTCGTGATCGGCCGGGGGCTGCCGCGCCGCCGCGACCCCGGCCGGCATCTCATCGTGGAGGCCCTGGTGGCGGCCCGCCGGGACCGGGAGGTCGCCGGCCCGGCCCGCGCGTACGTCGGCGAGCGCGCCGACTGGCTGGCCGAGCTCGTGCGGGCCGGTCAGGCCGACGGGGAGCTCGACTCCGCGGTGTCGCCGGACGCGCTCGCGCACCTCTGCCTGCTGCTCGCGATGGGCAGCGCGCTGATCACGCCGGAACTGCACGGGGTGGACGACGCCGAGTGGACCGCGCTGCTGACCCGGCTCGCCACCGCGCTCGCCCCAGCCGCAGAGACAGCCGCAGAAACAGCCGCCGAGAAAGCCGACACAGCCGTATCGAGGGGAGCCCCGCAGTGAAAGTCAAGATCGACTCGGAGCGCTGCCACGGGCACGGCCGCTGCTACGACCTCGCCCCCGGCCTGTTCACCGACGACGACGAGGGCTACGGGCAGGTCGCCGGGGACGGCTCGGTGCCGCCGGAGAGCGAGCGCGCGGCCCGGCTGGCGGTGGCCAACTGCCCCGAACGGGCGATCGAGATCCTCTAGGAGAGCGCGCATGACCGTCGACGACCGCTTCCGGCAGGACTACCAGGACACGGTGCGGGACCGGCCCCCCGGCGTCCGCAACGAGATCATCACCGGGCCCGTCTCGGACTGGGCGACCGACTTCTCCCACGCCGAGCCCGAGTGGGCGGCCGATCCGTACCCGATCCAGGACGAGCTGCGGTCACGCTGCCCGATCGCGCGCACCGAGCGGTTCGGCGGCGGATGGCTGCCCACCCGGTACGAGGACGTCGCGTCCATCGCGTACGACACGGAACGTTTCTCGTCGCGGGCGATCATCATGAGCAACTTCCGGCCACCCAAGGAGGCGGCCCCGGTGGGCGGCTCGCCGCCGATCTCGTCCGATCCGCCGTTCCACCACCACGCGCGCAAGCTCCTGCTCCCGGCGTTCACGAAGAGCGCGGTCACCCAGCGGGAGGAAGCGACCCGGGCGTTCTGCCACCGGCTCATCGACGCGCTGGAGGGGAAGGAGGTCGTCGACGCCGCCCGCGACTACGCCCAGCACATCCCCATGCGGGTCATCGCCGACATGCTCGGCTTCCCGCCCGAGGACGGGCCGAGGTTCCGCGTCTTCATCGAGAACCTCCTCGAAGGCATCAACCTCCCGCCCGAGGAGCGCACCGCCCGCGTGGAGAGCCTGTACGACTACCTGCTCGACCAGATCCGCGACCACGTGGAGCGGCCGCGCGACGACCTCACCACCTACCTGGTCGACGCCGAACTGGGCGGGCAGAAGCTCCACCCGTCCCACGTGGCGGGCACGATGGCGCTCCTGCTCATCGCCGGCATCGACACCACCTGGAGCGCCATCGGCGCCTCGCTCTGGCACCTGGCCCGCACCCCGGCCGACCGCGAACGCCTGGTCGCCGACCCCGGCCTGCTGCCGACCGCGATGGAGGAGTTCCTCCGGGCGTACGCCCCGGTGACCATGGCCCGCCTGGTCAGGGAGGACATGCGCTGGCAGGGCGTCGACATGAAGGCCGACGACTGGATCCTGCTGTCCTTCCCCGCCGCCAACCGCGACCCGGCCCAGTTCGACCGGGCGGGCGAGGTCGTCATCGACCGGGAGGTCAACCGGCACGCCGCGTTCGGCCTGGGCATCCACCGCTGCGTGGGCTCCCACCTGGCGCGCATGGAGTTACGCGTCGCGCTGGAGGTCTGGCTGGAGCGTTTCCCGGTCTTCGGCCTCGCCGACCCGGCCGCGGTCACCTGGGCCACGGGACAGGTACGCGGCCCGCGTACCCTCCCGCTGCGCATCGGCTAGCGCTGGATGGACTTGGTCTCCAGGAACTCGTCGATGCCCTGGCGGCCGAACTCGCGGCCGTTGCCGGACTGCTTGTAGCCGCCGAAGGGCGCGAGGGGGTTCCATTCGGCGCCGTTGATGTCGACCTGGCCGGTGCGCATCCGGCGGGCGACGCCGAGCGCGCGTTCCTCGCTGCCGAAGACCGCGCCGGTGAGGCCGTACACGGTGCTGTTGGCGATCTCGACGGCCTGGTCGTCGTCCGCGTACGGGATGATCGTCAGGACGGGGCCGAAGATCTCCTCCTGGGCGATCACGGATGCCGGGTCCACGTCGGCGAAGACCGTCGGCCGTGCGTACGCGCCCGAGTCGAAGCCGGCGGGCCTGCCGGGGCCGCCGAACGCGAGGGTGGCGCCGTCGGCGACGCCCCGCTCGATGTAGCCGTCGACGCGGCGGCGGTGCGCCTCCGACGCCAGCGGTCCGACGCGCGTGGCCTCGTCGGCGGGGTCGCCGACGGTGTACTCGGCCGCGGCGGCCACGACCATCTCGACGATCTCGTCGTGCCGCGCCGCGGGGACGAGCATGCGCGGCCACCCGCCGCACACCTGGCCGCCGTTGGCGAACGCGATGGCCACCCCGTGCGGTACGGCCCTGGCCAGGTCGGCGTCGTCCAGGATCACGTTCGCGGACTTGCCGCCGAGCTCCAGCGCCACCCGCTTGACGGTCTCCGCCGCGACGGCCGAGATGCGCCGGCCCGCCCGGGTGGAGCCGGTGAACGACACCATGTCGATGCCCGGATGCGCCGAGATGGCCTCGCCGACGACCGGGCCCGTGCCGTGCACGACGTTGAACACGCCCGCGGGCAGCCCCGCGTCGGCGGCGATCTCGGCGAGGATGCCGGCGGTCAGCGGCGCGATCTCGGAGGGCTTGAGGACCATGGTGTTGCCCGCCACCAGGGCGGGGGCCAGCTTGGAGACGACCTGCTGCAGCGGGAAGTTCCACGGGGTGATGGCGCCGACGACGCCGACCGGCTCCCGGACGACGAGGGAGTGCCCGATCTCCTCCGTCCACGGGAAGTCCTCGGCGATGGCCGCGACGGAGGCGGCCACCCTGACCGGGAAGGCGGCCTGCGCGAAGCGGGAGAGGCTGATCGGGGCGCCCATCTCGGCGGTGATGGTGGCGGCGATCTCCTCAGACCGGTCGCGCAGGCCCTCGGAGACGCGGCGCACGATCGCGGCCCGTTCGGCGACGCCGGTCGCGGCCCAGCGGGGGAACGCGGCCGTCGCGGCGGCGACAGCCTGGTCCACATCGGCGGCGGTGCCCGCCGGCACCCGGGCGACGACCTCCTCGGTCGCCGGATTCACCACGTCGATCGTTTCGCCGGATCCGGCGACGGCGACGCCGCCGATCCAGTGGGAGTTCATCGTTGTTGTGCTCATGCCCTCGAGCGTGCCGCCGGCGACTGGCCGGATCCATGTACTCCCAATCCAGGGATCCGCCGGGCCGTGACCGGTGTCACGTCATCGGCGATGACGCACCCGCCCCGGGTCGCCGTCGATTGGATCACGCCGGACAGGAGCCGGCAGGCCGACGCCGGCGCCGCTCCCGTGCGGGAACGACGCCGGCGCGCGGCTTCGATCAGGTCGCCTCTTCAGTCACCGGGTAGGCGTCGAGACGACGCCGGTGTGCGGCTTCGATCAGGCGGCGAGACCCCCTACGGGCTCAAGCGCTCCGACAGAGTGGACCGGCCGCTCTTGGCGCCGGTGCGGCGAGTGGCGTCACCCGCGTCAACGGCACCGGACAACGGTGAGAACCCGGTCCGTCTCAGCCCCAGGGATTGAACGGGACGGCCGCAGGCTTGGCCTTGCTGAGTTCCCATTCGAAATTGCCGTTCTTGAGCCCGAAGCTGGCCGAACCGAAGTCGTACCAGGTGAGCGCGTCACGGTGCTGCTGCGGCAGCCAGTCCCAGTTGACCAGCTTCGGGAACTGCCACCAGCCCTTGTGGTTCTCCGGCTGCTCGCCCCAGTCCGCGAACCGGAACGCGTGCGTGCCGCCGCCGTCCTTGTGATAAACGATCGTGGGGTGCGTGCCGCCATCGTCCCAGCGGACGTTGTTTCGATGGCGGATATTGTAATTGCCGTGCGCGGACGCGGAAACCCAGTCCGCCCAGCCGTTCTGGACCCACACCACGACGTGCTCCCAGTCGTGCCGATGCCCGCAGATGGAACAGCCCGGTAGAGTGGTCTGGTCCTTTTCGAAATATACGGCGTACATGTACGCGCACCAGCCGTTGTTGCATTTGACCCGCGAATAGATGTTGGCCTCGTCGAGATCCCAGGGGTCGTGGCAGTTCGCGTTGATGTAGCCGGTGGTGGGCAGGCCCGGGTTGATCTGCGCGTACTGCCAGCCGATGGCGGCGGTGGGGTAACAGCCGTCCCAGTCGTAGTCGAAGGCCGGCTCGTACCAGCGGTGCTCCCACGGCGCGTTCCAGTCGTATCCGACCGGCGGATCCGCGAGGGCCGGACTGGGAACGACGAGGACGATCGCCAGGCCCGCCAGGGCGGCGCGAATGGCGAACGAGAATCGTCCGGACCGGCGGCGGCGACCGGCAGGCGGCCCGCCGCGTGAGACCAGTCGAGCGAGTAATTCCCGTACTTGGCTTCGCACGTTCTCCTCCTTCATTACATCGGTGAGTGCCATACCGGTAAGGTAGGAAAACGGCTTTTGTATTCGCATCCGTATCACCCTGGTGCGCGGCCCCGGTGATTCGCAGGGGTAATAAAACGAATCGCACCGCCGACACCATGCCGGCGGTGCGATTCGTTTTATCCAATCGAGCTAGTACGACGAGTAAATCGTCACCTCACCGATCGACCACCACCAATCGGGTTCCGTACCGGTCTGGGTGATCTTCACGAATCGGGCGGTCCGCGGGGTGACGGTGATCGGCCGTTTCCAGCCGAAGCCGATCCCGGTGCCGACCGTCGTCCACGTGTCGCCGTCCATGGAGAACTCCAGCCGGAAGCCGCGCGGGAAGTCGCTGGTGGAATCGCGAGGCGTCTCCACGGTGACCTGCGCGATCGTGTGCGGCGAGCCGAGATCGATCTGGTACCACTGGTCGGGGGCCTGCCCGATGCCGGTGCTCCAACGGGTGGTGGTGTCGCCGTCGATGCCTTCGGACGCCGTATCCTCCAGCCAGGTCGAGGAGGCGTCGGCCTCCCAGTCGGTCTTGTCGATGGGGACGGGGTCGAAGGTGGCCAGGCCGCCGGCGTACCTGGTGACGGTCGCCACCAGGCGCTGGTTCTCGGTGAACGTGTCCGTGCCGAAACGCCGGAGCTTCTGGGCGAACGTGGCGGCGCCGTCGTTGTTGATCACGGGGATCGGGGCGGGGCGGTTGTAGTAGAAGCCCCAGTAGCCCTGGCCGTCGGCGTCGGTTCCCCTGACCTTGTACGACCAGTTCGACCAGGACTGCCGCCGCGCGTTGAGGCCGGCCATCCAGCGCGCCCAGACGTCGTCGTAGTAGTAGAGGGAGTACTCGCCGTACAGGACGGGAACGCCTGGGTCGGCGAGCAGGCCGGGCAGGTCGTCGAGGTTCCTGGTCACCAGATCGTTCTGCGCGGTCCAGTCGTGCGCCTCCTTCACCTTCATCGCGTACGGGTGGAGTTCGTAGACGACGTTGCTCCAGCCGTACTCCGAGGGCGGGGCGATCCGGTCGAAGTCGAAGAACGCGCCCATGACGATGAGGTGGTCGGGGTCGATCGCGCGGACCGCGTCGTAGAGCCGGTCGTAGTAGGCGCTCTTCCGCGTGACGTCGCCGGCGTCCTCGTCGATGGCGAGCAGCGGCTCGTTGATCAGGTCGTAGCCCGCGACGGCCGGGTCGCCCTCGTAGCGGGCGGCGATCGCCTCCCAGATCTCCTCGGTCCAGTCCTGGTACGCGGCGGTGCCCCAGAACCCGCCCGGACTGGGACCGACCCGCCCGCAACTGGCCCACGGGCAGCCGCCGCCGGGGACGGTGTGCAGGTCGAGCAGGGTGTACATGCCGCGGTTCGCCGCCTGTTGGACCGCCCAATCGATCTTGCTCCAGGGGTCGGCCTTCCAGGTGCCGTCCATGTTGAGCAGCGTCGTCCAGGCGATGGGCAGGCGGACGAAGTTCAGCCCCATGGCGGCGATCCGGTCGAAGTCGGCGGCGGTGATCCAGGTGTCCTCGTGCGCGTCCCGGATCGCCTGCCCGCCGGCGCGGCCGAATCGCTGGTCGAGGGTGAGCTGGAGGTTGTGGTCGTCGCGGCTGAGGCTGACCGACATCTCGCCGATCGACCACCATCGGTAGCTGCTGCCCGTCTGGGTCACCCGGACGTAACGCGCGCTCCTCGCCGGGAAGTTGATGTTCGTGGCCTTGAGGGTCCCGACGCCGGAGGCGACCTGCGTCCAGGTCTGCTCGTCGTTCGACAGCTGGACGGTGTAGCCGCGGGGGTAGTCGTCCTCGGAGGTCGTGTTCTTCTCCGTGTCGAGCGTGACGCTGTTGATCGTCATCCGCGCGTGCAGGTCGAGCTGGATCCACTGGCCGGGGGCCTGACCGGCGTTGGTCGTCCACCGGGTGGCGTTCTGCCCGTCGAGCACGGCGGAGGCGTCCGTGTTGTCCGAGGTCCGGGCGGTCCACTGGGTGCGTTTGAACGAATCACGCGGCGCGTTGTCCTCGTCCTCTTCGGGGAAGTCGTCGTTGAACAGGTTGATCTCGCCGACCGACCACCAGTCTCCGGCGCTGCCGGTCTGCCTGACCCGGACGTACCGGGCGGTCACCGGCGCGAAGTCGGCGGTCGTGACCGGCGTCGCTCCGCTTGCGGCCTTGTCGTACTCGGTCGTCCAGTGCGTGTTGTCGGGGGAGACCTCGACCACGAGGTGGCGGGCGAAGTCGCCGCCCGCGAAGCCGGCGTAGTTCACGGTGAGCCGGTTGAAGCGCGACAACCCGCCCAGGTCCAGGTATAACCACTCGCTGCCGTTCATGGCGGCCTCGGTGCTCCAGCGGGTGGAGTCGTCGCCGTCGAAGGCGCGCGTGACGTCCTGGATCCTCGCCGAGGCGGTGGCCGTCCAGCCGGAGCGGTCGAGCGCGAACTCCCCGAGCGGAGACATCCACTCCTCCATGGCGAGCCAGCCGCCGAGGTTGGTCCCCCGGAGGCTGACCGTCGCTCCCGAGCCGGAGTTCTTCTTCAGCACCGTGCCGCTGACCTTGAGAAAGTCGGCCGAATCGAGGGCGGCCGCCGGTCGGGCCGTCGTCGTGACGGCAGTGGCGGCGATGAGTGGGATGAGGGCGGCAATCGGCCATCGGCGTTTCATCTGGACCTCCTCGAAGCTTGACACTTGCGATGGTGGAGCCTCGAGGATACTTTGTCTATGGCTTAGGCTAAGCCAATTCCAAACGACCGGCGCCGCTGTCTGAGAGGGATCACTCTCATGAGAAGACCTGGCCTGGCGCTCGCCGCGCTGCTCCTCGCGGCGTGCTCACTCGTGCTCGCCGCCTGCTCGGGTACGGCGCCCGCGGGCGGTACCCCCGGCGAACTGACCGTGTGGATCATGGGCGACAGCTCCGCCCGGTTCGAGCAGCTCGTGCGGCCGTTCGTCGACCGGACCGGCATCCGGGTCGACCCCGTCCCCGTCCCGTGGGACTCGGTCGACCAGAAGTTCACCACCGCCGTGGCGTCGGGCGACGGGCCGGACGCCCTCCAGATCGGGCTGTCGAAGCTGCGTACCTTCGCCGACTCCGGCGCCCTGCTCACGCTCGACGACCGGACGTTGCGGGAGCACCCGGGCCTGGCCGCCGCCAACTTCCTCGACGGCGTGTCCCCCGGCGGGGACCCGGTGAGCGTTCCGTGGGTGGCCGACACCCGCGTGCTGTTCTACCGGCGGGACATCCTCACCGGCCAGGGCCTCGATGAGCCGCCGAGGACGTGGGACGAGGTCCGCGCGTACGCGAGGATTCTCGCCGGGCGCGGCGGGGGCGGCTACGGCTTCCACATCCCGCAGTGGGACAGCGCGCTGCCGGTCATCATGACCTGGACGATGGGCGGCCGGATCGTCGACGACGCCGGCCGGGTCGACTTCGACACCCCCGAGTTCCACCGCGCCGCCGACCTCTACCTCGGTTTCCACGCCGACCGGAGCGTGCCCGCCGACCCCGACTTCGACCAGATCCAGGGCTTCGTCTCCGGCGCGACCCCCATGCTGGTCTCCGGCCCCTACCTGGCGGGCGAGGTCGCCTCGGCCGCGCCGGAACTCGACGGCAAATGGTCGGTCGCCCCGATCCCCGGCGACGCCACCCACACCTCCCTGCTGGCCGGCTCGAACCTCGGCGTGTGGCGCTCCAGCGGCAACCGGGACGCCGCCCTGCGCCTTCTCGACTACCTCTCCCAGCCGCGTACCCAGCTGACCTGGTACGAACTCGACGGCCAGCTCCCCACGGCCAAAGCCGCCCTCAACGACCCGGAACTCACCGCCGACCCCCTCGTCTCGGTGTACGCCAGGCAACTCCGCGACGCCCGGCCCCTGCCCCCCGTGCCCAACTGGGACGGCGAAACCGGCAAGGCGCTCCTGGACGCCCTCAACTCCGTCGTCCTGACCGGCGCGAACCGCGACACCGCCCTCCAGGGCCTGTACGCGGCGACCGGCGGCACGTCCGTCAACTGACCGGAGCCGGCATGAAACAGCCTCTCGCCCCCTACGCCTTCATCGCCCCGGCGATGATCCTGCTGCTCGTCTTCGGCGTGCTCCCCATCCTGGTCGCCCTGCCCGTCAGCCTCACCGACATGAACCTCGCGGGCCTGGCCGACTGGTCCAGGATCGAGTTCGCCGGCGTGGCGAACTTCCGCGAGCTGGTCGCCGACGACGCCTTCTGGCAGGCCCTCACCAACACCGGGATCTTCGCGCTGCTCGGCGTCCCCACCGTGATCGCCGTCTCGTTCGCCGCCGCGCTCCTGCTCCACCGCAGCGAGAACCGCTTCTTCCGGGCGCTCAGGGCGTTCTACTTCGCCCCGGCCATCACCGCCATCGTCGCGGTCTCCCTCGTCTGGGGCTACCTGCTCAACACCCGGTTCGGCCTGGTCAACCACCTGCTGTCGACGGTGGGCCTGCCGCCGGCGCGGTGGCTCGGCGACCCCGTCCTGGTGAAGTTCTCCGTCGCGCTCGTCGCCGTCTGGCGCGGTACGGGACTGAACATCATCATCTTCCTCGCCGCCCTGAAGACCATCCCCCGGGAGTATCTGGAGGCCGCCGAGCTCGACGGGGCTTCCGGGGCGCGGAAGATCGTGTCGATCGTCATCCCGCTGCTGCGGTTCGCCTTCCTCTTCGTGGCCGTCACCACGGTCATCGCCTGGCTGCAGTTCTTCGACGAACCCTTCGTGCTCACCAAGGGCGGGCCGCTCGGCGAGTCGACGAGCATCTCCCTCTTCCTCTACCAGGAGGGATTCTCCGCGGGCCGGTTCGGCTACGCCGCCGCCGGAACCCTGGTGCTCTTCCTGATCATCGCCGGCGTGACCCTCGTCCAGCTGCGCGGGCGGAGGTTCGATGCGGATCGTTAGCTCCCGCCGCCTGACCGCGGCCATCGGAGCGGCCCTGGGCGCCGGGGCGCTGGTCACCGCGTTCCCGTTCCTCTGGATGATCTCCGGTTCGGTGAAGCCGCGGTCGGAGTCGGCCGCGTACCCGCCCCGATTGCTGCCGGAAGCGCCCACGTTCGAGAACTTCGCCCAGCTGTTCGGGCGGCTGGACTTCGGCCGCTACCTGGTCAACACCCTCGTGGTCGTGCTGATCAGCATGGCCGGGGTGGTGCTCATGGCCATGGCCGGATACGGGTTCGCCAAGTTCCGCTTCCGGGGGCGCGGCCCCATGTTCTTCCTGGTGCTCGCCACGATGATGGTCCCCGTCCAGGTGACCATGATCCCCACCTATCTCCTCCTCAACGGCATGCGGCTGACCAACACCCTGGTGGGCGTCGCGATCCCGGGGCTGGTGTCCGGGTTCGGCGTCTTCCTGTTCCGGCAGTTCATGTCGGCCGTACCCACCGAGATGATCGAGGCCGCCCGCCTCGACGGGGCAGGCGAGGCGCGCATCTTCTGGCGGATCGTCCTGCCGCTGTCCAGGCCCATCCTGGCCGTGCAGATTGTGCTGACCTTCATCGGCGCCTGGAACAGCTTCCTCTGGCCGCTGATCGTCGCCGACGACGACCGGCTCTACACCCTGTCGGTCGGGGTGTCGCTGCTCAACCGGCAGATCGCGACCAGCCCGTCGCTCCAGATGGCCGGGGCCACCCTCATGGTGGTGCCCATCCTGATCGTCTTCATCGTTTTCCAGCGTCACATCGTGCAGGGCTTCACCCTGTCCGGCCTCAGGTGATCGAGAAAGCAAGGTAAGTAGATGAGCAATCGTTTCACCGGCTTCGTCCGTGCCAGCGGCTCCCGGCTGGTCGACGGCTCGGGTGCCCCGCTGCTCCTGCGCGGCGTGGGCCTCGGGAACTGGCTGCTCGCCGAGGGCTACATGTGGAAGTTCGGTGACGAGATGAGTTCGCCCCGCCAGATCGAGCGGCGCGTGGAAGCCCTCGTCGGGCCCGATCGGGCCGCCGAGTTCTGGACCCGGTTCCGCGGCGGGTACGTCACCGAGGAGGACGTCGCCGCCATCGCCCGCCTGGGCTTCGACCACGTCAGGCTCCCGCTCAACTCCCGCGCCCTCGTCGATGAGGACGGCGGGTTCCTGGACGGCTTCACGCACATCGACGACCTGCTGCGCTGGTGCGGGACCCACAACCTGTGGGTGCTGCTCGACCTGCACGGCGCGCCCGGCGGCCAGACGGGCACCAACATCGACGACTCCCCGAACGGCCGGCCCGAACTGTTCATGGACGACCGCTACCGGCGGCTCACCGTCCACCTGTGGGCGGAGATCGCCCGGCGGTACCGGGACAACCCCGTGGTGCTCGGCTACGACCTGCTCAACGAGCCGCTCCCCAACGAGTGGCAGCACGTCTACCCGGCCGAACTCGTCTCCCTCTACCGCGACCTGACCGCCGCGATCCGCGCCGCCGACCGGAACCACCTGATCGTCTACGAGGGCTCGCACTGGGCGACGAACTGGTCCATCTTCACCGAGGTGCTCGACCCCAACTCCGCGTTGCAGTTCCACCGGTACTGGTGCCCGCCCGACCGGTCCAGCATCCAGGAGTACCTCGACACCCGGGACCGCCTCGGCGTGCCCATCTACATGGGCGAAGGCGGCGAGAACACCCCCGAATGGATCTACACCGCGCACCGGCTGTACGAGCGGCACGAGATCGGCTGGAACCTCTGGCCGTGGAAGAAGTCCGACACCCTCACCTCGCCCGTCTCCGCCGGCCTGCCCGACGGCTGGGAGCTGATCGCCGACCCGTACGCGGCGGTGCCGCCCGGCCGGGCCTGGGACATCCTCCAGGACTTCCTCGACCGGGTCTCCCTGCGGGCCTGCCGGGAGCGGCCGGAGATCGTCAACGCCGTGTTCGGCCGCGGCCCGCTGCGCATCCCCGCGTGGGGGTTCGTCGACGAGTCGCCCGTGTTCCGCGACCGGTTCTCCGCGTACGCCCATGACGGCGTGTGGCACCGCTCCTCGGGCCGGCCGTACGAGGAGACGGAACTGATGCCCGTGCTCGTCCAGGCCGGGGAGGAACTGCACTTCCCGCTGGAGAGCCGCCCGTCCGGATGGCGGGTGGACGCCGACGAGCCGGACCGGTTCGAGATCTCCTGGCGGGACGGCCGCGTGGTGGTCCGCGCGACCGGGACCGCGTGCCTGCGGGCCCTGCACGTGACCGGCTGCGAGAGGGTTGGGGCATGAGCGTCGAACCCGGGGGCCGTCCCGTTCTCACGTTGCCCGAGGTGTCCACCGTCACCACCCTCCGGCAGCGCAACCGGGCGCTGGTCCTCAAGATGGTGATCCTCGCGCAGGAGACCACGCGGGCCGACATCGCCAAGGAGAGCGGGCTGTCCACGGCCTCGGCCGGCAACCTCGTCGCCGAGTTGATCGCCGCGGGCCTGGTCGAGGAGCGCGGCCTGGTGTCCTCCCGGGGCGGCCGGCCCATCACGCTGATCGGCCCCCGGGCCGAGAGCGCGATCACGATCGGCGCCGACATCGGCGAACGCGGCGTCGCCGTGGAGATGTTCGACCTGGCGATGAACCGGATCGACCGCGAGTTCCGCGGCGGGACCCGGGCGGAGGAGCCGGAGCGGATCGGCGCCGCCCTCCACGAGGCGCTGGTGGCCCTGCGCGACCGCAACGCCGCCCGCTGGCCGACCCTGCTCGGCATCGGCCTCGGCCTGCCCGGCCTCGTCGAGACCGGCCAGGACGGGCAGCAGATGCTGTACGCGCAGAGCCTCGGCTGGCCGCCCCTCCCGATCCGCACGCTGTGCGACGCCGGAAGCATCCCCGTCCTCGCGGAGAACGGCGCGAAGATGCAGGCCAGGGCCGAACTGTGGTTCGGCAACGCGCGCGGCGTGGACCACTCCCTGGTCGCGCTCCTCGGCCGCGGCGTCGGGCTGGGCGTCGTCACCGGCGGGCAGCTGGCGTACGGCGCCCACTCCAGCGCGGGGGAGTGGGGGCACATGGCGATCGAGCGCGGCGGCCGGGTGTGCCGGTGCGGCAACCGGGGCTGCGTCGAGGCGTACCTGGGGTCCGACGCGATCCTCGCGGCGTGGCGGGAGACCGGAGCGGACTTCGAGGGCACCGGCTGGCGGGCCGTCGGCGAGCTCATCGCCGCCGCGCACCGGGGCGACCCGGACGCGAGCGCGATCGTCGAGGACGTCATCGACTGCCTGGGGACCGCCCTGGGCGGCATGGTCAACCTGACCGGCCCGGAACGCATCATCATCGGCGGCTGGGTGGGCCTGCGGCTCATGGAGTCGCTCGGCGACCGCATCACCGCCGCGATCAGGAAGCACAGCCTGTCCAGACCGGGCGGCCAGTTCCAGCTGACGGTCGCCAAGTTCGGGGGAGACGCCGTGGCCACCGGCTCGGCGCTGCTGCCCCTGGAAGCGCTCATCGCCGCCGATCCCATGTCCGAAAGGGGACCACGATGACCGGCTCACGCGAGGCGAACCACTCCCGGGGACGCCGGCCCCACCGCTCCCTGCTGGACCACCGCCACGCCGAACGCGACCGGCTCGACAAGCTGGTGGCCGCGGTACGCGCCGGCGAGAGCCAGTCCCTCGTGCTGCGCGGCGATCCGGGCGTGGGCAAGTCCGCCCTGCTCGACTACCTGGTGGAGCGGGCCGCCGGCTGCCGGGTGGCGCGGGCCGCGGGCGTACGGGCCGAGATGGGGCTGCCGTACGCGGCGGTCCACCAGCTGTGCGCGCCCATGATGGAACGGCTCGACCGGCTGCCGGAACCGCAGCGGGACGCGCTGCGCGCCGCGTTCGGCCTGCGCGCGGGGCCGCCGCCGGACCGGTTCCTGGCCGGGCTGGCCGTGCTGAGCCTGCTCGCGGACGTGGCCGACGACCGGCCGCTGGTCTGCGTGATCGATGACGCGCAGTGGCTCGACAGCGCCTCGGCGCAGGCGCTCGCCTTCGCCGCGCGGCGGCTGTCCGCGGAGTCGGTGGCGTGCGTGTTCGCGGCCCCCAGCGGTGGCACGCACGAGCTGTCCGGCCTGCCGGAACTGCTGATCGGCGGCCTGCGGGACGAGGACGCGCGGGCGCTGCTGCGCTCGGTCGTCCCCGGCCCGCTGGACCCGCCGGTGCGGGACCGGATCGTCGCCGAGGCGTACGGCAATCCGCTGGCGCTGCTGGAACTGTCGGCCGGGATGACGCCGGCCGAACTCGCGGGCGGCTTCGGCCTCCCGGCCGGGATCAGGCCGCCGCCGGGAGGGAGCGAGGACGGGTTCCGGCGGCGCCTGGAGCCGCTGCCGGAGGACACCCGGCGGCTGCTGCTGGTCGCGGCGGCCGAGCCGCTCGGTGACCCGGTCCTGGTCTGGCGGGCGGCGGCACGGCTCGGGATCGGCGCCGCCGCGGCGGGACCGGCGGCCGACCTGTGCGAGTTCGGGGCCCGGGTGCGGTTCTGCCATCCGCTCGCGCGCTCGGCGGTGTACCGGGCCGCCCCGCCGGAGGAGCGCAGGCGGGCGCACCACGCGCTGGCGGAGGTCACCGACGCGGCCGACCCGGATCGCCGGGCCTGGCACCGCGCGCACGCGACGGCCGAGGCCGACGAGGAGGTCGCCGCCGAACTGGAACGTACGGCGGAGTACGCGCGGGCCCGTGGTGGCATGGCCGCGGCGGCGGCGTTCCTCCAGCGGGCGGCCGAGCTGACCCCGGATCCGCCGCGCCGTGCCGTACGGGCGCTGGCGGCGGCCGGGGTCAAGAGGGAGGCGGGCGCGCCGGAAGCCGCGGCGGGGCTGCTCGGGGTGGCGCTGGCGGGTCCGCTCGACGAGCGGCGGCGCGCCCGCGCGGCCCTGCTGCACGCCGAGATCGTGTTCACCGCCACCCGGGGCAGCGCCGCAGCGCCGCTGCTGCTCGACGCCGCGAGACAACTCCAGCCCCTGGATCCTGAGCTGGCCCGCGACGCCTCCCTGGAAGCGTTGTCGGCGGCGATGCTCGCAGGACGCCTGGCTGCTGACGGAACCGGCCCCTGCGACGTCGCCCCCGCGCTGCCGACGCCCGGCCGCGCGGGGGACCCCCTGCTCGACGGCCTGGCGCTGCTCTTCACCGCCGGCCCCGAAACGGCGGCTCCCACGCTGCACCGCGCCCTGGCCGATCTCCACAACGGTTCCCCCGCCAGCCTCCACGAGGGCCTTCACGAAGGCTTCCTCGACGGCCCTCGCGACGGCTTCGCTGGTGGTCCCCGCAAGGACTTCCCCCGCGGTCCGCGTGACGGTTCTCCCGACGGCCCTGGCGACGGCTTCCCCGACGGTCCCCGCGACGACTTCCCCCGCGGTCCGCGCGGCGATTCCCGCGACGGCCTTCGCGGCGCCGGGGAGGGGATCCGGCGGCTCTGGCCCGGGTGTGTCGCCGCCGTGGCCTTGTGGGACCACGACGCCTGGCGCGAACTCGCGGATCGTCATGTCGCGCTCGCCCGTGACACCGGAGCCCTCGCCGTACTGCCCCTGGCGCTGGCCTCGCGCGTCACGGCCCACCTCTTCGAAGGCGAACTGGCGGAGGCGGCGGCGCTGAGCGCGGAGGCGCAGGCGATCACGGCGGCGACCGGGCTGCGCGTGACCGACCACGGCGCTCTCGCGGTCGCCGCCTGGCGTGGTCGCGAAGCCGAGGCGGAGGAGCTGATGCGCGTGAGCGCCGGTGAAGCGGCGTCCCGCGGGGAAGGGGCCGGGCTGACCGTCGTGGACTGGACGAGAGCCGTCCTCTACAACGGGCTCGGCCGGTACGACCGCGCCTGCGCCGCCGCCCAGCGCGGGAGCGAGGACCCGCCCGTGCCGGGCGCGGCGGCGCAGTGGGCGCAGGCCGAACTGGTCGAGGCGGCCACCCGCTGCGGCGACCGCGCCCTCGCGTACCGGGCCGCCGAGCGGCTCGCGGAGACCGCCCGGGCCTGCCCCACCGACTGGGCCCTCGGGATCGAGGCCCGGGTACGCGCCCTGGTCAGCGAACCGAGCCAGGCCGAAAGCCGCTACCGGGAGGCGATCGAGCGCCTTGGCCGCACTCGGCTCCGGCCCGACCTGGCGCGGGCGCATCTCCTCTACGGCGAATGGCTCCGCAGGGAACGGCGCAGGATCGAGGCGCGCCAGCAGCTCCGTACCGCGCACCGGCTGTTCGCGGCGATCGGGATGGCGGCCTTCGCGGAGCGGTCGGCGCTGGAACTGCGGGCCACCGGCGAGAACGCGCACCGGCGGAGCGTCCCGTCCGGCGGCGACCTCACCCCCCGGGAAGGACAGATCGCCCGGCTCGCCACCAAGGGTCTCACCAACTCCGAGATCGGCAGCCAGCTGTTCGTGAGCCCGCGCACCGTCGAATACCACCTCCGCAAGATCTTCGCGAAACTGGACATCACCTCGCGCAGCCAGCTCGACCGGTTCCTGGCCGACGCCGACAGCCCGGTCGGCTAGGGACTCGTACTACAGCCAGGTCTTGTTACCGATAGTGTCGGCGCATGCCTGATGAGTTAACGGCTGACGATGTCCAGAAGTAGGTCTCGGGGCTGGATGTGCTGTTCGGGCGGGTGGCAGGCCGGTTAGGGCGAGTGGAACCGCGTCGGCAGGCGCGAGCATATCTGCTGGGCTTGCCGGCTCCAATCGAGCGTAAGAACGGCTGGCGGGTGGCCGAGGCGGCTGGGGACGCGGCTCCGGATCGCATGCAGCGCCTGTCGAACAGCGCTCGCCAGGATCCCCGGCAGGTGCGCGCTGACCTGCGCGACTACGTAACGGGCCACCTCGGCCATCGCGACGGCGTGCTGATCGTGGACGAGACCGGCTGGCCATCGCGGCGGCACAGGTCGGCGCGGCTACGGCTCACCGACGCGGGCCGCAACGTTTGAGTACGCCCCTGCTCAGGCTCCGCATCATTTCCTGGCGCACAGTGAAGTCCCAACCTCTAGCCAGGAGTGATGATGGGTAGTGAACTTCCAGACGCCGTAGCACGCCAAGTCATGGCGGATGTCATCAACGAAAGCAAGCGCGCCGCCGGCCTCACGATGCCCCCCGCAGAGGGCACTCAACACCTGCTCGCCCCTCTGGCCAAGGCTATCGCTGCCGACCCCGACGCGTCCGAGGCCCTGGACGCCATGCTCACCGTCATCCGCGAGCATCAGGCACTCGATCCACTCCCGGTGGGCGAATCGGCACGACTGGTCGGCATGGCAAACGTAGACCTGCACCCCGGGACCAACATAAAGTCGGCGCCTTACGACGGCGGCGGCGCAAACGGGCCCGCACAGAGCCACTACAATCCCGAGACTGGCAAGTTCGGGCTCACCGGTAATGCGGGCGCCATTCAGGGCGGACAAGGCGATCACGTGTATTCGGTGTGCTGGCTAACCTGCGCCGTCACCGCGCCACAGAGTCGAACGGTCGACGCCCGCGCCGTCGTCAAGTGGGAAGCCCTGTGGAAGCTCGCCCATGTCGGAGTGGCGGAGGCCCTGGTCGGAGCAGGCCCCCGTGCGACGGCGAGGGCGGGCGTGAACCTCCAGGCCTACGACTCCAACGGACCGGTCACCGACCTCGTTTCACACACACTCGTCAACCAGGACTATGCGGGCACGTCCACAAGCTGGCGAGAGAAACAGAACGACGACGGCGGGTACGCGCCGCAGATGCAGGTCAGCTTCCAGCTGCCGGCCGGGCAGACCCGCTGGGTGAACGCGATCTTCTGGCTGGACCTCAACGCCTACTACTCTCCCATCTGGAACCAGGCGTCCAGCAGCCTGAGAATCAATGGTGAGGTGGTGTTCTTCGCCTTCGACGGCCTATAGCGCTCCGCCGTGACGGAGCAGCGCGCACTCACGTAGCCACCCCAGCACGGCCAGTCGGAGCCGCCCGGCCCATGTCACAAGGCCGGACCTACGACCGATCAGCCAAACAGCTCCCACAGCCGGATGATCTTATTTTCTGTGACGGTGGCGAAGAGGGAGCCGTCAGGGCTGAAGGCCGCCGCGGTGGGCCACTCGTACGAGGGTGAGCCTGCGGTCCGTGCGCCAGCTCGTGAGCGGTGTGCTTGCCTGCCCGTCCCGCACCGGAATCTCGGCCCACTCAGCCACCGCGTCCGTCATGAAGACGAGCAGGATCGATCCCCCGGTCCGAGCACCACCGCCATGACGAATGCCGCCATCAGGGCGTCGGTTAGCGCGTCGCCGGTGACGAAATTGACCATCGCCTGCCAGACTCCGCCCAACAGCGCCAACCCGATCGCTATCCCGCTCGCGATCGAGAAGCCGAACAGCAGCTTGTTGAGCAGTGAGAAGATCCGCCGCCCGATCCGCAGGTCGGCGTAACCGGGCTGGTCATGCGCCCAGGTGTGGTCGGACCTTTCCCGATACGAGGTGATGATCACCACACCGCCGACGAGGAACCACCAGGAGAAGGCGTCCAGCGCCAGCGTGGCGAGCGCTCCTCCCCACGCCACGCTCGCCACCAGCACCAAGAGCATGGTGCCCGGTCCAGGAGGAGGTTGGCGGATGGTCAGGGCCGCGAGCCGCCACCAGGCGAAGTCCCTGACCCCGATGCTCTTGTCGCCCAGGGGTACCTCCTCGGCGTCGAGCCACAGGCCCAAAGGGCTGGACAGGGTCTCGGAGAGCGGGGTCGGCCCACCGTCGCGCAGCCGGTCGAGCAGACGGCCCCAGCCCGGATGCGGAACGGTCCGTACGAGGATGCCGTCCAGGTAGTCGGCGGCGGCAGCGGCCGACATGGGCTCCGCCTCGACCACGGCGGCCCGGCCCAGCGCCTGCGCAGCGGCGGAACGTCGCCCTGCGCTCAGGCTCCGGCATCACCGCGGCCGCGTCGGCCGACCCGTTCAACGACGAGGTGTTCTGGACCGGCGACCGCTCACCACGTCCCATAGACGGATCGTCACCGATCGGGCGCAATCTGTCAGGAGATCTAAGAAACGGCTCCCAGGCTAGGCGTTCCCGCTGGGGCTTCACGGATTCGAACGGCAAGCCGGTGCGGCGACCATCGAAGAGCAGGGCATCCCCCCGGATGCGCCGCTCGAGAGAAGGAGCAAGCACATGAGCGTCACCACGACGGCCCCGGGCAGACCCACGATCGTGCTCGTGCACGGGGCGTTCGCCGAGTCGTCGAGCTGGAACGGCGTCATCGCCGGGCTGCTCGCCGACGGATATCCGGTCCTCGCGCTCGCGAACCCGCTGCGCGGCGTGGCCGGCGACGCCGACTACCTCCGCGGCGTCCTCACCGACATCGAGGGCGACGTGGTCCTCGTCGGCCACTCGTACGGCGGCATGGTGATCACCAATGGCGGGACCGGGAACCCCAACGTCAAGGCCCTCGTCTACATCTGCGGCTTCGCACCCGACGTGGGCGAGACCGCCGCCGAACTCTCCGGCCGCTACGAGGGCGGCACGCTCGGCGAGACCCTCGCCGTGGTCAAGCTGCCCGACGGCGGCACCGACCTCTACATCCGGCAGGACCGCTACCACCGGCAGTTCGCGGCCGACTCCACGGTCGAGGAGGCCGCGATCATGGCCGCGACCCAGCGCCCGATCACGGAGGCGGCGCTCATGGAGCCGTCGGGGGAGCCCGCCTGGAGGTCGATCCCCTCCTGGTTCCTGTTCGGCAGCGAGGACAAGAACATCCCGGCCGCCGCGCACCGTTTCATGGCGGAACGCGCCGGCTCCCGGCGGACCGTGGAGCTGACGGGCTCGCACACGGTCGCCATCCCGGAGGCGGCGGCCGCCGTGGACATCATCCGCGAGGCGGCCCGGGGGTAGCGGGGGCGCTCCGAAGAACCCCGGCTCGAACCGGGGTTCTTCGGGCTTTCGGCCCTAAGGAATGTCGTGCCGCGGCGACGGGCACGTCCTGCTGGGGTTCTTCGGCTTCCGCTCGCGGGAATGTCGCGCTGCGGAGGTGGGGCGCGTCCTGCTGGGGTTCTTCGGCTTCCGCTCGCGGGAATGTCGCGCTGCGGAGGTGGGACGCGTCCCGCTTGGGGGCCTTCGACTTTCGCCTGGGGAACGTCGCGTTATGGGGCGGATGGGGCACTGCTGTCGGAAACCTATTGTTGATGGGCCAGGCGCGGCTGCGGAGGGGGACGGATCTCATGGACCGGGCACGGCTCGCCGACTTCCTGCGTACTCGCCGGGAGGCGCTGCAACCCGAGGACGTGGGACTGCCACGCGGGAGACGGCGGCGGACCAGCGGCCTGCGCCGCGAGGAGGTCGCCGTGCTGTCCGACATGTCGATCGACTACTACAGCAGGCTGGAACAGCACCGCGGGCCGCACCCGTCGGAGCAGATGCTGAGCGCGCTCGCCCGCGGCCTCCGCCTCTCCCTCGAGGAACGCGACCACCTGTTCCGCCTCGCCGGGTACGCCACCCCGCAGCGCCACCTCCGCGCCGACCACATCAACCCGGGCATGATGCGCATCTTCGACGGCCTGGCGGACGCCGCCGCGCAGATCGTCACGTACCTGGGGGAGACGCTGAAGCAGACCCGCCTGTCGGTGGCGCTGATCGGCGACGAGAGCCTGCACACCGGACTGGCGCGCAGCCTGCACTACCGCTGGTTCACCGACCCGGAAACCCGGGAGCTGTACCACGAAGAGGACCAGGAGGACCACACCAGGCTGATCGCGGCCAACCTGCACCGCGTCTACACGCGTGACGGCGCCGGCTCACGGGCGGCGGCCATCGTGGACGCGCTGCTGGACAAGAGCCCCGAATTCACCGCGATCTGGGGCGAACACCCGGTCACAGGCCCGTACTGCCCGCCGAAACGAGTCCGGCATCCCCAACTCGGGCTCCTGGAACTGCACTGCCAGACCCTGCTCGACCCCGACCAGTCCCAGCTGCTGGTGGTCTACACGGCAACCCCGGGCACCGAGAGCTACGACAAGCTCCGACTGCTCTCAATCATCGGCGCCCAGCCCGAGAGCGCCGGCGCCGGATCTACTTTGTAAAGGCCCTCACACGGTGATGACGATCTTGGCCTTCGCGTGCTCCTTGCTGAAGTACCGCATCGCCTCCGGCACATCGCTCAACGCGTAGGTCCTGTCGATCGCCGGTGCGATCCGACCGGATTCGAGCATCTCCTTGAGTTCGGCGAGGTTGTCCGGGCTGGGTGACGCCATGAGGCTGCGCAGGCGATGCCGTACGAACGGGGCGAGCATGAGCGCGCTGATGAGCCGGCCCATCGGCCCGACCCACCGGTTGCCCTTCGAACTGGACAGGACGAGGATTCCGCGGGGGTTCAGCACGCGCCTGAAGGCGGATAACGAATGATTGCCCGCGAGGTCGAAGATGAGGTCGTAGCGCCGGTCGCCCGTGGTGAAATCCTCCCGGGTGTAGTCCACGACATGGTCGGCGCCGATCGAGCGGACCAGCTCCACGTTCCTCGTGCTGCACACACCGGTCACCTCCGCGCCGGCCGCTTTGGCGATCTGGACGGCGAAGGTTCCCACGCCTCCCGATGCCCCGTTGATCAGGACTTTCTGCCCCCGCGCCAGCTCGCCCCGGTCCCGGAGGCCCTGCAGCGCGGTGTTCGCCGCCCACGGCACGGCCGCCGCCTCCGCGAAGCTCAGGTTGGCCGGCTTCGCGCAGAGCAGTTTCTCGGGAACGCTGGCGTACTCCGCGAAGCCGCCGGCGGAGATCTCGGCGTAGACCTCGTCGCCCGGCCGGAACCGGGTCACGTTCTTGCCGACGGCTTCGACCTCGCCGGCGATGTCCCTGCCGGGCACCTGCCGCTTGGGGCCGCGCAGGCCGAACGCCAGACGGCCCAGGTAGGGCTCTCCGGTCATGGTCACCAGGTCGCCGTGGGTGACCGACGACGCGTGCACCCGGACCAGGACGTCGTCGTCGCCGGGGGTGGGTTTGTCGGCTTCGCCGATTCGCAGGACGTCGGGGGTGCCGTACTTCTCCTGGACGATCGCTTTCATGATGGTCTCCCTGATTATTCGACGGTTCGCAGGATCTGCTCGATGGAGGTGGCGCGGGTGCGCAGTTCGGCCAGGTCGGTCGCCGTGCGCTGCTGGGCGTCCTGGGTGTTCTCGGCGAGCTGCTCGTAGCGGCGTACGAGCTGGCGCAGGTCCTCCTGGACGGCGGCGGAGACCTTCAGCTTGCGGAACTCCAGCACGGTGGCCGCGGTGCCGATCAGCAGGATCAGGGCCAGCAGCGAGAGGCCGAGGATCAGGACCGTGCCCGGCCAGGTGGTGGTGTCCATGTCAGGTCTGCTCCTTGGAGGCGGGACTCTTGTCCGGGTCCGGGGTGAGGGTCTGGACCGCTTCGGCCACGGCCGAGGCGGTCAACTGCAGGTGGAAGTCGGTGACCTCGTAGTACTTCATGGCCTTGCCGTCCTCGGACAGCTCCAGGCTGCCGGTGATGAGCCCGGCCGCCTCCAGCCGCTGCAGGTGCATGTGCAGGAGCGGCCGGCTGATCCCGATGTCGCGGGCCATCCGGCTGACGTAGTCACGCCCTCCGGAGAGCCTCGCGACGATGCGCAGCCGCAGCGGATTGGCCAGTGCCGCGAGCATCACGACCAGTTCGTCACCGGTCGGTGTCATGACACTCCTTCACCTGAAAGAAATCTCTTACATGTGAAGCATAAGTCAGACATGCCGGATCTGGCTAGAGCGGTGAAACGGCCTGCCCGAGTGCCGCGATCATCTCGGTGGAGGCGGTTGAAGAGCTACGATCATTACCGGGTAAGCATGTAATCCCCCGTACGTGCTGAAGGAGACAGATGTCGTCGTCACCGGAACCGCGATCGTCGCGTCTTCGTCTGCCGCGCTGGTTCTCCGAACCCGTGGTGCCCGTGTCCGACCACGAGGACCTGCGGGTCTCCAACCTGGAGCTCTTCTTCGACCTGGTCTTCGTCTTCACGGCCACCCAGCTGACCGTCCTGCTGGCCTCCGACTTCGGGAAGCTGCCGCAGGTCGTGCTGATGTTCGGCGTGATCTGGTGGATGTTCGCCGGCTACGCGTGGCTGACGAACGCCGTGCCGCCGGTGCGGGCGACCCGGCGCCTGTTCATGCTGCTGGCCATGGGCGGCTGGCTGATCGTGGCGCTGGCCGTGCCGGAGGCCTTCGGCGCGAAGGGCACCGGGTTCGCGATCGGGCTGTTCGTGGTGATCGTCGTGCACGGGCTGATGTACCTGCAGTCGACCATGCGCTTCCTGTCCATGTTCGCCTCCAACCTGGCCGGCGGGGTGCTGGTCCTGGTCGCCGCCGGGACCAGCGGGGTGCCGCAGCATCTGCTCTGGCTGGCGGCCCTGCTGGTGATGTGGGGTTCGCCGCTGCTGACGGGCCAGGAGGGGTTCCCGCTGCACCCGGGTCACGCGGTCGAGCGGCACGGCCTGGTCGTCATCATCGCGCTGGGCGAGTCGATCGTGGCCATCGCGGTCGGCATCGGCGACGCCCCGGGGCCGATGAGCGCCGCGACCATCGGCACGGCGCTCATCGGCCTGGCCCTCAGCGCCGGCATCTGGTGGGCGTACTTCCATCTGGACCTGGAACGCGCGGAGCACGCGCTGAAGCAGGCCACCGGCCAGGTGGCGCGGACCCGGATGGTGCTGCTCGGCTTCTTCTACGCGCACGTGCCGATCCTGCTGGGCATCATCGCCCTGTCGGCCGGCGTCAAGAAGGCCGTCGCCCACCCCGGCGACCCGCTGACCGGCGGCGCTTCCATCGCCCTGGCGGGCGGGGTGGCGGCGGTGCTGCTCGGCTCGGTGGCGTTCCGCGCCGCCCTCGGCCTTCCCGGCCGCCTGCTCCGTACGGCTACCGCCGCGGTGATCCTGGCCGCCATGCCCCTCGGCTGGATCACGGGGGTGGGTCAGCTCGCGGTCACCGTCCTGCTGCTGACGGGCTCGCTGCTGCTGGAAGAACGCGCGGCCGCAGCACGAGGAGCGTGACGGCGAAGGCCGCTGCGAGCAGCACGGCGGCGACCACGAAAGCCAGCCGGTAGCCCTCGGTGAGCGCGTCGGCCGTCCCCGCACCGCCGGACAGCAGGCCCTGCGTACGGGAGGCCGCCAGGGTGGAGAGCACCGCGACCCCGGAGGCCATGCCGATCTGCTGCGTGGTGTTGAACAGCCCGGAGGCCAGGCCCGCGTCGCCGGGTTCCGCGCCGGACATGCCGAGCCCGGTCAGCGCCGGGAGCACCAGGCCGCCGCCCGCGATGAGCAGCATCACCGGGAGCAGATCGGTGACGTAGTCGGCGCGTACGGGGACGCGGGTGAGCCAGGCCATCGCCGCGAACAGGAGCAGCAGCCCGGCCAGCAGGACGAGGCGCTCGCCGAAGCGGGTGTTGAGCCGGGCGGAGACGAACAGGGACACGCCGCCGATGGCCACCGCGGCGGGGAGCATGGCCAGGCCGGTGGCGAGCGCGCCGTAGCCGAGCACCCGCTGGAGGAAGAGCGCGACGATGATCTGGAAGGCGAACATGGCCGAGAGCGTGAGGACCTGGACCAGGTTGGCGCCCCAGACGTTGCGCGGGCGCAGGACGCGCAGCGGCATCAGCGGGGTCGCTGCGGTGGCCTGGCGGGCGACGAACGCGGCCAGCAGCAGGAGGGAGAGCGCGCCGAGTCCGAGGGTGTGGGGGGCGAGCCAGCCGTACTCCTCGATCTTGACGACGGTGTAGATGCCCAGCATCAGGCCGGCGGTGACGAGGACGGCGCCGAGGGCGTCGGCTCCGGCGGCTAGCCCGATGCCGCGTTCGGCCGGCAGGGCCCTGACCGCCAGGGCGACGGTGGCCAGCCCGATGGGCACATTGATGAAGAAGATCCAGTGCCAGTTGAGCGCGTCGGTGAGCACGCCGCCCAGGACCTGGCCGATCGAGGCTCCGGCGGCCCCGGTGAAGCTGAAGACGCCGATGGCCTTCGCCCGTTCGCCCGGCTCGGTGAAGAGCGTCACCAGGATGCCCAGAACGACCGAGGAGGCCATGGCGCTGCCGACGCCCTGCGCGAACCGGGCGGCGATCAGCGTGCCGGGCCCCGAGGCGGCCCCGGCCAGCACCGACGAGGCGGTGAAGACCGCGTTCCCGGCCAGGAACATGGTCTTGCGGCCGACGAGGTCGCCCAGCCGCCCGGCCAGGAGCAGCAGTCCGCCGAAAGCGATCAGGTACGCGTTGACGGTCCAGCTGAGCCCCGCCGGCGTGAAGCCCAGGTCCCGCTGGATCGCGGGCAGGGCCACGGTCACGATGCTGCCGTCCAGGATCGTCATCAGCATCGCGGCGGACAGCACGGCGAGCGCCGTCCAGCGCGTACGGGCAGGGGAAAGGGAAGATCGCGGCATGGCCGTCTCCTGTTCATGGGGAACAGAAGCGACCGTAGCAGATAGTTCCGTAACAGACGATCCCTTGCGGACCTACTTGGCGCGCTGGCGGGCCCGCCGGGCGGTCTGCGGTGCTTCGGCGGGGGTGGCCAGCTGTCCCTCCGCCAGCCGGGTCATGATCCGGATGAGCGCCTCGCCGTCCTCCCCGGACAGCGCGTCCAGCGCCGAGCGGTGCACCCCGTCGACGATCTCCTGGCTCCTCCTGGCGACCTCCGCGCCCTTCTCGGTGACCACGATCACCCGGGCCCGCCGGTCGGTGCTGGACGGGCGGCGCTCGGCGAGCCCCGCCTGCTCCAGCGCGTCCACGGTCACCACCATCGTGGTCTTGTCCATGTCGCCCAGCTCGGCGAGCTGGATCTGGGTGCGCTCCTCCTCCAGGGCGTGCACCAGCACGCAGTGCATGCGCGCCGTCAGCCCGATCTCGGCGAGCGCCGCCGCCATCCGCGTGCGCAGCACATGGCTGGTGTGGTCCAGCAGGAACGACAGATCCGGTTCGGTACGCGCGGGCGCCATGGCGATCATCCCGCCATCCTACCAACTAGTCCCGTTCCGGATAATCTGCGAACGGGACTAGTTGGGTCTTCGGGAGGGTTTAGTCGAAGCCGAAGCCCCACGGGAGCGGCTCCCGCTTGAAGAGCCGGCTCGGGAACGCGTCGGCGATCGCCTTGTAGCCGGTCGGGTTCAGGTGCAGGCGGTCGCCCGTGTCGTACGCGGGCAGCAGCTGGCGGGGGTTGGCCGGGTCACGCGTGGCCTTGTCGAGGTCGACCACGGCGTCGAACCTGCGGCTGGTGCGGATCCAGTCGTTGACGGCCTGCCGGGACGCCTCGCGGAGGCCCGCCGGGTCGTCGTAGGAGGTGTTGCCGCCGAAGGGCGTGATCGTCGCGCCGTACACGCGGATGCCCTTGGCGCGGGCCCGGACGATCATCTGGTCGTAGGCCGTGATCAGGTCGGCCACCACGCGCTGCTGGGCGGCCTCGCTGGCCTCGGCCGTGCCGATGTCGTTGACGCCCTCGAACACGATCAGCCACTCGACGCCGCTCTGCGCCAGCACGTCGCGGTCCACGCGGCCCTGGGCGTTGGGCCCGAGGCCGTCGTTGAGCACGCGGTTGCCGCCGGCGGCCTGGTTGAGCACCGCCACGTTCGACGTGTCGTGCCGGGACTGCAGGCGGTCGAGCATCTGGTCGGGCCAGCGGTCGTTCCCGTTGGTCGTGGAGCCGCGCCCGTCGGTGAGCGAGTCGCCCAGGATGGCCACCGCCGCCGTCGAGTCCTTCGACCAGACCTCCAGCCCGCTCAGGAAGTACCAGTGGTCGGTACGGGTGGACCCGACCAGGTCCGCCGCCCCGGCGTGGTCCCCGGCCAGCAGCCACGACGAGGTCCTGGACCCGGGGTGGGAGGTGATGTTGTTGGACGCCTGCCCCTCGGCCAGGTACGTGGTCACGGTGAGGTTGGACCTGGGGGCGATGGTGAAGTTGAGCGGGTCGGAGACGATCTGCGCCCCCACCGGGACGGACACGGAGGTCCGGCCGCTGAAGGTCACCGGCTTCACGCTCTCCGGCACGATCGCGCTGACGCCGGCCTGCCCGCCGGCCGGGAGCGCGACGGTGACCTTGGTGATGGGCAGCGCCGTGCCGCCGAAGGCGTTGGAGAAGCGCAGCCGGATCTGCTGGCCGCCGACCGAGGTGTGCAGGGTCTGCCGCAGCGTGGCGTTGGCCATCACCAGGTTGTCCTGCGTGAACGGCGCGGGCGGCATGTTGCCGGGTTCGGTCAGCTGCGGCATCGACACCCAGGTGTTGACCCAGTGGCCGTCCATCTTCGGCTTGACGCGCCCGCCGAAGGGATCGGTCGTACGGCCTTCGGCGCCTAACGCGCTGAGCGCGGGGGAGACCATGACGACGGCGATCGCGATGATCGCGGCGATCACCGTCCTGGTCAGTTGCGACATTCTTTCGGCGGGCTGCGTGAGCGCGGCCAGGCGCCGGGGGGAGTGCAAAGGTGGAGCATTCATCGCTGGTCCTCCATCAAATCTGGTCCTGACGACGATCGGCCCTCGAAACATTTCTGGTCAGTCCAGAAATATTTCGGGGGCAACGTACGTCGCTTTGATCACCGGGTCAATGGGGTCCACACGGGTGCGGCAGGGTTCGAAGGGGTCGTGCCTGCGGGGCTTCCGGGGCGGGAACCGTGTGCTGCCTCGGCTCCCGGCGCGAGGACGGGCCCGATCGGGACCCGCCGATCGGGGGATGGAAAATTCTCGCGGCGTGAAACATTCACCCGCTGGCAGAGCATCCTGAATACGGATATTTCGCCTGATTAAACATTCGGGTGTTATTGATTTTCCCGGGCGGAGCGCGCAGGTATTCGGCCGGTCATCAGCGGTCCAAGGTCACGCCGGGCGGCCATTCTCCGGACGGGAGCCGTCGTATGGTCGCCGACGACGGCGATTTCGTTTCGGCGAAAACCGTAATTCACCCCATTCACGGCCGGGAGAGGACGAACGTGACGGCGACCGGAGCGGATCAGGGGCGGCGGCTGGCCCTGCCCGGCACGATCCTGGGCGTGGGGCTGGGCGGCTTCGTCGACGGCATCATGCTCCACCAGATCCTGCAGTGGCATCACATGCTCTCCAGCACCGACACCGACAACATCGGCGTGCGGTACTACCCGGTCGACACCATTCCCGGGCTGCGGATGAACACGCTGTGGGACGGGTTCTTCCATGCCTTGACCTGGCTGTGCGTGCTGGCCGGGCTCGCGCTGCTGTACTCGCGGGTCACCACCTCGCGCGGCCGGGTGTGGCGGTCGCGGGCGCTGTGGGGGTGGGCGCTGGTCGGCTGGGGGGCGTTCAACCTGGTCGAAGGGGTCATCGACCACCACATCCTGGGCATCCACCATGTGCACGGCGGGCCGTACCAGCTGTGGTGGGATCTCGCGTTCCTGGTGCTGGGCGCGGTGCTGGTGGCCGCCGGATTGCTCATGCGGCGCGGCGCGCCCGCCGTCGATCTGTGCCGCGAGGCCGCGGCCCGCTGATGCACGAGCACCATCACGCCGGGTCGTCCGCCTGGCTGCCGCTCGCGGTGCTCGCCCTGGTGGCGAGTGCCTATCTGCTGGCGGTGAGCCGTCAGGACCGGCCGTGGAACCGGTGGCGTACGGCGAGTTTCACCACCGGGCTGGTCCTGCTGGCCGTCGCGCTGACCGGGCCGGTCGCCACGCTGGCCGCCGCCGACTTCCGCGGGCACATGCTGCAACATCTGCTGATCGGCATGCTCGCCCCGCTGGCGCTCGTGCTGGGCGCGCCGGTCACCCTGCTCCTGCGTACGCTGCCGCCCGCCCAGGGACGCCGCGTCGGCGCGCTCCTCCGGAGCAGGGCCGTGCATCTGCTGGCCAACCCGTGGACCGCCCTGGCGCTCAGCGTCGGCGGCATGGTCGTGCTGTACTGCACGCCGCTCTACCGGGCCGCCTCCGGGAGCGCGCTCGCCCACCACGTGGTGCACGCGCATTTCCTGCTGTCCGGGTACCTGTTCGCCTGGGTGATCGCCGGCCCCGACCCGGCGCCGCGCCGCCCGTCCGTGCCGCTGCGCCTGGCGGTGATGGCGGTGGCGGTCGCCGTACACGCCACGCTGTCCCAGCTCATGTACGCCGGGCTGTTCGTCGACGTGCCGGTCCCCGGCGACCAGCTGCGTGGCGCGGCCGAGCTGATGTACTACGGCGGCGACATCGCCGAACTGCTGCTGGCCTTCGCCCTCGTCAGCGCGTGGCGGCCGGTCCGCCCGGCGATCCGGGCACACTGAGGGGCAGCAGCTCCGGGCGCTTGGCCGTACGGCCGTCGCCCGAGGAGCGGCCGCGCAGGCGGCGGCCGAGCCAGGGTCCCAGGAAGGTGGCCGCCCAGCGCACTTCGACGGCCGCCGCGCCCAACCCGGTGGGGGTGCGGACGGGCGGCAGGGGGTGGGTCCAGGAGTCGTCGCTGCCGGGCAGCTGGAGCGCGTGCGCGATGGCCGCCGCGATCCGGGCGTGGCCGAGCGGACTGGCGTGGAGCCGGTCGCTGCTCCACAGGCGGGGATCGGTGACCACGTCGTGGACGGAGGTCTCCGCGACGGCCACCCCGTGCCGGGCGGCGGCGGCCCGGATGCGGTCGTTGAGCGCGGTGACGCGGGCGCTGATCGGCCGGGCCAGCGGGGTGATCCTCGCCACGTCGGGAAAGGTGACGGTGGCCACCCGGGCGCCCTGGGCGGTGAGCGCGGCGAACATCGCCTCCAGATGGCCGGCCACCTCGTCGGCGTCGAACCGGCGGCGCAGCATGTCGTTGACCCCGGAGACGACCGTGGCCAGATCGGGGCGCAGAGCCAGGGCCGGTTCGAGCTGTCCCGCGTGGATCTGGGCGGAGGTCTGCCCCCGTACGGCCAGGTTGGCGTACTGGAGGGCGGGACTGGTCACGGCGAGCTGCTCGGCGAGCCGGTCGGCCCACCCGCGCAGGCCGGTGGCGTCGTCGCCGTCGCCGAGTCCTTCGGTCTGGCTGTCGCCCAAGGCGACGTAGCGCAGGTACTCACCGCCCGGCATGTGCCGTCCTCTCCGCAGTTCGGCCTGCCATTTTAGGGATCGATCAACGCCCGGGCCACGGGCGGGGCACCTCACGGGGCGCACCGACGAATATTTTTGTCTTGACATGTTCAGTTGTCGGTGGCTACGGTGAAGCCATGTTCGACGTGGAAGTCATCGAGAGAGCCGAGGCCGCGGAGGTGGCACTCGCACCGATCCGGGCGCGGCTGCTGGCCCTGCTGGCCGAGCCGCACTCGGCGACCAGCCTGGCGGCCGTCCTCGGCCTCCCCAGGCAGAAGGTCAACTACCACCTCAAGACCCTCGAGTCGCACGGCCTGGCCGAACTGGTCGGGGAGCGCCGCAAGGGCAACGTCACCGAGCGGGTGCTGCGGGCCACCGCCGCCTCGTTCGTGATCTCACCGGCGGCGCTGGCCGGCGTGCAGCCCGACCCGGAGCGCGCGCCCGACCGGCTCTCCGCCCGCTGGCTGCTGGCCGTTGCCGCGCGGCTGGTCAAGGAGGTCGGCCAGCTCGTCACCGCCGCCCGCGCCGGCAGGCCGGTCGCCACGTTCGCGCTCGACGGCACGGTGCGGTTCACCTCGGCCTCCGACCGGGCCGCCTTCGTGGCGGAGCTGACCGGCGCGGTCGGCGCGCTGGTGCGCCGCTACCACGACGAGAACGCCCCCGGCGGACGCGACCACCGCGTCGTCGTCGCCATCCATCCGAGCATCAAGCAGCCCGAGCACCCCGAGAACACTGAAACCAAGGAGTCCTGAAATGTCGCACGAATTTGAGCTGATCCACGACGTCGAGCTCGAGGCCACCCCCGACCAGGTCTGGGAGGCCATCGCCACCGGACCGGGCATCGACTCCTGGTTCATGGGCCGCAACGAGATCGAGCCCCGCGAGGGCGGCGCCACCCACATGACGATGCCCGGCTTCTCCGGCGGGTCCACGATCACCGCGTGGGAGCCCGGCCGCCGCTTCGCCCACCGCGCCGAACCGGCCGAGGACGGCTCCTTCATGGCCTTCGAGTACCTCATCGAGGGCCGCGGCGGCTCCGCGGCCACGCTGCGCATGGTCCACAGCGGCGTCCTGGCCGGTGACTGGGAGGCCCAGTACGACGCGCTCCGCAAGGGCAACCCCCTCTACCTGCGCTCCCTGGCCCAGTACCTCAAGCACTTCCCCGGCCGTACGGGCGTGCCGGTGACCGTGTTCGGCTCGCCGCAGCCCGACCAGGACACGGCCTGGACGGCGGTCACCCGCGCCGCCGGGCTGTCCAAGGACGTCCGCGAGGGCGACGAGGCGCACTTCACGGCCGGGGGCGAGCGGATCGACGGCGTGGTCGACACGGTGCTGGCGCCGACCTTCCTGGGCGTGCGCACCGAGGACGCGCTGCTGCGCTTCGTCGGCGGCGGCGGGATGATCCTTACCGGCCACCACCTCTTCGGCGACGTGGACGCGGAGACCGCCGAGCGCGTCTGGGGCGAGTGGCTCGCCGCGGCGCTGGCCGGGGACGGAGCGGACCGGTGAGGCATAACCCCTGGGCCGGCCGGCATCGTCACGCTCAGGGGTAGGCGGCGAGGAAGAGGAACGCCGCGCAGATGGACAGGTGCACGGTGGCCTGCAGGACGGTGGCGCGGCCGGGCATGACGGTCAGGACGCCGACGCCCGCGGTGAGCGCGAGCAGCACGATCTGGGTGGGGCCGAGGCCGAGCAGCAGCGGCCCTTCGAGCCAGATGGAGGCGATCGCGATGGCCGGGATGGTCAGGCCGATGCTGGCCATGGCCGAGCCGAGCGCCAGGTTGAGGCTGATCTGCACCCGGTCGCGGCGGGCGTTGCGGACCGCGGCCAGGGTCTCCGGCAGCAGGATCAGCAGGGCGATGGCGACGCCGACCACGGCCTGCGGCAGCCCGGCGCCGGTGACGACCGACTCGATGGTGCCGGACTCGACCTTGGCCAGCCCGACCACGGCGACCAGCGCGGCGACGAGCAGCAGCAGGCTGGACAGCGCGGCGCGCGGCGTGGGGGCGTCGGCGTGCTCGTCCGCGGACGCCTCCAGGTCGTCGGCCGTCGGCTCGTTGTCGGGGGCGTGCCTGCCCGTACGGGCGACGGGCAGGAAGTAGTCGCGGTGCCGCACGTTCTGCACCACCACGAACAGCGCGTAGAGCACCAGCGAGGCGACGGCGGCGAACACCAGCTGAGGGCCGGTGAGTTCGGGACCGGCCGCGCCGGTGGTGAAGGTGGGCAGGACCAGGCTCAGCGCCGCGAGGGTGATGACGGTGGCCAGGGCCGCGCCCGTGCCCTCGGGGTTGAACACGGCCACCCGCCGGCGCAGCGCCGTGACCAGCAGCGACAGCCCGGCGATGCCGTTACAGGTGATCATGACGGCGGCGAACACGGTGTCGCGCGCCAGCGACGCGGTGCCCGGGCCGCCCGACAGCATCAAGGTGATGATCAGGGCGACCTCGATGATCGTCACGGCGACGGCGAGGATCAGCGAGCCGAACGGCTCCCCGACCCGGTGCGCGACCACCTCCGCGTGGTGCACCGCGGCGAGCACGGAACCGGCCAGCAGCGCCACCACGACGATCTCGACCGGAGCGGGCAGCTCGCGCCCCCACACCGCGACCAGGGCCGCCAGGGCGAGCAGCGGCACGGCGATGGTGGAACGATGCGGCAACGGACCAGGCGAGGCGACTGGTGGCGGCGTCAAGGCGGGCCTTTCGGGTGCGGTGGACGACGCCCGGATTATCTCGTCACCCGGAGGCGCGGACGGGTGGCCTGACCGGCAAGGACTGATCGTCAAATGGCAATCACTTGTCTCGCCCCGCCGGGACGGCGGCGTGCTCGGCGCGGGCCGCGTACCGCTCCGCCCAGCGGATCAGGTCGGCTTTGAGCCGTACCTCGACGCGGGAGAACTCGATGACGGTGACCTCGACTCCCCACCGGCGGGTGCGTGCGCTGATCCTGGCCGACAGGCCGTCCAGGTCGTCCTCGGCCGGGCGGGTCAGCTCCGCCAGGTCGCGGGTGGCGACGTAGGCGCGGACCTCGGCCTCCGCCACGGCCAGGGTGGCCGCGCCCGTGGAGGCCGGATTGTCCGCGTACGCGATGGGGTCGGTCACCGAGGCCAGGCCGGTGCCGTTGACGGTCACCGCGACCTCGTCCCGGGTGACGGCGTCGAGCCAGAGCAGGTCGAGACGGGTGGCGCCCAGCGGGACCCGTACGTCGCGGTCGGCGCCCGGCAGCACGGCGGCCAGACCGGGGCCCTTCACGGCGACGGGACGCCCGAACCGGAACACCACCAGGCGCTGCCCCAGCGGCACGACCCGTACGGCGCCGGCCGCGAGCACGGCCAGGACCAGCCCGGCGACCAGGCCCCAGACCAGGGGAGTGCCGGTGGCTGCCGGCAGGACGTATCCGAACATCGTCATCTCCCTTCTCGGTCTGCTCCCAGTTTCGGCGAAACGGACAAAGGAAACCATTGGGTCCAGCACCCATCTGCGCGGGGCTGCGACATGCACATGGTCACAGTGGGTAGGGGTTTGTGACCGTCGCCGATCTGTCGGACTTGGGGGAAATATCCGGAAATATCGCCTGGTCATAACCCCCGGCGCGGCCCGTCGCGCGATCCTGGAGATTACGCCCGCGAGGACACCTGCGAGGACGGCATGTCTCACCATCTCGATTCACCCCTCGCCCGCCAGGACCCCCGCCTGGACATCACCGACCTGTACGTCTTCCGCGGCGAACGGGGCACGGTCTTCGTCACCGGCCACAGCCACTCGTTCGCCGGCCAGGACATCCCCCGGGGCCTGCACCCGGACGGACGGTACGAGATCAAGATCGATGGTGACGGCGACGCCGTCGAGGACCTGACCTACCGTTTCACCTTCGACGCCCACGACGAGCACGGCCACCAGGCCTTCCGGCTCCACCGCCTGACGGGCACGGAGGCCCGGGACGACTCGGCCGGTGGTGAGCTGATCGCCGAAGGCCGTACCGGGACGGTCTCCGAGGTGGACGGCGGCGGACGGGTGTGGGCCGGGGAGGCCGGGGACCCGTTCTGGATCGAGCCCCACGTCCTGCACGCCGTCGGCAGGGCCTTCCACACCGGGACCGCCATCGACCTGTCGGACTGGAACCCGGCCCAGGCGAAGAACCCGTTCGCCGGGCACACGATCTACGCCATCGTCCTGGAGATCGGCGACCGGGAACTGCTGCCGGTCGCCGGGCCCGGCCGCGAGGTCGGCGTGTGGGCGCTGACCAGCCTGGCCACCGACGACGGCGGCCTGCGCCCGGTCAACCGGGCCGGCCACCCGATGATCCACCCGCTCTTCACCCAGTTCGACGAGGACCTCGGCGACCGGCTCAACCTCAACGCGCCCGCCGAGGACCTGGCCCTCCACGGCAAGATCGTCGCCGACATGGTGGCGGGCGTCGTGGGCGCCTGCGGCACCGCCGAGGACGCTGGCTCGTACGCGCAGAGCGTCGTCAGCCGGATCTTCCCCAACGTCCTGCCCTACACCCTGGGCACCCACGCCGTGTACGGCTTCGCCGAGTGGAACGGCCGCTCACTGACCGACAACGCGCCGGACGTCATGTTCTCCTTCGCCGCCAACACACCCGTGACGATCGGCCTCACCAAGGAGTCGGTCACCTCGAAGCCCACCCACACCTTCCCGTACGTCCCGATGGTTCGCTGACCGCCGAAACGTCCGGCCATCCACGCCTCCCAGGCGGCCTGCTCCTCGCGGCCGGCGAAGTTCTGGTGGCCGAGCACGCCAAGCTCGAACGGGTGCGTCATCGGGTTCCCTGCACAAGGGGGATCTCAGGTGGCGGACTTCATGCTGGGGTGGACGGCGACGACGATCCGGTGGTCGCGGCCACGTTCCGCGGACTCGTCGTGGTACTTGGACACCAGCGCCGTGACCGTTCTCGTCAGCTCCTCGGCGAACGCGGCCCGGTCGGCCGCCGAGGCGAAGCGGATCTCGCCGTCGATCGCGAAGGTCGCCACTCGCTGGCGCGCCTTCGCGGCCCCGGAGATGAGCGCGCCCACGTCGCGGACCAGCCGGGCGGCCACCGCCAGCAGCCAGCTCGCCGACAGCTGGTCGGGGGAGCGGGCCGGGTCCGGCTCCAGTGAGCCCAGCGCGGTGGGGGAGATCACGTACGAGGCCGCGGTCGCCCGCATAATGCGCTCGTTGACGTTGCCCTTGCGCCGCTCCTCGACCATCTCCACCAGCCCGTGCGCCTCAAGCGTCTTCAGGTGGTAGTTGATCTTCTGCCGGGGCAGGCCGACCTTGGCGGCGAGCATGGTCGCGGAGCCGGGCTCGCTCAGCTCGGCCAGCAGCCGGGCCCGGATGGGAGCCAGCGAGACCTCGGCGGCGGCCGGGTCCTCGATCACGGCGATGTCCTGCATGACTGCAGGCTACATCCGACAAATAAATCTGTAGGTGGCTCGGTGGCCGGAAGCGTAGGCTGCCGTGGCACGACCCGACGCGCGCCGGAACCCGGCCTTCCGCGCGGCCGGGCGGCCGGTCGTGCACGTCGTCCGGCTGTACCACCCGGGCGGTGAGGACGCCGACCTGGTCCGTCGTACGCTGCTGGCCGAGGGGGCGCGGGTGGCCGCCCCCGGGAGCGAGGGCAGCGCCATCGCCGGGCCGCTCCTGCCGCCGGGAGCTCCGCGGCTGGACCCCGGCCTGCTGCTGTCCGGACGTCCGCAGCAGTTGGCCGAACGTGAATATGCGCTGTTCAAGCCGCGCTGGGGCGCGTTCTACCGCACCCGGCTCGACGAGCTCCTGCGGGGCTGGGACGTCGACACCCTCGTCGTGGCGGGCTGCAACTTCCCCAACTGCCCGCGGGCGACCCTGGTGGAGGCCAGCGAGCGGGACTACCGGCTGGTGCTGGCCGAGGACGCCACCTCCCGCCTGCACGACACCGGACGCGCGGAGATGGCGGGCATCGGCGTCAACCTGCTCTCCGTCAGCGCTGTCACGGGTGCGCTGGAGGGTCTTCCAGCGCTGCGGAACTGATGTACACCCAGGCTTCCAGGCCCGAGCGCAGAACCACCTGGACGCGGACGTAGTCATCCACCTCGTACTCGTCGGCGGCGGCCAGTTCGGCGGCGGAGACGCTGAACACGGTGCCCTCGACTCCGTCGCGGGGGTCGCCGGTGGGGCGGACGATCGGGTGCACGGCCATGCCGCTGACGGCGACCACGTCCGGGTCGGTGATCTCCACCATGGCCAGTTCGTGGCCGGGAAGGACGTCGGCCTGGCCGTCCAGCAGGCGGCCGAAGTTGGCCCGCTGCACGTTGGGGTCCCGCAGGGTGCCGTACGAGAAGAGCCGGAGAGGGTACGCCGCGTCGGTGTTCGCCATACTCCCATGATCCCGCACCTGGGTTGCGATGGATTCGGGCGGATTACCTGGCATATGCGATGGTTATGCGGTGTAATCCTTGGCTTGAGGTGTTGGTTGGTCAATGGGTGGGAAAGCAGGGGTAAGACCTCGAGGAGAGCCTGGTGGAGCCCACGACCATTCATGCCGGCCGGATGCGCCTGACGGGTGACGTGCGGGCCCCGGCCTCCCTGGCCGTGGCGGATCTGCGGGAGTTGCCGCAGCGGGAGACGGCGGTGAGCTTCGAATGCAGTACCTCCGGGTTGCGGAGGCATCGTTTCGCCGGGCCGCTGCTCATCGACGTCGTCCACGCGGCCCAGCCGTTGTTCGAGGCTGGCGAACGCAAGGACAGGCTCCGGTTCCTGGTCTCGGTCTTCGGCGCGGACGGTCACCATGCCGTGCTGTCCTGGGGAGAGATCGATCCGGAGTTCGGCAACACCCAGGTCCTGCTCGGGGTGTCCATGGACGGGCGGGCACTCGACGAGCAGGGTCCGCACCTGGTCGTGCCGGGCGACCGCTGCGGCGCCCGGAACATCAGCGGGATCGCCGAGATCCAGCTCGCGCGCCTCCGCGCGGCCAGGTTCCCGGGCTGACCTCAGAACGGCGCACGCCGCAGCCCGCTGCTCCATGAGTTCGCCGAGCTGGCGATGGCCCTACAGGGCGAGGTCTGAGGCGAACGGCTGCGGCAGATACCCGTGGCTCAGCAGGATCGGAACGGGCGCGGCCGTCTCCTTGGCCGCCACGGAGGCGGCGATCCGCCTCGCGAGGGGTGAGGGCGCCAGTTCGGCGACCTGGTCGGCCGTGCAGAAGCGCGTCTCGGTGATCTCGTTGTCGAGGAAGCGGATGCGGCCCAGTTCCTCGGGGCCGAGCGTGCCGCCGTCGAAGATGAAGGCGATCAGGGGACGCCGGTCCGGGGCGGCGGGCCGCTGGTCGATGCTGAGGAGCGGCCCGAGTTCGGCGTTCAATCCGAGTTCCTCGCCCACCTCGCGGCGGGCCGCCTGCAGTGCCGTCTCACCGCGATCCACTTCGATCATGCCGCCGGGGATGTCCCAGTCGTCCTTGTAGCTGGTGTGTACGAGCATCACGCGGCCGGATTCGTCGAAGAACAGCACTCCGGCGGCGGCGATGGTGGCCGGCAGTGCCGCGTACCAGGCCGGGAGGGTGTTCTCTTGATCGGTTCCCACGACAGGAAGGTACCCGAGGACCCCACCCCGGCAAAGGAAACGAATGGCGACGAAACCCCATAACCTGGGACTCTTGCGGCGGGTGCGTGACCGGTTCACGCTCCGCCGACCACCCACGGGGACAGATCGCATGCGGCACGACCACCATGACCATACGGACCGGCTCGTCGAGATCGCCTGCGACGAGTCCGGGTCGGAGGGGGAGAAGCTGATCGGCGGGAACACCGACGTGTTCGCGCACGCCAGCGTGTGCCTGCCCATGGAGTCGGCGGCGGCCTGCATCCAGGAGGCCCGCGAGAGAATCCGGTCCCCCGCCGAGGAGTACAAGGCCAACCATTTCCTCCGCGGGAAGCACCGCGCGGTCCTCACCTGGCTGCTCGCCCCCACCGGGCCGATCCACGGGAACGCCGGCGTCTTCCTGACCGACAAGACGTTCTTCGCCCTGAGCAAACTGACCGGCCTGCTCACCGACGACCCGGAGACCGCCCGCGACCTGGCCGTCACGCTCTACCACGAGGGCGAACCCGCCTTCGGCCGGGCCGGATGGGCCGGATTCCTGTGGTCGTTCAACGACCTCGTCCGAGCCAAGATCCCGGCCGGCCCCTTCTTCGACCTGGTCGAAACCCTCCGTACCGGCGCCGACGGCCCAGCCGCCGAGATCATGAAGTCGCTGCCGGCGGCCAGGCCGCGCATCACCGAATACCTCGACGGAGTTCACGAACCCCCGAGAACGCCGGTGCTGGACCCGCTGATCCCCGCCATCACCCAGGCGGTCCGCCACTGGGGCCGGGGCGGCAGGCTCGTCTCCATCGTCCACGACGAGCAGACCGCCCTGACCGAGGAGCGGATAGCCGAGCTCAGAACCCTGTTCGACCACCCGCCCCGCCCCTCGGGCACCCGCCTGATCGGCTTCCGCCTGGCCGACTCGCGTGACGACGCCCGCATCCAGGTCGCCGACTTCCTGGCGGGAATCGCCCGGAAGATCACCTCAGAGGTCCTGGCCGGCCGGGCCGACCGGGAACTGACCGAACTGATCCAGCCCTACATCGACGAATCCTCGATCTGGGGAAGCACCCGGACCCTCCCCATTCTGGGCCTGCCCGCCGGTGTCAGTCGCCGGCCGTCGGCCGGGCCGGGGTGAGGAAGGTGACGTGTTCGGCGCTTTCGATCATCTGCAGGGCGAAGTCGGCGGACGCCGCCCGTTCGCCCTGCTCCAGCGCGACGGGCGACGTGCGATCTGGCTCGGCTCTTGTCGGACCCTGCCTTTACGCTGGTGCCGACGCGAAGGGGGCGCGATGAGTTACGAGGCATTGGCGGGAATCGCCCTGGTGGCACTGGCCATGGTGCTCACTCCTGGACCCAACATGGTCTATCTGGTGTCACGGTCGATCACCCAGGGCCGCCGGGCCGGCCTCGTCTCACTCACCGGCGTGGTCGTGGGCTTCCTCGCGTACCTGACGGCCACCTGCCTGGGTCTCACCGCGGTGTTCGCCCTGGTCCCGGCCGCCTACACGGCGATCAAACTGGCCGGCGCCGGCTATCTGCTCTATCTCGCCTGGAAGACCCTGCGCCCAGGCGGCCTCTCGGTCTTCGAACCCGGCGACCTGCGCCCCGATTCGACGTCCCGGCTCTTCACCATGGGCTTGGTCACCAACCTGCTCAACCCGAAGGCGGCCGTGCTCTATCTTTCCCTGCTGCCCCAGTTCATCGAGCCGTCGGCAGGCCATGTGATGATGCAGAGCTTCATCCTGGGCACCGTGCAGATCACCGTGAGCATGGCCGTGAACCTGCTGATCGTCTTCACCGCGGGCGCGCTCGCCACCTTCCTCGGAGCCCGCCCATCCTGGCTCCGCGCGCAGCGCTACGTCACCGGCACCGTGCTCGGCGTCTTCGCGGTCAAACTGGCGACCGACCGTTCCCGCGCAGTCGTGGCCACCCCATGAGCCCGAGTTCGGGGTTCGCTTGCGCGAGATGAGACGTGCCCCGAACATCCGAAATGCCGTGCGTCTCGACCATGTGTACTGTCAGCCGTGATCGACCCGGGAGGTCTCGCGATGAAGCTGACGACGGAACAGGTGCTGTCCTGGCGAATGCGGCGGCAGTTTCTGGACCGTCCGCCCAGTGCCGAGACGACGACCATCATCAAACGACTCTGCGGCGTGCAAGCGCAGGTCGCCTCCAGCGCCCAGCACGCCGTCGCAGTCCGCCGGGGCACCCCCGACCCGACCGGCGTCGCCGACCGGCTCCACGACCGTACGATCGTGAAAACCTCCGCGATGCGCGGCACACTGCACCTCCTGACCACGGAGGACGCCCCGGCCTACCTGTCCCTCATGGCCGCTCCCCGCACCTGGGAACGAGGCTCCTGGCAACGCGTCTACGTCACCGTCGACCAACTCGCCGCGATCACCGACGCCGCCCGCGAGGTCCTCCCGGGCAACCTCCTCACCCGCGAGGAACTCACCGCCCAGATCATCGGCAAGACCGGCGACGAGCAGATCGCCGAACACCTGCGCTCCGGCTGGGGCACGGTCCTCAAGCCGTTGGCCTGGCAGGGCTACCTCGTCTACGGCCCCTCCGACGGCAACCGCGTCACCTTCACCAGCCCCGAGACCTACCTACCCGGCTGGACCGGCCTCCCGGCCCCCGAGGAAGCGGCCAGAACCGTCATCCCCACCTACCTGGGCGCCTTCGGCCCGGCCTCGATGGCGCTGTTCGACCAGTGGCTGACCCGGGGCATGTCGAAGAAGGCCCACCTGAAGTCCTGGTTCGCCGACCTGGAACAGTCCGGGACGCTCACCCACGTGGAAGTGGACGGCGAACCGGCGTACGCCCGGACGGAAGACCTGGACGACCTCGCCGCCGCCACCCCGACCACCGACGTCCGCCTGCTCCCCGCCTTCGACCAGTACGTCCTGGGCCCCGGAACCGCCAACACCCAGATCATCGCCGCCAACCGCCGCGCCGAGATCAGCAAAACCGCCGGCTGGATCTCCCCGGTGGTCCTCTCCGGCGGACGTGTCGCCGGCACCTGGACCACCGACAGCGGCACCCTCGACGTCGTCCTGTTCACGGAGGCCGGGCCGGTCTCCCGGCGGGCGATCGAGGAAGAGGCGGAACATCTGGGCGCCGTTCTCGGCACGAGCTTGCGCGTCGCCGTACAGACCGGATGACTCAGTGCCGGTGCCGGGGCGCGTAATGCCCGGACGCCGCGTGCGCGGGATGCCCCGCACCGACCTTCACCAGCCGCTCCGGCTCCGGCTCCGGCTCCGGCGCGGGTGCCTCCGAGGGCGCATCGAGGCTGGTCCGCAGCGGCGTCGGCCGCATGAACACGGCCGCCACAATGCCTACCACCGCGATGAGCGCCGAAATGAGGAAGATGTCACCGGTGGCATCCCCGTAGGCTTCGCGCACGATCGTCTGCATCGCCGCCGGCAGCGCGTTCAGGTTGAGCGTGCTGGACCCGCCCCCCGACGCGTGAACGCCGGTCGCGGCCAGGTGCTGGGTGATGAGGTCGGTGACCCGGTTCGCCAGCACCGCCCCCAGCACCGACACCCCGACGGTCCCCCCGAGCGACCGAAAGAACGCGATCGACGAACTGGCCGCCCCGATGTCGCGCAACGTCACCGTGTTCTGCACCGCCAGCACGAGATTCTGCATGGACATGCCCACCCCGGCCCCGACCAGCAGCATGAACCCGCTGACGAAGACCAGCGGCGTCTGATGGTCGATGGTCGCCAGCCCCGCGAACCCCGCGACCAGCACGATCGTCCCCGTCACGATGTACGGCTTGATGCGCCCCGTCCTGGTGATCAGCAGCCCTGACACGGTGGACGCCGCCATGACGCCGACCATCATGGGGATGGTGAGCAGGCCGGCCTCGGTCGGGGTGTAGCCGCGCCCGATCTGGAAGTACTGGCCGAGGAACACCGCCCCGCCGAACATGGCCATGCCGACGGCCAGACTGGCCACGATCGCCAGCGCCGTGGTGCGCTTCTTGACGATGGCCAGCGGCACCACCGGTTCGGCCGCCCGCGACTCCACCCACACCGCGAGCACGAGCACGACCACGGCCCCGCCGACCATGGCCGCCGTCTGCCACGACCCCCACGCGAACGACCCGCCCACGAACGACACCCAGATCAGCAGCACGCTGACTCCTGCGGCGATCAGCGCGGCGCCCAAATAATCGATCTTGACATTCTCCCGCCGTACGGTCCCGACGTGCAGGGTCTTCTGCAGCACGACCAGCGCGATGACGGCGAACGGCACCGCCACGAAGAAGCACCACCGCCAGCCCAGCCACGACGTGTCCACGATGAGCCCGCCCAGCAGCGGACCGGCGACCGTGGCCACGGCCATGACCCCGCCCAGGTAGCCGTTGTAGCGGCCCCGCTCCCGTGGCGGGATCATCGCCGCGATGACGACCTGCACCAGCGCCTGCAGGCCGCCGACCCCCAGGCCCTGGAAGGCGCGGGCCGCGATGAGCTGGCTGGTGTTCTGGGCGAAGCCGCTGACCAGCGACCCGACCAAGAAGACGACGATGGCGATCTGCACCAGCGCCTTCTTGTTGTACAGGTCGGCCAGCTTGCCCCAGATGGGCGTCGCCGCCGTCGCGGTGAGCAGGGTCGCGGTGACCACCCACGTGTACTGCCCCTGGGTGCCGTTGAGTGAGCCGATGATCCTCGGCAGGGCCGTGGACACGATGGTCGAGCTGATCAGGGCGATGAAGAGGACGAGCAGGAGGCCGCTGAGGGCTTCGAGTATCTGCCGGTGGCTCATCGGTCCGTCCGCGGACGGGGGGACTCTGGTCTTCCTGTGTGCGCTCATCCGGCGACGATCACCCTTCACGTAGTGCTGTGCGCGCACCAGTATTGGGCAATTCGTTCTCATTGGGCAAGTTTTCCCATTGGGAACATTGCGGACTTTGCCGTACGATACGGGCTGTGACCACACCGGTGGGTTTACGGGAACGCAAGAAGGAGGCGACCCGGCAGGCGCTGCACGAAGCGGCCCTCCGGCTCGCCATCGAGCGCGGGCTGGACGCGGTCACGATCGAGGTGATCGCCGACGCCGCCACCGTGTCCCGCCGGACCTTCTCCAACTACTTCTCCAGCAAGGAGGAGGCCCTGCTCTACGGCGAACGCCGACGCGTCCACCAACTCCTGGACGCGGTACGCTCCCGCCCCCGGGACGAAACCCCGTGGCTTGCCCTCACCCGCAGCGTCGAGGACCTCCCCCTACCGGCCTCCGACCGCGACCCCGCCTGGGCCGCCCCGGCCCGGCTCATCCGCAGCCACCCCTCCCTGCTGGCCCAACAGGTAGCCACCTACGCGGCGATGGAACGCGACCTGGAAAGCGAAATCGCCACCCGCCTCCCGGACTCCGCCACGTCCCCCATGCGAGCCCGCCTCCTGGCGGCCGCCTTCCTGGGCGCCATCCGCGTAGCCACCCACACCTGGTTCGACCAGCCCCCCGGAACCTCCCTGACAGCCCTAATCCACGAGGCCCTAGCCGAAACCGGCGCCCGCTTCGCCTGACCCCCGTTTCGGCTCAGTCTGACGGTGTTCGTCCGCGAAGCATGGGCCGAGACAGGCGCCCGCTTCGCCTGGCCTTCGCTTGGCTCAGTCTGACGGCGCTCGTCCGCGAAGCATGGGCCGAGAGGGGTGACCGCTTCGCCTGGCCTTCGCTTGGCTCAGTCTGACGGCGCTCATACGCGAAGCTTTGACCGAGACCGGAGAAGGGCTGACCTCCGTTCGGCTGGTGTCACGGTGCTCGTCCCCGAAGCGCCTGCTGAGGCGGGCGAACGTTTCGCCTGGCCTTCGCTCAGCTCAGCCGGATGTGTTTGATCCCCGTCCAGGCCCGGCGCGCGTACCCGCGCAGCGCGCTGTCGGTGTTCGGGGTGAGCGTCAGCCCCGCCGAAGCGGCGACATGCTCGGCGACCTGCGGAATCGTGAGACGGTCCGTCCACACGTGCTCGGCGAACTCGTCTCCGCGCAGCCGCTCCAGGCAGTGGTCAAGCTTGGCGACGGCGAAACTCTCGAAGCGCAGCGAACCCGCCTTCCCCGCCACGAACTGCATGGCCCGGCCGAACCCGCGCTCCCGCAACCGCCGCAGCACCGTCTCCCGCTCCGCCATCAACGCGAAGTGCCGCACATCATGCCCACCATCCCGAAGCCGCCCCACGATCTCCCGAAAGTAACCCGGCTCCACCACCGTCATCGGCGCGATAACCGGCCCCTCATGCCGGGCGAGCACCAACTCCAGCACCTCACGCACACCCTGCCGCCACGCCCGAAGATCCTGAAAGTCCCCCCGCAACGGTCGCGGCATCATCCGCTGCAGCCCGAAACCCGCATGCTCCGGATCACAGATGACACTCCCAGCCAACCTCCGCTGCAACTCATGCGCAGTCTGCGTCTTCCCCCCACCAAACGGCCCATTGATCCACAAAAGCACGCCCAAACCCTACGAGAACCCGGGCTCTCGTGCTCCGCTCAAGACAAGGACCTTCATTCCTGACGGCGACACGCCCCCGGTCCCACAGCATCTCCGAACCCTGCCAACTCGGCCGAGCCCTTGGCGCCGGTGCGGCGAGGGCTGTCATCTGCGTTAGCGGCGCCGGATAACGGCGCGAACCTGGCGTCTGGTCCATGTTGGTAGGTCCCTGGAACCTGTGCTGGGCTGGCCGAGCCCTTGGCGCCGGTGCGATGAGGGCTGTCATCTGTGTTAGCGGCGGCGGATGACGGCGCGAGCCCGGCGTCTGGTCCATGTTGGTAGGTCCCTGGAACTTTTGCCGGGCTGGCCGAGCCGCTCTTGGCGCCGGTGCGATGAGGGGTGTCATCTGCGTTAGCGGCGGCGGATAACGGCGCGGGCCCGGCGTCTGGTCCATGTTGGTAGGTCCCTGGAACTTTTGCCGGGCTGGCCGAGCCGCTCTTGGCCCGGTGCGGCGAGGGGCGTCACCTGCGTGAACGGCGCCGGATAACGGCGCGAACCTGGCAGGTCCACGCTGACAGCGCTTAAACCGATGGTGGCCAAGGGCCTTCTGCTGGGATGGCCTCGTTTTCGCCGGGCCAGGGTGGCATTGTGACGCCGACGGCTTCCAGTGGCGTACGGCCGGTGTTGCGGAACTGGAAGGACGTGCCGGTTGGGATGGTGAGGGCGAGGCCGGGGCGCAGGTCGGTTTCGCGTTCGGAGCCGTCGGGCTCGCGGCGCCACATTACGCCGAGGCCACTGAGGACGTACCAGATCTCTTCGACGGTGCGGTGGCGTACCGGGCGGGACACCTGTCCGGGGCCGAGTTCGAAGTGGGCCATGCTGCCGCCGCCGGTTTCGCAGAGCAGGCGGACGTGGGATCCGTCGGGGGCGACGGCGTCCGTTCTGACCGGGAGCAGTTTGTCGTCCATGGGCCGGGGCATCCACTCTCCTCCGTACCGATCAAAGGAACAGCATGGATGTTTTCCGGCCATATCGGTAGAGCGTTAGTGGTTCGATCGTTCGACGATGTTCTCGATCGCGGCGATCACGAGGTCGGCGTCCTTGACGGGGAGCTGCACGTGGTTGCTGGGCGCGGTCGCGAAGACGGTCACGCGCTCATTGCCCGCCGTCGCCTCGGCGGTGCTGGCGCGCATCATGGTCAGTTCCTGCTCGGTGGCACCGGAGTGCGTACCGCTGGCCACGACGAAGGCGGCCGGAACCCGCAGGGCGGCGTAGTCGAGCTCACCGTTGAAGGCGTCCATCTCGATGACGACCTCGGCGCTCTGGGCGGGCGTCATCCTGGCGGAGAGCCCGAAGACGGACATTAAGCGCATGAGCCACCCCAGCCGGCGGAACTGATTGCGCACACCCTCCTTGCCCGCGTCGTCGAACATGGAGACCGGGTAGGCGCCGTCGACGAGGACGAGCCCGCGGACCCGCTCCGGCTGCTCGCCGGCGTAACGCACCGCGAGCGTCGCCCCGTGCGACCAGCCGACCAGAACCGGCCGATCGAGACCGGCCGCGTCGATCACCCGCCCGACGTCATCGGCGGCGCTCTGGACGGAGTAGTCCGCGGAGGTGCCCGACTTGCCGCGCGCCCGCGCGTCGAACGTGACCGTGCGGTACCTCCCGCCCAGCCGCTGGAGGAGACGCTTCCAGTGCCGCTGGGTGGCGAAGCCGCCGTTCAGGAAGAGCAGCGCGGGCTCGGGCCCGGGAGTGTCGACGCCATGGAGGGTGGTGTCGCCTGCGGGGACGGTGAATTCTCGGGACATGGGAGGACCCTTTCGTCATGGACTGATCAGTGGCGAAAACCGCGGGCATCGCGTTCCGCGTGCCATTCGGCCAGCAGCACGGGCATCCGCGCGGCGAGGAACTCGTAGAACGCGGCTCCCTCTTCGAGCATCGACCGCCGCTCGGAGGAGCCGTCTTTCAGCAGTTCGAGCGCGGTACGCGCGAGCGCGGCCTGTTCCAGGTAGGTCGCACCCGCGAACCCTGTAGGGTCAAGCGCCCGCCGGTCAAGCGAGACGTAATCCACCCGCTGCCCCGCCGACCGCGACCGGCGCACCACGTTGTGCCCGGCCAGGAGCGCGACCGCCCCCGTGATCGCGCTGCGGCTCGCGAGCAGCGCCTCGCTCAGTTCCGCGATCGTCTGCGCCGGGGGCTGGCAGATCAGCAGGTACCCAAGCAGCCGACCGGCCACGGGCGGAAAACCGTACTCCCGTGCGTAGAAGTCGGCGACACGATCCGCGAACTCGAGCTCTTCAGATGACTGCATACCCCAATATAACCACAAAAACTGAGATGACACAAATAAGTGTCATCTCAACCAAGACCGCCAATCTGGCGTAGCTGCGAACGCGCCCGCAGTTCGGAGTCGAGGTCGGGTCAGGTGATGAGGAGCCGTGGCCACCGCCACCGCGCTGATGGTGCGCAACAGCGGAGTCGAGGCCGGGTCAGGTGATGAGGGCCCTTGCGGTGAGCGCCCAGCTCTCCTCGCGAACGCCTACTGATCCGCTGAGCTCAACCGCCGCAGCACCTCCGGTCGCGCCCCCGCGAAACCCACCGGCTCCAGCAGGAGGAACGACGACCCCACCTGACCGATGTGGATGCACTCACGCTCTTCCATCAGATCGATCGGCCGCTTCTCCAGATCCGCCGCACTCCGCCCCAGCCGCCCGGCGATGTCGGCGACGCCAAGCGGCTCCCCCACCGGCTGAATCGCCGTCAGGAAGATGCTCTGCGAAAGCTCCGGCACGTCTCGCAGCAGCTCACGGTAGTGGCGCAGGACCTCGGACCCCATGCCCGGCAGTATGCCGCCCCACACCGACATTCGATCTTGCGTGCGTCCCTGCCGCAGAACAGCCGTACTCGCGATCAGCAGGGATCCGTGTAGTAGCCGTGGCCACGCGAACAGCGGGGATCCCAGTGAGCGCCGTAGTGCAACAGCGACGTGGCCAGATCGGGATGCGCGGAGGCCCAGACATCGTCGAAGAAGAACCACTGCTGGTAGCCGAAGAAGGAGTCGATATGGATCGACATCTGGGCCACGTGTTCACCCTGCCGGATGAGGGTGCGCTCCGGATCACGGCCATGGGCGGGCTCGAACGCCTCCACCCGGCGAAGGGCGGTCTCGTGCGCCTGCGCATGAGCGCCGAAGGTCTCGGACGCCTCCTCCCCGAAGATCGGCCACCGGTTGCAGCGCTCCAGCGCGGGCCTGAGCTCACCCTCTCCGGGAGCCACCAGCGCGCGCAGGACGAGCAGTTCGCCAGGCCACTCGCTGAGCGAATCGCCGGACGCCCGCAGCGCCGCCGCGAGCCGCGGCAGCCGGACACCCGGAAACGAGTACGGCGGGCACCAGCCGATGCTGTCGCCGCTCGCGTAGAAGGTCAGCACGACCGCATAGGTGACTCCCTCGCCGCCCGGCGGCGCGGAGGTGAGCGCGGCGGGCGGCTGCGGAGGGACGAACACACCACCGGCGGGGGAGCCGTCGAAGGGTAACTCCCAGCCCTCGTGCAGGAGGTAGGCCCAGCGGTCGGGCTCGGCGGCCACGAGAGCGTCGTCCACGAAGAAGTAGGCCAGGTCCACCTCGTCGTCATCGGTGAGCACGCGCACGCTGTGCTCGTCGACCCGCAGTTCCTGCTCGACGTACAGATGCTTCTCCAGCAGTTCGCGCAGTTCCGGCATGCTCTCGGGAGCGGGCAGCCCGCTCTCGAAGATCGTGTGCAGACCGTAGACGTTCGTCCCGAATTCGCGCTCGACCCACGCGTAGGCGTCATCCGCTCCCGCGTCGTCCCACACCCTGCGGAACCAGTCGAGCACCGTGGCATCGGGAAAATGCCGCACCAGTTTGCTGAGCGGCCCCTCGTAGAAGCTGCGGTAGATGAAGAAGACCATGGCGGCCACCATTGCAGACGCCGCCGACAAAACATTCGGGTCACGACGGGGGCCTGGTCCCCTCCGTGGGGAGAGGGCCAGGCTGGAACGCCGGGGTTCAGCGGAACTGCACGAAAACGGGGTTGGAGTAGAACCAGAGGTCGCCCCAGGGGCTCTCCTGGCCGTCGGCGAGGGGCTCGGCCTCGTCGGTGCTGGTGCCGCGGACGCGGGCGTACATGTCGGTTTCGACGTTGCGCAGGGTGTGGCGGATGACGTATTCCTGGCCCTGCTTGCGCCAGTCGCGGGGGCCGAAGCGGGCCTCGACCTTGGTGGTGGGGTTGGTGTCGGCGTCGAGGTCGGCGTTCGGGCCGGTGATCTGGCCGACGATCAGGTCGACGCGGCGGACCTGCGGGCGGTCGCCGTTGGCGTTGGCGCCCTGCGGCGGGCGGAACCTGATCTCGATCTCGACGTCGCCGCGGTTGCGGCGGCTGAGGGTGATGGTCTCGCCCATGGCGGCCTCGCGGCCCTGGCTGCTCGCGGTCAGGTCCAGGCTGGTGATCAGGTCGCCGGTGGTGACCCAGATGCGGCCGTTGCGCAGGCCGTCCATGATGTCGGCGTAGTCCTGGCGGGCGTGCACGTAGGTCTTGCTGTACTCGCCCGGCCAGAAGTCGGAGCCGCCGCGCGTCCAGTGCACGTGCGAGTCGGAGGTGGCGGTGATCCACCAGCGCCGGCCCTCGCCCAGCAGCGAGTCCCAGAGGCCGCCCACGCGCGCGGTCATCTGGTCGAAGCCGCCGTACGTCGGGTGGTTGCCGTACCCGCCGCGGGCGCCGCCGGCGAGCGGGCCGGCCTGGTGACCGGGTGCGCCCTCGAAACCGACGTAGATCTCCGGGGCGACGTTGTGGCCGTTGCGGAACTCACGGGGGGTGTCCTGGCCGTACACGCCGAGGCCGGTGGCCGAACGGGAGGTGTGGTGGGCGATGACGAGAGGCTTGTGCGGCATGGACTTGGCCGCCGACAGGAACTCGATCATCTTGGCCTCGGTGTTGCGGCCGGGATCGGCGGGGAAGGGGTCGTTCTTGGCGAACCGGCTCTCCAGCTCGAACAACTGCTGCGCCTCACCGCTGTGGTGCGGGATCATCAGCGTGTGGTGGTCCAGGGCGGGAGCGTCGAACTCCATGCCCCAGAACTGGAGCACCTCGGGCACCAGGACGCGGGAGCGCAGCAGGTCGGGGTAGGCCTGCTCCAGGTTGACCTTCGAGTGCGTCGGGCCGCCGTGGTCGGTGCACATCGCCCAGGTGAGGCCGAAGTGCTTGGCCATGATCGCGTTGGTGACGATCGGGTAGACCGCGTCGGCGCCCTTGTGGAACGTCGGCGGGTTGGCCGAGGTGTCGAACTCGCCGCTGTACTCCGAGTGCACGTGGTGGTCGCCGGCGCGCCAGATCCGGTTGCGGGAGTCGCCGGGCTTGACCTTGTCGTCGTGGTCGTTGTCGTGGGCCGCCGCGGGGCCGACGGCCACGAGCGGGCTGGCCGCTACCAGCGTCGCGCCGACGCCGGCATATCTGACGAGCTGACGACGCGAGATCGCCGCGCCCTCGGCCTCTTCGTTGTGCTTCTTCTTCATGGTGACGCCTTTCGCGCGCTGTCCATGGGGGGTGCCAACCGGCGAGTCTCGGAGGGCACGCTGAACGCGACATGAACGAGGATCGGGACGACTGAGAACCACGTCGGAACTTCTACTTTCCGTAGAGCTTCGCGGGGGTGGGCCCGTCAGCTGCGCGAACGCGGATCGCGTACCCTCTTGGTCGGCGGAGGCGGAACCGGAGAGGGTGCACGATGCGGCTCGGCAACCTGGAGCGCTCGATCATGGAGGCGCTGTGGCGGCATCCCGGCGGGCTGTTCGCCCAGCAGCTCGCCGACTCCCTCCCGTCCAAGCCCGCGCTGACCACCGTCCTGACCGTGCTGGTACGGCTCACGCACAAGGACCTCGTCTCCCGCCGCCGGGAGGGACGCGCCCACCTCTACCGGGCCACCACCGACAGGGACGCCTTCGTGGCCGAGACCATGCGCGCCGCGCTGGACCAGGCCGGCGACGTGGAGGCGGCGGTCATGCGGTTCGTCGGCACGGTCCCGCCCGAGGTGACCGCCGCGCTCCGGGCGGCCCTGCGGGCGCACGAACAGGACCGGGACAAGCGGTGACACCGTGGCTGATCGCCGCCGGCGCCGCCCCGCTGCCGATCCTGTTCGGCGGGAGGCTCGCCGCCGTACTGGCGGGGGCGCGGTGGACACGTGAGCATCCGCGCGCCGCGCTGGCGTTGTGGCAGGCCGCCGCCCTCGCGGGCGGGCTGGGCGTGGTCGGGGCCGGTCTGGTGGCGGCCGTGGCGCCGCTGGCCGCCGCCTTCCCGCACAGCCTGCACACGCTCGCGCGGCATCTCCTCACCGGCCGCGGCCTCGCCGGCATGAGCGCCGCGCACATCGCGGTCTTCGTCTGCTCCGTGGCCCTGGTGCCGTGGCTGGTGGCGAACACGGTGACGGCTCGCCTGAAGGCCGCCGCCGAGCAGCGCCGCCAGCGGCTGCTCCTCGACGTGCTCGCCGACCACTCCGAGGAGCACGACGCGTACGTCCTGCCGGTCACGCGGCCCGTCGCGTACTGCGTGCCGGGGACGGCGGCGCGGGTCGTGCTCAGCCGTGGCACGCTGGACCTGCTCGATCACGGGCAGCTCCAGGCGGTCCTGGCGCACGAGCGCGCCCACCTGCGTGGACGTCACGACCTGCTGCTTCTGCCGTTCATCGCGCTGGCCAGGGCCTTTCCCTGGCTGCCCGCGGCGCGGCGGGCGCGGGAGGCGGTTCCCGTCCTGCTGGAACTGCTCGCCGACGATCAGGCCAGGCGCGCGCACGGCAGCCTGGAGCTGGCCCACGCCATCGTGCGTTTGAGCGCGGTTCGCGAGCCCGTGCCCGGGGTGATGGAGCTGGCCGGTCGTGCGGCGGCCGAACGGGTGGAACGCCTGCTGAGCGGCGTCCGGCCGAGGTCGCGCTGGGTCTCCCCGGCCGTCTACCTGGTCGGATGCGCGCTGCTCAGCGGGCCGGTGGCGATCCTGGTGGCGCCGCTGCTGTGCCCGTAGGCGTCAGGAGCCGAGGTAGCGCAGGACGGCCAGGACGCGGCGGCTGTAACCCGTCGTCTGGGACAGCGCGAGTTTGTCGAACAGGGCGTTGACGTGTTTCTCGACGGCGCTCTGCGAGACGTACAGGGCTTGCGCGATCGAGGCGTTCGTCAGGCCTTGTGCCATCAGTTCCAGTACCTCGCGTTCGCGGGCGGTAAGCTTGGCGAGGGGGTCGGCGTGGCTGGTACGGGCGAGCAGTTGCCGTACCACCTCGGGGTCGAAGGCCACGCCGCCGGAGCCCACCCGTTCCAGCGCGTCCAGGAAGTCGCCCACCTGCGCCACGCGGTCCTTGAGCAGGTAGCCGATGCCCTCCACGTTCGTGCTCATCAGCTCGGTCGCGTACGTCTTCGCCACATACTGCGACAGGATCAGCACCTTGACATGCGGGCGGTGCCGCCGGAGCTCCAGGGCCACGCGCAGGCCCTCGTCGGTGTGGGTGGGCGGCATGCGCACGTCCACCACCACCACGTCGGGCTCGTGCTCCGCCACCGCGGCGACCAGCGCGTCGGCGTCGCCCACCGCCGCGGGCACCTCGTGGCCCTCCTCGACCAGCAGCCGGACCAGGCCCTCGCGCAGCAGGGTGGAGTCCTCGGCCAGGATCACCCGCATGGCAGCTCCGCGACGATCGTGGTCGGCCCGCCGGGCGGGCTCGTCACCGTGAAACGGCCGTCCAGCGCGGCCACCCGCCGGGCCAGCCCCGACAGCCCGCCGCCGGTCGCGCTAGCCCCGCCCACCCCGTCGTCCCGTACTCGCACGACAACCATGGTGTCCTGTTCGCGGACCTCTACCGTCACCGAGGCGGCCTGGGCGTGCTTGGCCGCGTTGGTCACCGCTTCGCTCACCACGAAGTACGCCGCGGTCTCCACCGTGTCCGGAGGGCGTACGGACAGGTCGTAGGTGACCTTGACCGGGACGCCGGAACGTTCGGCGACGCCCGCCAGCGCCTCGCCCAGACCGAGGGAGTCCAGGCCCGACGGGTACACCCGCCAGGCGACCTCCCGCAGTTCGGCCAGTGCCAGCTGCGCCTGCTCGTGCGCCTGCGCGAGCAGCTCGGGGCGTCCCCGGCGGGCGCGGCCGACCAGCATGGACAGCGCGACCAGGCGCTGCTGCAGCCCGTCGTGCAGGTCCCGCTCGATCCTGCGGCGTTCGGAGTCGACCGCCGCCAGCACGCCCGCGCGGCTCTCGGCCAGCTCGGTGATACGCCGCCGAAGCGCCTCCGTGGGGTCCGGGGCCAGCATCCGTACGGCCAGGCGCCGCTCCAGCGCGTCCACCCCCATCAGTCCCGTCAGATCCAGAAACAGCAGAACCAGACCCGCCAGGCCGATGTACGCGATCAGGGGCGCGCTCGGCTCCATGCCGTCGAAGGGGAGCCCTCTGCTCCACGACCAGGTGAGGCCCACGGCGGTGGAGACGCCGGCCCAGAGCAGGGTGAGCACCAGGCCGCCGAGCACGCCGAGCGGCACCCGCGCCGCCAGATAGCGCAACTCCTGCCCGTCGGAGCGGTCCGCGTCGAGCCGGAGCATGGCGGGGTCCAGCCGCAGACGGCGCGCCTCCAGTACGGCTACGCGCCGGACCGCCGCCTGCACGGCCCGGCGACCGGCGAACGGGAGCGCCAGCGGGATGAGGACGGAACCGAGCAGGGCGGTGACCGTGCCCAGGGACACCGAACCCAGCAGGCGAAGCCCCTCAGCGGCGAGCCGCATGCCGCCCCTTGCGCCGTTCGCCCAGCCGTACGCCCACGAACACCAGTACGGCCAGCGCCACCAGGGCGATCACCACTTTGCTGCCGACGCCGACGTAGGTCTCCACCAGCGACCAGTTCTCGCCCAGCACGAACCCCGCCATCACGAAGATGGTGTTCCAGATGGCGCTGCCGGCGGTGGTCAGCAGGGTGAAGATGCCCAGCGGCATCCGCTGCACTCCGGCGGGGACGGAGATCAGGCTGCGGAAGATGGGGATCATCCGGCCGAAGAACACCGTCTTGCGGCCGTGCCTGTGAAACCACTCCTCTGTCTTGGTCACGTCGGAGACTTTGATCAGCGGGATCCTGGCGGCCAGGGCCAGCATGCGCTCGCGGCCGAGCAGGGCGCCGACCCAGTACAACGCCAGCGCGCCCGCGACGGAACCGGCGGTCGTCCACACCAGGACGGACAACAGGTCCATCTCGCCCCGGGAGGCGGTGAAACCGGACAGCGGCAAGATCACTTCACTGGGGAGGGGCGGGAAGAGGTTCTCTAACGCGATCGCCAGCCCCGCGCCTGGCTCCCCGAGGTTCTCCATCAGTGCGATCAGCCAATCTGTCATGCCCCAGAGGCTACGAACGATCCGGACACGGCGTGAATGAGGCGTACGGCCGGTCTGGGGGTGAGGAAAACCGCAGGTATGCGTCCAGCCTGGTCACGGGGGCACGTGGATGGTGCCGGGCACGCCTGGCTTGTACGGCGTGCCCGGCCGTGAGCGGTCAGAGTCGTTCGAGGATTCGCTGGAGTTGCAGGATCTGGGCCTGTTGTGACGATGCGACGGACATCGCGAATCGTTTGACGTCGGGGTTGCGGCCCTTGGCCTGTTCGGTCTCGGCCATCTGGATGGCGCCCTTGTGGTGGGCGATCATCATCTCGGTGAACTGCTTGTCGAAGTCGGTGCCTTTGGCTTCGCGTAGGGCGCGCATCTTTTCGTCGGACATCATGCCGGGCATGCCGGGCATGCGTTCCATGTCGCCGGTGGGCAGGGGTTTGCCCCAGTCCTTGAGCCAGTCGCGCAGGGTCTCGATCTCGGCCTCCTGGGTTTCCTCGATCTCGTCGGCCAATTCCTTGATCTCGGGATCGGTGGCCCGGGACTGGGCCAGTTGCGCCATTTCGACGGCCTGCTGATGGTGGGGGATCATCATCTGGACGAACAAGACGTCGGCGTCGTTGATGGAGGCGGTCGCCGGGGAGCTGGGTGTGGGCGTCGGGCTCCACGTGTTGTTCGCGGGCGTGGGGACGTATCCGGACGATGCCGTATCGCCACCGCCGACGCAGGCGGTGAGCAGGACGAGCGCTCCGGCCGCCGCGGTCGTCGCGGATGTGAGGCGCAGGGCGATCGAGGATTGTGCGTGCATTTGCGGCGTGACTCCTGTTAACGGTAGCTCTGTGACCAGTGCTAATTCCGGTTCTAGGAACGTTCCATTCCCCGGGCAAGATCAGAAATTCGCGTGGGAGCGCCGCGCTCCCGAAGCCGCCATCGGAATGGTCAGGGGACGCCGCCCACCGCGTCGAGTACGGCCTTCGCCGCGTCGGTGCCCCGATCCAGCTGGCCCCGATCCAGGCGGGTGAAGCTGTTGACGATGTCGACCGGCCACCACCAGGAAGCTTCGGCGAGCAGTCCGTCGCGCCAGGCCAGCACCGTCGCGTAGGTGACCACGTCTCCGTTGTCCGTACTGGTGGGCTCGGTCACCGTCATCGCCGCGCCGTTCCAGCCGTGGTGACTGATCATCCAGCTGGAGCTGGAGTAACACTGCACATACGCCCGCATTGTCGCCTTCGTCAGCTTCTCGGCTTCTTCGGGTGAGGTCAGCCAGATCCGGACGCTGAGAGGGGCGGCGATCTCCGCTGCCCCCAGCCGGGTGGAATAGCCGGGAGCATCCTGCGGCGGCGCCAGTTCGTCCTTGTCCTTGGCGGGGCAATGCCCGATGCCGACGTTCAGCGGTGGCGGCCCGCTACCGGGGTAGGGAGGTTCGGCCCGATGGCCGTCCAATCGTGCGGCGATTTCCGCCGCCGAATTCACCGGTGTCTCGGGGGCAAGCAGCGGGGGCACCGACGCATGCCACTGGCAACTCGCCGCGAGCAGGACGACCGCCATCACCGGCACCCACTTCATACGACCAAAATCGTAACGGATGCCACGCTGTCGCCCTTAGCGAAATCCAACGGACAAAGCCACTCCCAGGAACACCCACGCCACCCTGATGACCGGCCTGCGGCGTCCTCGGATGTCATGCATTGCCCTGGCGGTCGGTTTGGCTAGTAGACGTAGCTGATGCCGAAGATCAGGAGGGCGAGGCTGCCCAGGGCGTTGACGACGAGGGTGACGCCCAGGCGGATCTTCCAGGCGACGATGGCCGGCACGATGGGGATGGCCGTGGCGATCATCCAGACCATGAACGCGTTGTCCTGGCAGTCGCCGGTGCATTCCTGGGCGGGAGTGGACACCAGGACGCTGACGCCGTACACGAAGGTGAGGACGAGGGCGGAGACGATGGCGAGGGCGGCGTCGGCCACGTACATGACGGGGGGTCGCTTCTGCGCGGGCTCGCTGGTGAGCGGGGGACGGCGGGAGAACCACACCATGGAGCGGGCCCCTCTTCGGTGGGACGGGACGGATACATGGTGAGCATTCACCTAGCTGGGTGATTTCGCCCGGCATTACGAATTTTCGTGTGTCTCTCTCGCACATCTGCTCACGGGAATGAACTGTCACCGGGGGAGTAGGTCCGCGGCCGTGACCGGTCGATCACCATGGGGTGACGTTGTCAGCGACTGGGGGCACATGATGTCGACGCCGAAGCAGGATCCGCCGCCGGGGCCGCAGCGGTCCGGCCTGGGAGTCCGGGTCGAAGCGGAACCTCTGGCGAAGAAACGAAAAACCAAGTCCTCATCCCGGACGACTCGCCATAAATCACCATCCAAGCCCAGGAAAGCCCAGAAGTTCACCGGTCGCGGGGATGCCGACGACCCCATCGAGGTCTTCCCGGACTCTTCTCCGAGACGCTCCGCACTCGAAGACGACCCGATCGAGGACTTCCCGTCCTCTCCGCCACGACGCTCGCCCCTGGAAGACGACCCGATCGAGGATTTCCCGTCTTCGCCACCACGCCGGCGGATGACCCTCGCGAAATCAAAAGCCCAAGAACGCCACCGGACACCCCTGACAACCAGCCTCCGACTCGCTCCCTCGCTGACAACAGGCTCCCTGTTCAGAACAGCGCCCCGGCCGGCGAGTTCAGATTCCCGTCCAGAACGGGGGACCGGCACGGCGTCGGGCGGCATCCTCATCCCGGACTCGCAGCCGGTGCGACGCAGCGGAGCGTCCGGCTCGGGCGACGTCCTCGTTCCGGATTCCCAGCCGGTACGGCGAAGTGGAACGTCAGGCCGGAGTCTGGGTCCTGGCTCAGGCGACATCCTTGTCCCCGACTCCCAGCCGGCGCGGCGGAGCGAAACGTCAAGCCGATTCCCCCGACCGAGCGACATCCTCATCCCGGACTCTCAGCCCATACGGGGGATCGGGAAGGTGGACCCGCGCATGGTCCGTGGGTCGAGTGACATCTTCGTTCCGGACTCCCCGCCGGTGCGGCGGAGTGGCGCGGCCAGCCGGGGTGTGATTCCTGACTCGGGTGACATCCTTGTCCCCGATTCCCCGCCGGTACGGGGCAGCGGCACGGGTGACATCGTCATTCCGGAGTCTCAGCCTGAGCGGGGGAGGGGAACGCTGAGCCGGGGTTTCGTCCGGGAGCCGGATGAGGACATGGCCGATAACTTCTTCGTGCCGGACTCTCAGCCGGATCGTCCGGTCAGGGAGTCGCGGCCCGAAGTCATCGTCATCGAGGACTCCGATTCGGATGATGGCGTTCTCGAGACGGGAATCCAGGCACCCGCGACGACGACTTCTTCGCGGGTTCTCATCAACGTGGACCCCGATCTGGATGACAGGCCGGTCTTCGGGGAGCCTGCTCGTACCAGCGTGATCGAGCTTGAGCCGCCGCCGGTCATCACGCGCGAGTTTGGAACGCTCCGCCAGCGTATGCCCTTCCGGGACTTCAAAGATCTTCTGGCCTTCACCCGCGACAACGAAGAGCTCACCGCGCGGTTGTTACGCGCGCTCAGCCCTCCGGCGTCCGCCGACGAACCGGTGGCGCGTTTCTGGCTGGCCGAGGTCCGCAAGGTGGTCCCCGGCGAGCCGACCGCCCTCGCGGCGCACCTGAACCAGCCCGCGACCGCATGGCGGGTGATCTCCAAAGCGCTCAACCTCAAGGACGCGGACGCGATCGGCGTCCTCGCCGAACTCCACTGGACGAGAAATCGCGACGGCCGCGTCCTGGACGTGGAGTACAACAAACTGCGGGCGATGCTGCAGCTCGCGAAGGTACGGGACGCCTTCGACGAGAGGTTCGACCTCCTGCGGGCCCTGGAATGGCTGCCCGCCCCGGACCAGGTGTCCACCCAGCTGGCGCCGATGACCAAAGACGGCTACCCCCGCTACATGCAGGCACGCAAAGCGGCCGTGACCAGGCTGGAAAGCCGCATGAAGTCCAGGAGGGAGCAGTTGCTCGCCGACCAGACGCGGGAGGAATGGCTGAAGAGCCTGGCCACGGCTCCCGGACTGAAGGAGGAACGCGCGCTCGACCGCGTCGCCGACGTGATCACCTCGTTCAACGGCAGCCGGGTCTGCGTCGCGCTCATGCACAGCGACCGTGAGATCGGCGTCTTCGCCAACCACCCCGACGGCGACATGGGGAAGGATCTGGAAGCCCTGCTGCGCGCGTCCCGCGCGGTCGGCCAGGACGCCGAGAACCAGGTACGCGCCCTGGTGGCCCGGATCCAGGCCCGTGACCGTACGAGCAAGCAGAAGAAGCAGAAGCAGCAGCTCGCCCGTTCCGTCCAGCGCGCCGACATCAGGGTCCGCAAAGCCATCGCCCACCTGCGGACGCTGGAGGAACGGCATGGGCGCATCCGCGTGGTCGCGTACAACAGCCCGCTGCCGACCAGTGCGTCGGGCAGGCCCATGGAGGTGCACGCGGAGATGCAGGCGCTGGCCGTCGCCCTCGCCCATCCGACGGGCGCCAAACTGGGTGTCGGCCGGCTCTGCTGCTTCAAGTGCTGGCTCGTCCTGACCGACGTCTACCCCGGCGTCTTCCGGCGTACCCTCGCCACCCACATGAACGCCTACCCGTGGCCGACCCCGAGCTTCCTCCGCGACCGCGGGGCCCTGCGGCGCCTCTTCGGCGAAGATCCCCCGCCCGACGTACGGGACGCGCTGGACTCGGACAGGATTGGATGGGGTGCCCTGGCCAGCGCCTTCTTCGGCGCGACGGCGGTGAACGACGCCGACGGCACCGGCTACGCGTCGAGCCAGGAGTCCCCTTCCCCGCTGCCGGTGGCCCCGACGTGGGTGGACACCGACGACGAGGAAGCCGAGCCGCCCGTCGAGGAGGCCCCGCCGCCCGCGGAGACCCTCGACGCGTTCGACGCCTACCTGGACGCCGACGACGCCGACGACGCCGACGAACGGCCCGCCCCCGAGGAAGACCGCGGCGAGCCACGACCGACGGACGCGCCCACCCTCACACCCTTCACCAAGGTCAAACGCCCCTCCAGCCCGCACCCGCCCACGACCACGACCACGACCACCAACCCGATCCATACGGGCATTCCGCGGACGCCCTCCACAATCGCCCCGCGAACCCCGCCCAAGCCGAAGTCGCCGGGAGTGTCCCCGCGACTCCCGGATTCCAGCCCGGACACCCACACCCCGCCCGGCCGCGGCAGCAAGTCCCAACCCCGGAGACGACCGAAGAAGAAGACCTGATGGATGCCCTCAGCGATGCCTGTGATCGTCGGCAGGCACCGCTGAGGGCGGTCAGTGCCCCGTCGCGTACGGACGGGAGCAGATCAGGCGGCGGCGAGCTTGGCGCGGAGCGGCGCGAGGGCGGTGCTCCAGGCCACGACCTGGTCCAGCATGGCGTCGAGCGCCTGGTGCTGGAACTCGTTGGGCTTGAACACGCTGAAGTTCTCGAAGTCGTTGAAGAGCGACAACGCCACCTGGTTGCGTACGTCGGCCATCTGGAGTTCGCCGGCGATCAGGCGCAGGTGCTCGACGGCCCGCGCGCCACCGACCCCGCCGTAGCTCACGAATCCGACCGCCTTGTTGTTCCACTCGCCGTACAGGAAGTCGATGGCGTTCTTCAGCGCGCCCGACGTCGAGTGGTTGTACTCGGGCGTCACCATGACGAACCCGTCGAACGAGGCGATCTTGTTGGCCCACTCCAGCGTGTGCGGCTGGCTGTACTGGCCCATCGACGGCGGGTACACCTCGTCGAGGTGCGGCAGCTTGTAGTCGAGCAGGTCCACCAGCTCGAACTCCGCGTCGGTCCGCTGCGAGGCGACCTGGTACGCCCAGCGGGCGACGGCCTCCCCGTTACGCCCGGGACGGGTGCTGCCGAGGATAATCCCGATCTTGGTCATCGAAGGGCTCCACTTTCGTGCGACAGATAATTGCTTCGTCAAGCAAGCAACATAGTAGGTGGTTTCTTCGTCAAGCAAGTAGGGTGGGGGTATGACCGCAGCGCAGCCGTTGCCGCCCCTGACGCCAGACGAGGAAGCGCTGGCCCGCGCGCTCCCTCGCGTGATCTACGCGCTGCCCCGCATGCTGGACGCCGACCTGATGCGCGAGCAGCAGTTGCCGCTCATCGAGTACATGACGCTGATGCACCTGTCCGAGGCGCCGGGCCGGCTGCTGCGCATGGGCGAACTCGCGATCGCCTGCGAGCTCTCCCTGAGCGGGATGACCCGGATCGTCACCCGGCTGGAGGGCCAGGGCCTGGTCAGGCGGATCCGGTGTGACGAGGATGCCCGCGGCCTGAACGCCGTGCTCACCGACGCCGGCTTCGCCCGCTTGCGGCAGGCCTGGCCGAGCCACCTGGCCAGCGTGCGCCGGCACTTCTTCGACCACCTCGGGGACATCGACGTCGCCCAGCTCGGCCGTGCGCTCGGGTGCGTCGCGGTCGCCGAGGGCCGGTGCCCGGGGCACGAATAGCGTTCAGCCGATCTGGCGGGGGGAGCGGATCAGCAGGGTGGCGACGACCTCGTCGGGGCCGGCCGTGCCGTACACGTGGGGGACGTCGGCCTGCCAGGCGATGTGCTCGCCCGGTCCCGCCAGTAGCGGGGCGTCGGCCGGTCCGGCGCGCAGGACGCCCTGGTAGACCGTCACGTGTTCGGTGACGCCCGGGGCGTGGGGCGGTGACTGCTGGACGACGCCGGGCCGTACCCGCATGCGGAGCAGTTCGAATGTAGCGCCGGGTTCTTCGAAGACTTCCAGGAGGGTGGCCGTCACGGCGGCGCCGCGCACGTCGGCGGCGGCCGCGGGTTCGGCGCCGGGCTCCAGGACGAGCGCGGTCAGCGGCACCCCGAGCGCGCCCGCCACCGCGTAGAGCGTCTCCAGCGTGGGGTTGCGGGTGCCGAGTTCCAGGCCGGACAGTGTGGCCTTGCCGATCCCCGCGCTGCGGGCGAGCGCCGACAGCGAGATTCCGCGCGACTCCCGCAGCCGCCGCAGTCGGCTTCCGACACCCGTCTCACTCCCGTCCACCCGGCCATGGTGGCATTCCGTGGCCGGGCTTGTCCTGGCGTGTCCTGTTGGCTTATCGTGCGTTCCGTATACGGAACGATTTGTGGGGAGGTGCGCGTGCGGCTTCAGGCCATCGTGGCGGGACTGGTGAGCGCGATCGTCGGCTACGCCAGCTCGTTCACCGTCGTACTCGCGGGACTGCGCGCCGTCGGGGCCAGCCCCGGCCAGGCAGCGTCCGGGCTGCTCGCCCTCTGCCTCGGGATCGCGGTGTCAGCGGTCTACCTCGGGCTCCGGCACCGCATGCCGATCAGCATCGCCTGGTCCACGCCGGGCGCCGCCCTGCTCGCCGCGACCGGACCCGTGCCCGGCGGCTTCCCCGCCGCGGTCGGCGCGTTCCTCGTGTGCGCCGCCCTCATCCTGCTGGCCGGTCTGTCCCCGTGGCCGGCCCGCGCCATCGCCGCGATCCCGCGGCCGATCGCGGGCGCGATGCTGGCGGGCGTCATCCTCAGCCTCTGCACCGCCCCGGTCCGCGCCGTCGTCGACATCCCCCTGCTGGCCGTCCCCGTCGTCCTCACCTGGGCGATCCTGGTACGGTACCGCCGCCAGTGGGCGGTCCCGGGCGCCCTCGTGGCGGCGATCATCGGCATCGTGGCGCACGGACCGGCGAACGGCCTCTCCGGCGCGGCCCTCCGCCCGGCATTCGAGCTGACCGCCCCCACGCTCAACCTCTCCGTGGTGGTCAGCATCGCCGTCCCCCTCTTCCTGGTCACCATGGCCGCGCAGAACGTCCCCGGCATGGCCGTCATGGCCACGTACGGGTACACCCCGCCCCTGCGCCCGGTCCTCGTCACGACCGGCCTGGCCAGCGCGGCGGCGGCCCCGTTCGGCGGGCACGCCCTCAACCTGGCCGCCATCACCGCCGCCCTGACCGCGGGCCCCGACACGCACCCCGACCCGGACCGCCGGTGGATCGCCACCGTGGCCCTCGGCGCCGGCCAGCTGGCCCTCGGTCTCGGCGCGGGCCTGGCCATGGCCCTGGTCCTGCTGTCCCCGCCGGTGCTGGTCATCGCGGTCGCCGGCCTGGCGCTGCTGCCGGCCCTCGGCTCGTCCCTGGCCGCCGCGGTGACCGAACCCGAGGGGCGCGAGGCCGCGGTCGTGACTTTCGTGGTCACCGCGTCGGGCATGACGATCCTGAGCATCGGCGCGGCCTTCTGGGGCCTGGTCGCCGGCGCCCTGACCGCCCTCCTGCTGCACCGGCGCACCCCGTCGCAGGCCGTACCGGCCGAAGATCCCGGCCGGGAACTGACGTCCGCGGCCACGCGGGAAGGGCCCTGATCGCTCACTCGACGGCCGTGTTGAGTTCGTTTCGGCTGCGGCGCAGGAAGGCGCGCTCGACCTCGTTCTCCGTCCTGGCCAGGGCCGATTCGTAGGCGGCGCGTGCCTCGTCGTCCCGGCCGAGGCGGCGGAGCAGGTCGGCGCGCACAGCGTGGAACACGTGGTACCGGTCGAGGTCGAGGTCGTCGACGAGGGAGAGGGCCTCCGCCGGGCCGTGGACCTCGGCGACCGCGACCGCGCGGTTGAGCGCCGCCACCGGCGAGGGGGCCACCGTCAGCAGCTGGTCGTAGAGCTGGAGCACCTGGTTCCAGTCGGTGCCGCCCGTGTCGGTGTGCACCGCGTTGATCGCCGCCTGGATCTGGTACGGCCCCGGCCTGCCCCGCCGCAGGCACTGCCGGACCAGCGCGTGCCCTTCGGCGATCAGGTCGTGATCCCACCGGCCGCGGTCCTGGTCGGCCAGGCGTACGAGCACGCCCTCGCGGACCCGCGCGTTCCGTCTCGCCTCGATGAGCAGCATCAACGCCAGCAGGCCCACCGCCTCCGGCTCGTCCGGCATCAGCCCGGCCAGCACCCGCGCCAGCCGGATCGCCTCCGCGCCCAGGTCCTCCCGGGCCAGCCGGTCGCCGGAGGTCGCCAGGTAGCCCTCGTTGAAGATCAGGTAGATCACCGCCAGGACCGACCGCAGCCGATCGGGCAGATCCGCCTCCCGCGGCACCCGGTACGGAATGCCCGCATCGCGGATCTTGCCCTTCGCCCGGACCAGCCGCTGCGCCATCGTCGGCTCCGGCACCTGGAACGCGTGCGCGATCTCGGCGGTGGTGAGCCCGCCCAGCAGCCGCAGCGTCAGGGCCACCTGGGCGGCCGTGCCCAGCGCCGGATGGCAGCAGATGAAGATCAGGCGGAGGCGTTCGTCGCGCACAGCGCCCTCCTCCACGGGTTCGGTCTCGGCGTGCAGCAGCGCGGCCTGCGCGTGTTTGGCGTCCCCGGCGGCTTCCCTGCGCAGCCGGTCGACCGCCCGGTTCCGCGCGGTGACGATGATCCATCCGGCCGGGCTGGGCGGTGTGCCGGTTTCTGGCCAGAGCCGTACGGCCGTGGCGAAGGCGTCCTGGACGGCTTCCTCGGCGATGTCGAGATCGCCGAAGACGCGGGTCAGGACGGCCACCGCACGGCCGTACTCGGCCCTGAAGGTCTGTTCGATGGGGTGCATCAGCCCTCGTGGACGGGACGCACCTCGATCGGCAGCATGGTGGCCCGGCCGAGCTTGGCGGCCCATTCGAGTGCCGCGTCCAGATGCTCGGCTCGGATCACGGTGAATCCGCCGAGATGTTCCTTGCCCTCCACGTACGGACCGTCGGTGTAGAGCGGGTCGCCGTCCTTCGCGCGGACCACGGTGGCGGTGCTCGCCGGGTGCAGGCCCGCCGTGAAGACCCACGCCCCCGCGTCCCGCAGCTCCTGGTCCCACGCCCGCACATCACGCATGATCGCGCCCATGTCGATCTCGGCGGGCGGGTCGCCGTCGGGCTGGTAGACGCTGAGCAGGTACTGCTTCATGTCGAATCCTCCTCGTTCAGGTTCTCACCCCCTACACGAACGGGATCCTCCCGGATCGACACTCAGGCGATGCCGCCGTTGCTCATCAGCAACTGGCCGTTGATCCACTGGCCTTCCGGCGAGCAGAGGAAGTCGACGAGGTGCGCGGTGTCCTGCGGCGTGCCGAGGCGGCCGAGCGGCGTCGCCCGGAGCACCTGGTTCCGGATCTCGCCGGACATCCATCCGGTGTCGACCGGGCCGGGATTGATGACGTTGGCGGAGACGCCGAGGTGGGCGAGTTCGTGGGCGGCGGCCAGGGTGATCCGGTCCAGGGCGGCCTTGCTCGCGCCGTACGGGAGGTTGCCGACGGTGTGGTCGCTGGTCAGGCTGATGATCCGCCCGGTTCCTCTGGCGCCGGCGAAGCGCCGGCCGTACTCGCGGATCAGCAGCCAGGTGGCGCGGGCGTTGACGGCGAAGTGGCGGTCGAAGCTGTCGACGGTGGTGTCGAGAAGCCCGGAGTCGACCGATTCGCAGTGACACATCACCAGGGCGGTGACCCCGCCGAGGCGGCGCTCCACCTCATCGAAGATGAGCGCGGGAGTCGCCGGGTCGGCGAGGTCCGCTTCGACGGCGGCGGTGGCGGCACCCCTCTCCGCGAGGTCCTCGGTGATGGCGCCGGTCGCGCCGTGCTCGACTCCCCACGGCATGCGCAGGTCGTAGGGGGTCCAGTGGGTGAAGGCGAGGTTCCAGCCCGACGAGGCGAGCCGGCGGGCGACGCCGGCGCCGATGCCGACGGTGCGGCCGACGCCGGTCACCAGGGCCAGCGGGCGGGAGACGTTCTCACCAGGGGCAGTCACAGAAGCAGATCATTCGGGTTGCACGCCGTCGCGGGCAACCGTTTTGTTCACACACCGGGGATGAGCCGGGCCGCGCGCGGGTGGCGGGCGGTCATCGCGAGGGTGCGTACCGTGGTGCGGACGATCTGCTCCTTGATCAGCGCGGCGGGGCGGCCGGTGACGATGCGGTCGCGCGGGGAGTCGTCCTTGCCGACGAACTGGAGCAGCCCGTTGTGGCGGCCCAGGCTCATGCACTGGCTGAAATAGTGGAACTCCAGCGGCTGGGGCTCCAGGCCGGAGAGGTCCCGGTCCAGCACGAGTGGTTCCGCCACCTCGCCCAACGGCGGAAAGGTCACGGCCAGCGTCGCCTCGGCGAGGCCGTACACGGGGAGGAGTGCCTCCGGGGCGAGTCCGGTGGGCCGCATCGCCTGGGCGAAGGCACGCCACACCGCCGGGGAGATCGGCTCCGCGCCCACCATGATCATCCGTACCGCGGATAGATTGATTCGGGCGAGAGCGTCACTCGTGACACGGCGGGTCACCAGCGCGAGCGCGAAGTTCGCCGCCGGGAGCACTGTCGCCCGATGCCGCGCCGCCGCCTCCAGCCAGAGCGCCGGCCGCTTCGCGAACGACAGCGGCCCCAGCTTCACCTGCTTGATCCGCGCCGAGAGCGCCGCCAGGTGGGTGCCGATCAACCCCATGTCATGGAAGTACGGCATCCAGCTCGCCACCACGTCATCCGCCGTGACCCCGGTCGCGACCCGGATCTGCTCCAGATTGGCCAGCACAGCGGAATGCGTTAGTTCGACCCCTTTGGGCTCCCCGGTGCTCCCCGAGGAGAACTGCAGAAACGCCACCTCGCCCGATACGGGTAAGGACTCCGGAGCGGTCGCCTTAAGCAACATGTCCAGCGGGAGGACGCGCATGTCGTCCAGCAGCGGTGCCGTACCGGCATCCACGGCGACCGGAGGGCGGCCGAGGAACTCCCACACCGGCAGGATGCGGCGCGGGTCGGGGGCCAGCGGCACAGGCACCAGGCCGGCGGCGATGATGCCCCAGAACAGGGGCTGGAAGTCGTCGCTTCGGTCGGCGAGAAGGAGTACCGCGCTTCCGGGTTCCAGTCCGGTGTCGAGAAGCCCACCCGCGACTCGCAGCGACTCGTCCCGTAGCTCACGGTAGGTGACGGCCCGCTCGCTCCCGTCCCCGCGCACATGTACGATGACCTGCTCCGGCGCCTCCTCGGCCGCGCCCAGCAGCACATCCAGCAAGAAAGTTTCAGGCATCGCCGCCCACCCTTCCTCCGGCCACGCGGTCAACCTCCATCGAGATCACGGATTCATGCAAGAGGCTCCTCAAATGTCCTTCTTTCGTTAATCTCGTGATCAGAGGCCGTCTCACCCCCTTACGGCGTGACACGCCGTTCCATCGGGGTGACCGCGCTCAGACCTGACCTCCGACGCGCCGACGCCCTGGACTGGCCCATGACCGAACCGCACACCCCGCTGCTCATCCTCGGCGCCGGACAGCGCTGCGGCAGCACTCTCATTCAGCGCCTGCTGACCTCCCATCCGGGCGTCATGGTCTGGGGCGAGCACGGCGGCCAGCTCGGCAGAATCCTCGAAGCCGTCGACGGCATGCTGTCCTGGTCGGACGAACTGGGCGTGCAGGGCCGCGCCGAGTTCTCGCAGAGCTCCTACCAGGGCTGGATGGCCAACCTCACCCCCGACAACGAGCTGACCCTGCGCGCGCTCCGCCTCTTCGTCGACACTCTGTACGCCGAGCCGGCCGCCCGCCTGGACCGGCCGATCTGGGGACTCAAGGAGGTGTCCCTCACCCTCACCGACGCCCGGCGCCTCCACGTGATCTACCCCGATCTGGCCGTCATCCTGATCATCCGCAACCCCCGCGACGTACTGCGCAGCCTGGACGAATGGGAGCGCATCACCGAGGGCCGCTGGACCCGCGCCCTGACCGAGCAGGCGGTGGTGAGCTGGCAGCGCCTGGCGGCGGACTTCGTGGCACCGCCGGAGGCCGGGCCGCCGGTGCTCCGCCTGCGGTACGAGGACGTCGTCGCGGACCCCACCAACGCGGCCGACCTCATCGCCCGGCACACCGGCCTGGACGTGGCGGCCTTCGATCCAGGGGTGTTCGCCAAACGGGTACGCGCCGGCGGGGAATACGCCCGCCTGCCTCGCGACCTGCACATGTGGGACGCGCTGCCCGCCTCGATGCGTCAGCTGCTCGACCCGCCCGAAATCCAGTCACTCCTCGCCGCTTGCGGCTATCCGACCGCGTCTGTCCCAGACTGACACCTGCTGGGCGCTCTCGTCGTGGACGCCTCTCGCGTCCCAGCAGTCACGGGGCCGGGGCGACATGCCGTTCCCGAGAAGCGTCAGCGGGTTGCGCGATACGCCTTCACGTGCGCTGACCCACAGGCATCGCGCTGACGAGGTCCGTGAGCGTCGGCCCGAGGGGAGCGTCCAGCCGGATCAGGGCGACGTCGTCGCCGGCCGTCGGCTCCTGGTTGACGATGGCGATCGGGATGCCGAGCTCGGCGGCCCGCGCCACGAACCGGTACCCGGAGCGGACCGCGAGCGAGGAACCCAGGACGAGCAGCGCGCGAGCCCCGGCGACCTGGGCGAAACACAGATCGACCCGCGGGCGGGGCACGTTCTCCCCGAAGAACACCACATCCGGCTTGAGCAGACCGTCGCAGGCCAGGCAGTCCACGACCCGGAAGGCCGCGACGAGCTCGTCGGGCAGGACCGCGTCGCCATCGGGGTTGAACTGGTGGGCGGTGACGTCCCAGCGTGGGTTGGCCTCGCGCAGCCGCCGGTCGAGGTCGGCGCGAGGGCTCCGCTCCCGGCACCCCAGGCACACGACCCGATCCAGCCCGCCGTGCAACTCGGTCACCCGCCGGGCCCCGGCCGCCTGGTGCAGTCCGTCCACGTTCTGGGTGATGACCGCCTCGACCAGGCCATACCGCTCCAGGTCGGCCACCGCGCGGTGCCCCGCGTTGGGTACGGCCCTGCGCATCTGCCGCCACCCGACATGACTGCGCGCCCAGTACCGCCGCCGCGCCTCCGCACTCCCGGCGAACTTCTGATACGTCATCGGCTCAGCGCGACGCCCCCGCCCGGTCGGCCCCCGATAGTCGGGAATGCCGGACTCCGTGGACAGCCCCGCCCCGCTCAGCACGACCACACCACCTGCGGCCACCAGCTCCGCCAGCTCCCCGACCGAGCCCGGCCCCGCGCTTCTCACCCCTATATCGTGCCCCATGGCCGGAATAGGTCAGGCATAGCATGCAATTCCCGGCAATCACCCTCAATGATGCTCTGCGCCGCGGCCGCGCTCATCCTCTGCGCGCTGGCGCCGTCAATCGGCGTGCTCCTTCTCGCGATCATCGCGCTGGGGCTGACGACCGTCGCCGGGCAGATCCTCACTCCTGGATGGGGCGCCATCGCGATCGCCGGTATGACGCTGAGCTGCCTCGCCCTGGCCATCTGGGCGGCGGGACGCCGGAGCGCGCTCCTCGTTCCGGAACCGCGATAGCTGTCAGGGGTTCAGCCGCGTTGGATCAGCTGGTCGGCCAGGGTTGGGAGGTCCGGTGCGGTGATGTCGGGTTGTGGCGATGAGGGGAGGGGGAGCGGGGCGTTGCCGGGGCGGGTGATCAGGGCGGCGTGGTAGCCGGCGCTCTGGGCGCCCATGGTGTCCCAGACGTGGCAGGCGATCATGAAGCAGGAGGAGGGCGGGACGCCCAGGTCCTGGGCGACCATGTGGTAGGGCTGTGGGGCCGGCTTGTAGGCGCGTACCGTCTCGACAGTGAACTGCTGTTCGAAGAAAGGTGCGAGGCCGGCGTACTCCAGGGGGCTCGGGCCGCCGGGGTTGGCGGGGGAGTTGGTCAAAGTGACCAGGCGGAAGCCCGCGTCCTTGAGGAGGGTCAGGCCCGGCTTCACGTCCGGATGGGCGGGCATGGTCAGCATTGCGTGCCGGATCTCCTCGACGTCGGCGTCGGTGACCTCCACGCCGTGGATGTCGCCGACCATCGTGAGCGCGCCCTGACCGAGGGTGAAGAAACTCTCCCAGCGCCCGGCCAGGGTGAGCGTCATCGAGTACGTGATCAGCTGGCCGAACCACTCCCGCACGACCCGCCGGTCACCGAAGAGCTTCTCGAAGAGCGGGCCGATCGACTCCAGGTCGAGCAGGGTCTCGTTGACGTCGAAGACGAGCACCGAAGGCTCGCCGCGCATCCGCTGGTTCATCGTTGTCATCCCCCAGGCGTCCCTACCCCCCGCCAAGAACCCGACACTTCCGGCGTTAGCGGGCGAACGTTTCGACGGTGGTGGAATCATTACCGTCCTAGCCTGGGCGCATGGGACAGCAATCGACCGTTTCCGTGCTCAGAGGCGACGCCGACATCGCCGCGATCGGCGCGCTGGTCGCCGACCCGGCCCGGTGCCGGATCCTGCTCGCCCTCAACGACGGCCGCGCCCTGCCGGCCAGCCGGCTGGCAGCCGAGGCCGGGGTCAGCCCCGCCACCGCGAGCAGCCACCTGGGCAAGCTGACCGAGGGCGGGCTGCTCGCCGTACAGGCGCATGGACGGCATCGGTACTACCGGCTGGCGGGGCCCGAGGTCGCCCGGCTGATCGAGGCGTTGCAGCAGTTGGCGCCCGAAGTGCCGATTCGCTCGCTGCGGCAGAGCACCCGGGCGAAGGCGCTGCGCGAGGCCCGTACCTGTTACGACCATCTCGCGGGGCGGCTGGGTGTGGAGATCATGGCCACGATGATCGAGCAGGGCCATCTGACGGGCGGGGACGGCGCCTACGATCCGTCGCTCGCGCAGCAGGATCGGCCCAACGGGTACGGCCACGACGCCGGCTACGTGCTCACCGAAGCCGGGCAGGGCTTCCTCGCGGGCTTCGGCGTGCGTATTCCGCCGCGACGTACGGTCGTCCGCTACTGCGTGGACTGGAGCGAACAGCGCCACCACCTGGCCGGAGCCCTCGGCCGGGGCCTGCTCGACCGGCTCACCGAGACCGGGTGGATCCGCCGGGCCGAGGTCGCCCGCGTCGTCCACGTCACCGACCTCGGGTGCGAAGGGCTGCGCGACACCTTCGGCATCGTCCTCGCGCGTTAGTGCAACCCATGGGTTGCGCCCGAATCGCCGGATGTGCAACTCTGGAGTTGCATCCGAACACGGTGACGAAGGAGTACGCTCATGACCGACGATCGCATTGAACGCGAAACCCTGATCGAGGCCTCCCTGGAGCGGGTCTGGTCCCTGGTGACCCAGCCCGGGTTCTGGGTGGCCGACAAGGCGAGCCTGCCCGGGACCGTGGCCAGAGAAGGCGAGTCGATGGTGGCGAAGAACCCCGAGTACGGTGAGTTTCCCGTGCGCGTGGAGAAGGTCGACCCGCCGACGTACGTGGCCTACCGCTGGGCCAGCGCGTTCCCCGGCGAGGACCCGCGCGAGGACAACAGCACGCTCGTGGAGTTCACCCTGACCCCCGAAGGCGACAGGACGCGGCTCCGCGTCGTCGAGAGCGGCTTCGCGGCGCTGAACGGATCCGAGGACCTGCGCGGCCGAGCCCTGCGCGACAACACCAGCGGCTGGGGCCAGGAACTCGACGCGCTCAAGTCCCGCGCCGAGTAGCCGGCAGCGTGACAGAGGAACCGTGACAGAGGAACGTAGCGCCGACCTGGTGGACAGCGTCCTGGCCGCGCTGGCCGACCCGACGCGACGTCAGCTGCTCGACCTTCTCGCCGCGCACGGCGAGGCCACGGCGACGACGCTCGCCGAACGACTGCCGGTCTCACGCCAGGCGGTGGTCAAGCATCTGGCCGTCCTGGACGCCGCCGGGCTGGTCTCCGGTAGCCGGGTCGGCCGCGAGGTGCGGTACGCCGTACGGCCCGCGGCGCTGGACGCGACGGCGCGGTGGATGGCCGCGCTCGCGGCCGACTGGGACCGGCGGCTGGCGTACATCAAGCGTGTCGCCGAAGCGGTGGAGGATCCCCGCTGACCGCTCCACGATCAGGTCCGTGACCCGTGCGCGGGGGCCATTGGTCACGGACCGGAGCGGTTTCGCCACGCGTCGTCAATTCTTGGTTGCTGAAGGGACCATCACGTGACTGCTCCACGTCTCAGCGGCAGGCAGCGCTTAATCCTGCTTGTCCTGCTCGGTGCGGGTTTCATGCTCTCCGTCGATTTCTCGATCCTCAACGTCGCCCTGCCGGAGGTCGGCGCGGGCGTCGGCCTGGGCCCGGCCGGACTCCCGTGGATCGCCTCCGCGTACGCGCTGCCCGCCGCCGGCTTCACCCTCCTCTTCGGCCGGCTGGCCGACCTGTTCGGCCGCCGCCGGCTGTTCCTGTCCGGCATGGTGGTGCTCACCGGGGCGTCGCTGCTCGGCGGGTTCGCGGCGAGCGCCGAGATGCTCCTGACCGCGCGGGTGCTGCAGGGCTTCGCCACCGCGATGGCCATTCCGGCGGCGTTGTCCCTGCTCACCACCACGTTCGCGGAGGGCGCGCTGCGCGACCGCGTGCTCGGGCTCAACGGAGCGCTGCTCTCCGGCGGCTTCACCGTCGGCGCGCTGGCCGGGGGTACCCTCGTCAGCCTGCTGAGCTGGCGGGCCGCGTTCTTCATCAACGTCCCGGTCGCGGTGGCCATCCTGCTGCTCACGCCCTTCCTGATCCGCGAGAGCAGCTCGCCGGGACGGGTCAGGCTGGACCTGCCCGGAGCCGTGACCGTGACCGGCGGCCTGCTGGCCGTGATCTACGCGGTCATCGAGAGGCACCTGCTCGCGGCCGTGGCCGGCGTGCTGCTGCTGGCCGTGTTCTGGCTGGTCGAGCTGCGTTCACCAGCGCCGCTCGCCCCGGTGCGCATCCTCGGGCGGCCGTCGGTGAAATGGGGCAACTACGCGGGATTCGT
>NZ_BOOA01000033.1 GCF_016862995.1 Acrocarpospora phusangensis
TCTGACTGAGTGTTTGACAAGATCACGTTGACGGATTGAGTGCCAGCTTTTGCTGGCGGTTGGCGGCATGGCCGCGGGTGAGGCGGCGAGCCATTCCGGAGATGGCTGCCCAGCGGATCATCGCCTCAGCTGTGGCGGGGTGGCGTTCGTAGTCGCGGGCCAGGCGGCGGTGGGCGGTCAGCCAGGCCAGCGACCGTTCCACCACCCAGCGGCGCGCGATCACGGCGAACCCGATCTGGCCTGGCGCTTTACGGACGATGTGTAGCGTGGTCCGCACGACCCGCTGCGCCCACTCCACCAGCATCCCGGCGAAGCCGGCGTCGGCGTAGACGAACCGGACCGGCGTGACCAGATACAGCGACAGCAGGGTGGTCTTGGCGCCGTCGCGGTCCTGCACCGAGGCGGCCATCACACAGACCAGCAGCAGGCCCAGGGTGTCGGTGACGATGAACCGCTTCCGCCCGTTGATCTTCTTGTTCGCGTCGTACCCGCGCGAGTCGCCTGCGACGGTGTCGGCGCCCTTGACGCTCTGGGAGTCGATGATCCCGGCCGAGGGTTCGCCTTCCCTGCCCTGCTGCGCGCGGACGCGGCGGCGGAGCACCGCCAGGATCTGCTCGGTGACCTTGGCGTCTTCCCACCGCACGAAATACCAGTACACGGTCTGCCAGGGCGGGAAGTCGAAGGGCAGCTGCCGCCAGGCGCAGCCGGTGCGCACGACGTACAGGATGGCGTCGACGATGTCGCGGTGCGGGTGCTTCTCGGGCCGGCCACCGCTGTTGGGCGTGGGTAACAGTGGCTCGATCAGCGCCCACTGGGCGTCGGTCAGGTCGGAGGGATAACGGCGATCACGCGGCACCTGGCCATGATCGCCTCGCACTGGTCCGGTGCGATGACCAGGTGTCCGGACTGTTATCCGCCCTTCTCAAACACTCAGTGAGATATCGGCCTTCTTTGAGGACGTAATAGTATCGTTCAAAATCCGCTGCAACAACTCGTGCCTAAAGTCCGAGGGCTTAGTTTTGAGCGGACGCTGCCATTGATAGCAGGCGCCCGACATTGGTCAGCTCTTGACGACCAGCTAGATAGCCAATCCCTCGGTGTACATGGATGATCAGCATCCTTGACACTTCCTCGTCGGTGGGATGAAGTCCTTCTTCGAGACAACGAAACTTTAGTAGCCCAAGATACACATCACCAAAAGTTCCCGAAAAAGTCCTCCACGTCATCTCTACGTTGGAATCTGCAACAATCTCCTTTACTAGAGGTGTGGATGGATCAGCCAATGATGCGGCCAGGGCCCATCGGCATAGGACATTCCAATTCTTAATTCCGGTGACACGCTTTAGCTTTATAAGCTGATCTTTCGCAGGCTGAGATAGTCGTATCGTGTCAAGCGACATAGCGAGTCTTTCCCCATCCATAACCGCGCTCGATCGTGGTCGTAAACGTCGTATCGTTGTGGACCAAAGTGTAGGTCTGGGCGATCGATGGGATGAGGCTCTCCAAGAGCTCGTCATCGATCTCTTCGTCGGTGGACAGCAACAGGACTTGGTGGCTCGCCTGAGGGAAGTATCTCTCGACGAGGTTTTTCCTGTGTCGGCTGTCGAGACGTCCCAAGGGGGTATCGATGACGCTGGGGAGCCGATTTCCTGCGACACGTGCCAGGCCCCAGAGCAGGGACACTGCAAGAAGCTGTCGCTCGCCGGCGCTTAGCCGTGCGGGGTTAAGTTCGTCACCGTCCAAGCCAACCAAGGTCAGAGTGAACTTGTTCGTGTCGATGCGTAGATCCTTGACCAGGCCATCCTTGCGCATCAGTCGAGTGAAGCTGTCCAGTACGGCTACTTCCAAATGGCTAATGTGTCGCTGAAGGAGCAATTCGCCGAACTTCTCAAGAGTATTGCGCGCGCGGTCAGAGTAGGAGACCACTCTGGAGCGGTGCTCAATCTTCGCGAGATCAGAAGCTCGCTTGCCGTAGGCCCTATCGCGAGCAGCCACGAGCTGTTCATGTTCACGAACGCGAGATGCGTGTGCTTCCTCCATCGCCCGCAACTCGCGTTCCAGGTGGTCTACATGCCGGCGCACCACGTCCTGCCGAGCAATCAAGTCAGCAATCGCCTCTTCTGCCGGAACCCCAGCAAGCTGACGATCGAGCGCATCAAGCTGTTCGCGAAGGCCAGATGACTCTGCTAGAAGCTCCCGCGCATGATGATCCTCATTGTCGAGAACCTGGTCAAGAGAGTTGAGCTGCTGAATCCCCGTCGTCGACATTTGAATCACCCGGGGAGCCTCTGCGCTAACCGCCAGTCGAGCGCGGTCTCCTTCGAGGAACTGCGTTACTCGCTCCAGCATCGTCGACGTGACTCCCTCACCAAGCAGGGAGAGAACCATCTCGTCCCTGGAGCTCAGCGTGTCGAGCATCTGTGCCGCCCGAGCCGCCTCTTCCTCTTGGACGACCTGTCTGCGCAATCTCTCTAGCTGGACCTTGAGAAGAAGCAGAGGTAGCGGTCCTGCGGACACCGTGTTAGCGAGAATCTCAGTGAGAGCCTCAAGCCGCTTCTCAGCGATCTCCTTCTGTGCCTGCAACTCTGCCCGACGCCGATAGAGATCACCGCCCTCCTTTGCGAAGTCGGTTTCAACTAGCTTGAGTGTCTTCTTCTCACGCAGGAGGTCCGCTCTTACCGAAGCCAACCGTTGAAGAGCATCTGCCCTGGCTACTTCATTCTCATCGAGCTGCGCCTCAATACTGGCGATCAGTTCGAGGGCAGCTTCGTCGTCTTGTGTCACCCTTTGGCGCCGTTGAAGAGCAAGAAGGTCTGTTCGAAGCTGCTCGACAGTGCTTACCCCGAGAAGCGATTGGATCGCTGATTCGATTACCGGCGCCGCGCGCTCTGGGTCAGCGAGCGACTCAATCTTTTCACCGTCGAAGAAGAACAAGGAGGCTACCTCGAGGGGCAGAAGATCTTCGACGTAGTCCGTCCATGTCTCGCTAATAGCCTTGTCGTGCTCACCGTTGATGAAGACGCTAAGGGATTCACGGACTATCTTCCCGCTAACCGTCCAGTACCGCTCGATGCGATAATGACGCTGCGCGCCCTCCACCACGGTCGAGAACCAAAGCTTCACGCCCGCCTGCTTCGGGGTAGCTTGCCGGTTCACGCTATCGCGAAGAAACGCCTCGTAGGAACGGTTTCCTCGACTGCTGCATCGCGCGCGTGAACCATACAGGGCGAGTTGGATGGCGTCTAGCAACGTTGTCTTGCCGCACCCGTTGAGTCCGCCGATCAGGATAATCGGCTTACCCGGCTTTGTGTTTAGAGAGAGAACCTGCTTGCCCTTATAGGCGCCGAAGTTCTCCAGGGTGATGTCATGCAGGAGCATCGGTGTTCTCTTCGTCCAGTCCGAGTAGGGCGGGGGCGGTCTTGTTGTTGCGGTTACGGAGAGCGAGATCCAATGCATCGTCTGCATCTGCGTAGTAGCCCCGCTTGATGGTGGCCTCCAGGGCCTCGAAGAGCCCAGAGCGACGAGTCATGGTGCGGAACTTTCGCTCCACCGACAGCAGCTCACGCATTGTCTTGAAGTGGAGCTCATCGTCATCACATACCTCACGAAGAAGCTCTACTTCGTCGGCAGCCACAGCGAGGTGTTGGTCCAGCGGTCCACCAGGAAACTCTTCGCCGGTTTCCTGGTTGTAGATGCGCGGTAGCGAGTCTTCGATCTCGTGCTTCTCGAAGACCCAGATGCGACGAATCTCATGGAGCTCATCCATCGTGATGAGTTCGATCCCACGGACGTAGTCAGGTGCGTTCTTACGAATCCATGTCTGAGCGTTAAGGAGCTTGCTAAGCCAGTCTTCGCGGGCTTTCTGAGTATATGGCCCAGGCACATTTCGGTCGTTGAACAGCTGGATGCTGCCATTCATTTTGCGGAAGTCACGCAAGTGGCTGTCGTCGGGGACGTCGAGCTCATCCCGCAGCTCCAGGAGCGGAAGCATCCACTCCTTCTCCTCATCGTTCTGGATCATAGCCGACATGGACTTGTCTTTATCGACGAGTGTGCACGTCCAGCACCCGAACCGACTGTCACCGCAGGAAGGGGTGGTGTTGTCGACAACAAGCGGACACTCGCCATCGCTCGACGCCCCCTGGTACATCGTGAGGAGATCCTTGTTCGGATGCCCCCAGGGGTTGGGTTGCTGCATCAGGAACGTCCAGACCTCATCGTTGCTCCATGCCTCAACAGGGCTGTAGACGAGGGAGTTGGGGAGATTGCCGTTTGGCGAGAGCCGGTCGCGTATACGGCGTTTCTCATGCCGCTGCATCACCCGAGCTCGAGCTTGGCTCTCGGCCTTCCGGATGCCCAAAACCAGGATGGCCTCGCCATGGTCGTGGACGACTCGACGGATAAAAGAGTTCGATGGGCGGATCTTCAACCGTTCGGTACACCAGCGGAACTTCGGCCGGGGAGCAGGGTAACCCTTGCCGATGAGTCCCACCCAGAAGGTGTCCTTCACCTCCGGCGTCAGGCGGTTCGGCTGGATCGGTAGCTGCTGTTCCTCTGCAGCCTGACGCATGGTCTCCAGCGACTGAGTCACCCATGCGGCCACGACAGGATTCTCAACCAGAGTGTCCGTGCTGATGACATAGACCGGCTTGGTCCGTTGTTCGACGTCCAACCCCTGCAACGCTGTCCAGACAAGCTGAAGGACTGCGGTCGAGTCCTTACCTCCGCTGTATCCCACAACCCAAGGAACCTGATCCGCAAGGTAGAGCTCTCGGATCTCTGAAGTGAGCTCGCTCACGACAGCGGCAAGCCCACCCTGGCCCTCGAACGGGGTCGCCCGTCGGGTGGGCGTGTTCAGCATGACGGCACTGCGCGTCGGGGTGCTCATCGCTCTCCTCGCTGATAGGCGTCCTCTGCCTGCTTCTCTTCGGTACTCAGTTCGAGACCGAGCTGCAGCCGCAGATGATTCACTGTCAGTACGACATTTTGATGATTTTTCGAGACTCGGCCACCGATGATCGCGCGCCCCTCCCACTCGGGGTTGGTGCGGGACCAGTCGACATCGCGTAGCGGTGTCAGCCGAGGCTTCCACTCCTCTGGATCAAGTGATTCGTGGAGCAGTGTGTTCCCAAGGAGGCCGATCGCGTGAAGCGCGATCCCATGCGTGTGCAGGTCTTGCTTCCGGACTTCTGCTGCGGAGAGAGCCTTGCGCCGTACCTCGCCCCAATCAGGGATAAGATCATCGACCGCCTCCCAGAAGCCCCACGATAGTTGCTCCGCTTCCTTGCTGGACTTCAACTCCAGTCCTTGCAGGAGCGCACTCGTGGCCGAGTACAAGGCGCTCAGAGTGAAGAGCTTCCGGGATCGGGCGGACAGGTTGCTACTCTCCATCTCCACGAAGTTGCGGAAGACCGGACACTTCAGCGCGAGGAGGCGGGTCAGCTGCGACAGCTCATCGCGGTGATCGTAGAGGACTCCGATGGAACGCGCAGGTCGTACGGCATGGCGGTTGAGATCAGCGAACATTTGCTGACTGCGTTCAAGTCCCGCGTCGTGGAAGAACACCACGGCGATGGTCTCGTCACCTAGTGCTGGATTCTCCTTTAGGGCGGTCTCGATGGCGGCACGTCGGTGCTGACCATCGTTGATCAAGAACTGTGACGCCATGGGGATGTGGAGTTGGCCAACTCGCATACCGGGTCCTTGATCCGAAACCCCTACGAATCGCATAGCTCCGTCGACGGAGGCAGTAAGTGCACTGAAGACGTAATCGTCTGGGTTCTCAAGGATGTACCTTGCGAGGGCAGGCACACGTCCCTTGTTCAGGACTCGCTGTGCCCGCACCTCTGGAGCCAGTTCATCCTCATCGAATAGGAAGATCCTCGGTATGAGCCGCAAGGGGCACATGGAGACGTAGTATTCACGCCCAGCCTGCACCCCGCGGATCGCTGGGAAGGTGTACTCGAAGCCCGCGGTGGTGGCTTCACTGCCATGCAGTCCTTGCCCGTGTGCTCCCACCCGTTACACGATAGCGTATGTACGTCAACGATTTAACGTACGCACGTGAGTCGGTAGTAACAGTATGGGAGCTGGTGAGGGCCTTGGTCGCCTACCTCGATGCAGCAGCGACGACACGCGTAGCGCCCCAGGTAGCAGAGGTCGTGTTGCACTGGATGCGTGAAGACTTCGGCAACGCCGGATCGCGCACCCATGAATACGGCGCACGTGCGAAGAAGGCAGTAGCTCGTGCTCGTGAGAGCCTTGCTCGTACTCTAGCCGCACGTCCCGATGAGTTGATCTTCACGAGCGGTGCGACTGAGAGCAACAACATCGCCATCCTCGGGCTGGTACCTCATGGCGAGAAGCACAACCGCCGCCACATCATCAGTTCAGCTATCGAGCACAAAGCGGTCCTGGAGCCGCTGGAGCATCTGGAGGCTCAAGGGTTCGAGATCGACCTGATCAAGCCAGGGCCATCAGGCCGGGTGAGCGCTGCAGCCGTACGAGAGCGACTTCGTCCCGACACACTCCTGGTGTCACTCATGCACGTCAACAACGAAACGGGTGTCATCCAGCCCGTCGCTGAACTGGCTGAGCACCTACGCACCACCTCAACGTTCTTCCACGTTGATGCGGCACAGGGCTTCGGAAAGCTACCTGACGATCTTCGAGGGCCGATCGACCTCATAAGCTTCAGCGGCCACAAGGTCGGTGCCCCTAAGGGAGTCGGTGGCCTTCTCGTCAGACGTAGGGGGCGAGACACGGTCCCCTTGACTCCCCTGATGTACGGCGGAGGCCAAGAACGTAAGCTCCGACCCGGGACACTCCCCGTACCGCTCATCATGGGGCTGAGCAAGGCTGTTGAGCTGTTTGAGAGCGAGCGGGACAAGTGGCTTGCCGAAGCCGAAGATTTCCGCACCCGCCTGCTCGCGGAGCTCGATAGGACTCGATTCCACCTGCACGGTGACCAAGACCACGTTATTCCTCACATCATCAACCTCTCATTCGACGGAGTCGACGCTGAAGCCTTGATCTTGCAGTTGAAGAATTCCGTGGCGATCGCAACCGGATCGGCGTGTACGAGCGCGTCCTACACACCTAGCCATGTCCTCGCAGCGATGGGCCTTCCCGAGGCCGAAGCGAGCAACGGGCTCAGGCTGTCTTGGTTCCCAGATCAGGCGAATGAACTCGACATCGAAGACTTCGTCAGTACCATTCGCGACTACCAGGCCGGGGTCGCCTAGGTTCTTCGGACTAGCCGGTGTCCACGTAGCTCACGACCGCAGCGCACGAGCTCGGCTTCCCAACCTTGCTCGGTTCCGATGAGGTGAGGGTTTGTGTAGAGGCCGGCTCGAAGCTCGCTGTCGGTTAACCGCCGGTACTTCGGAACATCCGGGTCATCCGGGTGCAGGAACTCATGTTTGCGGTGGAGCAGTGGCCTATTCAGAGACTCCTCATATGACATGAACGATGTTTGCAGCGCGGCAAGGTCCACCATGTAGGACGACCTGAGGCGTGGGTGCGGGTCAACGTCGAAGTCCGGGTAGTTGAGCCAGCTAACACCTCGACCCCGATGTCGTAGCTTGGCTACCGTCCATTCCGGGGGGCGCCCGGCTGCGATCGAGGCACAGTGCTCATACAGACGTAGGACGACGGGAAGATGGTCAACTGCGCGGGAGTGCACGTAGAGTGCCGTTGGCGTGAGCTTGCCCACCTTGGAACTGCTCATCGCAGCGCGCACGTAGGAATCGTCGCGGAGCTTGAGAAGCAGCCGGTCGGACCGCCGACATGCCTCCTTGTAGGAGGTGAAGAAGGCCCTCACATCGAGTTGCACCGACAGCGGGAGGCAGGCGAAGGGGGCGCGTCCGTTGAAGAGCTCGACCCCGAGAAAGAGCAGGGTGGAGAGCGTCGATCGCTTGACGCCCTCTGTGATCTTTTCGATGTCAGCTGAGGCTCGGACGATTCGCTGAAGTTCAGAGGTGTTCACATGGGCCAGGAGGTCTGCCATCTGAGCCGGCATCTCCTCTAGGCGGGGCACTCGGCCTCGTTGCTCGGTGTAGTCGACTACAGATGCGATCGCAGATGCAGCGTCATCGGACGCAAGCCAAGGAGCCGCAGGTGCAATTCGACGAACGAGATAGCTCAAGCGCGCCTCGTCGTGTTTGAAGGCGTACACGACACCTGGTGTCGCAGAGACGCATCGGACGCCCGTGATGTCCTCGACGTAGCTTCGGAGCTCCGAAGCATCGAACAGATGCTGGAATGTCCTTCGGCTAGTGACGATGCCATCACCGAAAGCCTCACCTTTGACCCTACTCTTATCCCAGGTGAGTCGTGTGGAGACCACGATCGTCTCTCTTGCAAGCCCCCAAGCTTGCAGCAAGGTTCGGCGTCGCTCGTCGGGATCTTCGATGATGTTGAGGACGTAGGTCAACAGAACAATGTCAGCGTCCGCGAGCTGAGCTTCTGGGTGGTAATGAGGGTCCCACCCAGAAGCCTTGATATCCATGCGCTGCAGCTCGCGGACGTCACCCCCTCTGCCACATCCAAAGTCTAGAACTGACCGATCTCGGGATATTTGCTGGTCAATAATCGCCTGTCGGGCCGGCATCGACAGACCGGTTCTCCCGATGGCTGTGAGTCGGCGTTCAGTACTCCACGAGAGGCTTCTCGCGCCAGCGAAGTCCATGTACTCATCATGCGGGCCAGAACCTGCCCCAGGCGGCGGATCGGACTCTTCCCTGATGCCCACTGCCCATGGTGAAAAGGTCCGACGTCCGACCTAGGTCGCCCTAGATGTGTGCGGCGATTCAAGGAGATCTGGACTTAGGTTGTTGCTTCCCCATTTTGATCGGTTCGCCTAAACTTGTCCCCGTCCTTGATCACAATGAAGTCGAGGGTGGAACGTGCCTCTCGGTGCTGATCTACAGCTTGAGCAGGTATGCCCAGAGAATCTGGACGATCGAGGCGTCGGAGACGATGATGCGGTCGCAGGCGGTCTTACTGCCCGCGGTCCTGGGCTGAGCTTGGCGAGCAGTGCTTCGTCGGGATTTCGCAGAAAGACGCGAGGGGGTGGTGGCCGTATCCCTTGTAGTTGGCCGCGGCGCCTTCTTTCGCTATGCCTGGGATCGTGGACGAACCCAGCCGGATCATGATCTGTTTGCCCGGGTAGCGGTAAGCAGTCCGGGAGGCGGGGATGCCGTCGTCCCGGGCCACGATCAACTGGCATACCTGACGGCGTGGGGCTGCAGCAATCTGGTCCTGGCCCAGCGGATCGGACAGCGCGCGTCGCAGGCTGGGGTCGGAGGCGACCCGCCCGAACACTTCGCCTCTGGTCGCGCAGGGTGGCCAGGTGAGCCAGCACCGCCCACTGTCAGCGATCGTCACAGCAGCGTCCGTGAGGAGACGCCTACGGTCTGGACCCGGATTGAAGCCGCGGCGGCGCAGGGCGTGTGGCAGGTGTCTGCTCAGGCCGACGCCGGCCGACAGAACGCGAAGGATGCCTACTCCGGCGTTGTTGACCGTATTGTCAACTCCGACCTCGAGATCTCGAGACTACGTGGTAAGAGCGGCAAAGTGCCCCTGGACTGTGGTTATCGAGCGCCCATTTGTCCCGAATATCCCAGTTCAGGGCACCTTCTACATGTAAATGCGTTAGTCGCTCAAGCCGCCAAGACTACTTGAGGCAAGGAGGGCTTGATTGGGGATGTGAGTGCGCGGCTCGCGCGGTTGCTACGGGGGCTGTAGAACTGACAGTGGCTCCTGGTACAAGTTGCGTTTGTACAGGCGCGAGTCAGTCGGTGCCGAGCTGGCAGATTGGATCAATAGGGTGAGCTACGGATTCGTTCTCGATGACGTGAGGACTGCGCGGCCCACCGAACGCATGTCAATCAGCATCACGTGGGCACGCATCCTAGTTGGCAAGAATCTTCCTGATCCCCTAGCCACGCTGCTCAACACTCAGGCGACGGATCGACCTCTAGATCCACATTGTGATTCTCGACAGCATTCGGCCGCCTTGCATGCAGCAGGCTTAGCCACCACCGGGGACGTGCTGAAGCGGTCAGTGCCAGAGCTTAAGGTCATGCTCTCGTCTTCCGCGGAGACCGTTGCCCGCGCGCTGGCCGCAGCGCTTTGCGGACACGTCGAAGGGTTGACCCCTCCCCCGCAGCTGATGCCGTTTCAGCCCACGCTGGCGATTGACGTCCCAATTAGCAGTTCCGCTCACCGACCCCCAACCCTAGGAGAAGGTGGACGTTCAGTCGTCCGAGGGCGCCCTATGGCACCAACTGCTGGGGTCTCCGAGGTCAGCGAGATCGAGCGCCAGCACATTCGTGAATGGGCAAGAACAAAGGGTTACCAGATTGCGGACCGAGGGCGCATTCCAGCGTGGATCGTCGATGGACATCGCCGTGATCATGCTGCAGCACCTACTGGGGAGAACCCAGGAGTCGAAGCTGATGAGGTCTTGGACGAGGATGAATTCCTGGACCTTCTACGGGGGAGCGGATGAGTCGTCTTATAGAGCTAGATATCGCCGACTTCTATCGGAGCAGCTCATCGGATGTCGTGAGCGACTTCTACGTCCCTGCTCTGGAGCGCGCCACACGGTACGACCGAGCAGTCGGGTATTTCACGTCCTCATCTCTTGCCTTAATCACCAGCGGAGTCGATGGTCTTGTACGCAACGGTGGACGTATCCGCCTGATAGCTAGCCCGTATCTCACATCAGACGACATTGCGGCAATAAGTCAGGGTTATGAGCTTCGAGATATTATTGATCAAGCAGTTGCCCGCACCCTTGTTTCTCCAGAAAGTCAGGAAACAGCCGATCTGACCAAGCTTGCGCAGGTTAGCCGGCTGATCGCCGATGGCACCTTGGAGATCAAGATAGCCATAGTTCGACGAGATCACCGCATTGCCCTCTATCACGAGAAGGTTGGATTGATCGGCGATGCGTATGGTGATCGGATCGCCTTCTCGGGATCAATGAACGAGACCAGCGCGGCGTACTCGGACAATTTTGAATCGATTGAAGTCTTTAAATCCTGGGTGAGCAGCGACCTCCGACGAGTAGATCGTATCGCAGCTGACTTCGAATCGCTGTGGGCCGGAAAAACTCCACGTGTAGAAACGTTCGAGTTCCCGAAGCTCGCGCGAGAGTATCTCGAAAAGCTAGCCAGAAAGCTTCCTGAAATCGATCGCCCTCCCTTATTCTCTCGGCCATCCGGAAGCTCAAACTCGCAGAATCAAGATGGCTGGGCAACCCTTCCCGATCAAATTAGTTTGCGAAGATACCAAAGTGACGCCGTAGAGGACTGGTTCGCGACTGGTCGCCGTGGCATTTTTCAGATGGCAACGGGAACTGGAAAGACAATAACGGCCCTGGCCGTATTATCTGAAGTTGGGAAGGTGCTCCGAGAGCACAAGAAGTCACTGCTAACGGTTATCGTGGTACCGCTTCTCGATCTAGTCGAGCAGTGGTCTCAAGAACTGCTCAGATTTGGAGTTGTTCCGCTCAAGTGCAGAGACTCTGCCAGTACTTGGGAGCCACAGGCTCGCAACATGATCGCAGGGATTCGTTCAGATACGTCACGCTCCTGCACTCTGATTGTGACCAACAAGGCGTTCGGCGGATCCGCGTTTCAAACACTGCTGCGGAACACGCGCGTGCCGATCTTCATCATCGCTGATGAGGCGCATCACCTGGGCGCCGAGCATCTTCGCAGTACCCTTCCTGATCAAGCTGGAATGAGGTTGGCGCTCTCGGCCACACCGGAGCGATGGTTCGACGAAGAAGGAACGGAAGCCCTTAGCAACTACTTCGGGAAGACGCTCGTAAGCCTGGGGCTGAAGGAGGCGATTGATCTTGGCGCACTCACCCCCTACCGCTATTGGCCAGTACTCGTTCCGCTAACAGACAATGAAGCGGCCCTCTACTATGAGTTGACAGCAAAGATCGGCGCATTGTACGGGAAGCGTCTGGCCGGAAAACAGAACAAGTTCGAAGATTCCGCTCTCGATCAGCTACTCAATAAGCGCGCGAAGGTCCTGGGCCACGCTGAACTCAAAATTCCAACGCTTCGTGATGAGGTTCTAAAGCGACGAGATCTAACCTTCCAACTTGTCTATTGTGCCGAGGGCGGGCGACCTGCAGCAGAGGGCTCACCTGGCCCTGGTCAGGTTGAGCAGGTACTTGAACTCTTGGGAAATGATCTCGGCATGAGAGTCCACCCATACACGTCGCATGAGCCTAAAGAGAAGCGACGTGACTTGTTGAGGGCATTCGGTACCGGAAACGAACTCGAAGCCTTGGTGTCCATGCGCTGCCTCGACGAGGGAGTCGACATACCTGATGCTCGCGTTGCCTATATGTTGGCGAGTAGTAGCAACCCGAGGCAATTCATCCAACGCCGAGGCCGGATTCTGAGAAGAGCGCCGGGCAAACGAAGCGCAGACGTAATTGATTTTATCTCAGTGCCACCAAGAGACCCAGACCTCTACTCGATCGAACAGAAGCTCTTCCGTAGAGAGATAGCACGATTTGTAGAGTTCGCCAAGTACTCAATGAACTACGGAGAAGCGTTAGCGAAACTTCGTGAGCCGCGAGAATACTACAGCCTGATGGATATGTGAGGGCAGATAGTTGAAGGATCAGCAAGAAGTCGAACAGGTGAAGATGATCTTTAGAGATCTAAGTCCTAACGCAAAATCTGTTATCAAGTGGGCTATCGATGCCGAGCGAGAGAATCTTCATCTGACGACGCCTGAATCGTCGAAGGTTGTTGTTGACCAACTCGTCCGCAAGGTTGAGGGAATCGGATGAAGCTTATCTCAGTCGAACTCGAAAACTTCCGCCCCTATGAGGGCAAGCAGCGGATCGACTTTGCATCCAACTCGGAGCGAAATGTAACGGTGATCTACGGGACGAACGGCGGAGGCAAAACCACCCTGCTGAACGCCTTCACTTGGGGTCTGTACGGCTACTTAAGCGATGACGTGGAGAACAAAGACCAACTGATCAACTCGACGGTCTGGCACAGTAGCAACGAGGGTGCGCAAGTTCATGCTTCCGTAGCCATTGAGTTCGAGCATGAGGGCAGCGTTTACACCGCGAAGCGCACGGTGGAAGCTACCAAGAAGGGTCCAATCCAGCCTCCTCCTCATCGTCCACAACTCACGTTACTGAAGCGTGCGGATAGTGGAAGTACTGAACCCGTTCACAACGCTTCAGGAAACATCAGGAGAATGCTTCCCGAACGTCTCATCCGATTCTTCTTCGTTAACGGAGAGCGGATCGAAGGGCTAGTAAAACAGGAGGCTTACGAACAGATCCAGGACGCCATCAAAACACTGCTGGGTCTTGAGGTTGTAGAGCGAGCTGTTGTCCACCTCCCCAAAGTTGAGCAACGGCTACGAAAACTCTTGAAAGCTGACGGGGAGATTCAAGACAAGATCTCACAGATCACCCGGGAAGTCGATGAGATCGACCGGGAGATCGAAGAGAAGAAGGAGCTTAAGGACGGACTCTACCGTGAGATCCAACTCATCGGTGACGAGGTGAAGGCGCTCAATTTACGGCTCACCCAGCTCTCGGGCGCGAAGGAGCTCCAGCAGCAACGTTACCGACTCGAGCATCGCCAGAGCGTCGTCAAGGAGACGCTCGTGGCGGAGGAGAGCGCACGAGCAGAGAACCTAGCGAAGCACGGGTACCTCAGCTTCATCTCCGGTCTGCCCGACAAGATCGCTGATATCTGTGAGCATCTTCGCCAGCGAGGCGAACTCCCTGCTCCGCTAAAAGCCACGTTCATTGAAGACCTTATAGGGGAGGGAACGTGTATCTGCGGCACGCACCTTCCAGAGGGCAGCTCTGAACGTGCTCGTCTTGAGGAATGGCGCTCCCGTGCCGGGCTGGCCGAGGTAGAGGCAGCTTGGAACTCGTTGAAGGGCGCCATTGAGACCGTTGCCGACCAGCGGGAGCAGTTCCTCGGCACTCTTACCCGATCGGACGACAAGATCGCGAAACTGGAAGAGGAAAGCCGCCAGCTGATTGCCAGCCTTAGTCAGGTGTCCAGCGACCTCAGGGGTCTTCCAACCGAAGACGTGGCAGAGACGGAAGCCCGCCGCGAAGAACTGATCCGGGTCCAAAACGACAAGAACCGCGCCCTCGGCGACATCAGCGGTCGACTGGAAGTGCTGGCAGCCAGCAAGATCGAGAAGGGAGAGCTCATCAAGAAGCTGGGGATCAAGGACGAGTCGAGCCAGCGTACGCTGCGGCGTATGGACGCTGTCCAAGAGGCGAAGATGGCTCTCGGTGACATGCTTGCGCTGCTCTCTAACGGCGTTCGTAATCGACTTGACGGACGAATCCGGGAGCTGTTCAACCGCGTCTCCCTCAAGAACGATTTGCCCGAACTGACCCCTGGATTTCAGCTCGAACTTTGGACCCACATCAACGGACAGCGTGTACCTGCCACGAAGTCGACGGGCGAGAACATGCTGCTCTCCTTGGCATTCGTCGGAGCCCTGGCCGCCGAAGCGAAGATCGCGGGTAGCGGTGGGGCCTTCTTTGAGGGCGTGGGTGGAGACTTCCCGGTCGTTATGGATGCCGTCTTCGGCAACCTCGACGAGGACTACCGTCGCGCCGTCGCGAACTTCCTTCCAGAATTGACGCCGCAGGTGATCGTCCTGACCAGCAAGGCGCAGGCCGGCTCAGTCGTTGAGCAGGAGCTCAGGGCACGCATTGGCAAGCAGTATGTGATCTCCATGCACACGACCAAGGCAGAGGTTGGTGGCGCGACGGAGGAGATTATCCTCAACGGCAATTCTTATCCATACCAGGTCATCGGCTCGGATACGAACGGAGCCAAGCTCATGGAGGTCAAGGACTGATGGCCACTTTCGTCGAACATCGGATCAGACCTCCGAAGGACAAGGAGAACCTGATTCAACAGCTCAGTACTGATCAGGAAGGGCCTTTTCAGACGCGCTATCAGACGCTGATCTTCGCAGCCGCTCTTGGATGGGCACGAAACCGCCGCGAGCCGCTAGACCGTCCGGGCGAGGGGATTCGTTATGAGCTCTTCCGTCGTCATACCACCATTGAGGCATTCATTGATTCACTTGGAGTCCTTGATGCCTCAACGGACGCTTCGATCATGAGCGACGAGCGACTCGCCGAGAGGATTGGAGTCTTCGAGGAATACGCGAACGGTGGGCTCGCAATCATCCAGGGAGAGCTGAACGCTGGCACTAGACCGATGGACGTCCTGCTCGACTTCTGCCGACAGGGTGACAGCCACTCTGTCGAAGACGACGATTTCGACGAGATCTTCGGCCGACGGCGTCCGGAGACTCGTAGCTGATGGTATGTAAGTGCTCCGACCTGGCTGACACTACCTCGAGTCTGCCCCGCCTTCCTCAGGAGCGCAGTCGTCTCCAACCGCAGCAGTGAGGAAGTACGAATCCCGTGCCTCTTTCGAAAGTCGATCGAGGTCGACCTCCGAGTCCTCCCGAAAGTGAGGGTCGAAGGGAATGTTGACCACAACGGACAGTGGTCCGTGAAGTGGGGCGGAGCCGGTCCGTATCGACGGTGGGCTTGCTGCTGCGGCGTGAGCCGGACAACACCACGGTCGTGGTAGCGGGCGAGGTCCTCATGCCCGTGGGCTTCGAACCAGCCCAGGGGCAGCGCCGACTGAGCAGGCGGCAGCGACGAACGGGATAGTGACGTCCCTGCTTAGCTTGCCGTGGAAGGTCGCCTTCGCCGCCGTGACGGGGGTTGCCCTCTCCGCCGGTTCGAAGTAAACGAAGCTGAACGCGGGAGCGTGGAGGACATATCGATCGCCTGCCGTGCGCCGATGTTCGGCGGCGACGTCTCACACACTTCCGCGCCGATGATGGTCCGTTCGGTCGCCGTCATCGTGGAAGACGGAGAAAGTCCCAGCAGCGGCTGGAACCTGTCCTGGCTGAAGGCGGGAAGGCATGAGCAGGACGCGGAAGATGCGCGCAATGATCAGTCGAATCGCACCCAAGATCCCGGCTGTCTGCGCTGGTAGACGACGTGATTCCGGCTCACCCGCTCATGGTTTCCTAACCCTGGTGTCGTAACTTCGATCCCTACCGGAGGTGACGTCCCCTCCGGTGGTGTAACTCCAGCCTCTTCAAGCAAGTCCCGGATACGGGACGAGCCATCGTGTGACGGTCAGCGAGTTCCCGACCAAAGGTTCTCGCAAAGGACACCACACGATGGCTCTGGACCAGTCTGCCCTGCTCGACCTGCTGGAGTCCCTCAAAGCCGCCGACGCCGACGACGTCATCCGCCGCGCGCTCCAAGCCGTCCTGTAAGCGCTCATCGACGCCGAGGCCACCGCCGTCATCGGCGCCGCCCCGCACCAACGCACCGATCAGCGTCTCACCCACCGCAACGGCCACCGCGACCGGCTGCTCACCACCGCCGCAGGCGACCTGGAGCTGAAGATCCCCAAGCTGCGGTCCGGATCGTTCTTCCCCTCCCTGCTGGAACGCCGCCGCCGCATCGACCAGGCCCTGTTCGCCGTCGTCATGGAGGCCTACCTGCACGGAGTGTCCACCCGCAGCGTCGATGACCTGATCAAAGCCCTCGGCGCCGACACCGGAATCTCCAAAAGCGAGGTCTCCCGCATCTGCGCCGACCTCGACAGTGAGGTCACCGCCTTCCGCGACCGGCCCCTTTCCCACACCACCTTCCCCTACGTCTTCCTGGACGCCACCTACTGCAAGGCACGCGTCAACCACCGCGTGGTGTCCCAGGCCGTCGTCATCGCCACCGGCGTCAGCGCCGACGGGCGGCGGGAGATCCTCGGCTTCACCGTCGGCGACAGCGAGGACGGCGCGTTCTGGACCGCGTTCCTGCGCTCGCTGAAAGCCCGCGGCCTGACCGGAGTCCAGCTGGCCATCTCCGACGCCCACGCCGGCCTGGTCGCCGCCCTGCGCGCGGTCTTCCTCGGCGCAGCCTGGCAAAGATGCCGCGTTCACTGAAGCCGTAAAAGATCAACTTGTCGGCGTGTCGTGGCCGTCCGGTACTGCGGTCAGTAGGTCTGCGGCAGTGCGGTAGCGAGTTGGTGCCGGGACGGGGATGTGGCCTGCTTGCTGAAGAAGAGGACGGGTTTCGCGGATGACGTTGCCGATGGAGGATCTGCTGACATCGCCCAGGGCGTCGGCCAGGACATCCATGGTGCAGAGTTTTCGCTGGTAAAGGATCGTGAGCAGAACTCGTTCGCCGTTGTCGATCTTCTGGGGGAAGACGCCGGATCGGGTTCCGGACTGGCGGGGACCGCCCCGCCGCTGGTAGCCGAGGCGCTCGCCCTGAGCCACCTGCGACGCGGCCAGGCGTTGGACGAGGAGGCCGAGCTCGTCGCGGTCGATCCCGGTCAGAACCGGATGGGACAACCGATCGATGATGGCGGCTCGTGCGGGACGCTGGCCGGTGTCCAGGAAGCCCAGGAGAGCGGCGGGCTTGGCGAAGCGGACCTGAGCGGTTCCGGCGTGATGGCCGTGGTCTTCCAAGGCCCTGCGAGTCTGCTTCACCAGAGATGCGATACAGACGTCGGTGACCTCCAGCAGGTCGGCGAGCACCTTCATGGAGCAGACCTGCCGCTGATAGAGGAGGGTCAGCAATAGGCGGGCGGCATCGTCGAACAGCGGTCTGGCGCGGAGCTCGCCGGTGGCCCGCCGAGCCCGGCCGCCCCGTTGCCGGCTGTGTCGTTCCTGGGTGCGGGCGGCTTGTGCCGGAGCGAGTGCGGCGGCTAGGTGCTCCAACTGGGCCAGGCTCATCCCGGTCAGTAGCGGGTCGGTCAGCCGGAGGAGCATGGCCTGGCGCCGCTGCGCAGGCCGCTGGGCCTCGGCGGCGGGCGAGACCGCACGGGACTCGCCGGCGGGTGTGGGATACAGCGTGTAGTTCCAGCTGCCGTGGACGGCGTGTCGCTCTAGTGGCAGGGCGGAGAAACGTTCCCTGCTGATCGCCACGCCGGTGGGATAGTCGCCGGTGTCCAGGACGGCCTCCACCCGGAGCCCGCCGCTGGTGCGGGTGGCGGCGATGGTGTTGACCACCACCTCGTGGCTGGTCAACGGTCTGCCGCGCCAGTTGTGGGTGATGTGGGAGAACAGCCGGTGCTCGATCTTGTTCCATTTGGAGGTGCCCGGAGGAAAGTGGCAGACCGTGATCGCCAGCCCGGTCTCGGTGGCCAGGGCGGCCAGTTCGCTCTTCCAGACCCGATAGCGGTAGCCGTTGGAGCCACCCGCGTCCGCGGTGATCAGCAGACGCGAGGCGGCCGGGTAGTCGTGGCTGCCGCGGGCCTTCCACCAGCGGCGGATGGACTCCACCGCGAACACCGAGGTGTCATGGTCGACCCCGACGTTCACCCAGCCGGTGTTGGCGGTGATGTCGTAGATCCCGTAGGGGATGGCCTGTTCGACATCCGGGCCGGTGAAGAAGAAGTGGTGGTCTTCGACCTCGATCGGCTCACCCTTGGGCCGCCACTCGCGTCCGGCCATCGGCAGCCGGCCCAGCTGTTCCCGCTTCTTGGTGTCCACGCTGATCACCGGCTCACCGTCGGCCTGATGGGCTTTGACCTGTTGGTTGATGTAGCGGAACTGGGCATCGCGGTCGGGGTGCTGGGCCCCTTCCAGGGTCTTGACGTTGGCCTGCAGGCTGAACCCGGCCGACTTCAGCAATCGTCCCACCGTCGGTGCCGAGACCGCATGTCCCTGCCGGGTCAGCTCGCCGGCCAGATGCCGCAGCGACTTGGTCGTCCACCGCAGCGGAGACTGAGGGTCACCGCGCTCATCGGGCTCAACCAGCCCCAGCAGCGCCGCCAGCACGGCCGGATCGTCGTCTTCCACACGCTTGCGACCGCCGCCGGGCCGCCGGATCCGGCCCACCGCAAGCGGCTCACGGCCTTCTTCCAGTTCCAAGACGCCGTTGCGGACAGTCGTCTCGCTGACCCCAGCGGTCTGGGCGACAGTCCGTACCCCGCCATGTCCCAGCAGCCGAGCTTCGGCCGCCAGGACCAGTCGCTGCTGCCGCTCATCCAGATGCGGGAGTAACGCCTCGAATTTCCGCTCAAGTTGGTCGCGGACCTCGCTGGAGATCGCCATACCACCTCAACGAGCCCAAGATCATAAAGCGACGCCTTATTTCTTAACGGCTTCGACTTCATGAGAAACGTCCTCTCGCGCGTGACGAAGGGGTCGGCGGAGATGGTCGCCGCGGCCATCCGGACCGTCTTCGCCCAGCCCACCGCCCAAACCGTCCGCGACCAGCTGACCACCATCGCCGCCATGCTCGGCCGCCAATTCCCTCCGGTCGAGCGGATGCTCATCGAGGCCGCCGACGACATCACCGCCTTCGCCGACTTCCCGCACCAGCACTGGAAGAAGATCTGGTCCACCAACCCGCTGGAAAGACTCAACCGGGAGATCAAACGCCGCTCCGACGTGGTCGGCGTCTTCCCCAACCCTGCCGCGCTGGCCCGCCTGGCCGGCGCCGTCCTGGCCGAACACCACGACGAATGGCAGGTCAGCGACCGCCGCTACCTCTCCGAAGGCTCCATGGCCCAACTCGCCGACCTCGCATGATCGGCTGGAGTTACACCACTCAGTGGGACATGACCCTACCGGAGGCACCTCTTGCCCAAGCGAAATGCCAACCTGACTTGTACCTTCTGGCCCCAGAAACGCGATGGCCCCGGCATGAGCCGGGGCCATTCGAACGTCCTTGAACATGCGGCGAGGGCGCGGCTGATCGATCTATCCGCGCGAGACTGCTGTTTCGCGTAGACCCTGAGCACAAGACATCACCGCTGCGCCCCAGCCGCTTAGCGACATCGGGTGCCGACACCTTCGCTTTCAGCGGCAGCAAGACAGCCCCGACTGGCTCTTTCACATGTCTACGGCATACGTCGGGTCAGGGCTTGCGGGCCAGCCCGCCCCAGCACGCCACCTCCGGCGGCTCGCCCCACGGGTTCGACTCGATACGCCACGACGACACGGGCACGACCCCCGGCTCAAGCAGCTCCACGCCCTCGAAGAACCCCTTGATGAGCTCAGGACTGCGCGGCGTGTACGGAACCGCCCCGCCGCGGTTGTACCCCCCCAGCGCCCGCACGTATGCCGGATCCGTATCCGTACCGTCGTACAGTGCCAGATAGCTTCCCGAGGGCAGCGCGGCCAGCAGGCGGTCGACGATCGAGCGCGCCTCGTCGTAGTCGGCGACCAGCCCCATGATGCCCATCAGCATGAGCGCCGTCGGCTGCTCGAAGTCCAGCGTCTTCGCGGCCTCGTCGAGGATGTGCTCCGGGTCGCGTACGTCCGCCTGAAGGTAGTCCGTCTCCCCCTCGGGCGAACTGGTCAGCAGCGCCGCGGCGTGGACCAGCACCAGCGGATCGTTGTCCACGTACACGATCCGGGATTCCGGCGCGAGGCGCTGGGCGACCTCGTGGGTGTTGTCGACTGTCGGCAATCCCGTGCCGATGTCGAGGAACTGCCGGATGCCGGCCTCGGCGGCGAGATGGCGGACCACGCGGGTCAGCATGTACCGCGACTGGCGGGCGATGTCGACCATGCCCGGGAACACCTCGAGGACCTTGTCCCCCGCCATGCGGTCGACGGGATAGTTGTCCTTCCCGCCCAGGAGGTAATTCCACACCCGTGCAGAATGCGGAACGCTGGTGTTGATCGTCACCGGCTCCCGCTCCGCCTCGCTCTTGTCATCGTCAACCACAGGCCGACCTCCCACCTCGCGTCATCGGCGCAGGCAGGCCGCCCCTGTCCATGCGAGCCGCAGAACCGCGTAGATCGTATCCCAGAACCCCGGCAAAACCGGGCCTTTTGCCCATCCTGCCCGTCCCTTGCCATAAGACGAACAAGACACTGGTACGGCCACAGCCTGTGGACACCTCGGCCTCGTGTGGATCAGCTCTGCCGAGTAACCCGGGGGAGATCCGTCCTTTTAGAGGACCTTGAGCAGCCGTCCGGCCAGTTCGGCCGCCGATGCAGGGTTCTGGCCGGTCAACAGATTGCGGTCGACCACCGTGTACGGCTTCCATATGGCGCCCTTGGTGAAGTCGACGCCTAGTTCGATGAGTTCGTCCTCCAGCAGCCAGCGGGCTTTGGGGGCGAGCCCGACCGCGTTCTCTTCCTCGTTGGTGAACGCGGTGACGCGGTAGCCGGCGAAAGGCGATACGCCGTGAATCCTGGTCGCCAGCATCGCGGCCGGGGCGTGGCAAACGATGGCGAGGGGCTTGCCGGAGGCCAGTGCCGCGGTCAGCAACCGGCCGGCGTCCGCGTCGACGCACAGATCTTCCATGGGCCCGTGGCCGCCCGGGAGGTAGACAGCGTCGTAGTCATCCACGCGCGCGTCCGCCAACCTGATCGGTCGCCGCATCACCTCCGCGGAGCGGATGATCTCTTCCAGATCGATCGCTGCCTGTGCGCTTCCGGCCATCTCGGGGCGAAGGCTCATCATGTCCACGTACGGCACCACTCCGTTGGGGGTGGCGACCACGATCTGGTGGCCGGCCTCGGTGAGCGCCTTGTAGGGGGCCGCGAACTCCTCGGCCCAGTATCCCGTCGCGTGCCTGGTGCCGTCCTTGAGTGTCCAGTACGCGGTCCCGGTCATCACGAATAGGAGTTTCGCCATCGGACAACCGCCTCCCCCGTTCGCATCCGATGCGCTTGACGCAGGGCTTACACGTCCTACAAATCACCCTATGTCCGACTGTTAGCAAGGTCGCATGAGGGGTGCGTGCCGGCCGGCCAAGGCTGCGAGTTGCTAGCAATTCCTTTTGATGCGTTGGACGTGCTTGCCTTGGAGTGCGCTCGAAGCTTTAGCGTACGGGCCGGGCACGACTTCACCGGAGGAATTCATGGTCACGCGTACGCTCGGTCGTAGTGGGATTGTCGTCAGCGCGCTTGGTTTCGGGTGTTGGCCCATCGGCGGGGCGATCGTTGAGAACGGGCGGTCGGTCGGTTGGGGCGCGGTGGATGACGGCGAGTCGATACGGGCTATTCACCAGGCCATGGATCTCGGGGTCACGTTCTTCGACACCGCCGATGTGTACGGCCGGTCGGAGGACGTACTCGGTCGTGCGTTGGCCGGCCGGTGGGATCAGGTAGTGATCGCCAGTAAGTTCGGCCGTACCTACGACCGGGCGACGCACACCATTACCGGCGAGGATTCGAGTCCGGCCCATTTGCGGCGGGCGCTTGAGGGCAGCCTTCGCCGGTTGGGCACCGATGTGATCGACCTGTATCAGCTTCACCTCTGGGACTGCCCGGAACCGGAGGCCCTGGCGCTGCGGGTGGAACTGGAGGCGCTGGTCGAGGAGGGGAAGATTCGGGCGTACGGGTGGAGTACTGACCGGCTGTCGAATGTCGAGTTGTTCGCGGCCGGTCCGCATTGCGCGACCGCTCAGATTCATCTGAATGTGCTGGAGGGTGACCGGAACATGGTCACCGAATGCGCTCGGCTGGGCTTGGCCGCCATTGTCCGAGGGCCGCTGGCGATGGGGTTGCTCGGCGGTAAGTACTCCAGCGGCTCGGCGTTGCCCACGGACGACGTACGCGGGTCGGGTCAGTCCTGGATCTCGCTGTTCCGGGACGGGCGCCCGACCGCGGACGGGTTGCGCCGGCTTGCCGCGATCGGTGAGGTGTTGACCAGCGACGGCCGTACCTTGGCGCAGGGTGCGTTGGGGTGGTTGTGGGCGGTGGGTGAGAACACCGTGCCGATTCCGGGGTTCAAGGGCATGCGGCAGGCTGGGGAGAACGCGGGAGCGCTGGCGTACGGCCCGCTGTCGCCGGATCAGATGGCGCAGGTCGACGCTCTGCTCAAGGACGGGGAGACATGACGGTGGCCGGGTGGACGATCCGGGAGGCGGCCGGGAAGGTCGGCCTGAGTCAGGACACCTTGCGGTACTACGAGCGCATCAAGCTGGTTCCGCCGGTCGGGCGGGACAGCAGTGGTTATCGCCGGTACACCGAGGAGGACCTGGAATGGCTGGTTTTCGTGGCTCGGCTGCGGGCCACGGGGATGCCGATCGCCGACATCGCGACGTTCGTCAAGCTGGCGTTGCGGGGGAACGAGACGGTGCCGCAGCGGTTGGAGTTGCTGGAGGCGCATCGGCAGGCGGTGGAGGCGCAGTGGCGTGAGGTGCGTAACCACTTGCACCTGATCCAGACGAAGATCGGCAATTACCGACGGATGATGGCCGCGACCGAAGGGCTTGATACCGGGGCAGTCCGCGAAGGCCAGGCCAGCACCTCGGCGCCCGTGTCCTGAAATATCCGAAACGCGTCCAGAGAAATGTCCCGAAACGCGTCCCGAAAGCTTCCCGAAGGCGTCCTTAAAACCTTCCCCGAAGGCGTCCTGAAAGCTCACCGAGGCATCCAAACATCCACCAGGCCCGCCCCGCCGCCGCCGCGCATCGACGAAGCAACGGCCCTTCCCGCCCCGATCGGGTCCGAAATATCGCCGCATACGCAGCCACCCCCGAACCGCCACTCCTAGCCCACATCCGGTGTTATCCCGATATTTCCGGGCAGTGGATCCCAGTGGCCGAACCCACCGACAGCCGTCGCGGGGAGCTGATCGAGTCCGCCCAAGCCCGCTGGATCGCCGCCCTCACCGACCTGGGCGGCCGCAACACGCTGCTCTACTACAAAGACCGCAGAGCAGGCACACTCGACCTGTCCCACGCCGACCCCACCGCCTTGGACCGCTTCCTCCGCACCGGATCAATCCGCTTAACGCGCCTCTTCACCGACGCCGACCAAAGATCCGACGCGATCCGCCGCATCCAAGCCATCCACCGCAAAGCCCGCGAGCTGCTCGAAGAACGCGGCATCCGCGCCGGCTACCTCGCCACCGGCATGGCCCGCTGGGACGAACTGTTCCTCGAACCCGCCGCCCCCGTACTGCTCCGCGGCCTCACCATCACCCCCACCCGCGCCCGCCACGACGACTTCGAACTCGTCCTGGACGACGAAGAGGAACTCAACCCCGTCCTCGTCCACAAACTCGCCACCGTGTACGGCGCCGCCATCACCACCCCCGCCGACCTCACCCGCGCCGCGGAACTCGCCGAGGTCCCCGGCTTCGAGATCCTCCCCAGACAGGTCATCGGCACCTTCACGTACGCGAAGCTCCCCATGGTCAGGGACATGCAGGCCGCCGGCGAACTGCTCGCCGACAGCGACATCGTGGCCGCGATCGCCGGCGACCCGGAGGCGCAGGAACTCCTGCTGACCAGCGACATCAGCGAGCCCCCCGACGACACGCCCGAGTCGGACTACTCGGTCCTGGACGCGGACTCCTCCCAGCGCAGCGCCATCGACGCCGTACTCGCCGGACGCAGTCTGGTCATCCACGGCCCGCCCGGCACGGGCAAGAGCCAGACGATCGCCAACCTCATCGCCGGTCTGGTGGCCCGAGGCCGGAAGATCCTGTTCGTGGCCGAGAAGCGCGCCGCCATCGACGCCGTCCTGTCCCGCCTGAAGGGCGCCGGGCTCGGCGACATGGTGATCGACATCCACGAGGGCACGAGGGACAGGCAGCGCATCGCCAAGGACCTGGGCACCACCCTCGATCTGGCCGCCCAGGTCGCCGGAACCGCCGACGAGGCCCCGCACCGCCGCCTGGCAGAACGCCAGAAACGCCTCAACCAGCACGTCACCGCGCTGCACGAGGTACACGAACCGTGGGGCGTGACGCCCTTCGAGGTGCAGTCCGCGCTGCTCGGCATCCCCGCCGAGGCCCGCACCCCCGTACGGCTGGCGCTCTCCGACCGCATGGACCGCGAATCCGCCGACCGCATCTGCGACGACCTGCGCGAGTTCGCCCACCTCGGCGGATTCACCCTCCGCCCGGCCTCCACCCCCTGGTACGGCGCCGCCCTGCGTACCCCCAACGACGCCCGCCTGGCCATGGACCTGGTCTCCGAGCTGACCACGGTCACCCGGCCGATGCTGGCCGACCGCCTCCACCGCGCCTGCGACGAACTCGGCCTGACCCCGCCCACCTCCTACTCCTCCCAACTGGCCCTACTTGAGTTGCTGGCCGGGATCGCCCGCACCTTTGAGCTGTTCGACCCGAACGTGTATGGCGCGAACCCCGCCGAACTGGCCGCGGCGACCGGCGAGGGAGCCAGTCTGCGGGACCGGTTCCGGCTGAGCCGTCAAGCGAAGGCGCTGTGGATCGGCCCGCCGAAGGTTTCCCGCGAGGAGTTGCACACGGCGCTCAGCTCCGCCGCCGCTCAGCTGGCCGCGTGGGAGTATCTCCGTACCGGACCGGGATCGCCCAGGCTTCCGGCCGGTTTCGCGGAATTGCTGGCTTTCGGCGAGCAGAGCGAGCGGGCGCTGGCCTCGCTCCGCAGGTATGTCCGGATTCCTTCCGACGATGAGCCGGTCCTGGCCAGGCTCGCCGCCGACCGGGACACCCCGTGGAAGCTGCCGCGCCTCTACGAGCTCGGCGTGGGTTTCGACGCGCTCGGCCTCGGCCCGCTCCTCGACGGCCTGGCCCGCAGGGAAGCCGGTCCCGGCCTCGCCGCCCAGGTCTTCGACCACGCCTGGTACGCCACGGTCCTGGACCACATCCGCGTCCGCGACCCCCGCTACGCGGCCTACGACGGCGCCGCTCTCGACGAGATCGCCAGCGAGTTCCAGATCGACGACGTACGCCACCTGGCCGCCAACCGCACGCGAGTCCGCCGCGCCTGGGCCGGACGCGTACGGGAAGCCGAGGACCGGCACCCGCTGCAAGCCCGGGTGATCCGCAAGCAGGCCGCGGTCCGCCGTGGCCATCTGCCGCTGCGCCGCCTTCTCGACCAGGCCGGGGATGTCCTGTTCGCGCTGAAACCCTGCTGGGCGATGTCACCCCTGATGGTCAGCCAGGTGCTGCCGCTCGCCCGCGTCTTCGACGTGGTCATCTTCGACGAGGCCAGCCAGGTCGTGCCCGCCGACGCCATCCCGTCGATCATGCGCGGGCACCAGATCGTCGTGGCCGGGGACGACCGGCAGCTGCCGCCGACCAACTTCTTCCGCCAGGTCGGCGACGAGGAGGCCGAGGAGGACATGGACGACCTGGTGTCGTTCGGCGCCGGTTTCGAATCGGTCCTCGACGCCCTCCGCCCGCTGCTGCCGACCTGCCCGCTGACCTGGCATTACCGCAGCCGCGACGAACGGCTGGTGGCGTTCTCCAACACCCGCATCTACGGCGGCGCGCTGACCACGTTCCCCGGCGTCTCGCGCGACGACTGCCTGACGCATGTCGTGGTCGCGCAGGCTCCGGGCAAGGGCCAGGAGACGTCGGTGACCGCCGAGGTCGACAAGGTCGTGGAGCTGATCCTGGAGCACGCGGCGACCCGGCCCGACGAGTCCCTCGGCGTGATCGCCCTCGGCCTCCGGCACGCCGAACGCATCGACGCGGAACTCCGCTCCCGCCTCACCCACCGCCCCGACGTGGAGGGCTTCTTCGCCGAGGACCAGGCCGATCCGTTCTTCGTGAAGAACCTCGAACGCGTCCAGGGCGACGAACGCGACGCCATCATCCTGTCCATCGGGTACGGCAAGCACCCCGACGGCCGGATGCGCTACCAGTGGGGCCCGCTGCTCCGCGACGGCGGCGAACGCCGGCTCAACGTGGCCGCCACCCGGGCCAAACGGCGGCTCACCCTGGTCAGCTCGTTCTCCAGCCACGACGTCGACCCGGATCGGCTGACCAAGGCGGGCGCCCGCCTGCTCGCCGACTACCTCTCGTACGCGGGTTCCGGCGGCACCGCCGCGAACGCCTCGGGCCGCGACGACCTCGACCCCTTCCAGGCCGACGTACGCGACCAGCTGGCCGCGCTCGGCATCAGCGTCGTCCCCCAGTACGGCGTGGGCGGCTACCGGGTCGACTTCGCGGCCACCCACCCCGACGACCCCGCCCGGATGATCCTCGCCATCGAGACCGACGGCACCTCGTACCGCGCCTCCCGCAGCGTCCGCGACCGCGACCGCCTCCGCAAGGAGCACCTGGAACGCCTCGGCTGGAGCTTCCACCGCGTCTGGTCCACCAACTGGTTCACCAACCCCCAAGCCGAACTGGCCAAACTCCGCACCGCCTACACCCAGGCCCTGGCCCGCACCCCCAAACCCCCCGAACCCCCACCACCTCCGTCCAACGACTTGGTCCCCCGCCCGCCCGGCCCCCTCGATCGAGAGCGCTGACCAGGAGGAAACCGGGCGACTACGTCCACTGACGAGACCGACTCGGGTGCGGGCGGGTGCGCTGATCCTGCCCATCGCCCCGCTGGGAGAGGAATCGGCCTGGCATCGCCGTGTGGGCCGAACAAACGCCCTCCGTCTTCTCCCCTGATCGAGCGCTGACGATAGACCCCGAAGCAGCGCGGGTAGGGGCCTGCCAGGCTCGCAATCACTTCTACGCCCCCGCGCTAGCGGGGCGGTCCCACGATCTGGGTGCCATACCGGGCCAGGTGGGCGGCGAGGGCCTCCACGTTGGGGGGTTCGGTCGGGCGTGGGGGGATGGTCAAGGTTTCGGCGGGGTGGCCGGATTCGAGGAAGAAGTTTTCGAAGCCGGCCGGGGTGGCCATGCCGAGGAAGCGGGCGGTGGGGGATTCGACCTTGAAGGTGTGGGCGACGTTGCGGGGGCCGTACACGACGGAGCCGGGGCCGACGGTGGCGACGTCGTCGCCGACGTAGAAGCTGACCTCGCCGTCGAGCACGTACCAGAGTTCGTCCTCGTGGGCGTGGACGTGCATGGGCGGTCCCGCGCCCATGGCGGCCGTCGCCTCCGCCAGCCAGAACGCGCCGCCGGTGTCCTCGCCCACGGCCTTGAAGTGCATGAGTACGCCCATGTGCCAGATGGCCTTGCCCTCCTTGGGCGACAGGATGAACGGCTGCGTGATGATCGATGGGGTCTGCACGATGGTCTCCTCGTGTCGTGTTCCGGTCACTGTCCACCGTGCCGGGCGCGACGTACGGAAAACATCGGGGTCGCCCACGTACGTAGCTACGTATCCAGTGGCCGGTCGGCGAGGCGCAGGCGGGCGGCGAGGCCGGCCAGGGCGAGGCGGTCGTCCAGGCCGGTCTTGCTCATCAGGCGTTCCACGTGTTTCTCGATGGTCCGCGGGGACAGGACCAGGCGATCCGCGATCTCCTTGTTGGAGAGGCGCAGGCCGAGCAGCGCGAGCACGTCGGTCTCTCTGCCGGTGACGCCTCGGGCGCGCAGTTCGGCGGGGACCTGGCCGCGGGCGAGGCGGGGCACCGGCTGCCCGGCGGAGCGCAGCAGCGCCTGGCAGGCGGAGGTGATCGCGTGGTGCGGGGTGCCGGCGAAGTAGGTCGCGGCCTGCCGCAGCCACATCGCGGGTTCTCCCCAGCCGTCGCGCAGGGCGGCCTCCGCCACCAGTCGCCAGGCGAGATTCCGCAGGCCGTCGTGCCCTTCCCAGGAGGCCATGATCGTATCGGCGGCGTCGAAGGCCGACTCGGCTCCGGCGGTGTCGCCGGCATGCCCGAGCAGGACCGCGTCGGCGTACCCGAGCGGCCCGGCGTTCATGGGCAGCGTGGTCACGCCGGATTCCCGCACCTCTCGCGCGTACGCCTCCCGCGGATCCTCCAGCACCTTCACCAGGGCCCACAGACCGCGGAAGATCCCCGGAGGCCCGCCGGGCGTGCGCCGGATGAAGGCCATGGCCGTGTCCAGCGCCCGGACCGCGGCGTCACGGTCCTCCTGGAGCAGTGCGAGCAGAGCCCGGCCGTGCCCCCAGGCCAGCGCCCCCACCGCGGCGTCGCCGGGAGCGATCGACTCGGCCTGCCTCAGCGTCTCCTCCATCTCGGCGCGGTGCCCGGTGAGCGCGTGGCACGCCGCCTTCTGGATGAGCGCGATGGGCAGGGCGTGCCCCAGCCGGAACCGGCGCGCGCCGTCCGCGGCCCTCGTGGCGGCCTCCAGACCCAACGCCGGCTCGAACCGGACATGATGCGCTCCGGCCAGTTGCAGATCGAGAATGGCGGCCGTGGCCAGCGCCCCCGCGCCCACCGCCTGCTCGTACGCCTGCCGCAGCCGGTCCACCCTCCCCGTCGACAACGTCTCCACGGTGCCCAGCTCGTGCAAAGCCTGGATCGACCAGTACGGCAACGCGTGACGTCGCGCCAGCTCGTACGCCTCGGTGAAGGACCGCCCGGCGGCGGCCAGGTCGCCGAGCCGCTCCCGCCGTCCGAGAATGATCAGCGCCTCGCAGGCGACCTCGGGAGCCGCGGCCGTCCGAGCCGAGTGGGCCAGGGCCGTGGCGTCGTCCAGCCGCTCCTCACCCATCGCGACCTGGGCGGCGACCACGTCGATCCGCGCGGCGAGCGCCGTCCCCGGGCCTTCCGCCAGTTCGCGGGCGTGGCCCAGATGTCGTCCCGCGTCGGACCACCGGGTCGCGCCGATCGCGGTTCTGGCCAGGCACAGGTGCACCCTCAGCCGCGCCTCCGCCGACTCGGGCAGCCGGGCGAGCTCCGCCAGCACGGCGTCCCCGGCCGCGAAGGCGCGATCGGTCATGCCCGCCAGGGAGAGGACTTCGGTCAGGGCTTCGCCGACCGCCGTACGGAGGGGAAGGTCGCCGGAGTCGGCGGCGAGGCGGCGGGCGCGTTCCAGCACCTGTTCGGTGGTCGAGAGCGCGCCGCGCGCGAGCGCCCGCCGTCCCGACTGGAGCAGCAGGGACGCCGCGTGTCCCGACCGGCCCGCGCGTTCGCTAAGCGACGCGGCCAGGTCGCACCACTGTCCGGGCAGGTCAGGATGGTGGGCCTCGACCGCGCGCAGGGCCGCGGCCGAGAGGCGCAGGCGTTCGTGCGGGAGCAGCGTCGACCAGACCGCGTCCCGCGTCAGCGCGTGGTGGAAGCCGAAGGACGGTCCGTCCTCGTCCTCGTTGACCCGCAGCAGGCCCACCTCGACGGCGCGGCGTAACTCGGCGAGCGCCGCCGGCGCGGGGAGGCCGCTCGCTTCGGCGGCGATGCGCCAGTCGAAGGCCGTGCCGAGCGCGGCGCCCGCCTGGAGCAGCGACCCGGCCGGATCGCCGAGCAGGGTGACGCGCCTGCGCACGGTGTCGGCGAAATCGCGCGGGATGACCCGGGCGGCCTCGTCCGCCAGCCCCCAGGCTCCGCCTTCCCGCCGCAGCACCCCGCTGTCGCGCGCGGTCGCCAGCAGGTCCTCGACCAGCAGCGGCAGCCCTTCGGCTCGCGCCAGCACCAGCGGTTCGAGCGCCTCGGGCAGCGCTGTGCCTGGCGAGGTCTCCTCGATCCCGAGGCACAGCCGCGCCATGCGCCGTACGGCCGACGGTGGCAGCGCCGCCACCTCCACCTCACCCGCGGAACGCCGGGCCGTGAGCCGTCTGGCCAGCGCGTACGCCTCGGAGTCCGGGTCCGGGCGCATGGTCGCCACGCACAGGACACGTTCGGAGCGAAGGTTGTCCGCCAGGTACTCCAGCACCTCCAGGGTCTCCGGGTCGCTCCAATGCAGGTCTTCGAATACGAGCAGCGCGCCGCGTTCCCCGGCGACGGCCGCGAGCAGCCGCAGCACCCCCTCGGCCAGGACGACCAGCGAAACCTCCGGTGCCGGCCCTTCATCAGCCCAATCCGGCACCAACCGCCCGAGGGCCGATCGGAACGGACGCAGATGGGCGAGATCGTCAGGATTCGTAGTGCGGAGCGCCGCCATCAGCACCTCGGCGACGGGCCGGAACGCTCCCCGTCGCGCCGCCTGCGTGGCCCGTCCCGTCAAGGTCGCCATCCCGGCCGCCTTGGCCTCCGCCGCCAACTCGGCCACCAGGCGCGACTTCCCGACCCCGGCGACACCCGTCAGGATCCGGGTCCCGGCCGTACCCGCCCTGGCGTCGGCCAGCGCGGCGCTCAGGTCGGCCATCTCACGGTCCCGGCCGACCAGAACAGGGCAGAAGCGTACGGCCATGGATGGAGTATCTCTTTCCAGTCCCGATCTCGACGAGCCCTGTCCCCAAGCGCGCGATCAGTTCCACGCGTGTCGCCCGGCGGAACGGCCTGGAACGCCTTCCCTGTGAGTCGGCCGCGACCGGCCGCGTCTCAATTTTGCCCTGGATCGCTCCATAGCGATCAGAACCCGAGAAGGACAGACCATGAAGAGCATTCTCAACCGGCTGGCCGCCGTCCTGGTGGCCGGCGTCGGCGTCGTCGGCCTGGTCACGACGCCCGCCCAGGCGGCGACCGTGATCACCGCCCACCTGGAGATCGGCTTCAACACCGGCGTGCCCGCCGCCCGGACCATCAACCTGAGCGTGCACGTGCCCATGAACGAGTACGACGCGAACGGCTACCTCATCCACGGCGGCAGGATCCAGGTCCGCTTCTACGGCAGCGACCCCGGCACCGACCCGATGATCTACGGCCCGATCACCTGGTACAGGGGCGACTACGGCCTGACGGCGGGCCCGGACGGCATCCGCCTGGACTACGGCTGGGAGGTCCCCCAGGGCTCGTTCCTGAACGAGGACAGCGGCTGGGGCAACAACGGCGACGAGGTCTACATCGAGGCGAAGTTCATCGACGGCGACGGCGGGACCATCAGCGCCGACTCCAACACCGAGGAAGGCCTCTACTAAGCCGCCCGCCTCAGGCCGGTGGTCCGGCGCTCCCCCTCCGCAGCCGGACCACTCCACGCCTCCGTCGTCGGCCTCCTGGCCTCTGACATCATCCCCGCACGCTTCTGACCCCGCCATTGACAGGCGGGCCCGGGTGATCGTAACCTCAGCGCAGTCTTATTGTTAGGAAACTTTCTTAAGAAAGGCCCTGGGCTACTGCCGTGTCGGCGCGATGGCGGTCGCCCCTCGACGCGTACGCCATGGCAAGCCCGGCACCGGCGGCCATCTCCACTCTCAGCACGACCCCCACCGCTGAAGGATCACCCGTGCCCAGAAAAATCGTGAAACGCTTCCTCGCCACGCTCTTCGCCGTCACGGTCGCGACGTCCGCCAACCTCGCGGTCACCCCCGCCACCAGCGCCGCCGCCCCGTTCAAGGTGCTCGCCTTCTACAACGGCACCTGGGACGCCGCCCACATCGACTTCGTCAAGGACGCCCAGGCATGGTTCCCCACGGCCGCCGCCCAGAACGGCTTCACCTGGGAGTCGACCACGGACTGGAGCCGCCTCAGCTCCTCGGGGCTGTCGCAGTACAAGGTCATCATGTTCCTGGACGACGCGCCGCCCGCTGGCCAGCGCGCCGCGTTCCAGACGTACATGCAGAACGGCGGGGCGTGGATGGGATTCCACGTCAGCGCCTTCACCACGAATCCGGGCTCGTGGAGCTGGTACTACAACACGCTGCTGGGCTCGGGGGCGTTCGCGACGAACACGTGGGCGCCGACCGCCGAGACCCTGAAGATCGAGGACCGCGGCCATCCGTCCACGGCGGGGTTGCCCGCGACCATCCAGTCGTCGGTCAGCGAGTGGTACTCGTGGAGCCGTGACCTGCGGCAGAACCCCGACATCCGCATCCTCGCGTCGATCGACCAGTCCAGCTTCCCGGTCGGCAGCGACCCGAACCAGCAGTGGCGCAGCGGCTTCTACCCGATCATGTGGACCAACACGAAGTACAAGATGCTGTACGCGAACTTCGGCCACAACGGGATGAACTACTCCACGAACACGCGTACGTCGTCGACCTTCGCGAGCGCTCAGCAGAACCAGTGGCTGATCAACGGCCTGCTCTGGCTGGCGGGAGAGAGCACCACCACTCCCCCGACCACTCCCCCGACCACTGAGCCGATCTCCCCGACCACGTGGTACTCGGTCGTCAACAAGAACAGCGGCAAGTGTGTGGACGCCCGCGCGGCCGGCACCGCCAACGGGACCGCGATCCAGCAGTACACGTGCAACGCGACCAACGCCCAGCAGTACCAGTTCGCGCCCACGAGCGGCGGTTACACGCGGGTCAACAACCGGGGCAACAGCGCCCAGGTCCTCGACGTGACCAACGTCTCGACCGCCGACAACGCCCCCATCCAGACCTGGACGTACGGCGGCGGCAACAACCAGCAGTGGCAGCCGGTGTCCGAAGGCGGCGGCTACTACCACTTCGTGAACCGCAACAGCGGCAAGTGCCTGGACGTCCCGGCCGCGTCGACCGCCGACTCGGTACAACTCGTCCAGTACACGTGCAACGGCACCGCCGCCCAGTCCTTCCGCCTGGCCGCCCAGAGCTGACCCGACCGAACACCGTGGCTGGGCGCCGCCCGAGAGACATCGGGCGGCGTCCAGCCCATTTAACGTCAATCGCTAGGATTTTCTCGTCATGAGGGATATCAGAGTCGGTGAGGCCATCCATGGGCTCCTCTCTCCGGGTGGTAGTTCCCTCGCCCTTCGGTCAGGGATGCGATAGCGCTGGACGGTTTCGGCGAGAAGATCGAGGAGCACCGGCGAGAGCTGCACGTGCACTGCTATCGCATGCTCGGATCGTTCGACGAGGCCGAGGACCTGGTTCAGGAGACGTTCCTGCGGGCCTGGAGGCGGCAGGACACCTTGAAGAACGACGGCGGCCTGCGTGCCTGGTTGTACAGGATCGCGACCAATGCCTGTCTCGATCACCTGAGGGCGCATCCCCGTCAGCCGCAGCCGCGACCTGCGCCCGCCCTGGCCGATGCCGGGCTCGCCGCGCCGACGTCGACCACGGTTTCGTGGCTTCAGCCGTACCCTGACGTGCTTCTGGACACGGCCGACGAGGTGATCGAGCGGGAGACCATCGAGCTGGCCTTCCTGATCGCGATCCAGCATCTGCCGCCTCGGCAGCGGGCGGTGCTGATCCTGCGGGACGTGCTCGGGTGGTCGGCGCAGGAGACGGCCGAGTCGCTGGAGCTGACCGTCGCGGCGGTGAAGAGCGCTCTGCAGCGCGCGAGGCCGACGGTCAAGGAGCACCTGCCCGCCCAGCGGCTGGACTGGGCGTCCGCCGAGCCGACCGCGGCGGAGCGCGGCACGCTCCAGCGATACATCGACGCCGTCGAGAAGGCCGACCCGGCCGCCCTCGCGAAGCTGTTGCGGGCGGACGTGTGGCAGGCCATGCCGCCGCAGCCCGTCTGGCTGCTGGGACGCGAGGCGTTCCTGGCCACGTGGACTCCCGCCATGGTCGGCGAAGCGGCGTGGGGGGAGCTGCGGCTGCTCGCCACCGCGGCCAACCGGCAGCCCGCGGCCGCCGCGTACCTTCGCAGAGCGGGCGAAGCCGACTTCCAGCCGTCCTGGCTGGCGATCCTGCGGACCGAGGACGGGCTGGTCACCCAGATCACCACGTACGGCGGCGAGGCGTTCCGCCGGTTCGGTCTTCCCGCGTCCCTCTGAGGAGCCGATTCCTTTTTCGCGCGGCCGTCGTCTTACGGGCGGCATTTCGAGAGAGGAAACCTCATGACTGATCTTCAGAAGGACGTGCAGGCCGCCATCGACGAGCTGGTCGAGTCGGGCGTCGAGCGCGGAGTGCAGGTCGCCGTCTACCGGCACGGCGAGTTGCTGGTGGACGCGGTGGCGGGCTTCGCCGACCCCGCGACGGGCCGCCCGTTCACCTCCGGCACCCCGGTGTACGGAACCTCCACCGGCAAGGGCGTCACCGCCACGGTCGTCCACGTGCTCGCCGAACGCGGAACCCTCGACTACGAGACCGTGATCGCCGACCTGTGGCCCGAGTTCGCCGCCCACGGCAAGGACAAGGCGACCGTACGCCACGCGCTCACGCACGCGACCGGAGTGCCGGGGGTTCCCGTCGGCACCACGCCCGAGGACCTGTGCGACTGGGACAAGATGTGCGCCGCGATCGCCACCGCCACGCCGTGGTGGGAACCCGGTACGCGCTTCGGCTACCACCCGCAGACCTACGGATACATCCTCGGCGAGGTCGTACGCCGGGCGACCGGCAAGCGGATCTCGCAGGTGCTCCGCGAGGAGGTGGCGGAGCCGCTCGGCCTGGCCGGCGAGCTGTTCTTCGGCGTGCCCGAGTCCGAGCTCGGCCGGCTGGCCAGGATCGAGGACGCCGGGCCGCCGATGGAGCTGCCCGCGGAGGTGCTGGCGAACATCCCGTTCTTCAAGGTCGTGGACGGGTACACGGCCGCGCCCATGGCGGCCATGCCGGACGCCGCCTTCAGCAACCGTACGGATGTGCTGACTTCCGACATCCCGGCTGGGGCCACGATGACCGCCCGCGCGGTGGCCCGCATGTACGACGCGCTGCTCGGCGGTGAACTCGTCTCCGCCGAACGTGTGCGGGAGCTGTCCTCTCCGGCGGTGACCGGCCTGGACGAGGTCACCGGAGGACCCGCCACCTGGGCGCTGGGCTATTCGATCGGCCTGACCGCGGCGCCGAGCAGGCCGACCGTGTTCGGGATGGCGGGCAGCGGAGGCAGCGCGGGCTTCGCGGACACGGCCACCGGGATCTGCGTGGGCGTGGCCAAGAACCGCGCCTCGATGGGCGATTTCAGCACCGTCGAGAGAATCGCCGGGATCGTGCTCTGACGCCGGCGGACGACTGGGCCAGGGCGGACTTCCACCGCCCTGGCCCAGTAGCCATGGTCAGGCCAGCAGGTAGCCCATCCGGCCCTCCGACCGCTGTCCCTCGCAGTTGGGGTCGGTCGAGTCGAAGTGGTCGCCGCTGCCGTGCACGGTGCACCGATGGAGCGGGATCGTCTGCGTGTTCGGCGGTGCCGCGACGTAGAGGAAGCCGAACCGGCCCAGCACCCGCTGTCCCTCGCAGTTCGCGTCGGTGGAGGTGAAGTGGTCACTGCCCAGCAGGCAGGAGTACAGGCCGGTCATGCCGGTGAGCTGGCCCGCGCTGAGCCGTCCGAGCAGCCCTTCCTTGTGGTACCCCTGCGGCGGCTCGATCCCGGTCCGATGGTCGCCCGAGGTGTTGTTGTACCGGAACAGATCCGCGTACGCCTCGCTCAGCGAGAACGTCTGATGTGATTCGAACGTGCACGGAGCCACGGTGTACGGGGTTCCCCAGTCGCGGCTCGCGTTCAGGACGCTCAGGCAGTTCCGCGCGCCGGGTGTGACGATGATCCAGTTACCGTTCCGGTCCGGCTTGAACTGCCAGCGCTGGCGCGCGTCGTCCGCGCACGGCTCCATCGTCAGGTTCGCGCCGACGCTGGTGCCGGTGACGCAGCGGCCGTCGGCCGAGGACACGAAGCCGGCGCCACTGCGCTGCGGGGTCCGCACCGCCCGCCAGAGCTGATGCGGCGGCATGTGGGTGTTCCAGCCGACATAGCTGGACTGCCGGACGGCGCCGGCGGCGTTCTCCGCGTTGCTGCTGTTGACATGGGCGGCCACCAGGCGGAACTGCCGCTCGGTGCTGGGCCACGCCTTGTTCAGGTACGACAGGGCGCGGTAGTAGCTGTTGGCCAGCGACCGGTAGCCGGCCGCGTTCGGGTGCGCGATCCCCCAGGCGTCGCCCTGCCTGTTCCAGCTGTCGTCGAAGTTGTTGAGGTACTTGCTGGAGGGGACCTGGCAGAAGCTGTGCCCGGTCCAGTCCTCCGCTTCCACGACGTGCCAGCGCGGATGCGGACGCCCCTGCACCTGGTTGGCCCGGGCCACCGCGGCACGGATCTCCTGGTTGAGACCGGCGACCACCTGCTGGCTGATCCACCTGACCTCCGTACTGCTGAGCCAGTCGAGCGGGAAACCACCCTGGTTGTGGCAGTACGTCCCAGAACTCGGCCGAGTCATGTCCGGATATGTCGTCCAATAGACGTCCCGTACCTGGGCTTGCAGGCGGCGGTTGGCTCCGGTCGCGTCGCCCTGGATGGCGGTGATCAGGTCGTTCAGCCTTCCGGGCAGGCCGGCGTGCCACTGCTGCCACAGATTCGCGATCATCTGACTGGTGCAGTTCAGGTGATAGGCGCAGGCCGCGACGATGGGGGCGAATCCCACGTCGTTGCCGCCGCCGCCGATGGTGAGCGCGTCGACCACCATGTCCCCGACCTGGGCGTTGGCCTGGTCGATCTGCGCTTCCTTGTCCGGGCCCTGCTGCGGGGTCAGGATGCCGCCGTCGCCGCCGAAGTCCTCGCCCGCCCAGATGTCGCCGGGCTCGACGTCACCGTCACCGTCGAGGTCGAAGCCCGGACTCCGCACCACGGCGGCCCCGCTGCACGTGTAGTTGTAGTGGGTGAACTCGTCGCGGTACGGGCTTTCCGTGCGCAGGCGTTCGAGCGCCACGGCGATCCCGGACAGTTTGGACCGGTGGCACGGCTTGTCCAGCCACTCCTTCCCCATGTTCGCGTCGGGGGCGCCCTCGCCCGACGCGTACGAGTCGCCGAAGGACATCACCCGGGTGATCCGGCCGCCGGGAGTCCAGGAGGGCGGCCGGTTGTCCTCCGGGTCGGTCGGGTCTTCGCACCACACGTCGAGGTCGCATCGGTCCGCGTAGGCCGCCTGGGTGCTCCCGAGGGCCGCGGTCATCGCGACGGACATCACCATCGTGGCGAGTAAGGCTGTGATCTTGGTTCTGATTCCGGGCATACGCGTCTCGCCGGCCATGGGCCAACTCCTCAGGGATTCGCTGATCGTCAGGTGCGGATCCACGGTGACGCGCGCGCCCTACGGGCCACATCGGTGATCACTACTTATGTCGCCACGTACTTCTCAGATCTACGTATTACGCAGGCGGCGGGGTTTCGGTGAGGCGCAGCCGGACGGCGAGCCCGGCCAGGGCCAGGCGGTTGTCCAGGCCGGTCTTGGCGAGCAGGTGCTCCACGTGCTTCTCGACCGTACGCGGGGAGAGCACGAGCCGGTCGGCGATCTCCTTGTTGGACAGCCGCAGGCCGACGAGGGCGAGCACGTCCCGCTCCCGCTCGGTGACGCCCCGCGCGCGGAGATCGGCGGGGACATCGCCGACGGCGAGCCGGGGCGCGGACAGCCCGGCCGACCGCAGCAGCGACTGGCAGGCCACGACGACCGCGTGATGCGGCGTGCCGGAGAAGAACGCCGCGGCCTCGCGTAACCAGACCGCCGGATCGCCCCAGCCGTCGCGCAGCGCGGCCTCCGCCACCAGCCGCCGGGCCAGCTGGCGCAGCCCGTCCCCGCCTTCCCAGGAGGCGAGCGCACTGTCGGCGGTGGCGTAGACCCGCTCCGCCGCCGCCCGATCGCCGCCCCGGCCGAGCGCGGCCGCGTCGGCGAAACCCAGTATGCCCACGTTGATCGGAACCGCGACCGCACCCGATTCCCGCACCTCCGCGCGGGCCTGCTCCGCCTGTTCCGGATCGTCGTCCAGCGTGCGCACCAGCGCCCACAGGCCCCGGAAGATGCCCGGCGGTCCCGTGGGCACCCTGCGGATGCGCACCATCGCCTCCTCCAGCGCGTCCAGCGCGGCGGCGCGCTCCTCCCTGAGCAGGTGGAAGAGGGACCGGCCATGCCCCAGTCCCATCGCCACCGCGGCTCCGTCGTCCCCGGCCAGCGCCTCCGCCTCGGCCAGCGCCGCCGCCATCTCGGTGGATCGCCCTTCCAGCGCGTAGCAGCCGGCCGCGTACACCGTCGCCATCGCCTGCGCTCCCCGCAGCCGGAACCGCCTGGCTCCTTCGATGGCCCGCGTCGCGGCGGCCAAGCCCAGCTCCGGCTCGAACCTGACCTGGTGCGCACCGGCCAGCTGGACCTCGAGGATGGCCGCCGTGGCCAGCGCGCCCGACGCCACCGCCAGATCACGCGCCTGCCGGAACCGGTCCAGGCTGCCCGTCGTCAGCGTCTCCACCGTGCCCAGCTCGTGCAGCGCCTGAATCGACCAGTACGGCAACGCCCGCCCTTCGGCCAGCCCGTACGCCTCGGCGAAGGAGCGTGCGGCGGCGGCCATGTCGTGCAGCCGCTCCCGCCGGCCCAGGATGATCAACGCCTCGCAGGCCACCTCGGGCGCGCCCGCGGCATGCGCCAGGGCGGTCCGGCCCAGTGCCGTGGCGTCGTCGAGCCGGCCCTCCTCCAGGGCCAGCCGGGCCGCCATCACGTCGATCCGCGCGGCGAACGCGGTGCCGGGCCCGGAGCGCCCGAGCGTACGGGCGAGATCCAGCTGGTCGCCGGCCTCCTCCCAGCGCATGGCCCCGATCGCGGTCCTGGCCAGGCAGAGGCGGACCGCGATCCGGCGCGCCGTGCTGTCCGGCATCTCGTCCAGCCGCGCCAGCACCCCCTCACCCACCCGGAAGGCCTGATCCGTCTTGCCCGCCAGGGCGAGCACCTCCGTCAGCGCCTCCCCGGTCAGCGTGCCCGTGGCGTGGTCACCGCACCCGTCGGCGAGCACGCCCGCGCGTTCCAGGACCTGCTCGGCGGTGGACAGCGCGCCTCGGGCCAGTGCCCGTCTGCCGGAGCGCAGCAGCAGGGACGCCGCCTGCTGCGGCCGCCCGGCCCGTTCGCTCAGCGACGCGGCCAGCTCACACCACTCCCCCGGCAGATCCGGATACCGGGCCAGAACGGCGTCGTACGCCCCGGCCGAGATCCGCGCCCGGTCGGAGGCGAGCAGGGTGGACCAGACCGCGTCCCTGGTCAGCGAGTGGTGGAAGCGGAACGACGGGCCGTCCTCGCCCTCGTCCACCCAGAGCAGGTGCACGCCGGCGGCGCGGCGCAGTTCGGCCACCGCCGTCGCGGCCGGCTGACCCGCCACCTCGGCGGCGATCCGCCAGTCGAAACCCGCCCCGAGCGCGGCGGCCGCTTCGAGCAGTCCGCGAGCCGGGTCGCCGAGCAGTTCCAGCCGCCGCCGCACGGTGTCGGCGAAGTCGCTGGGGATCACGCGTGACGCCCGCTCCGCGAGCCGCCAGACGCCGCCCTCCCGCAGCAGGACCCCGCTCTCGCTGCTGGTCGACAGCAGGTCCTCGACCAGCAGCGGCAGCCCTTCGGCGCGGGCCAGGACGAGCGGCTCCAGGGCGGGCGGCAGGTCGTCGGACTCCCCCACGCCCAGGCACAGGCGCGCCATCCGGCGCACGTCGGACGCGGGCAGCGGCGAGAGCCGTACCTGGGTGGCGGAACCTCGGGCCGCCAGGCGTCTGGCCAGGCCGTACGCCTCCGAGCCGGGGTCCGGGCGCAGGGTGGCCACGCACAGGACCCGCTCGGAGCGGAGGTTGTCGGCCAGGTACTCCAGCACGCCCAGGGTCTCCGGGTCGGCCCAGTGCACGTCCTCGAAGACGACCAGCGCGCCGCGCTCCCGCGCCACCGCCGCCAGCAACCGTGTCACCCCCTCGGCCAGCACCACCAGTGAAACGTCCGGCGGCGAGGTCCCCTCCGCCCATTCCGGGACCAGCCACCCGATCGCCGGCCGGTACGGGCGCAGCCCGTCGAGTTCCGCCGACCCCACGCTCCTGAGCGCCGACATCAGCGCCTCGGTGATCGGCCGGAACGCCTCCCGCCTGCCCGTCTGGACGGCCCTGCCCCGCAGCGTGGCCATCCCGTCCGCCGCCGCGTCCGCCAGCAGCGACGCCACCAGCCGCGACTTGCCCACCCCGGCCACGCCGGAGATCAGGTGAGTTCCGGCCGTGCCCGTACGGGCCGCCCGCAGCGCGGCTTGGAGATCCTCCCGTTCGCGGTCCCGGCCGACGAGGACCGGGCAGAGGCCTACCGCCATGCCAGGAGTATCGCGCCGGACCCGCACCCAGCGGAATCACCATGGTCAAATTGACGCCGTACGCGTGACCGCCACCGGCCGCAGGGACATGGCCAGCCACGCGAGTGTCACTCCGACGAGCACGTGCAGGACGCTGGTCAGCGGGCTGTCCGGTAATCGGGCGGCGAGGGCGAACACCGGCAGTGCGATGCCGTACGCCCAGACCGGGACGCGGGGATAGACGCGGGCGCGGACCATGGCGACGGTGAAGAGCACCGTGCCGACCATGAACACCAGGGCGCTGCCGAGCAGGGCCAGGCGCGTGGGGGCGGCGAGGTCGGCGGCCACGGTCTCGCCGAGATGGTAGACGACCAGGTTCAGGGCATACGCGGCGCCGCCGAACAGGCCGAGCCCGATGAGGTTGACGGCGTACGCGACCGAGCCGAGGCGGCCGGCGGCGGGCAGCTGGCCCAGGTGCAGCGCGGTGAGCAGCGGCACCGCGAGCGCCGGTGAGAGACCGAGGACGAAACTGGTGACCGCGGTCTCGCCCGTGAACGCCTCGACCGCTCCCGGGAGGGCGATGAACAGGCCGCAGAGCAGGCCGCAGACGGCGCCGAAACGAATCAGGAAAGTCATGGTGGCGACCGTAGGAGCGGGGTGGCGGCACGCAGAAGTGCCGAACAGCGGAACCTGGACATGACAAGTGGCATGTGCCATTCGGCATCTCGATCGGGGACCGCCGCCTGCCTTAGCCTGCGGGAGTGCCCTCTCTGCGCCCGGTGCCGTGGCTGTCGCCCCTGCTGTACGGCGTCGTGCTGGTCGCGGGCGGCTACGCGGGCGTCGCCGGCCTGGGCAGCACCCGGCCGGTCCCGTTCGTCGGCGGCCTGGCCGTGCTGGCCGTGCTCGACCAGGTCGAGCGCCGTCGTCACCCGGTCAGGACGCCTCCCGGCTGGGCGGTCGCGCTGCTGGCCGCCAGGCTCGCGCTGTTCGTGCTGGTGGCCTCGGCGGACGGGTCGGGGATGTCCCGGGTGCTGTTCCTGCTGCTGCCGTTCACCGCGTACTTCGCGTTCGGGCGGGCCGCCGCCGTCGCGATCGGGGTGGTCTGCGTCGGTCTCGTGGTGGCCACCTTCCAGCTGACCGTCCCGGACTGGTTTCACCAGGTCGAGCAGGTCTCCGACCTGCTGATGTTCACGGTCGGACTGGTGCTGACCCTCGCCATGGCGGCGGTCGCGGCCCAGGAGCAGCAGGGCAGGATCCGGCTGGAGGAGTCCCACGCCCGGCTGCGCGAGTACGCGGCGCAGGTGTCGGAGCTGTCCGCCGCCGCCGAGCGGAACCGGCTGGCCCGCGACATCCACGACGGGCTGGGTCATCATCTGACGGCGGTCGCCGTACTGCTGGAGAAGGCCGTGACGTTCGGCGATCGGGATCCCGAGGTCGCCAGGCGGGCCCTCGCCGACGCGCAGCGGTCGGCGAAGCGGGCGCTGGAGGACGTCCGCCAGTCGGTACGCACCCTGCGCGCGGAGACCGGGCGTTTCCGGCTGTCGTCGGCGCTCGCCGACCTCGCCCGGGAGATCGGCGACGGGCGGCCGAGCGTCACCCTCGACTGCACCGGCGACGAGACCGGGCACGACCCGTCCGCGCTCGTGGCGATCTACCGGGCCGCCCAGGAGGCGATCACCAACGCCCGCAGGCATGCCCAGGCCACCGCCGTGACCGTGCACGTGCACTGCGACCAGGCGCGGGCCCGGCTGGTCGTGGCCGACGACGGGCGGGGCTTCGCGCCCGACCAGGAGGGGTTCGGCCTGCTCGGGATGCGGGAGCGGGTCGGGCTGGCCGGCGGCTCCGTCGAACTGGACACCGGGCCGGGGGCCGGCACCAGGCTCACCGTCACCATTCCGCGCCGGGCGGCCTGATGACCGCAGACCAGGTCCGGGTCCTCGTCGTGGACGACCAGCGGCTCATCAGGGAGAGCATCGCGTCCCTCCTCGACATCCAGCCGGGCGTCACCGTGGTCGGCACGGCCGCCGACGGCCGCGCCGCCGTCGATCTGGTGCTCGCGCTCTCCCCCGACGTCGTGCTCATGGACGTGCGGATGCCCGCGATGGACGGCATCGAGGCGGTCGCCGTCCTGCGCGAGCGGGCCCCGGCGTGCCGGGTGGTCATGCTGACCACGTTCGACGACGAGGAGTACGTGGTGGCGGCGCTGCGCGCGGGCGCCAGCGGATACCTGCTCAAGGACCGGCCGGCCCGGGAACTGGCCGACGCCGTCCGGCTGGCCCACGCGGGTGTCGTGCAGTTCGACCCGGCCGCGGCGGCCCGCCTCGCCTCGGCGCTCACCCGCACCGCCGCCGCACCGCCCGCCGACCCGGACGGACAGGTGCTCACCGGCCGGGAGCTCGAGGTGCTGCGGCTCGTCGCCGCCGGCTCCACGAACCGCGAGATCGCCAGGCGGCTGCACCTGAGCGAAGGCACGGTGAAGAACCACATCTCGCGGATTCTCGGCCGCCTGGGGTTACGTGACCGCACCCAGGCGGCGATCTACGCCCACGACCACGGCCTGCTCTGAGGCCGGCCGCTACACCGGGCTCGGTGCCGGCAGGCTCGTCGTGGTCCCGCGCCGGGCCCGGAAGCTCAGCCGGGCCGTCGTGCCGAGCGCGAGCAGCAGCAGCCCGGCCGAGGCCCACGCGGCCCAGTCGCCCAGCGCGGTGTACACCGTGGCCGAGCCCTCCCGGGGCAGGCCGGCCGTGACCGTACCGCCGCTGCGGCGCTCGGCCAGGACGCGCCCGCGGTTGTCACTGACCGTCATCAATCCCTCGCGTGCGGCGCGGGCCACCGCGAACCCGTTCTCCACCCCGCGCACGACCGCCATCCGGCTGTGCAGCCACCCGTCCTCGCCGAAGTCCCAGGCGGGCGCGAGGAGGGCGGCGACGCCGGCTTTGCCGTACTCCCTGACCAGGCCGGGGAAGTCGAGGTCCTTGCAGATGATGAGGCCGAGCCGGCCGCCGCCGAGGAAAGCCAGGCTGGTGCCGGGCCGGAACCTGCGCTCCAGGCCGGGGATCATGTGGTGCTTGTCGTAGCGCACCCCCGAGGGGTAGGCCAGGGCGCTGTTGGTGTCCAGGGCGATCCCGGCGACCACGTCCACGCCGGGGCGGGTGAACGGCAGGTCGGCGGTCTTGAAGACCTTCTCGGGCAGCACCACGACTTCCGCCCCGCCGGCCACCGCCGCGTCCATGGCCTCGCCGTAGTGCCGGACGGGATCCTCGGCGGCGTCCGTCGCGATCAGCGCGACCTTCCGTCCCGCGGTGTCGGCGGGCGTCGCGAGCCGCAGGACACCGTGGCCGAGCGTGAGCGCGACCAACACGCCGGAGACCACCGCCGCGCGTGGCCGCAGGGCCGCGACCGAGGCGGGCACGAACAGCAGGAGGAAGGTGATGCCCCAGACCCCGGTGACCGACGCGGTCTGCAGCACCGGCAGGAAGTCGGCCTGTGTGTACGCCAGGCTCCACCAGGCCCCGTGCGGCCCGGCGAGGTTCATGACGTACTCGGCGCTGACCCACACGGCCGGTACGGCTGCCGCCGCCAGCACCGGCCTGCCGCGTACGAGCAGGGCGCGGAAGAGCAGCACGGCCAGGCCGAAGCACAGGGCCGGGCCGGCGATGAGAGCGGCGGCCAGCGCGGGCGGCATTTCGAGGGTTCGGGTGAAGTACGGCCACATCTGGGCCTGGCTGGTGATCCAGACGAGCGTTCCGGCGGCGAAAGCCGTACGGGGGCCGGAGCGGCGGGCCAGGAACAGGACGGGCAGCGGCGCGAGCCAGGTGAGCCACCAGAGGGGGTGGAGGCCGGTGCCGAAGTGCATGAGGACGGCGGAGGCCAAGGTGAGGAGGATGCGTTCCATGCCGACGATCGTGCTTTTCCGCACCCCGTCGGCGCGTCAGTCGCGAGTGCGATCCCGCGCCCGAGGCGACGGTACGCACCGCGTGCGCCAGTTCGTCGCGCCGGATGTCCTTCAGCAGGAAACCGCTCGCTCCCGCCCGGACCGCGTCGTAGACGTACTCGTCGAGGTCGAACATGGTGAGGACGAGCACTCTGGCGGCGGTGGTGGCGCAGATCTCCCTGGTCGCCTCGATACCGTTCTTGATCGGCATGCGCACGTCCATCAGGACCACGTCCGGCTGCAGGCGCCTGGCCTCGGCGACCGCCTCCACGCCGTCGGCGGCCTCACCGACGACCTCCATGTCCGGCTGCGCGTTCAGAATCAGGCCGAACCCGGCCCGGAAGAGGTCCTGGTCGTCGGCGATGAGCACCCGTAACATGTGGATCATTCAAGCGGAAATGCGGCTTTTACCGAGAATCCTCCGTCTCGTCCTGGTCCCGCGCTGAGCGTCCCGCCGCAGGCCGCTGCTCGTTCCCGCATCCCGGCCAGGCCGTATCCGGTGCCGCCGGCGGGGCCCCGCCCGTCATCGGCGATCTCCACGGTCAGGGTCTCCCGCCAGGTCAGCGTGACGCGGGCGGCGTGGACGCCCGCGTGTTTGCGTACGTTGGTGAGCGCCTCCTGAACGATGCGGTAGACAGCGGCCTCCACACTTTCCGCGACCGGACGCGGGTTTCCGGTGGTTCCGCTCTCCACATCCAGGCCGCTGCGTTCGAGGAGGGCGGGGAGGTTGGCCAGGCGCGGCTGGGACAGCGGCTCGCCGGGGCTCCGGAGCGCGGTGAGCAATCCCCGGAGTTCGGTCAGCGCGCTTCTGCCCGTGTCGGCGATCGCGGCGAAAGCCGCCTCGGCCTTGTCCGGGTCGCTGCGCACCACGACCGGCCCGGCCTCGGCCTGCACCACCATCAGCCCGACGGAGTGGGTGACGATGTCGTGCATGTCGCGAGCGATCCGGGTGCGCTCCTCGGCCACGCCCGCGATCTGCTCCTGCTCCCGCCGCCGTGCCCGCTCGGCCAGTTCGGCGGCACGCGAGCGGCTCGCCCGGACGCTGGTGCCCAGCGCGTACGCGGCCACGAAGGCGGTTCCCATCAGCCGGAAGGTCTCGGCGTTCTCCCCCGGCAGCACCAGCGAGGCGCCCACGGCCGCCACGATCGCCGGGATCGCGGCCAGCCTCTTCCAGGTGGGGCTCAGGTCGGCGATCGTGTAGACGGCCAGCAGCGGCCCGAAGGGCAGGAACGGCTTCTCCCACATCACCATGATCGACATGGCCGCTCCGACGACCACCGCCACCAGCAGCGGCGCCCGTCTGCGCCACCACACCGGCGCCGACGCGGCCAGGCCCAAGCCGATGATCCACCACGGTTTGGGATCGGGCAGGAGCAGCGGCCCCAAGGTAGCCAGGGTCACGCCCACCGCGAGCGCTCCGTCGAGCGCCCTCCCGACCCGCCCCACTCCCAACATCCAGCCATTATCCGGATTTATCCGCTTATTGCCGTCACTCTCAGGAGTGATCGTCCGCAGCGGCCGACCGGTCGAAGCTGATCGACGGGCGGGTGAAAGGCTGGAGGGTGCAACTGGCGGGGGAACGGGGGTGATCCTGGTGGGGGACGGTAAAGATCTGGAAGATCTCGACCAGGCCGCGGCCACTTTTCAGCGCGTACGGCCGCGTCTGTTTGGGATCGCGTACCGGATGTTGGGCAGTTCCACCGAGGCCGAGGACCTGGTGCAGGACGTCTGGCTGCGCTGGCAGACCTATGACCGGAGCGTCGTGAGCGAGCCGGAGGCGTTCCTGGCCACGGTGACCACGCGGCTGGCGATCAACGCGTTGCAGTCCGCGCGGGTTCGCCGCGAGACGTACGTGGGGCCGTGGCTGCCCGAACCGGTGGACACCAGCGCCGATCCGCATCTGGGGGCCGAGCGGGGTGAGGCCCTCGGCTTCGCGGTCCTGCTCCTGCTGGAGAAGCTGTCGCCCACGGAACGCGCGGCCTACGTGCTGCGGAAGGCGTTCGACTACCCCTACCGGCAGATCGCCGAGATCATCCAGGTCAGCGAGGTCGCGGTACGGCAGCTGGTGAGCAGGGCCGGCAAGCACCTCGACTCGGGGCGGCGCGCCCCGGTGAGCCGGAACGAGCAGCAGCGGCTACTCTCCGCTTTCGTCACCGCCGCGCGTTCCGGGAACATCTCCGCGCTGGAGGAGCTGTTCGCGGAGGACGTGATCAGCTACTCCGACGGCGGCGGGGCCGTCCGGGCGTCCAAGTTCCCCGTGGTGGGCTTCGTCCGGGTCGCGAAGTACCACCATGCGTTCGCGAACCGGTTCTGGGTCGGCGTCCAGGTGGAGCTGGTGGACATCAACGGGCAGCCGGGCGCGCTGCTGCGGCGCGACGGCCAGGTGTTCACCGTGCTCACCGTCAACGCGTCCGACCAGGGCATCTATCAGATCCTGTGGATGATGAACCCCGCCAAGATCGCCTCCGCTCCCGCGGCGGGGCGTTGTCACAGGTAGGAGGGCTGTCCTGTCTTAGCTGGCGAACCGGATCGCTCCGGAAAGGACTGACGAGATGGGAAAGCACGCGATCCTGGCGCGTCGTAGGCCTTCGGGCGCTGTCACGCATGGATGCCGGACCCTCGACCGCGTCAGCACGACCCTGCCCGGCCGGGCGAGTGGACCAGCGGGCCCGGCTCCCGCCAGCGGTAAATGGAGCTCGGGACCAATGGACAACAACGACTGCGGACTTGAGCGTACGCGACAGATGATGACGGACGCCTCGCACGAGATGCGCACGCCTCTCGCCGGACTCCGCGCCGAACTGGAAGAGGCCCGGCTGCACCCCGACCACACCGACCTGGCCGAGCTCCTCGAATGCGCCCTGCGCAACGTGGACAGGCTCCAGTCGATCATCACTGATCTGCAGCTGCTGGCCCGGGTGGGGGCGAGCGCGCCCATGGAACGGGAGACGGTGAACCTGGCCGAGCTGGTCAGGGCCGAACTCTCGCGGCGGTCGGGCCGCGTCCGTACCCGGATCCGGGTCCGGCGGGAAGCCATCGTCAGCGCCGTCCGTACCGATCTCAACCGGTTGGTGGCCAACCTGCTGGACAACGCGCAGCGGCACGCCCGGTACGGGGTCCGCGTCCTGGGCCGCCGCGACGGCGACACCGTCGAACTCGTGGTCGCCGACGACGGCCCGGGAGTCGCCGAAGCCGACCGCGAGCGAATCTTCGACCGTTTCGTACGGCTGGACGCCGCCCGGGACCGCCGCAGCGGCGGAGTCGGCCTCGGCCTGGCGATCGCCCGCGACATCGCCCTGGCGCACCGGGGGACGCTCCAGGTCGAAGGCTCGCCCCTGGGCGGCGCCCGCTTCGTCCTGCGGCTACCGGCGGCGGAGAGGACCTTGCTGTGAAGATCGTCGTGATCGGCGGGACCGGTCTGATCGGGTCGAAAGTGGTGGCCATCCTCCGTGAGCACGGGCGTCAGGCGGTGGCGGCCTCGCCGAGCACCGGCGTCGACGCCCTGACCGGCGAAGGACTCGCCGAGGCGCTGGCCGGTGCGTACGTGGTGGTCGACGTCTCGAAGCCGCCGAGCTTCGACCACGCCAGCGCACGGGCTTTCTTCGAGACCTCGACCCGCAACCTCCTCGCCGCGGAGGAGCAAGCGGGTGTGACCCTCCATGTCGCGTTGTCGATCGTGGGGACCGGGCGCTGGCCCGAGAACGGGTGGTACCAGGCGAAAGCCGCCCAGGAGCGGTTGATCGAGCAGTCGTCGATGCCGTATTCGATCGTCCAGGCGACGCAGTTCTACGAGTTCGTCCCGGAGATCGCCGCCGCGGCGACATACGACGACACGGTCCGGATGCCGCCCGTGTTCTTCCAGCCCATCGCGGGCGACGAGGTCGCCGAACTGGTCGGCAACGTCGCGATGGGCTCACCGTTGAACACGAAGGTGGAGATCGCCGGACCCGAACTGTTCCGGATGGATGAGTTCTTCCGTGACGCCCTGGCTCCGCGCGAGGTGATCACGGACCCGCACGGGCGTTACTTCGGCGCCGAACCAGGCGAGGAGACCCTGGTCCCGGGCGTGGGCGCGATCTTCGGCATGATCCGGTACCGCGACTGGGCCGGTGACCGGTCCGCGCGGAGCACGACAGGTGGCTTCTACTCGGGGGCGTAGAAGGCGGTGGTGTTGATCACGGCGGCGGTGACCTGGTCCTGGGGAGCTCCGGCGGCCAGGTGGGCGTCGCCCCAGGCGCGGCTGCTGGCCGTGATCACCCGCCTGCCCTCGTCGGTCTGGTGGAAGGTGGCCTCGTCGGGGATCGCGCCGTCGCCGGACAGGAGGTACAGGCTCAGACCGAGCAGGGAGAGGTCCCAGCCGACGCCGGTGGCGCCGGGGCCGTACTGCGACCACATCTCGGGGGGCACGTCGGCGGTGTGCCGGAGCTCGAAGAGGGTGGCGTCGCCGTCGGCGGTGAGGCGAACCTCGACCTCGGAGAAGCCGGGGTTGTCGCCGAAGAGCCAGGTGAGCCGAAGCAGCTTCGGAGGTTCGCAGCGCAGGATCTCGCCGCCCGCGTTGCCTTCCAGCTGGTACGTCCCGCCGACCCGGAAATCACCCGTGACCGGGAGGAACCAGCGGCGCAGCCGATCGGGGTCGGTGCAGGCGGCCCAGACGTCCTCGACGCCGGCGTCGTACGTCCGCCGGACCAGTACGGACTTGCGCGTTCCGTCGGCCACCTCGCGGTGGGCTCGCGTGATCTCGTCGACAATGTCCATCAGGTGTCCTTCGTGTCCTCTGTGTCGTCTGTGTCGTCGTTCGTCTCGTCGTTGCGGCGGCGTTCGCGTTTGCCGCGCGCCAGTTCCGTGGCCAGGGCGTCCAGGCGCTGTTCCCAGAAGCCGCGGAAACGCTCCAGCCAGAGATCGACTTCCTGGAGGGGGGCGGGTTCCACGGCGTAGAGGCGCCGGGTGCCCTCGGCGCGGACCCGGGCGAAGCCGTTGTCGCGCAGGACTCGGAGGTGCTGGGAGACGGCGGGCTGGGAGATTCCGAACTCGCGCTGGATGACGGCGGTGACCTCGCCTGAGCTCAGTTCGCCGGTGGCCAGGAGTTCCAGGATCCGGCGGCGGACCGGATCGCCTAGGACGTCGAACGCGTGCACGAACCGAATGTATTAGTGGATGCTTATATAAGTCAAGAGTCAGCGAAGGAGGAAGGGGGTTGCTGGGCGGCCTGGGATTACTCCGTCGACGGCGAAGACCGCGCCCGCTGGAGCGCCCGAGGTTAGGCCGTATGCGGCGGAGGTGATGAAGAGGCGTCCGTCGGCGAGGCAGACGCTGGTCGGTTGGGGCGTGGGCAGGCTCACGACCCGGTCGATTCGACCGTCGGGCGCGTAGCGGCGCACCTCGGAACCGCCCCAGATCGCGACCCAGAGATGGCCTTCCTCGTCCACAGTCATGCCATCGGGCGAACCATCCTCAATCAACGCGAAAACCTCGGGCTCCCCAAGATCGCCACTGACGGGATCAACCTCATGCCGATCGATCCGGCCTGCGGCGCTGTCGGCGAGATACATGGTCTTCCCGTCCGCTGTGAACGCGGGTCCGTTGGGGATCGCCATCCCCGTTCGTACGGTTGTCACGGTCAGATCCGGGTCCACCCGATAAAGCACTCCACCGCCAGGAGCCGCGTCGTACGCCATACCGCCCGCCCAGAACCGCCCCGCCGGATCGCAGACCCCATCATTCATCCGAGAGGTGCCGGGCAGCGGACGTTCGATCCACTCCAAATGACCGGTCGTCTGGTCCAGGAGCGCGAACCCCTGCCCGGCTGCGGCCAGCCACGTACCGGGCCGCCCCTCGACCGGAGCCACCGCCCCAAGCGGCACATCCACTCGGACAAGCTCCTCAGCCGGACCCGGCCGGTCGATCGAGGCAGCGAGCAACTTCCCGGCAAGAATATCCACGAAGATCAGCCGACCGTCGACCCATCGCGCGCCTTCGCCCAACTCGCAGTCGGTCGGACACCAGACATTCATGCGGTTCTCCTCGTTCAGCGCAGGGTTGATCCGGGCAAAGCGTCAAGCAGGCCGAGTTCTGACCGGGAAGGCAGCCCTTCCCAGTCGCCGGAGGACGCGACAGCGAAGGCCCCCGTGGTGACCGCCCTGTCGAGGCGACCGGTGAGATCCAACTCATCGAGCAGCCCGGAAAGATAACCCGCTACGAAGGCGTCGCCGGCCCCGACCACATCGACGACCTGAACACGCCGGGCCGGAACGTCCACAACCTGATCGGCAGTGTGGCCGCTGGCTCCATCCCCGCCGCGCTTGATGATCACTTCGCTCACACCGGCATCCAGCAACGCAGCCACCCGGTCCCGTTCCGTCGTCGCGGCTCCAGGAGCGACCAGCTCAAGCTCATCATCGGACGCGATGACAACCGACAACGACGACACCAACGGACGCAGCGTCTCGGCCGCCTGCTCACGCCCCCAAAGCCGGGCACGGTAATTGACATCCAGACATGTCAGTACGCCAGACGCAGCAGCCTCCCGCACCACCACCCGAACCGCCTCAGCCGGCCCACGCCCGAGCGCCGGCGTGATGCCAGTGACATGCAGCAACTTCGGCAGCGAATCAAGCGCGGGCAGCACATCATCAGCCACCAGAAACGAAGCCGCCGACCCGGCCCGATGGTAGATCACGCGAGTCAGCTCCCCGACCCGTCGCTCCAGCAAAATAAGCCCAGTAGGCCCACGCTCATCAACACAAGCATGAGCCACATCAACCCCCTCAGCCCGCAAAGTCCGCAGCACGAGCTCTCCGGGCTCATCACCCCCCACAAGCCCCACCCAGCCCACCGAATGCCCCAACCGCGCAAGCCCAATCGCCACATTCGACTCGGCCCCCGCCACCGAAAGCCGCATGGTCCCACCCAGCCGAATCAGCCCATCCGCCCGCAACGCCGCCATCGTCTCCCCAAACGTGACAACGTCATTCCCGGCCCCGCGCCCACTCACAACGCCACTCCGAAGCCGCGAATCGGTTTGCCCAGCGGCATCCCCGGAGCTCCCCAGGCTCACCGAGCCGTCCAGAATAAGCGAATCCGCGCCCGCAGCAGCATCCCGAGCACTGCGCTGACCGACACCGCTCCGGGGTCGCGGATCCACTTCCGCAAGGTCATCCCCGGCGCTCCCCGGGCTCACAGTGCCGCCCGAAAGTCGCGAATCCGCGCTCGCAGCTCCGCGATGCTGCCCCCCGCAGCGGCATCCCCGACCAGCGGCGACCCCACGCCCACGGCGACCGCACCCGCCCCCAGATAGTCGACAGCCTCGGCCACCCCGACCCCACCAACCGGGACGAAAGGCACGTCAGGAAACGGATCCCGCAGCGCACGCAGATGACGCACACCCCCTAGCGACGCGGGGAACAACTTGATCGCCGTAGCCCCAGCATCAAGCGCGCCCACCACCTCAGTCGGAGTAAGCGCCCCCGCCAGTACGGGCAGCCCCAACTCCCGCCCCACCGCAACCGCCGCACTCACCGCAGGCGTAACCAGGAAGGACGCCCCCGCCTCCGCAGCCGCCCGAGCATCGTCCCCGCTGACAACCGTCCCCGCACCGAGATTGGCCCCATCCCCCAAAACCGCCCGCGCCTCACGAATCACACTCAGCGCTCCACCCGTAACCAAGGAGACTTCAACCAACTCCACCCCTTCCTCAACCAGGGCAAGAACTGTACGAAGCGCCGCATCAGCATCCGGCCCCCGCACAATGGCCAGCAGCCGATGAGCAGCCAGCACACCAAGGAACCCCTCGGCCCGCACAACAGATGTGTCCCGCTCAACCATCAACGCCTCCATCCCACAGCCGAGACGCTCACAACGCCCTCAGCACACACAGCGAACAAGTCCCGCCCGATCATCACCGCATCCGCTCCTCAATCGACGAACCGTAGAATCCTCAACCTGCACAACGAGCGGCGCTCCACCGACCGGGCATAGCGCAGTCGGCACGCCAGCCCCGGCTCTTCAACGACACCGCGAACGACACCGCGAGTGCATCCGCCTGGCCATCGACACACCGCCCCACAATCCACGCGCCGGAAGATCCTCGGCTCACGGCAAGCAGGACCGATCGCCGAAGCATCCGTTCCACGAGCGATTCGCCAGCAGCCCCGCGGTCGAACCGCACCGCGTGCCAATTCCGCCTGACTATCAACAATTCCGTCCCAGCCGACGAGCCCGAAGGTCTTCGACCCGAGGCAAGTCAAGCCCGACCGCCGAAGCATCCGTTCCACGAGCGGTCCGCCAGCAGCCCCGCGGTCGAACCGCACCGCGTGCCAATTCCGCCTGACTATCAACAATTCCGTCCCAGCCGACGAGCCCGAGAGTCTTCGACCCGAGGCAAGTCAAGCCCGACCGCCGAAGCATCCGCGCCGCAACTGACACGCCAGACGCCCAACCCTCCGACTGCCGCCACCAGCACATCCCGCCAAGCCATCAATACGTCCGCAGTCCGCGTGCCGAGAGCCGAGGGCCGTCGCGGGGCCAACATGTTGCGCTGGCTCATCAACGCATCCGTTCCGCGGCCACTACGAGTCGCCAGGTCAGCTCTCCGGACGAGGGAATGACTGCCGCCTCATCGGGTCCGGCCTCAGCCAGGTTGAATACCGCACCGAGCATGGGTTCCACGCCGACGCTGCGATACGGCGCTTTTTCGGGAAATCCGCCGAGATTTCGCCATAAAGCGGTGCCGATGGGGACGTCCGGTGGTGCTTCTAGACGTAGGTCTAGGGCGTCGGTCTGGTCTTCCACGCGCACGGCACCGCATCCCAGCACGGCACCCACGGCCGTGCCGTCGTCGGGTCCGAAGCGATCGAGTTCCAAGCCGAACGGGGCAGGCCAGTACCCGTCCAGGTATGGGGCCCCGTCTGGCCAGGCGGGCCCGAGCAGGGGCGCGGCCTCGGGGAAGATTCTTACCGGTGTTCCGTAGGGGGCGATGAGCCGCGCCTTTTCGCCGAGGTCGAGTAGTGCGTGACCGGCCCACAGGAACCTGAATCCCGGGTCGGCGGAGAGCCGGTAGGTCGCGACGATGGCACCGGCTTCGTTGCTGATTGTGCGGACCAGGTCGAAGTTGTCGCAGCTGACCATGCTTTGGGCCGGATAACCCGTCCAGGGTCGACTCCAGGCGTCCCCGTGATCAGGCAGCCCGCGAACGGTGGGCACGCACTCTTCGAGGCCCCCCACATCGACGAACTCCGACCCGGGAACAACCTCGAATCGCGCGGGATCAGGCCGGGACCACAGCCATTCGCGGCCGCCTCCGGACAGTGACGTCCACCGGCCGCCCCGGGCGAGGTCGAAACTCGCCGTCAAAGGAACGCGTCTTGTCACCACTCGGCCACTCCGCCGTCCGTATGCCGCCAGATCGGGTTGCGCCACGTATGGCCGACCTGGTCCGCACGTCGTACCGCGCCTTCGTCGATCTCCACGCCGAGTCCGGGGGCTTCCGGACGCGCGACGTACCCGTCTGTGAAGTGGAAGACGGCGGGGTCGGCGACGTAGTCGAGGAGGTCGGCGCCGTCGTTGTAGTGGAGGCCGATGGATTGTTCCTGGATGAGGAAGTTGGGGGTGGCGAAGCCGACCTGGAGGCTGGCCGCGAGGGCGAGCGGGCCGAGCGGGCAGTGCGGAGCGAGTTTGGCGTCCCAGACTTCGGCGAGGGCGGCGATCCGGCGGGTTTCGGAGATGCCGCCCGCGTGGGAGAGGTCCGGCTGTACGACGGCCACGCCGGCTTCGAGGGCGGCGCGGAAGTCCCACCGTGAGTAGAGGCGTTCGCCGGTCGCGACGGGGACGCTGCTGGCGGCCACCACGCCGGGCAGCAGGTGCGGCCGGTCGGGCAGTACCGGCTCTTCGGCGAACATCGGGTGGTATTCGGCGATGAGCGGCAGGATGCGCCGGGCGTCCGCCGCGCCGGCCCGGCCGTGGAAGTCCACCGCCACGTCGCGGGCCGGCCCGAGGATCTCCCTGGCCAGCGCGACCCGCTCGACCACGCCCGCGATGTCGGCAGGACCGGCGAGTGCGGGCAAGCGGCCGGAGGCGTTCATTTTGACGGCGGTGAACCCGGCTTCCACCCGGGCGGCGATGCCCTCGGCGAGTTCGGACGGTTCGTCGCCGCCCACCCAGGAGTAGACGCGGATGCGGTCGCGGACAGGGCCACCCAGCAGCGCGTACACGGGAACGCCGTAGGTTTTGCCTGCGATGTCCCAGAGCGCCTGGTCGAGGCCCGCCAGGGCGCTGGAGAGCACCGGGCCGCCCCGGTAGAACCCGCCGTTGGCCATGACCTGCCAGTGGTCCTCGATCCGCAGCGGATCCCGGCCGATCAGGTACTCCGACAGCACCTCCACGGCGGCCCGGACGACCTCGGCACGCCCTTCCACGACCGGTTCGCCCCAGCCGACCACACCGTCGTCGGTCTCCACACGGCAGAACAGCCAACGCGGCGGCACAAGAAACGTCTCAATCCTGGTGATCTTCACGCCGAGTCCTTCATCGCCGTCCAGCCGCCATCGACGAGCAGCGTCGCCCCCGTGACATACGAACTCTCCGCGCAGGCTAGGAACGTCACCGCGGCGGCGACTTCCTCAGGACGCCCGAACCGCCCGGCCGCAGTCGCCGCGACACTCCGCTGCCGGTCCTCCTCGCCGATCCCGTCCCAGACAGGCGTGAGAATCGGCCCGGGAAGCACGGTGTTGACGCGCACCTCCGGCCCGTACTCCACGGCAAGCTGCCGCCCCAGCGAGACGAGCCCGCCTTTCGCGGCCGCGTACGCCGGATGCCACGGAATCCCCACCACCGCATGCACCGACGAGGTCAGCACTACGGCGCCCCGGCTCTCCCGAAGCATCCCGATACACGCGCTGACCGCCAAGAACGTGGCTTTCAGGTTGACCGAGAGCTGCCGATCCCAGGCGTCCTCCGACAGTTCGTGCGCCGGAGCCCGGACCACCGTGCTGGCGTTGCTGTGCAGCACGTCCAGCCGCCCGAACTCGGTCCGCGCCATGTCCGCGATCCGCCGCCACGTCTCAGCGTCGGCGACGTCACCCTCAACCGCCAGCAGGTCCGCCCGGTCGAGGCTCTGGCCGGTCAGGTCCACCGCGAGCACCCGCGCACCCTCGTGCAGGAAGCGCTCCACCACCGCGGCTCCGATGCCGGAAGCCGCGCCGGTCACCACGGCGACCTTCCCCGACAACAATCCTCGTCCCATCGTCTCCCCCGTCGTTCCATCAAGTCGGCGAGCGCTAGTCAACACGCGCCCGCCACCCGTTAGGAATGTCCGTTTTGTGTGACTGCCTGGACGATCCGACGCACATGGCATACTGGCGTGATGCCGATCCAGGAAGGGTTCAGAAACCAGCGGCTGACCGTCGTACCTCGCCGCGTGGTGGCCGAGGCGCACGCCCGCCCGGTGACCCGCCGCCTCATGGTCACCGACACCGGCTACTACCCGGTCGCTACGGATCACCTGATGAGAAGACCCAGCGGCATTGAGGAAGCCATCCTCATCGTCTGTACGGCAGGCACCGGCTGGGCCACCATCGAAGGCGTCCAGCACCGCATCGGCTCGAACGCGGCCCTGGTGATCCCCCGCGGAACCCCCCACGCGTACGGCGCGTCCGCCGACAACCCCTGGACGATCTGGTGGTGCCATCTCCGAGGCACGGATCTCCCCGAGCTGATCGAGGAGATCGGCGCGGGCGTGACCCGCCCGGTGGTCTCCATCCGGCGTCTCGACCGCGCCGTAGCCCTGCTGGACGAGATCGTGACCATCCTGGAGCGGGATCACTCGCCGGCCAGCCTGACGGGCGCGGCGGGCGCGGCCTGGAAGCTGCTCACCCAGATCGTGGTGGACCGCGCGATGCCGGCGCCGGGCGACCCGCTCCAGCGTGCGATGGCCTACCTGGAGGAGCGGCTGGACAGCACGGTCAGGGTCGCCGACCTGGCGTCACTGGTCGGCATCTCGCCCTCCCATCTGAGCGCCCTGTTCCGCCGCGCCACCGGCGGCGGCGTGCTCGCGCACCACACCGCGCTCCGGATGGCGCAGGCCCGCAACCTCCTCGACACCACGGACGCGACCATCGCCGACATCGCCCGCGAGGTCGGCTACCCCGATCCGTTCTACTTCTCCCGTCATTTCCGGCGCATGCACGAGACCAGCCCGACCGAGTACCGCAACCGCGCGAAGGGCTGAGCCGTCGGCGCCGTCACGACGCCGCCGAGGTGCTCACCACCCGCAGGAGCACCGAGCGGTCGACGTCCAGGGACGGCGCTTCGACGCCGACGAGCCGGAGCACCCGTCCGGGCAGGGTGACGCGGGTCCGCTGCCACGGCGGCAGCACGACACCGGCGGCGGGCGCGGAACCGGGGTAGACGGCTTCGACGGTGTAGTCGCGCGCGTCGTCCAGCCCTGGCAGGCGGATGCGTCCCGGCGGCCAGGTCGCGGGGCGTTCGACGACGCTGAACGCGTACAGCGCCTCGGCGCGGTCGCCCGAAACGACCCCTTCCAGCCGGTACGCGGCGTCGGCGAGATCGGCGTGCACGACCTCCCCCGAGTGCAGCAGTTCCCGGTGTTCCCTGTGGAACGCGACCCACCGCGCGAGCGCCGCCCGGGTCTCGTCGTCCGCGGTGAGCAGATTCGTCTCCACCCCGAGGTGCCCCCACAGCGCCTTCTCGGCCCGGTAGTCGAGGGGGTGGCTGCGATGGGTGGTGTGCGACTCCTCGGCTCCGATGTGCGTGCCCTGCATCTCCGGCGGGACCAGCAGCCCGGTCCAGCGCTGGATCTCCAGCCGCTCGTGCGGGTCGTTGCAGTCGCTGGGCCAGACCCGGTCGGTGAACTCCAGCACCCCGAGGTCGATCCGCCCGCCGCCGCTGGCACACGACTCGATCTCCAGCCCTGGATGGGCGGCCTTGAGCCGCGCCATCAACCGGTACGCCTGTTCGACCTGCACCCGGACCCCGGGCCGCCCCTCGGGGCTGTGCCCGGCATCCAGCAGATACCGGTTATGATCCCATTTGATGTACGCGATCCCCAGCACCCCGACCAGCGCGTCCATCCGCTCGTACAGGTACGCGTACGCCTCCGGATGCCCCAAGTCGAGCACATGCTGATACCGCGAGGGCAGCCCAGGCCCGTGGCCCGCGTCGAAGACCCACTCCGGATGCAGCCGGGCCAGCTCCGAGTCCAGGTTGACCATCTCGGGTTCGAACCAGAGCCCGAACTCCATCCCCAGCTCGCGTACCCGGTCGGCCAGCGGTTCGAGGCCCTTCGGCCACACGGCGGGATCCACCGTCCAGTCGCCCAGGGAACTGGTGTCGTCCCGGCGTCCCAGGAACCATCCGTCGTCCAGGACGAACCGCTCGGCGCCCATCTCCGCGCCGCGTTCCGCGAGCCGGATCAGCGTGTCGAGATCGTGCTGGAAGTAGACGGCCTCCCACGTGTTCAGCACCACCGGCCGGGGCGAACGCGGATGCTGCGGCCGGGATCGCAGGTGCCGGTGGAAACGCCCGGCCATGTCGTCCAGCCCGTCCCCCCACGATCCGTACTGCCAGCGGCTCTGGAACTCCTCGTCCGGCCCGAGCACCATCTCGCCCGGCAGCAGCAGCTCTCCGGCCGCGAGGTGGCGCGTCCCCGCCGGCGTGAGTTCCGCGGCCAGCACCTGGTTGCCGCTCCACGCGAGGTGCGTGGCCCACACCTTGCCCTGCCGGAACCCGAACCCCCGCTCGCCCGCGACCAGCAGCATCGTGTGCTCCAGCCCCGGTTTGCCCCCGCGCGAGGCGCGCACCCACTCCCCGACCTGGAACGGCCGCCGCTGCGGCACGCGTTCGAGCGCCCACCGCCCGGTCAGGTCGAGGATCTCCGCGGCGTCCGACGGCACCGGCAGCGCCAGCTCAAGCGACCCGATCCGGTACGGCGTCTCGGCCTCGTTCCGCACCCGCGCCCGCTGCCGGACGAGACCGCTGCCGGCGAGCACCTGGATCTCCAGCTCGATCGCCAGCCCGAACTCGGGATCCCGCGCACTGCTGCGCAGCACCGGCCCGTCCCCCGCGTCGCCGACCGCGAAGGTCGCCTCCCGGAAGTACGGCGCCCAGCGCCGGCCGTCACTGTCCCCCACGAGCCCAGGACGCCCGAGCCACCCCTCCGTGAGCTGGGGCAGAACGGGAACCGGCTGCGGGTAGGTCACCGCGCTGTCGCCGATCGCCGGCAACGCCGCCCGGTGCAGATCGGCCAAGAAGGCATCACCGAGCGGACCGAGATCCGTTCCCCAGTGCAGGATGCGCGGCAGGCGTCCGCCGTCGACCGCGACGACGAGGCTGGTGCCTCCGGCGCGCAGGTGGACCGGTGTGTCGTCGAGTTCGTCCATGACCGTCATCCCTTCAGTCCGCTGTTGGCGATTCCCGCGAAGAACTGACGCTGCAACACCAGGAAGACGATCACCAGCGGAATCGAGCACACCAGGGCCCCCGCCATGAGCGTGGGATAGTCCGTACCGAACTGGCCTTGGAGGCCGGCGAGGCCGACCGGCAGCGGCCGGTTCTCGCCCGACGGCGAGACGATGAGCGGCCAGAGCAGGTCGTTCCACGAGTAGAGGCCGGTCAGGACGGTCAGCGCGGCCAGCATCGGCCGGGCCATCGGCAGCATGACGTGCCAGAAGACCTGGAACGGGTTGGCGCCGTCGAGGCGGGCCGCCTCCTCGTAGTCCTTCGGCATGTTGAGGAAGGCCTGCCGCATCAGGAAGGTGCCGAACGCGGAGAACAGGCCGGGGATGGCCAGCGCGGGGAGGGTGTCCAGCAGTCTCAGGTCGCGGATCAGCTGGTACTGGCCGATCAGGAACAGCTGGCTGGGCACCATCAGCATGGCGATGAACAGGCCGAACAGCACGTTGCTGCCGCGGAAGGGCATGCGGGCGAAGGCGTACCCGGCGAGGGCGGCGACGGTGACCTGGCCGACGACGCGCAGCACGAGCGAGCCGGTGGAGACGGCGAACATCGACCAGAACGGCACCGTGGAGAAGAACGTCTCGAACGAATGCACGCTGAAGTCGGCCGGGATGATCGTCGGCGGGATCCTGGTCACCTCGGAGGTGGTCTTGAAGACGCTGAGGATCTGCCAGACGAACGGCACGACCATGATGACGGCCGCCACGATCAGGACCGCGTGGATCGGCCAGCTGGAGATCGGCTTCCGCCTGGGGTGTGACCTGCGGGGGACGGACTCAGCCATAGAAGACCCAGGATTTCTGAAGACGGAACTGCAGCGCCGTCGCGATCATGATCGCGATGAGCAGCACGATGGCGATCGCGGCGCCGTAGCCCTGGTCGAACTGGACGAACGCCTTCTCGTAGAAGAGGTAGACGATCGTCTTGGAGTCGCCCAGCGCGGTGTTGTTGACGCTGCGCAGCATGATGAAGATCAGGTCGAACATCTGCAGGGCGGCGATCACGGTCAGGATCGTGACGAAGAAGATGCTCGGGGTGAGGAGCGGCACGGTGATGCGGAAGAACTGCCGGATCCGCCCGGCTCCGTCGAGGGCGGACGCCTCGTAGACGGCCTTCGGGATGGCCTGGAGACCGGCGCCGAGGATGATCAGGTTGATGCCGAGGCCCATCCAGATGCCGACGACGGCGAACGCGTAGATCGTGAACCGGGCGTCGGCCACCCAGTACTGGCCGTCGATGCCGAACCAGGACAGCACGTAGTTGAGCAGGCCGAAGTCGCCGTTGTAGATGAACCGCCAGACCATGCCGATGGCCACGGGCAGGGTGACCACCGGCAGGAAGAACAGCACCCGGTAGATCGTGCGCCCACGTCCGGCCTGCTCGATCAGCGCGGCCAGCACCACCGCCAGCGGGATGCCGAGCAGGACGATCACGGTGTAGAGCGCGGAGTTGCCGAACGCCTCCCAGACCTCGCCGTCACTCAGCAGGGCCGTGTAGTTGTCGACGCCGACGAAGGTGGCGGGCCCGAACGCCGGCACGTCCTGGAAGCTCTTGATCAGCGTGGACAGGAACGGCCACACGTACAGAGCGACCAGGCCGATCGTGGCCGGGGCGATGAACGCCACCGCCCACCACACGCTGGTCTGGTTGCCGCCCGCGCGGCGGCCGGAGGGCCGCCGCGCGGGCTTCGCTGCCACGTTCGTCATTTCTTGGCGAGCACCTGGTCGACGGCGTCCTGGTACTCCTTCGCGGCGGCCTCGACGGGCTTGGTCCCGTCCCAGGCCGGAGCCAGGTACTGCGCCGCCAGGCCCTGCCACTCGGCCGTGTTCCCGGCGACGGGGAGCGGGACGCTGTAGTCGATGGCGTCGATGAAGACCTGGAGCTTGAACTCCGGCATCGAGTCGAGCCACGGCTGCTGCGTGCCCTTGTAGGCGGGCAGCACGGTGCCGGTGGCCGCCTGGATCTCGGCGGCCTTGGTGCCCCCGAGGAAGGTGAGGAACTTCTTGAGCTCCTCCGGGTGCTTGCTGCCGGCGTACCCGGCGTTGCCGATGCCGCTGGTGACGGTGGCGCGCTTGACACCCTGCGGCAGCGGCGCGACGTCGACCTTGCCCTTGAGCTCGGCGTTCTTGTAGAAGCGCAGCGCCCAGTACGCGCCGGAGAAGTACATGGCGACCTTCTGGTTCTCGAACATCGAGACCGCCTCGGTGTCCGACAGCTGCTTCAGCGTCGGCGAGGAGCCCGCCTTCTGCAGGTCAGCCCAGAACTTGAGACCGGCCACCCCGGCCGGGCCGGCGAAGTCGGAGGCGGTGCCGTCGGCGTTGATGATGGTGCCGCCGGCCTGGAGGATCGTGTTGTAGTAGCCGCCCTGCGCGTCGATCGGGGCGGCGATCCCCCACACGCCCTTGGCCGGGTCGGTCAGCTTCTTGGCCGCGTCCTGCACGTCCTGCCAGTCCCAGGTGTCGTCCGGGTACTTGACGCCGGCGGCGTCGAACAGCGCCTTGTTGTACCAGATGCCGTTGGTGTCGAAGTCCTTCGGCAGCGCGAAGATCTTGCCCTCGTACGTGTACGAGTCGGACACCGCCTTCGGGTACACGCTCATGTCGATACCGGACTTGACCGTGTCGGACAGGTCGATCAGGGCGCCGCCCTTGGCGTACTCGCGGAAGTGGTCGGCGAGCATCCAGAACGCGTCGGGCGCGGTGCCGCCGGCGGCGCCCACCTGGAGGGTCGACCAGTACTCGGGCCAGGGCAGCGTCTGCACCTTGACGGTGATGTTCGGGTTCTCCTTCTGGAACTCGGCGGCGATCTGCTCCATCGCGGGAGACTGGTCCTCGCTCCAGTTCGCGTAGGTGAGGGTGACCTTCTCCGCCGCCGCGCCCGTGCCTCCCGCGCTCCCGGTCTCGGTGCCGCCGCCGGAACATGCGGTGAGGAGTGTCGCCGCCACGGCCATCGCCATGGCACCTGTCCATTTGTGCTTCATGCTGTTCCTCTGTACTTTGTGCGCCGGTCGTCGACCGGGGGGTGTTAGCGGTTGACGGATGTGACGTGGACGATGGTGTCGACCCAGTCGACGTGCACGCCGAGGTCGTCGGGACCGGCCGCTTCGCTGCGCAGGCACAGCGTACGGACCCCGTGGATGTCCAGGTCGAAGGTGATCACGGGCTTGCCCGCCTCGACCAGGGCCGAGTAGATCTCGCGGTCGTCGGCGAGCACGCTGACCCTGGCCCGGCCGGTGGACTCGTCGTCGACGCCGACGGCGCCGGCGCACCGCTGGGCGTGCCCGCCCAGGTGGAAGCGGGCCTCGGAGTAGGGCGCGGTGCCCAGGCCGCGCTCGAACTCCTGCCCGGCCACCCGCATCGGCCGGCCGTCGCCGGGGTTGCCCCCGCCGTTCGACTGGTCGCGCTCGACGGGACCGTCCTCGTTGACAAACGCGATCATCGGCAGCTCGGAGATCTGGTACGCCCCTGACGTCAGCGGGCGCACGACCCGCGCGTGCGCCACCACGGGCACCACGCCGTCGCCGTCCCGCTCGACCGTCACGACGCCGAGCCGCCCGGGACGCAGCCCCGGACCTGGACGAACCGCCCACCTGGTCTCATCGAGGCGGTCGGCGCTCCAGCCCGCGGGCAGCCGCACCCGCGCGTCGGCGTCCGTCGTGATCACCGCGTTCCCGTCCGCGCCGATCTCCGCGACGGCCGGCCACACCACCGGAGCGGTCTGGTACGCCCTGGGCGCGGCCCGGAACACCTCCGCGCCCGCCGGCGCCACGATCCCGGCGAACCCCCCGTCCCGGGCCACGGGAACCGCGACGGCGTCCGTGGCGGTCGTGCTCGTCTCCCCGTCGTCCCCGACGATCCACACCTGGGCGTCCGCCCCCACGCCGAGCCGGTCCAGCGGCACCCGGATCACCCGCGCGTCCCCCGTCGAGATCCCGCCCAGGAACCACCGGTCCCCCGCGCGCCGGGCGATCACCGCGTACGTGTCGGGATCGCCCGCCAGCAAAACCGTCTCGTCCCAGACCGGCGCCAGTTCCGCCAGGAACCGGGCCGCCGACGGACGCGCCGCGTAGGCGTCGACGTGATCGGCGAAGTGCGTGATCCCGCACTCGAACGCCACCGCCAGCCCCAGCTCGTGCCCGTCGCTGGTGGTACGGCCCGCCGCCCCGAAGGCGACCGGCGTCGCGTCCATCGCCCCGACGATGTTGCGGGTGAACGGCTGGATGACGTTGTGGGACGCGGTCAGCGCCTGGTTCTCGAAGAACACGTAGTACTCGGCGCCGCGGATCGCCTCATACCCGATCACCTGCGGGAACGTACGCATCCAGCCGCGCGGGATGACCGAGCCGTGGAAGTTGACCATGAGGCCCAGCCGGGCCGACTCGGTGAGGATCGTGTCGTACCAGCGGTACCGGTCCTTGGACTCCGACTCCATGAAGTCGACCTTGATCCCGGCGACCCCCCAGGACCGCCACAGCGCGAGTCTGCGCAGGTCCTCCGGGCTGTTGAGGTCACGCCAGATGGTCCACAGGTGGACCTGGACACCCCGCAGGCTCGCGTACGCGACGATCTCCGGAACCCAGGTCTCCTCCCAGCCGCAGTCGATGAGCAGGTGCTCCCAGCCGAGGTCGGCGGCCACGTCGACGAAGTGCCGCTGCTTGGCCAGCTGGGCGCCCGAGTAGAAGTCGGACCACCACGACCAGGCCGCGCGGCCGGGACGCACCCAGGTCGCGTCCGCGAGTTCGGGCACGACGGCCGGGGCCAGCTCCTCGACGAACAGGGAGGACACGAGGTCGGCGAGGGTGCCGACGAGGAGGACCCGCCACGGGGTCACGACGCCGCGGGCGACCTCGACGGCGTCGTCGGCCAGGGTGAAGCCGAGCGTCCCGCCGTCCGCGCGGACGTGCGCGCCGGCGAAGCGGCCGTCGATCCCGGATTCGGTGATCAGGACGTAGGTCGCCGGGTCCAGGCAGGTGAGGAAGGGGAATCCGTAGTCGCCGTCGGCCAGATCGGCGGTGTCCACGCCGAAGCGGGGGGTCTCGTACCAGGTCTGGTAGTCGAGGACCCAGTTCCTGGAGCCGGCGGGGAGGGTGACGGCGGTGCGATCGCCGGTGACGCGGGCGGTGCCGTCCAGCGCGGGCAGGGCGTACCGGACGGCCACGCCGTCCGGGCCGGCGCGCAGGATGACCTGCCACTCGACGCCGCCGGCCTCGCGGAAGGTGTGCACGCTCTCGTGGTGCTCGTACGCGTGCTCGCCGGCCGCCTTGCCGGAGCGGAGCGTGAACCGGTCGGCGACCGTACGGTCCGCGACGTGGACGAGTTCCGCGTCGGTGCCCAGCGGGGTGCCGTCGAGTGAGAAGCCGAGCGGGATGCCGTCGAGGACGGTTTCGGCGTCCCTGGTCACGGTCAGCCGCACACCCGAGTCCGTGACGCGGATCGAAGCGTTCACGCGGGGGCGTACACAATCGCTCAAGACGTTCTCCATCGCATGCCGTCGGTCAGCACGTTGTCCGGGGGAGTGCCCAACGGTATGCGATCGCGACATTTCGCCTCCGTTGAGCGTGATGGGGTGGGACTCACTAGACAGATCCACACTGGTGAGGCAAAACTATGGGCCCCGCTGAGCGCGGCCGGAATGGTGGAACCGTCAGAACACCTGGACGATCCGACTACGTCGCCGATGATCTCCGGCGACTGGGGCCTACTCCGCAGGTGACCGGTACCAACCCAGGACGCCCGTCGAATCCTGCCCCCATTCAGGCGGAGGGCAGGATTAGACGGGCGGCCGCGGTGGGCGTTTTTCCGGATATTTCGTTTTCCAGCCCAGAAAGACGCACTAGTCGGACGCCCGAGTGCGGGCCATCACCAGGCCCGCGGTCGTCGCCGTCGCCGCGCTCGTCATGGCGATCAGCCAGCCGATCGGCCCGAGCGGGCGGCAGCCGAACAAGGTGCTGACCCCCGGGATCGAGACGATCAGGGCGAGCGCGGCCAGCGAGACGACCCCGGACGCCAGGACGGTACGGTCGCCCCGGCTCACGGCCATGGTCTGCATGAGCTGGGCCGACACCAGGGCGACCAGTGCCACCGTGCTGGTGTTCCAGCGGATGCCGGTGAAGCTGTCGGCCGTCGCGGCGAGCGCCGCCGCCGCGGCGGTGACCCCGGCGCGCAAGGAGATGTCGCGGCCGAGGGATCTGCCCAGGGACGCCTCCGGGCCCTCGGCGAGGAGCTGTTCCGAGCTGGTCCCGGCCGGTGGCCGTACTGCGACGGCCATGGCGGGGAGCATGTCGGTGAGCAGGTTGACCAGGAGCAGCTGGCGGGCGTTGAGGGCGGCGGCGGCGCCCAGGGCCCCGGCGCCGAGGGTGTAGGCGACCTCGCCGAGGTTGCCGCCGAGCAGGATGGCCAGGGCGTCGCGGACGGACGTCCACATGGCGCGGCCCTCGGCGATGGCGTCGGTGATGGTCTCGATGCGGTCGTCGGTGACCACCACGTCGGCCGCGCCCCTGGCGGCCTGGGTGGCCTCGGGGCCGAGGGCGATGCCCACGTCGGCGAGGCGGATGGCGGGGGCGTCGTTGGCGCCGTCGCCGGTCACCGCGACGACGCGGCCGCTGTCGCGGAACGCCTTCACGATGCGCACCTTGTGGGCGGGCGTGGTCCGGGCGAACACCGCGACGTGCGGCAGCAGCTCGGCCAGTTCCCGGTCCGCCAGGGCGTCGAGGTCGGCTCCGGTGAGGATGCGGCCGCCGTTGAGGGCGTTCAGTTCGGCGGCGATGGCCTCGGCCGTGCTGGGGTGGTCGCCGGTGACGATGACGTGCCGGACGCCGGCCTGCTGCAGCCGGGCCACGCCCAGGGCGGCGGTCGAGCGGACCGGGTCGGCCAGGGCGAGCAGGCCGAGCAGGGTCAGCCCGTCGACGCGGGACTCGTCCAGGTCACGGCGGTTGGAGGCGGGCCGTTCCGCGACGGCGAGCACCCGGTAGCCCTTGCGGGCCAGGCGGTCCACCTTCCCGTGGAGCTCGGCGCGGGTCTGGTCGTCGATGGGGATCTCGGCGCCGTCGACCAGCCAGGCCGTACAGCGCTCCAGCATGATCTCGGGGGCGCCCTTGACGCTCAGGCGCTGGCCGCCGGGGCCCCGGCCGAGGCAGGCGTGGTAGCCGCGGCCGGGCTCGAACGGCATCTCGTCGACGAGGGTCCAGTCGCCGTTGCCGACGCCGGCGCGGGCCGCGCCCTCCACCACCGCGCGGTCGGTGGGGTGCGGGAGCGCCTCGCCGGGCGTCGGGCAGGCCCGTACGGCCGTGATCAGCACCTGCCGCAACGCCGGGCTGAGCCGGTTGACCGCGGAGTCGGTACGCCCGTCGCTGACCCGGCGCAGCCGGATGCGGCCTTCGGTGAGCGTGCCGGTCTTGTCGAAGCAGAGCACGTCCACCCGGCCGAGCGTCTCGATGGTGCCGGGGTTGCGGACCAGCACGCCGTGCTTGGACAGCCGTTTCGCCGAGGCCAGCTCGGCCACCGTGGCCACGAACGGCAGCCCCTCCGGCACGGCGGCGACCGCCAGGCTCACCGCCTGCCCGAGCGAGGCGCCGAGGGCGCTCCCGCGCAGCAGGTCCAGGCCGACCAGCAGGCCGCCCGCGCCGACCGACAGCGGCAGGATGAGCCGGGTGAGCTCGCGCAGCCGGGCCTCGACGCCCCCGGCCGGGGGGCCGTCCGCGGCCGTGCGGGCGCTGCGTCCCGTCTCGGTCGCCGCCCCGGTGGCCACGACCACGCCCGCCCCGGACCCGGCCGCGATGATCGAACCCTGGTAGACCATGGAACGCCGGTCGGCGACCGTCTCCGCGGCCACCGGCTGGGCGGTCTTGGGCACCGGCAGCGACTCCCCGGTGAGGGAGGACTCGTCCACCTCCAGGTTGTCGGCCTCGATCAACCGGCAGTCGGCCGGTACGGCGTCGCCCGCCTCCAGCTCGACCACGTCCCCCGGCACCAGCAGCTCCGCGGCCGTCTCGACCACCTTGCCGTCGCGGCGCAGCCGGGCCCGTACGGCGGTGACGGTCACCAGCTCGTGCAGCGCGCGGTCGGCGCCCTTCCGCTGCAGGCCCCCGATCAGCGCGTTCACCCCGAGCACGCCGCCGATGAGCCCGGCGTCCGACACCGAGCCCAGCATGGCGGAGACGGCCGCCCCGGCCGCCAGGACCGGCGTGAGCGGGTTGGCCAGCTCGTCGATGAACACCCGGAAGAATCCCGGCGGGCCTTCCGCGGAGACCGGGACGACGCGGCGGCGGTCCGCCTCGCCGTCGGGCAGCCCATCGGCGGCCGTGCCCAGCCGGTCGAGCACGGCCCGTACGGGCATGGCGTGCCACGGGGTGGGGTCGTACGGGATGGGCGCGGGGCGGCGGAGCATGCGCCGGGCGGTCCACATGCCGTCGGCGAGCGCGATCCCCGCCGCCACGTTGACGGCGGCGTAGCTGGTCCGGGCGCCGCGCGGCGTGCCCAGGGTCAGCACCGCCGCGCAGGACGAACCCGCGAAGGCCAGCCACGCGCTGCGCCTGCTCATCTGCCGGGCCGCCTCGGCGGTGGCGAGCACCAGGATCACCCCGGGCAGGTCGCAGCTCACGTCGGCGGTCCACCGCCGGTGCCGCGGCGACCCGATGCCGATCCCGAGGTCCGCGGCGGCCAGCGCGGCCATGCGGGAGGCGGAGACCACCGCCACGCCGTGCCCGCCGGCCTGGAGGGCGCGCACCTCGCCGGCCAGCTGCCGTCCGCCGGGGATCGAGCCGGCCACGCGGAGGCGGTGTCCCGCGTCCGGGGGGCCGCCGGCCAGCAGGACGGTGCCCGCCGACTCGGCCGCCTCGATCAGCGGCCTGGCCAGGGGATCCAGCTCGGCGATCATGGTCACCCTGGCGACGGGACGGCCGTCGCGGGTGAGGGTGAGCGTGCCCTCCCCGGCCGGGCCCGGCTCGACGGACCAGGCGGCCTGCTCGCGGCGCCGCCACGGATCGGCCGGATCGACCAGCTCGTGGAGGACCGCGTGCACCTCCGCCTGCTCGATCCCCGGTTCCCCGGCCATCTCGACGCGGTGCACCGTCCAGCGGCCGGTCAGCAGGGCGTCCACGTCGATGACCACGGTGTCGACGCGGTCCATCCGGCGCAGCGCCCGGGGGTCGAGCACCAGCACGCCGCGCTCGGCCAGGCCCCGGCCGAACTCGGCGCTGAAGGCCTCCCGGCCGAGCCGCGCGGCCTTGGGCGCCGCCGCCGCCAGGAAGGCCAGCCCGTACGCGGGGGCGCCGCCGAGGGTGGCGGTCAGCCCGGACGCGCCGAGGGCGAGGGGGACGGCCCGGTCGCAGTAGCGCTCGATCGGGCCCGGGGGCAGGGGGGCGGGACGCTTGAGCCGTACGGACGGACCCGTCTGGTGGGTGGCGGTGTCGGCGGCGCCCTTGGTCCAGGCGTGGTGGTGGGCGCGGGACTCGGCCAGCAGCAGGCCGGCCCCGGCGGTGTCGATCAGCTGGCCCAGCGGGCGGAAGGACAGCACGTTGACGATCGTCGTGGTGATCCCGAAGAGGGCGTCGGCGGTGGGTTCGTCGACCCGTCCCGCGATCGCCTCCCGCAGCCTGGGGTACGCGTCGGCCAGGCTGACCAGCAGCGGCACGGCCGGAGGCAGCCCCCGTACGCCCGCCAGGCGGCCGGCCGCGGAGATGCCGAGCCCGGCGAGTCGTACGCCGAAGCCGAGGGTCGCCGCGGGCAGGTCGGGCAGGGCCACGGCGCTGGCGTACGGCGCGGCCTCCAGTTCGTGGTCACGCTCCACTTCCTGGATCAACGCCACCAGGTCGTCCTCGTCGAGGGCCTGTCCGGCCAGGAAGACGTATCCGAGCGCCCGGTTGACCTCGGTGCGCTTGACCCCGTCGCGCCCGGCGAGGCGCCGTTCGAGGGTCTCGGCCGCGGCCTCCGTGCCGGGAAGGTGCAGTCCCCGCACCTCCACACAGAGGCCGCCTTCGGTAGGCCAGCTACGGCGCCTGCGGCGCTTGACCGGGGCGGCCAGAGTGTCGACCACCTCGCCGAACCTGGTCGCCTCGCCGCGGACCAGCTCGGGGGCCGGGAGGTAGCGAATCATTCCGGTGGCCAAGGTCAGCATCCGCCCGAACATGCCGTGATCCCCCCGTAGATCGCCTATGCCTGCGTTCGGGGGAAACGTTCAGGCTCTGATCTTATGACCCGACAGGCGATCTACCTGGCGAAATTCCCGGTGTTAGGACAAAGATGACACTTGCCACCCATGATCTTGAATCGTACGGCTTCAGGCGGCCGCGAAACCGGGCTGCATGGCGAAGCGGCGCAGAGCGGCCTGGACCAGGGTCTGCACCAGGTGCGCGACCAGGGCCTCAAGCGCGATGGCCGCTGCCCGGGCAAGCAGCGAACCGAAGAAAGCGGACATACGGGGTACCTCACGCGGATGATGGTCTATTCCTGACGAAGTCCACCTTAATGACACATTCATCCTGCTTCTGTCTGTTTCGTGAACTTGCGGTGACTATTTGGTCAGGATGTAGACCCACGCGCAGTCTGCACCCCTCCGACCCCACGAGTCCCAGCCCTCCCAGGTCACCAGACCCCGACATTTCGGCATAGACCGCATCAAGTTACCCATCGTCAGGCTTCTGCCCGTTTTGGGTGGGAATGGTCATTGAATCGAAGTTCCCGGGCTGTCACCGTCCGGGCGACGGGAAGGTACGGGGGACCAAGTCCAATCAGGGTCGAACCAGGGCCGAATCAAGGCGAATCGAGGGGAAGAGGGGGCCATGACTGTCACCGATACCAGGAGCTCGCCCGCGAAAACCGCCGCCGAGAGAACCTCGATGGCGGCGGAGGAGGACCTGCTGGCGCTCGATCTGCCAATGGTCAGCCTCCAGGTGCACCGGCCGCACATGCACATGCCGCGCATGGACGACTCATGGGCCGGTCACATGATGGACATGGGCAAGTCGATGGGCAAGTCGATAGTGCCGACGCCGGAGCACATCGTGTACTACGGCGGACTCGGCGCGCTCGCCGTCTTCGGCGCCATCGAATGGCCGGTCGCGGCCGCGATCGGCGTGGGCACCATGATCGCGTCCCGGGTCCGGGGCGGCATGGAACGCGCCCGGGGCGGCGGCCGCATGGAACGCGGCATGGAGCAGGGCAAGCCGGACGGCGCCCCGCGACGCTCGCCCGCGCGGACCACACGGACGACCCGGACCACCCGGGCGACCACCGCGTCCAAGCGCGCCACCGCCCGCAGCAAGTAGAGCCCACCGATGAACGGATCAGGCCGCGTCAGGCGGCCTGATCACTCTCGGCCGATCAATCTGGTCAGGGTGCGGCGGCGCTGGTTCAATTGCCTCGCATCACGCACGCGCCCAGCTGAGGAGCGTTGGAATGATCACGGGACGGGCCGGGGAACGCGGGGCGCTCGACCGTCTCATCGCCCGATTACACGAGGGTCTGAGCGGAGCCCTGATGCTCCGGGGAGACGCGGGCATCGGCAAGACCGTCCTGCTCGACTACGTGGCCGCCCGGGCGACCGGCGTACGCGTGCTGCGGGTGGCCGGCGTGAAGGAGGAGTCGGCGTTCGCGTTCGCCGCGCTGCACCGGCTCCTCCTGCCGTTCCTGAAAGAACCTGACGGGCTCGCCCCGTCGCAGCGTACGGCGCTGCGCGTGGCCTGCGGCCTGGCCGACGGGCCACCGGCCGACCGGTTCCTGGTCGGCCTCGGCGCGCTCAACCTGCTGGCCGGGATCGCCGCGCGGGAGCCGGTGCTGTGCTGCGTGGACGACGCCCAGTGGCTGGACGAGGAGTCGCTCGGCGTGCTGGCCTTCGTCGCCCGCCGGGTGCACGCCGAGGGCATCGGCCTGGTGTTCGCCGCCCGCCCCGGCTTCCACGGACTGGCCGGCCTGCCGGTCACCGAGATCGCGGGCCTGGCCGAGACCGACGCGCTCGCCCTGCTGACCTCGGTCGTGGGCGGGCAGCTGGACGCCCGGGTGGCCGCCAGGATCGTGGCCGCCACGGCCGGCAATCCGCTCGCCCTGACCGACCTGGGCCGGGAGCTCTCGGCCGACCAGCTGAGCGGCGGCCTGTCGCTGCCCGACCCGCTGCCGGTGGGCGGGCGGCTGGAGGAGCACTACCTCCGTCAGGTGCACGAACTTCCCCAGGTCACGCAGACCTGGCTGCTGCTGGCCGCCGCGGAACCCAGCGGCGACCTCGGCTACATCGCCGGCGCGGCCCGGCGGCTGGGCATCGACGCCGACGCCACCGGCCCGGCCGAGTCCGCGCGCCTGGTGGCACTGCGCGCCGGCGCGGAGTTCCGGCACCCGCTCATCCGGTCGGCGATCTACGGGGGCGCCACCAGCGTGGCGCGCAGGCACGCCCACAGCGCGCTGGCCGCCACCACCACCCGGCCGGCCGACGCCGACCGGCGGGCCTGGCACCTGGCCGCCGCCTGCATCGGGCCCGACGAGAGCGTGGCCACCACGCTGGAACAGGCGGCCGACCGGGCCGGCGGCCGGGGCGGATTCGCCGCCCGCGCCACCTTCCTGGCCCGCGCCGCCGAACTCACCCCCGAGGGAGCCGACCAGGACAGGCGGCGGATCACCGCGGCGGAGGCCGCGTTCACCGGCGGCGCGCCGCTCCAGGCCCAGAGCCTCCTGGACGCGCTGGACTTCGACTCGCTCGACGACGTCAGCCGGGGCCGGGTGCTGATGGTGCGGGCGTCCGCGCCGATCGTGCTGGGCGCGCCGGGGGCGTTCGCCAGGGCGCCGGCGCTGTGCCTGGCCGCCGCGAAGGCCTTCGCCGGCCAGGCCCCGGCGCTGGCCAACGACGCGCTGGTCAGAGCCGCGGAGCGGGCCATCACGGCCGAGCACCTCATCGACGGCACCACCCTCGCGGAGATCGCCCAGGCCGGTCTCTCGCTGGTCGAGGCGGATCCCGTCCTGCGCGCCTTCTCGGTGCTGATCCTCGACGGCTACGAGGCGGCCGTGCCGCACCTGCGGGAGGCGGTCGCCGGGCTGCTCGACCCGGTCACCTCGGACGAGGAGATCCTGCAGAAGTTCACGCTGTCCGTCACCCTGGCCATGGTGCTGTGGGACGACGAGCGGCAGAACGCCCTCATGCGGAAGGCCGCGGAGGTCGCCCGCCGTACCGGGTCGTTGTACTACCTCGACGGCGCGCTGTACTGCTGGTCGATGCACGAGACCATCCTCGGGGACCTGGACCGGGCGGACGCGCTGGTCAGGGAGAGCCACCAGATCCGCTCCGCGATGGGGGCGACCGCCGACGTGTGGGAGATCTACCGGCATCCCGAGCTGCTCGCGTGGCGGACCGAGGACGACGCGGTCGCGGAGCGGCTGCGGCGGTCGATGGAGGCGGCCACGTTGCTGGGCAACGGCGCGGTGGAGGCGATCGGCTGGATCGGCAGGAGCATCCTGGCGCTGAGCCTGGGCGACTACCTGGGGGCCAGCGCGATCATCCAGCGGCTGGTGGGCAAGGACCGGATGGCCATGCACACGCGGCTGCTGCCCGACCTGGTGGAGGCCGCCGTACGCGCCGGGGACCGGGTGCTGGCCGAGTCCGCCGCCGGCACCCTGGCGGCCCGCGCGACCGCGAGCGGGTCCACCCGCGGGCTCGGCGTGCTGGCGCGCTCGCAGGCGCTGCTGGCCTACGGGGAGCACGCGGAGGCGCTCTACCGGCAGGCGGTCGGCCTGCTCGGCCAGATCAGGGCGCCCGGCGAGTTGGCCCGCGCGCACCTGCTGTACGGCGAGTGGCTGCGCCGGGGCAAACGGCGCAAGGACGCCCGCGACCAGCTGAGCCTCGCCCTGTCCATGTTCGAGGAGATGGGCGCGGGCGGCTTCGCCGAACGGGCCCGCCAGGAGCTGCTGGCCACCGGCGAGCGCGCCCGGGCCCGCTCCCCCGAGACGGCCAACCAGCTGACGCCGCAGGAGATGACGATCGCCGGGCTGGCCCGCCGGGGCGCCACCAACGCCGAGATCGCCGCCCAGCTGTTCATCAGCGCGAACACGGTCGACTACCACCTGCGCAAGATCTTCAGAAAGCTCGGGGTGAGCTCCCGGCGTCAGCTCGCGGCGGCGCTGGGCGACTGAGCCGGGGTCACGACTACGCGATTCACGGGATTCGACGGACCTGGTCCGTGACCGAGGATCGAGCACGTCCGCTTGGTCCGCAGACGGGAGCGCTCATGTCGTTCGTCACCGCCGCCGACGGCGCGCAGATCTTCTACAAGGACTGGGGCGCGGGACGTCCGGTCGTGCTCAGCCACGGCTGGCCGCTGAACGCCGACAGCTGGGAGGCGCAGATGCTCTTCCTGGCCGAGAACGGCTTCCGCGTCGTCGCCCACGACCGCCGCGGCCACGGCAGGTCGTCCCAGACCTGGCACGGCAACGAGATGGACACCTACGCCGACGACCTGGCCGCCCTCATCCAGACGCTCGACCTGCGGGACGTCACCCTGGTCGGGTTCTCCACCGGCGGGGGCGAGGTCGCCCGCTACGTCGGCAGGCACGGCACCGGCCGGGTACGGCAGATCGCCCTGGTGGCCGCGGTGCCGCCGTACCTGCTGCGGACGGAGGACAACCCGGGCGGCGTGCCGGTCGACGTCTTCGACGCCATCCGCCTCGGGTCGCTGGCCGACCGCGCCCAGCTCTACCGCGACCTGGCCGACGGGCCCTTCTTCGGGGGCAACCGCCCCGGCGCCGACCCCTCCCAGGGGATGCGTGACGCGTTCTGGCGGCAGGGCATGCAGGCCGGGCACCGGAACGCGTACGAGTGCGTCGCGGCGTTCTCGGCCACCGACTTCCGCCCCGACCTGGACGCCTTCGACGTGCCCACGCTCGTCGTCCACGGCGACGACGACCAGGTGGTGCCGTTCGAGGTGGGCGGCAAGGCGTCGGCCGCGCGGATCAAGGACGCGGTGCTCAAGGTCTACCCGGGCGCGCCCCACGGCATCACCGACACCCACAAGGAGCAGCTCAACGCCGACCTGCTCGAGTTTCTCCGCTCGTAACGCCGTCACCGATTAGGGAGTGCAATGAAACCTGACACGATTGTCCTCATTCACGGCTTCTGGGTTACCCCGCGCAGCTGGGAGCACTGGATCACCCACTACGAGGCCAAGGGCTTCACGGTGCTGGCCCCGGCCTACCCCGGCTTCGAGGTCGAGGTGGAGGCGCTCAACGCCGATCCCACCCCGATCGAGCAGGTGACCGTCCCGCAGATCATCGAGTCGCTGGAGACCCTGATCGGCGGCCTGGAGACCCCGCCGATCCTCATCGGCCACTCGGCCGGCGGCGTGTTCACCCAGATCCTGCTCGACCACGGGTACGGCGCGGCCGGTGTGGCCATCAACTCCGCGCCCACCGAGGGCGTCAAGGTGATCCCGCTGTCGCAGATCAAGGCCACGTTCCCGGTGCTGAAGAACCCGGCCAACCGCCACAAGGCCGTCGGTTTCACGTACGAGCAGTGGAAGTACGCCTTCACCAACACCTTCCCCGAGGACGAGGCCCGCGCCACGTACGAGCGCTACCACATCCCCGCCTCCGGCAACATCTTCTGGGGCAGCGCGCTGGCCAACATCCACCCGGGCAAGGACGACAACTGGGTGAACTACCACAACGAGGACCGCAAGCCGCTGCTGTTCATCGCCGGCGAGAAGGACAACCTGATGCCGCCGAGCATCCAGCGCTCGAACGCCAAGCACTACAAGTCCGACACCGTCACCGAGGTGATCGAGTACCCCGGCCGGGCGCACCTGATGCCCGCGGAGAAGGGCTGGGAGGAGATCGCCGACCGGGCCCTGGAGTGGGCTCTCGAACACTCCTGACCTGAACCGGAGGGTGAATCCCCCGGGATTCACCCTCAGCGGTCGCGGAGGCGGCCCATGACGTGGGCGTCCATCCAGGCGCCCGCGCCGTACCCGACGCGCGGCATGGTGCCCTCGATGGCGAAGCCGAGGCTCTGGTAGAGCTTGATCGCGTGGTCGTTGTCCGTGAAGACGATCAGGGTCAGCCGGCTGAGGTTGAGCCAGTTCTCGGCGAGTTCGATCATGGCCTCCATCAGGGCCCGGCCGACGCCTCTGCGGACGTGGTCGGCGCGGGTGGCCACCAGGTTGATCTCGCCGGAATGGCGCTGCCGGGGCTCGTCCGGGTAGGTCACCAGCTCGCCGAAGCCGACGACCTGGCCGTCCGCCTCGGCGGCGAGCTGGTGGACGCCGCGCTCGGGGGTGAGCCGCGCGCGGGTCTGGTGGAGCGGGGCGAAGGGCACCCGCAGGGAGCCGGCCAGCACGTGCGGGCTGGTCAGCATGGCGTGCACGGCCTCGTGGTCCCCCTCGCCGACATGGCGGATGACGAGGTCGAGACCCGGGACCGGGACAGGCGTCAGCCGGACGCCGTTCCTGAGATTGTTCATCGTTCTTTCCTGACGGGAAGCCGCTGGTGGTCGGCTCCATGGTCGGCCGGTCCGCCGTTCCGCTCTATGAACAAGTGCACGTACGACTCAAACGGCCGTACCGCCCCCGTCCACGTGGATCGTCGAGCCGGTGACGTAGCTCGCGCGCGGCGAGGCCAGGAACACGACGGCCTCCGCGATCTCACGCGCCCGCCCGGTACGGCCCAGCGGCATCGCCCGGCCCAGTTCCTCCACGCCCTCCCCCCATTCCACGAGAACCCCCTCCGTCCTGGTCGAACCGGGCGCGACACTGTTGACCCGGACGTGCGGCGCGAATTCCACCGCCCACGTACGCGTGAGCGAGGCCAGCGCCGACTTCGACGCGCTGTACACCGAAGCCCCCGGATACCCCTTCAACGTGGCCAGCGTGGTGACGTTGACGATGGCCCCCCTGCCCTGTTCGAGCATGTGCGGCACCAGCATCGCCACCAGGAAGTACGGCCCGCGCACATTGGTGTTGAAGACCATCTCGAACCCTGGCACGTCCTGCTCCACCGTCGGCGCGGCCGGGAAGCTGCCCGCGTTGTTGACCAGCACGTCCACCGGCCCCGCCTGCTCGGCCAGCGCGGCGACCGACGCCAGGTCGGACAGGTCGGCCTGGACGAACCGCACCCGGCCGGAGCCGATCGTGTCGATCGTGTCGACGGCCTGCTTGCCCCGCTCCACGTCCCGGCCGGTGATCACCACCTCGGCGCCCGCCGCCGCGAGCCCGCGCGCGGTCTCCAGGCCGATCCCCGCGGTGCCGCCGGTGACCAGCGCCACCTGGTTGTCGAGTTCCATGCCGCATCTCCATCCGTCGTCATCGTTCACGGGTCAAACCGCCCCCGCCGACCCGCTATTGCCGATCGGCTCGCGGTATCACCGATGGCCGCCATTAGCGGATCCGCTGGTCAGAGCGCCGCGGCCATGAGCGACCATGGACGAGTGGAGATCCGGGAGATGCGGGCGTTCGTGGCCGTCGTGGAGGAGGGGGGCCTGTCGGCCGCCGCCCGCCGGCTGCACGTGAGCCAGTCCGCGCTCTCCCAGACCGTGCGGTCACTCGAACGCCAGCTCGGTGTGCGGCTCCTGGTCCGGGATCACACGGGGGCCCGGCCGACCGAGGCCGGCAGGACCCTGCTGGACGAGGCGCGGACGCTCTTGGCCCGCCACGACGCCATGATCGCCACGATCACCGGCCTGCCGGACGAGCACGCGGGATCGTTGTGCATCGGTGTGCCGCTGGAGTTCCCCGTCGATCTGCTGCCGCCGGTCCTGGCCGAGCTGAGCGCGGCGCACCCGCAGGTCACGGTCAACGTGCGGCACTCCCCCAGCACCGCCCAGCTGGCCGAACTGCTGGCGGGCGAACTGCACGTGGCCCTCGTCCGCGATCGGCCCACGGACCCCCGGCTGGACAGCGTGCTCGCCGTCGAGGAGGCCATGGGCGTGATCCTGCCCGCGGCCTGCGCGGAGGAGGTCGCCGAGGCCGGGGATGTCCCACCCACCCACCCTTTCTCCGGGGCTTCGCCCCGGCCCCCAGAGCCCGCCGGCATCCGCCTGCACCGCCTGGCGGGCATGTCCTGGGTCGGCTTCCCCCGCTCGGACGCGCCCGCCTGGTACGACCAGGTGACGGCGACCCTGCGCACGCACGGGATCACCGCCGTCAAGCTGGCCAGCGGCGAGGACCACCCGGTCACCCCGGAGGTCAAGCTCGCCGCCGTCGGCACGGGCCGCGCCTTCGCCCTCGCCTCGCCCGGCTGGGCCCGCCCGCTGCCGGAGGGCCTGGCCTGGCACCCGCTGATCGGTGCTCCGCTCGTCCGCCGCACGTGGGCGGTCTGGCGGGCGGAGTCACGGTCCCGCGAGCTCGCGGCCCTGATCGCGGCTCTGGACATCACCGCGGTGTGACGCCAGAGGTCCTGGCCAGCGCCGCGAGCTCGCTGCCTGATCGCGGCTCTGGACATCACCGCAGTGTGACGCCAGAGGACCTGGCCAGCGCCGCGAGCTCGCTGCCCTGATCGCGGCTCTGGACATCACCGCGGTGTGACGTCAGAGGTCCTGGCCGGCGGTACCCCAGTCCTTCGCCCGGAACGTGATCGCCTTGCCGTTCGCCGTGAACTTCGCCTGGCCGTGCACGGGAGCGTGCTCGCCGGTGGCCTCGTCCAGGGCGAACGTCGCCGTCAGCGACTCCCCCGGCGCCAGCGTGTCCGCGCGGCCGCCGGACCGCACGGTGCGGCGCCCGTCGGCGTCCAGGCTCAGCCGTACCTTCCGCCAGGGCGAGGTCGAGCCGTTGTGCAGGGTCACCATCACTTCGGTGGCCGTCTCGCGCACCAGCAGCCCGTACGGGATGCGTGGGTCGTCGCCGATCGACCGGTCCAGGAGGCCTGCCAGTTCGGACACCAGCTGCGGGTGCTTGGCGGCCACGTTGTGGCGTTCGCCGCGGTCGCCGCGCAGGTCGTAGAGCTCGATCCGCCCGTCGGGGCCGGCGCCGGAGATGTTCGGCGCGAACCGGATGAGCTTCCAGTGGCCGCGCCTGATGGCCTGCATCTTGCGGGGCCGGTTCCACAGCAGGAACTCGTGGTGGAGGTCCCCGCCGCCGGTCACGAGGCCCCGGAGGGATTTGCCGTCCAGGTGGGCCGGGACGGGCACGTGCGCGAAGTCGGCCAGCGTGGGCAGGATGTCGTACAGGGCCACCGGCTCGTGGACGACCCTCGGCGCGAAGGACGGCGACCAGGCGATCATGGGCACCCGGATGCCGCCCTCGTAGAGCTGGCGCTTGACCCCGCGGAACGGCCCGTTGGAGTCGAAGATGGCCGGATCCACGCCCTTCTCGTGGTGCGGCCCGTTGTCGGCGGTGAACAGCAGCACGGTCGAGTCGGCCACGCCAGCCTCGCGCAGCGCCCGTACGATGTCGCCGACGTGGGAGTCCAGCCGGGTCACCTGGGCGGCGTGACGACGGTTGGCGCGGGTCCACGGCTCGTGGGCGTACTGGCCGCTGTCACCGGGGATCTCGCTCGGGGAGTGCGGCAGGATCGTGGTGAAGTGCAGCAGGAAAGGGCGTCCCGCGGACTCCTTGATGAACGCCACGGCCTTGTCGCGCAGCAGGTCCGGCGCGTACGTCCGCCCGTCCAGCGCCACCCTGCCCTCGTTGTGCCACAGGTAGATCGGCCAGTACTGGTGGGCGTGGACGTGCGTGAGGTAGCCGTAGAACTCGTCGAATCCCCGGACGTTGGGGTGCGAGGCCTGGCCCGGGCCTTCGGGGCCGAAGCCCCACTTGCCGATGCAGGCCGTCCGGTAGCCGGCCAGCCTGAGCACGTCGGCGAAGGTCAGGTCGGTGGAGCTGAGCGAGCGCTGCGGCCCGCCCTCCGGGTTCTCGCGCACGGTGCCGTGCCCGGCGTGCAGGCCGGTCAGCAGCGTGCAGCGGGATGGCGCGCACAGCGAGGACCCCGCGTACGCGCTGGTGAAGCGCACGCCCTCGGCCGCCAGCCGGTCCAGGTTGGGGGTGACGATCTTCCGCTGCCCGTAGCAGCCGATCTCCCCCCAGCCCAGGTCGTCGGCGACGATGAGGACGAAGTTGAGCGGGCCTCTGGCCTGCGCCGCCGTCTGAGCCGTGGCGGTGTCGGCCGCGGCCGTGGCGGTGAGCCCGGCCGCGAGCAGACCACCGGTACCCGCGAGGAACCCGCGTCTGGAAGTGGGCGGCATCGATCCTTGGATTCTGCTGGGGTGGTTCACGGCGTCACATGTAGTTCCACGTCCGGCACATCTCGTGCAGGGTCTCGGGTACGTCCTCGGCGGCCGGAAGCGGTCTGCCGTGCTGGACCGTACCGGATCTGATCTTCTCCCGCCAGTCTCCGATGCCTTTCACGAAGTCCTCGCCGCCGGTGCCGTACCTGAGCATGCCGGGCTCGGGCGCGACGCCGAGGAACGAGCAGATCCGGGCGACCTCCACCTCGGGGTTCTGGGTGAGGCTCTCGTAGCGGACGGTCAGGCCGGGCAGCTTCTGCCGCGCCTCCTCCAGGTAGGTCATGTAGTTGAGCGTGTGCCGGAGGGCCTCGTCCATGGGACGTTTCTCCGGGTCGGCCTCGTGCCAGGACTGCGCGATCGACATCGGGTGCCGGATCAGGAAGATCAGGCGGGCGTCCGGCCAGCAGGTGCGGATGCGCTTCCAGGCGAAGACGTTGCTCGGCGTCTTCTCGACGAGGATGTCCTTCCCGCTCTTGACCAGCTCGCGGTGGAGCATGCGGTCCCACAGGATGTGCTCGATGTCGCTCTGGCTGTGGCCGAGCACCTCCATCGCCTGCCGCAGCGGCTCGGTCGGCAGCCCGACCGTCAGCCTGCGGACGTGCAGCTCGTGCGGGGCGTGGATCCGGGAGTGACTGTTCAGCATCACCCTCAGCAACGTCGACCCGGACCGTACGGACGACAGCAGGAACACCGGTTCGGCCAGCAGCCGGTCAACGGCGGGATCGACGGGGGGACGCACCACGTCGCCGGGGGCCCTGGTGGACAGGACCGGCGGCGGCGCGGGCGCGGGCGGGCGCGGCGCGACCAGCAGGGACCTCTTGAGCGTGTAGCCGGTCAGGCCTTCCAGCGTCGTGTTGACCTTGTGCTTCCATTTCATGGTCGCGAAGGTAGAGGTGATCTCTTACGCGAAGGTGAACAACGGCTGGGAGAGCCCTGAGTCGGTCACACTTCCCCGGTCAGCTCCCGCTTCCGCCGCAGCAACGCGGCCCTTCGCGCGTGCGCCCGTACGAGCAGTGTCAGCGCGACCACCACCAGCAGGCCCCCGACCACCAGCGAGACCCCGAGCCCGCTGCCCCGCTGACCCGCGATCACGGCCACGGCCGCGCTGGTGGACAGGCAGGCCGCCAGGGCGATCCAGGCGGCGGCCACCCGGTCGCTCGCGAACAGCGGCACCCTGCGCGTGACCAGCCAGCCGCCGTACCCGGCCCAGGCCAGGCAGATCACGGTCAGCAGCCCGAACACCAGATGCGTACGCCCCGGCAGCGGACCCGGCTCGGTCCACCACAGCCCGGTCGTGAACAGGGCCCCGCCGAGCCCCGCCACCAGCGCCACCACGGCGCGCGCCCGCCGGCCCGGCGACAGCGCCGGCTCCAGCCGCTCGATCATCTCCGCCGCCGACAGTTCCGGTTCCTCGTTCATCGCGGATATCCCTCCATGTGCTCTCGTAGCAGGCGACGGGCCCGGTTGAGCCTGGACTTGACGGTCCCGGCCGGGACCTGGCAGATCTGCGCGCACTCCGCCACGGACAGCTCCTCCAGGTAGAACAGGACGAGCACCTCCCGCTCCAGGACCGGCAGCCCCGACAGCACGGCGACCAGTTCGGCCCGGTCGGTCATCGCCTCGATCGCGTCCTCGGCGACGGCCACGTCCGGGCCGGGGTCGTGTGCCTGCTCGGCCGCCCTGGCGTACTCCGCCCGCAGCCGGTCGGTCACCGACCGGCGGGCGATGGTGAACAGCCAGGGCGCGAACCGTCCGGGTTCCCGCAGCCGGGGCAGGCTCCGGACCACGGCCAGCCAGACCTCCTGGCTCACGTCGTCGGCCCGTTCCGCGTCCAGCATGCGCCGCACGTACGTCCACACCGGCAGCCGCCAGCGCTCCACCAGTTCGGCCAGCGCGGCCCGCTCACCCAGCTGCGCGCGGACCACCAGCAGCTCATCGGTCATCTCGTCCTCCCGTCACCCTGAACAGTCGGAGGTGAGGGCGGGCGGGTTCACGGGAATACGTCCGCTCAGGGTTCACCGGCGCTTCAACGGGAGGTCTTCCGGCGTCACTAGGTTCATGCTGCTGATTTTGAGTGGATGAAAGGCACGCCGATGTTCCGTCCCGCCCTCGCCGGCCTGGCCCTGGCCGCCGCGACCCTCGCCATTCCCGGTACGGCGACGGCCGAGCCCGCCCGGAACCCCGTCGTGGTCAAGGACGTGACCTTCCCGACCATCCCGCTGGCCGAACTCCAGCGTTCGATCAAGGATGACCGTGGCGTGAACCTGGGCGGCGTCGGCAGCGGCCTGTTCCCCGCCTCGCGCCGGGGCGACTTCTGGATGGTCACCGACCGCGGCCCGAACGGCCAGCCCACGGTCGGCGGCGAGAAGCGGCGCACGTTCCCGGTGCCCGAGTTCGCGCCCGCCATCGTCAAGGTGGCCACCCGGTTCGGCGTGGAGATCAAGAAGTACATCCCGATCGTCGGGCGTTCCGGCAAGCCGGTCACCGGGCTGTCCAACCAGGCCGGGCACGACGAGCTGCCGTACACGTGGGACGGGCTGACCACGCTGCCGTACAACCCGAGCGGCGTGGACACCGAGGACATCGTGCGGGCCAGGAACGGCGACTTCTGGCTGGTGGACGAGTACAGCCCGTCGCTGCTGCGGGTCTCCGCCAAGGGCATGGTGATCGCCAGGTACGTCCCGGCCGGACTGAACCTGACCGGCGCCGACTACCCGGTCAAGCCCGTGCTGCCCGCCATCCTCGCCACCCGCCCGCAGAACCGCGGCTTCGAGGGCCTGGCCATCAACGGCAACACGCTCTACCTGGCCGTGCAGAGCCCGCTGCAGAACCCCTCCAAGGCCGTCGGCGACAAGTCGCGCGTGGCCCGCATCCTCACCTTCGACCTGCGCCGCGGCCGGGTCACCGGCGAGTACGCGTACCAGTTCGAGGACGTGACCGGCTTCGACCCGAAGGTCAACGGCGACCAGAGCCAGATGAAGATCTCCGGCCTGGTCCACGTGGGCGGCGACCGCCTGCTGGTGGACGAGCGCACCGACAACGTCGCGAAGATCTACCAGATCAACCTGGCCAAGTCGAAGAACCTGCTCGGCGGGCGGTACGACGACGCCGCCACGACCCCGTCGCTGGAGGCCCTCACGGACCTGTCCGCGGTCAAGCCGGCCCCGAAGACGCTGATCGCCGACCTGTCCGTGGTCGCCCCCACCCTGCCGGGCAAGGTCGAGGGCATCGCCCTGCTCGACCCGCGCACGCTGGTGGTGGCCAATGACAACGACTTCGGCCTCGGCGAGTTCGGCGCGGACGGCCGCCTGATCGACTCCGGGGTGAAGAGCCGGATCGTCACCATCCGCCTGCCGAAGCCTCTGCGCTGAGGCCGCGCACCACACGCAGCGCGCCCGGACGACGCCGTTCGAGGGCGGCGGAGGTCGCTTCGTCGGCCGGCAGGTAGACGATCATCCGCTGCCCTTCGGCGTCCAGGGTCTCGTACGACAGCCGCAGCTCGCCCACCTCCGGATGGACGAACCGCTCCACCCCGGTACGGCTCGGCAGCGCGGGCACCCCGCGCATCCGCTCCGCGAAGGGCGCCCCGCCCACGATGGTCAGCTCCTCCACAAGGTGCGCGAAGTGCGGGTCGCCCGGGGATGACTCGGCTCTGAGCAGGGCGACCTGCTCGTCCGCGACCCGCTCCCAGTCGGGGAACACCACTCGCGCGCGGGCGTCGGTGAACACGAACCTGGCTCGGTTCGGCGGCCCTCCGTCCAGCAGTCCGGCGGGCCCGGCCAGGCGCTCGTAAGCGGCGGTGTGCGCGAGGGTCTCGCCGAGCCGGTTGACCAGCACGGCCGGCGTGTCCTCCAGCCGGTTCAGCAGCGCCCGCATGGTGGCCCGCACCTCGCGTTCCGGCGGCAGCATGCCGGGGCAGAGCACGTCCGCGCCGTAGGCGGCTTTGGCCAGGTTGCGGAGCTGGATCCGCTCGGCCACGGACAGCCGCAGCGCGTCCGCGAGCGCGGCCAGGACCTGCGCCGACGGACGCCGGTCCCGCCCCTGCTCCAGCCGCGTCAGGTAGTCGACGCTCACCCCGGAGATGGTCGCCAGCTCGGCCCGCCGCAGGCCGGGAGTACGGCGGCGCGGACCGGCGGGCAGCCCCGCCTCGGCCGGCGTGACGGCCTCCCGCCGGCTGCGCAGAAACGCCCCCAGTTCTCGCACACGCCGAGTCTACGTTCGGCGCCGGCCCCGGATCGTGGCCCTGCCGGGGCCAGTCTCAGCCCGGCCTCCCTGCCCGCCGCCCGGCCGCGCAGACTTCGGACCCATGAGCCTCCAGATGCGCTACCGCCTGCTCGGCCCGACCGGACTCCGCGTCTCCGACCTGTTCCTCGGCGCCATGACCTTCGCCGATCCGGGCGAGGCGGCCAAGATGCTCGACCTGTACGCCGACGCCGGCGGCAACGTCATCGACACCGCCTCCGCGTACGGCGACAGCGAGGAGATCCTCGGCGACCTGCTGCGCCAGCGCCGGGACCGTTTCGTGCTGGCCACGAAGTACACGCTGACCCGCGACGCCACCGACCCGAACGCGGGCGGCGGCCACCGCAAGAACCTCACCCTCTCGCTGGAGTCCAGCCTGCGGCGGTTGCGTACCGACTACGTGGACCTGTTCTGGGTGCACGCGTGGGACGAGCACACGCCGATCGAGGAGACCATGCGGGCCCTGGACGACGCCGTACGCGCCGGAAAGGTGCTCTACGTGGGGGCTTCCAACCTGCCGGCGTGGCTGGTCTCAAGGGCGAACACGCTGGCCGAATGGCGAGGCTGGACGCCGTTCGCGGGTATTCAGGTGCCGTACAGCCTGCTGAGCAGGGACATCGAGCGAGAACTGCTGCCGATGGCCGAAGCCTGCGGCCTTTCGGTGGCGACCTACGGAGCGCTGGCGGGCGGGGTGCTCTCGGGCAAGTTCACGGGGCCGCGCGATGTGCTGACCGGGACCAGGGTCGATCCCGCGTCGCTCACCGAGCGGGACCACCGGGCAGCCCGCGCCGCGCAGGAGGTCGCCGGAGAGCTGGGCGTGACCCCGTCGCAGGTCGCGATCGCCTGGACGCGCACCCGTTCCCCGGCCGTGCACCCGATCATCGGCGCCCGCACCGCCGAACAGCTCCGGGACAACCTGGCCGCCGTCGCGGTCACGCTGCCCCCGGAGGCCATCGCCCGCCTGGACGCGGCGGTCGCGTTCGACCTGGGCTACCCGGCCGCCGACCAGGCCGAACTCCGGCCGTGGCTGTTCGGCGCGCACGAAGCCGGCCTCGACGGCAGGTGCAGCCGGGCACAAGTGAGAAACAAGACGATCGGGGTCCACTGGGAGGAGTGACACCTTCGAAAGTGGAGAGACCTATGAACAGATCGCTTGTCGGCTGTATGGCCGCCCTCGTGCTCGTCTATCTGGCCGGGGCGGCCATCGCAGTCGACCACGGACTCAGCGAGACCTTCCTGGACGCCGTCGGCCCGAACGGCCGGCTGTCCGCGCCCATCCCGATGATCGTCCTTCAGGTCGTCGCCGTGGGGCTGGCCGTCAGCTCCCGCCGGGGCGTGGCCCTGACCGGTTCGGCCGTGGTGACGCTGGCCTGCGCGGTCGCGGTCATCTCCGGCTTCTTCGACGGCGGCTACGCCGACACCCGCCTGACGGCCTTCGAGCGCGTCTACCAGTTCACCGTGATCGGCGGAATCGTCGCCCTGGGCGCGCTCGGCTTGATCACCTTCGTCCACCGCCTGCGGGCCGGCCGCGACGCCGCCCTCACCGTGTGATCAGCGCGCCGCGACGAGCAGCTCGGGGGCGTCGGGCGCGTCGGGGGTCCTGCGGGCCCGGACGGCCGGGACGAGCAGGGCGAGTCCCACGGTGACCGCCGAGATGACGGTGATCACCGTGAACGCGTTGCTGAACCCCGACTCGTACGGCAGGCCGTCCGCCTGCAGCTGCCGCGTGATGATCGAACTCACGACGGCCGTGCCGATCGACCCCCCGATGGTGCGGATGTTGGCGTTCATACCGGTGGCGACTCCCGTCTGCGCCGCCGGCACGTTCTGCACGATCAGACTCGTCATCGACGCGTACGCCAGGCCGAGCCCGAACCCGAAGACCCCGCCGGCCAGCGCGAACTGCCACGGCTCGTCGTGGAAGAAGGTGAAGGAGGCCCCCGACAGCGCGCTCAGCACCGATCCCGACACCAGCTGGGCCTTGGCGCCGACGCGTGGGGTGATCGGGCCGCTGAGCACGCCGCCGACGGCCATGGTGACGAGCATGGGCAGCATCAGCAGTCCGGCCGCGGTGATGGTGGCGCCGAAGCCGTACCCGGCGGTCCGCGGGATCTGCATGAACTCGGGAAGGAACGCGTAGACGGGGAACATGCCCGCGCCGAACAGCAGGCCGACCAGGTTGGTCGTCCACACGGCCGGCAGTCGCATCAGGCGCATGTCGATGAGCGGGTTGCGGGAGCGCAGCTCGACCAGGATCCACAGGCCGAACAGGACCGCAGCGGCGGCGAACAGCCCGAGGGTCAGGGGCGAGGCCCAGCCCCACGACGTGGCCTCGCTGAGCGGGACCAGCAGCGCGAGCAGCCAGCCCGACAGCAGCACGGCGGCCAGCCAGTCGATCCGGCCGGGGGTGCGCACCGGGGACTCCGGGACGTACCGGCGGGCGAGGAGGGCGACCACCGCGACGATGACCACCGGGATGCCGAACAGCCAGCGCCAGTTGAGCAGCTGCACGATCGGCCCGGCCAGGACGATGCCCACGCCGCCACCGACCGCGATGACCGCGGACAGGCCGCCGATCATCGAGGGCACGCGCTCGGCCGGGAACTCGTCGCGGACGATGCCGAACGCCATGGGGAAGACGGCCGCGCCGAGACCCTGGATCACCCGGCCGGCGATCAGCACGCCGATGGTGGGGGCCAGCGCGGAGACCAGGCAGCCGACCGCGATCGCGGTCAGCGCGATGAGCAGCGTGCGCTCCTTGCCGATCATGTCGCCGATCCGGCCCATCAACGGGGTCGCGACCGAGGCCGCCAGCAACCAGGCGGTGAGCACCCAGGTCACGGTGTTCTGGGTGGTGTTCAGGTCGTGCTGAATGGTGATCAGAACCGGGCTCACCAGGGACTGCAGGATGGAGAAGGAGGCCACGGCGGCCGACAGGACCGCGAAGGTCAGCCGCGTGGAGGTAGAGCTACGTGCCATGAGAGTCCTTCGACGCCGGGATCGAGGAGGGATCCGGCCGGTGACCGATGCCTGCCACGGGCATCGTTGAGGGAATACGCCTGCTAAAGTCGAGGCGTACCTCCACAATAGCGGAGGCATACCTCCGCTTCAACCCGCGGTCCAGGTCAGGAGGATTCCGGTGACAACAGAACCGCGTACAGGCCCCACCGTCGCGGTGCGCCGCCCGCACCGGATCGACGCGCGGCGCAACTTCGACGCCCTGCTCGCCGCCGCGCGCGAGGCGTTCGCCGAGAAGGGCGCCGACGCCTCGCTGGAGGACATCGCCCGCCGCGCCGGCGTCGGGATCGGCACGCTCTACCGCAACTTCCCGACCCGCCAGGACCTGTTCGAGAGCGTCTACGTCGGCGAGGTCGAGGAACTGTGCGAGGCCGCGGCCGACGTCGCGGGGCTGCCGCCGTGGGAGGCCCTGGTCACCTGGCTCCGCCGCTTCGTCGGGTACGTGGCGACCAAGCGTGCCATCTACGAGGCCCTCAACCGCGAGTCGGACATGTTCCGCGCCTGCCGTACCGACATCTACGCCGCGGGGGCGCCCCTGCTCGCCCGGGCACAGGAGGCCGGCGAGGTGCGTGAGGACGCCAGCTTCGACGACGTGCTGCGCCTGGTCAGCGGGATCACCGGGGCCGTCTTCGTGGACGAGGAGCAGCGGGCGCGGGTGCTGGGATTCGCCCTGGACGGCGTCCGCGTGCGCTGAAACCTTCACGCGCCCGACCAGGTGAGCTGCGCGGTGAGCGACCGTACGCCGGACCTTCGTTGACGCGGTCCAAAAGCGATCACACGCTCACAGCAGCCCGCTCACTCTGACGGAAAGGCGTGTCATGAGGTCGCTGAAAACCACGATCGCGCGCATGGCGGCGGTCGCCCTCGCAATCCCGCTTTTCGTTTCCGCCGGACCTCCCGCCGCGACGGCGAACTCCGCGGCGTACGGCTGCGCGGTGACCTACGACACCACCGACTGGACCACCGGCTTCGTGGTCGCCCTGACCGTGAGCAACACCGGGACCATCCCGTTCAGCCCGTGGATCCTCCAGTTCGTCTTCTCCGGCAACCAGACCGTCACCGCGGGCTGGAGCGGCGTCTGGACGCAGACCCCGCCCAGCGTGCAGTTCACGAACCCGACCTGGTTCGCCTCCATCGCCCCCGGCGCGTCCCACGGCCTCGGCTTCACGGCCACCTACACGGGCGTGAACGCCAACCCCACGGGCGTCACGCTCAACGGCGTCCCGTGCGTGGTGACCTTCCTCTGAGAACGGCGGTGACCGGCGCTCGCCGGTCACCCGCCCAGGAAGTCCAGCAGCGCCTGGTTGACCTCCTCCGGGTGCGTCCGCAGGTCACAAGGTGATCACGCCTGCAGCAGCACGGAAGATATGCCCCAGAGTTCGCGTCATCGGCGAGTCGCCACGGACTGGTAGTCACGCACCGGGACCTCGTCGTGCAGGCGCAGCACGCCGCCGCCGAGTCTGGACGCGGCACGGGCGACCGGCGCCGGCAAGCGGTCGATGATCCGGATCCCGGCCACCATGCCGGTCAGGGCCCGGCTGCTCCCGGGGATCAGCCGCTTGGCCGCCCCGACCGCGAACCTCCGGCTGCGCCGTACATAGTCGCCCAGCTCACGCTCGTACGCGGCGAACGCCCGTAGGTGGTCCCCGCCCGCCTCGGCCAGTTCCCCCGCCAGCACGTACGCGCCGACGATCGCGATGCTCGTGCTGCCGCCCACGGCCGGCCCCGGCGAGTACCCCGCGTCGCCCACCAGGCTGACCCGCCCGCGTGACCAGGTCGGCATGCGCAGCTGGGTGACCGAGTCGAAGTAGAACGTGGGCGCGGTGTCCAGCATCTCCATGAGCCGGGGGACCTCCCAGCCGAGCCCGTCCAGGTGTTCGCGGAGCAGGTCCTTCTGGCGGGCCGCGTCCCGGTGGTGGTAGTCGAGTTCCCGTTCCGGCCGGAACATGAACAGGCCGCGGGCGTCGTCCATGCGCGTGTCGCCGTACACGGCGGCCATTCTGTTCACGCCGACGACGCCTTCGACGCGTCCGCGCAGGCCGAGGTAGTTGGGCATGGACATGACCGCGAGGTAGGCCCCGATCCAGGTGGTGAACGCCGACTCCGGGCCGAAGACGAGGCGGCGCACGTTGGAGTGCAGGCCGTCGGCGCCGATCACCAGGTCGAACTCGCGGGCGGGCCCGTTCTCGAAGGTGACCTCGACGCCGCCGGGGTGCTCGCGCAGCGCCGCGATGGAGTCGCCGAACAGGTATTCCGCGCGGTCGCGGGTGGCGTCGTAGAAGACTTCGCTGAGGTCGTCCCGCATGATCTCGATGTGCTGGTCGGAGAAGGTGGTGATGAGCTTGCCGACCCGGAGCCGGTGCGTGCGCTCGCTGCCCTCCCGCCGCAGGGAGAGGAGTTCGGTCCCGGTCTTGCGGGCTTCGAGTTCGGCGAGCACGCCCATCTTCCCGGCGATGCGCGTCGCCGGGCGGAACAGGTCGACCGCGTGGCCGCCCGCCTTGCGCAGGGCGGGGGCGCGTTCGACGAGGGTGACGTCGAATCCGTACCGGCTCAGCCAGTACGCGAGGACGGGACCGGCGACGCTGGCGCCGGAGATCAGAATCCGCATGCGCGTTGTCCTTACTTACCGGAAGGTCAATTGCTTACCTAACGGATGGTAAGTCCCGAAGAGTTCCCGCGCGACGGCGGTTAGTCTTGGCCTATGACGAGGCCTTCGGACACCAAGAGCCGCATTCAGGAGGTGGCGCGCGAGCTGTTCCTGCGGCAGGGCGTGCAGCACACCAGCCTGCGGCAGATCTCCGAACGGCTCGGGATCACCAAACCCGCCCTCTACTACCACTTCAACTCGCGGGAGGCCCTGCTCCGGAGCGTCGTCCAGCCGCTGATCGACGAGCTGGAGAACTTCATCGCGGAGCGGCGGCCGGGACCCCCGGAGGAGCTGCTGGCGGACTACTTCGATCTCGCCTGGCGGCACCGGGACGTGCTCATGATGATCGTCTCGGATCTCACGGTGCTGACCGAACTCGACCTGGTCAGCCGCATGCTGGCCTGGCGGGAGAGCCTCATCACGCTCCTGGTCGAACCGGGGGCCGGGCCGGCGGCGCGCATCCACGCGACCGTGGCGGCCGGCGGGCTCTCCGACTGCGTCGTGCAGTACGCGGAGCTGCCGTTCGAGGAGGTCAAGACGGCCGCGGTCGAGGCGGCGGTGGCGGCGCTGAAGCCGTAGGGCCGCGCGGCAAGGTCCCGCAAAGACGGCATATTTGTCTACTTATGTCGTGATTCCTCCTGGTTTGCGAGGGGCAGATTTCGTGTGACAAGGGGGATCAAATGATCAAAATGATGCGCGAGAACGGTCTCACCTCCCAGCACATGTACCTCGCCGGCTTCGCCTCCGTCGCACTCTCCGCCACCACCTGGCTCATGTCCAACCTCAACCAGGGACGGGGCATGAGCCGTACCGACCACTGGGGCATCTTCATGGGCGAATGGGCGCCCACCTTCTTCGCGCTGGGAATCGCGCTCCGGCTCGAAGAGATGCAGGACGGCAGACACGACATGATGGGCAAATCCCGGGAAGGCATGGAACGGCAGATGGCGGGCAACGCCCGAATGTCCTCCCCGGCCTGAGCGCCGCCGTCGCGGGTGGGCCGACCGCCCGCCCGCGACTAGCCTGCTCGGGTGGCCGCAGACCGCACGACCCTCCGCCAGACCTTCGACACCGACCCCGGACGGTACGACCGGGCCAGGCCCGGCTATCCCCCCGAACTCTTCGACCGGTTGCCGGACGGCCGCGTCCTGGAGATCGGCTGCGGCACCGGCCAGGCCACCGAACCCCTGGCCGCGCGAGGCCACCCGGTCGTCGCCGTCGAACTGGGCGCGGGACTGGCCGCGTTCACCCGGCGCAAACTCGCCCGGTTCCCCGCGGTCGAGGTGGTCACCGCGGACTTCGAGACCTGGCCACTCCCGGAAGAGCCCTTCGACCTCGTGCTCGCCGCCACGTCCTTCCACTGGCTGGACCCGGCCACCCGCGTCGCCAGGGCCGCCCGCGCCCTGCGCCCCGGCGGCGTGCTCGCCACCGTCTCCACCCACCACATCGCCGGCGGCACCCGCCGGTTCTTCGCCGACGCGCAGACGTGCTACCTGCGATTCGATCCCGACACCCCGCCGGACCTGCGACTCCAGTCCCCCGACGAGATCCCCGTGGACAGCGCCGAGATCGACGCCTCCCCCGACTTCGGCCCCGCCGTCTTTCACCGGTACGAGTGGGACAAGCCCTACTCCACCCAGGAGTACCTCGACGTCCTGTCCACGTACTCCAACCACATCGCCCTGCCGGACGACGCGAGGACCGGCCTGCTGAACTGCCTCGCCACCCTCATCGACCGCGACCACGGCGGCAGGATCGTGAAGCGCTACATGACCGAGCTGCGTCTCGCCGAACGCCTCTGAAGCACGAGTCCCGGCCGCCGGGGTCCGGCGGCCGGGACGGCCGTGGTCAGGACTGGTAGACCTCGAACTCGGAGAGCTGTCCGGCCGGCCAGCCGGTGTTGCCGGTGATGTTCAGCCGGACGTACCGGGTGGAGGTGCCCGCGAACGTGATGGTGACGGTGTTGCCGGTGGCGGGGTTGAAGACGTAGCCGGCCGAGCCGGCGATCGTGGTGAACGAGGAGCCGTTCGTGCTGCCCTGCACCGACAGCGTCTGCGTACGCGTCTGCCAGGCCGACGGGGGCGGCAGTTTGAGCACGAGCCTGCCGACGGTCACGGCCGCGCCCAGGTCCACCTGGATCCACTGCGGGAAGGCGTTGTTGGCGCTCTCCCAGTACGAGCCCGCGTCCCCGTCCACCGCGTTGCCGGACGAGAAGTTCTGGGTGTGGCTGCTCTCTGCGGTGGGCTTGCCGCGGGCCAGGTTGGTGTTGGGCGCGGCGTCGGTGGTGACGTTGAGCGCGGCGGACGGGGAGGAGGTGTTCCCGGCCGCGTCCAGGGCGACCACGGTGAAGCTGTAGGCGGTGGCCGGGGTGAGGCCGGTGAGGGTGGCGGTGGTGCCGGTCGGCGTGGCCACGGTCGTGCCGTTCTGCCTGACCTGGTAGCCGGCCACGCCGACGTTGTCGGTGGAGGCGCTCCAGGACAGCGCGACGGTGGTGGCGGTCTTGCCGGTCAGGGCGAGGTTGCCGGGCGTGGTGGGCGGCTGGTTGTCGCCGGTGACCGTGGTGCCGTACACCTCGAACTCGGCGAGTTGGGCGGCGGGCCAGCCGGTGTTGGCGGTGAACGTCAGCCGGACGTACCGGGCGGTTCCCGAGCCGATGGTGATCGTGGCGGTGTTTCCGGTGGCGGGGTTGAACGTGAGCGACGTCGGGCCGGCGAAGGTGGTGAACGTGCTGCCGTTGGTGCTGCCCTGGACCTGGACGGTCTGGTTGCGTGTGCCCCAGGCGGGCTGCGGCGGCAGCTTGAGCACCACCCGGCCGACGGTCGCGGTCGCGCCCAGATCGACCTGGATCCACTGCGGGAAGGCGTTGTTGGCGCTCTCCCAGTACGAGCCGGCGTTGCCGTCCACGGCGTTGGACGGGGGGAAGCCCGGGTTGGTGCTGCTCGCGGTGACCGGCTTGCCGCGGGCCAGGTTGGGGTTGGGATCGACCACGAGCGTCGGGGCGGTGGGCCGGACCGGGGTGAGGGCGATCTGGCCCTTCAGCATGCGGCCGCCGTCGCCGGTCAGGCGCAGGTAGTAGTCCGAGGAGCAGGCCGTGCCGTCCTCGTCGAGGGCGAGCAGGCCCGAGTTGGCGGGCACGGTCGCGAGGGTCTCGGCCGTCTTGGCGATCTGGTTGCCCTCGTTGAACTCGTCGAACATCGAGATGTAGATGCCCTGGCAGCCGCCCCGGATGACGTTGTAGAACTGCCGCCACATGAAGTCGCCGTGCGCGCGGTGCCGGGCGGTCACCTCACCGGGCATCACGCACGGCTGGTAGTCGATGCCCCGCGCGTTGCAGTGCGCCTGGTCCGGCAGGATCAGGTTGGTGTAGTGGTTGTCGGCCTCGCCGATGTTCTTGATCCGGCCCACCATCCAGGGCGAGATCATGTCGTACGCGTTGTAGACGTCGATGAAGCCGGGGCGGGAGTCGTTGATGCCCTGCCGCCAGTGTGTCGGCACGCCGCCCATCACGTAGCAGCCCTGGGCCTTGAACCAGTTGACGACGTCCAGGCAGGGCGCGGGGGCGAACGGGCGGCTGGGCTCGCTGAAGCCGAAACCCCACAGGCCGACGACGGGCTTGCCGTTCTGCCTGGCGTACATGGGGGAGGCGACGTGGGCGGACATCTTGGTGAGCCAGTCGGTCTTGACCTCGGACTGCATGTTCAGCCAGTCGGTGAGGTCGTACATGACGTACCACTTGATGCCGTTGGCCTCGGCCGACTGCCGTACCTTCTGGGCCATGGCGTCCCGGGTGGGGCCCTCCGCGCCGTTGGGATTGAAGCGCTGCAACGCGGCTGTGTCGATCTTGTATTCGCGCATCCAGCGGAAGTGCGTGTCGACGGTCTGCTGGTCCCAGCTGGAGAAGAGCGTGGCGGGCTGGCCGTTGTTGAGGTTGGCGTACGCGGTGACGTAACTGTTGGTGTACTCCCGCATGTCGGGCCAGGCCACGATGGTGTTGTTGCCCGGCGACGGCGGCACCTGGTTGTTGTTGCCGCTCCAGTGCCACCAGGCGTTGATCGG
>NZ_BOOA01000034.1 GCF_016862995.1 Acrocarpospora phusangensis
CGGAGCCCGTGCCGAACTGCGCCTGGGCGAGCCGTCGGTAACCGTTCGTCTTGTACGGCAGGTCGATGATCTCCGCGTACTGCGGGAACTCCTCGGCCAGGCCGACGATGCGCTCGGTCAGCTCGGTCGGGTCCATGTAGTGGTCGACGAAGTCGGAGACGTAGTGCCGGCTGGGCGCCTTGCGCGGCGTGCCCAGCCACTTGCTCACGTCGGCCGTGATCGTGCCGCCCCGGCTGCTGGTGATCGTGACCTTGGTGGGGGCCTCGGTGATCTTCAGCGGCGCGTTGAACCGGTGGTACATGTACTGGCCCGCGTCGGTGAAGCGGGACATCGCCGCCGTGCCGCCGGAGCCGGGGGCGGTGCCGGGTCCGCTGTCCCAGGTGGCGGTGAGGACGGTCTGCGCGTCGGTGGCGCTCGACTTCACCTCGACCGACAGGAAACGCTGGGCGTCCACGCTGGTGAACCACTCGGCGCGCAGCACGGTGAGGGTGTCGACCTCGGCCTCCGCCGCGGCCGCCTCGGCGAGGGCCTGACGCCGCTCGGTCTGGTTGGCGGCGAAGTCGCTCTGGTCGGATATGACGCCGCGCAGGTCGTAGCCCTGGTCCCGGAGACTCTGGGCTTCCTGCGGGCTCAGGACGGCGTGCACCTCGATGCCGTCGTCACCGGCCTTCTTGTACTCGGCCAGGTCGACGCCCATCTCGTTCAACCGGTCCACGGCCGCCTGGTCGGGGACGACGATCCGGATCAGGGCGACGCCGTTCTGCGCGGTGGACGGCTGCCGATCGGGGGCTACCTCGCTGACCTGGGGGGAAGGGTCGGCCTGCACAGGAAGCGGGCTGAGCGTGATCGCCAGAGGTAAGGCGATCATCACCGCGAGACGACGGCCTCTTCTGCTGTCGGAAGCGCTCCTCATTCGAGATTCCTCCATCTGGCGTGCCGGGCCAGGTAGGGGGTTCAGCCTGACCGCGGAGCACACAAGTCGAAGGCAGTCTTCGCCTCCAGGACGATCTTCGTCAAGCCGTCATATGCGCCGATTCGGGATTTTTCCGTAACGGAATTATCTCTGCGCATCTTCCGGGATATAGCGCCCGGACCCTGGGGTGGGAGCCGGCCCGATCGCCCGAGCTTCACGGGGTCGTGTCGAGGCCGCTCAGCAGGATGAGCGATTGTTCCGAAGCGCTGCCGGGGTCGGCTTTCAGGAGGAGCAGCTGCTGCCCGGGGGCGCGGTTGACGTTGTAGACCGTGCCGGTCACGTCCAGGTCGCCCACCACGGCGTGGTGCAGGCGCCGGGGCGTGAAGCCCAGATCGCCGATGTCCGGACCGGCCCAGAGCCTGCGGAACTCCTCGCTCTTCAGCGACAGCTCGCCGACCAGCTCGGTGAGGTACGGGTGCTCCACGTCCAGGGAGGCCGCGGCGCGCAGCTGCGCCACCCGGGCCCGGGCCATGCGCTCCCAGTCGAGGTAGAAGGTCCTGGCCTCGGGGTCGAGGAAGGCCATGCGCAGCAGGTTGTCGCGGTAGACGAGGCCGTCGTAGAGGACGGATCCCGACTGGTTGATGGCGAGCACGTCCTGGAAGCGGCCGCAGACGAGGGCCGGGGTGGCCGGCCAGCTGCGGATCAGGGCGACGAGGCCGGGGCTGACCCGTTCGGTGGCCGCGCCGTGGCGGATCGGGCAGAGCTGGGCCAGGTCGTACAGATGGGTGGCGGCGTCGGGGCCGAGGGCGTAGAGCCGTACCAGCGCGTCGAGGATCCGGCCGGAGGGGTGCCGTTCGAGGCCCTCTTCCAGGCGGATGTAGTAGTCGGTGCTGATGCCGGCCAGGATGGCCACTTCGTCGCGGCGGAGCCCGGGCGTCTGGCGTCCCAGGAGCCCCACCTGACAGGGGAAGGCGGCCTCGCGTCGCTCACGAAGGAAGTCTCCTAGCAGTCGGTCACTGTCCACTTGATCACCATATGTCGGGAATATGAGGTTTGGGGGGCCGGGGAACAGCCACCCGGGGAGTCAGCGGGTCCGGGCTTCCGGACCGGCGTCGCGGGCGGGCAGGCGCAGGACGAAACGCGCGCCCCGCTCGCTGTCCTCGATGGTCAGGGCGCCCTGGTGGGCTTCGGCGATCTCCCTGGCGATCGCCAGGCCGAGCCCGGTCCCGCCCGCGTCCCGGTTGCGCGAGGCGTCCAGGCGGGTGAACCGGTCGAAGACCATCTCCCGGTGCTCGGCGGCGATGCCGGCGCCGTCGTCGGCGACCTCCATGACCGCCGACGAACCGTCGGCCCGGACGCTGACGGTGATCCGCGAGCTGGCGTGGCGTTCGGCGTTGTCGAGCAGGTTGGCCAGCAGCCGGGTGATCCGCAGCCGGTCGCAGTCGACGCAGACGCTCTCCCGGAGATCCTTGACGATCTCCTTCTGGTGCGTACGGCGGTCCAGTTCGGCGCTGACCAGCAGCCGCAGATCGGTCGGGTCGTGGTGCAGCGGCGCGCCCGCGTCCAGCTGGGCCAGGGTCAGCAGGTCGGCCGCGGTCGCCTGGAGCAGCTCCACGCCGGCGAGCACGGCCTCGGTCATCTTGAGCCAGTCGGTGTCCCACGGGTAGCGGAGAGCCTCCTCCAGCTGGGCGCGCATGCCGGTGATGGGAGTGCGCAGGTCGTGGGAGGCGTCCGCGGTGAAGCGGCGCAGCCGGGTGTAGGCGCTCTCCAGCCGGTCCAGGGTGTCGTTCACGGTCTCCGCCAGGCGCCTGATCTCCTCGTACCGCATCGGGACCGGGACCCGGCGTCCGAGGTCGGTGGCGGTGATCTCGCGCAGCTCGGCCCGGATGGCGTTCACCGGGGCCATGGCCTTGGTGAGGTCGCGAAAGGACCACGCGGTCATCATCGTGGTGGCCAGCACGGACACGCCGATCGCCAGCAGGAGCGCCGAGGTGGAGCCGTACCAGGGAGGGATCGGGACCGCGATGTAGAGCAGCCAGACCCCCGGCGGCTGGAAGACCTTGTACGCCACGACGGTCATGCAGCCCTTCAGCCCCGCCGGCGGGCACAACGTCCGCATGGCGCGCACGTGGCCGCTGGGCGCCATGAAGGAGCCGATGGCCGGCCGGCCGGCGAGCTCCGGGGTCGACGCGATCACCCGCCGCTGGGCGTTCACCACCTGGATGGCCTCGACCTTCCCCCGGGTCAGGATGGCCGGCAGCGGGCCCTCCCGGATCAGGGGGACCACCCGGTCCCAGGCGTCCGTGACGCGGGCCTGCGCGCCCTCCGCCGCGTGGTTGCCGGTGTACAGCAGGAAGAGCACGCTGACGGCGAGGCACACCGCCGCCGCGACGACCGCGGTGGCCGTTGTCCTGCGCGCCCGGAACGAGGGCGGGCACCAGCTGAGCATGCCGGACATCCGAAGGTCAGGGACCGGGGCTCGGGTCGTCTTCGCGGACCTCCGTACGGAGCGCGGCGAGCGCGGACACGGACGGGCTGCCGGGCACCGGCTGGAGGGTGACCAGCTGCTGCCCGGGGGCCCCGGACACGGAGAACATGTCGCAGTTGATCGTCAGCTCCCCGAGGTAGGCGTGGCGGAAGCGTTTGGTGTGGCTGCGCTCGGCCCCGACGTCGTGCCGGGCCCACACCCGGCGGAAGTCGTCGCTCAGGTCGGACATCTCCTCCACCAGCGTGGCCAGGCCGGGATCGTCGAGGTCCCCGGCGAAGGTGGCGCGCAGGTGGGCGACCCGGCTGCGCGCCTGTACCTCCCAGTCGCGGTAGAACTCCCGTGCGGCCGGATGGAGGAAGAGCACGCGCAGCATGTTGTCGCCCGGTTCCAGCTCCGTGGGCAGCCCCCGTCCGTAGAAGGCGGCGGCCAGCGGGTTGATGGCGAGCACCTCCATGGTCCGGTTCATCACGAAGGCGGGCGTCCAGTCCCAGCTCCGCATCAGCCGGAGCAGGGACGGGCTGACCTGCGGCCGGGCGGCGGGCGGGAGGGGCGGGAGGTCGGAGTGGGCCAGCGCGTACAGGTAGGCCGTGGCGTCGGGGCCGAGGCCGAACACCTCCGCCAGCGCGCCGATCACCTGGTCGGAGGGGTGGCGTTCCCGTCCCTGTTCCAGCCGGATGTAATAGTCGGTGCTGACTCCCGCCAGCATCGCGACCTCCTCCCGGCGCAGGCCGGGCGTGCGGCGCAGTCCGACGTCGAGCAGTTCGACCTGGGCGGGAGAGGTGACTTCGCGCCGGGCGCGAAGGAACTCGCCGAGCATTCTGTCACTGGCCATACTTGATACAGTATGCCCGTTTTATCCAATTTGCCTGGGTGTGTCACTGTCAGGCAAGTTCGGGGCACTGCGTGGGAGTCCCGTGGTCACCCTCGCCGGGACGTACCGGCCTATGGTGCCGACATGGACAGCAGCAGGCTTCTCGGTGACTTCCTCCGTACTCGGCGCGAGGCTCTGACCAGCGTCGACACGGCGGAGATCGCGATGCTGGCCGGGATCAGCGCCGACTTCTACGCGCGGCTGGAGGAGGGGACACAGGTTCCCTCCCCGCGGGTTCTGGACACCCTGGCGCGGGTGCTGGAGCTGAACTCCCGTGCGGCGGAGCGCCTGTGGGAGGTCGCGCGCCCGCTGCTGCGTGTCCCGGCGGAGCCGGCCGGACCGGAACCGGCCGACCCCCGGCTGCGACGCCTGATCGACGGCTGGTACGGCGTGCCCGTCCTGCTCTGCGACCCCGTGATGAACGTGCGGGCGAGCAACGATCTGGGCGCCGCCCTCCTGGACGGGCTGCGGCACGCCGACAACCTGTTCAAGCTGGCCTTCCTGGATCCGGCGGCGGCGGACTTCTTCGTCGAGTGGGCCCACATCGCCTGCGCCGCGGCCGACCTCCTGCACGACATCCAGGCCCAATCCCAATCCCGATCCCATCACCCCGCCCTGACCACGCTGATCGGCGAACTCTCCGAACAGAGCCGGGACTTCCGGCGCATGTGGGCCGGGCACGACCTGTCATCCGACGCTCGCCGGGTCAAGCGACTGCGCCACCCGGAGGTCGGGAAGCTCACCCTCTTCTGCGACGTGCTCGACGTGCAGCGCCTTCCCGGGCATCGCGTCCTCGTCCTGCAGGCCGAACCCGGCAGCCCGTCCGAGCGCGCCCTCGCGCTCCTGGGCAGCCTCACCGCCTCCATCTGAATGATCTTCCGGAGAGTACCGTGACCATCATCCACAGTCCCCGCTCCATCCGCGGGCGCTGCACCGCGGCCATCTCGCTGCTGGCCCTCATCGTCCTGTCCGTCCTGGGCACGACCGTCTGCCTCCCCGTCCGGTACGCCCTGGGCGCCGACCCCTACACCCAGTCCGACCATGTGGCCGGCCTCCTCCGCGGTCACAACCTGGAATACCTGATAGCCGCCCTGATCCTGGTCCTGACCGCCGGCACCGGCCTGTTCACCTGGTGGGCCATCGGCGCCGCGCTCCGCCCCATCCAGTCCATCCGCGCCCACATGGACAAGATCAACGCCAACGACCTCGGCCGCCGGATGCCGGTGCCGCCCGGGGACGACGAGATCGCCGAGCTGGCCCGCACCGCCAACCACACCCTGGCCCGCCTCCACGAGACCGTCGCCCGGCAGCGCCGCTTCGCCGCCACGGCCTCGCACGAGCTGCGAAATCCGATCGCCGGGTTGCGCGCGGAACTGGAGGACGCCCTCGAACATCCCGAGGACACCGACCCGCAACGCGCCCTGCGTACGGCCCTGAACACCACCGACCGTCTCGACACCATCGTCACCGACCTGCTCGCCCAGGCCCGCATGAATCCCGCGGGGCCGGACTCGCACGCGCTGATCGACCTCACCGAGCTGCTCACCCAGGAGACGGCCCGGATGAACCGCACCCATACCCACAGCCCTCGGCCCACCAGCACGGGAGTCGAACCGCTCGCCCGCGCCAACGGGCCGAACGGCGACTTCCGGGGGGTGCCGGTCCGGCTGCACACCCAGGGCGACGTGTGGATCTGCGGGTCGCGCATCCAGCTCATCCGGGCGGTGACCAACCTGGTCAGCAACGCCCGCCGGCACGCCGGGAGCGCGGTCGACCTCACCCTCGGCACCGAGCACGGCCAGGCCGTCATCGAGGTCACCGACGACGGGCCCGGCATCCCGATCGCCGACCGCCAGCGCGTCTTCGAGCGTTTCACCCGGCTGGACGACGCCCGCCGGCTGGACAGCGGCGGCAGCGGGCTCGGCCTGCCCATCACCCGCGACATCGCGCACCACCACCACGGCACCCTCACGCTGGAGGACTCGCTGGTGGGCGCCCGCTTCGTCCTGCGCATCCCACAGCTCGACCCACCGGCCGCCCCGCGGTACGAGCCGGCCCTCCCGATCGCCGATCCCCCGCAGTCGAAAGTGAAATATCCTGCCAAACTAGCCGAACAAATGTGACATATGGTGACGAAATGGACATCGACAACAGCAACTTGCTCGGTGAGTTCCTGCGAGCCAGGCGTGAGACGACCAGTCCAGCACAGGCGGGCTTCCTGCACGCCCCCTCCCGCCGCACACCGGGGCTGCGGCGTGAGGAGGTGGCCATGCTGGCCGGCGTCAGCACCTCCTACTACATCCGGCTGGAGCAGGGCCGCGAGCGCAACCCGTCCGCCCAGGTGCTGAGCGCCCTGGCCCGCGTGCTGGGCCTGGACCCCGACGCCACCGGCTACCTCTACTCGCTGGCCCACCCCTGGGCCCGCCCGCCGGCGGAGTCGCCCGTGGAGCAGGTCAGCCCGAGCCTGCTGCGGCTGGTCAACCTCTGCCACGACGCGCCCGCGATGGTGCTCGGCCGCCGCCTGGACGTGCTCGCCATCAACCCCATGATCGAGGCCGTGTACGAGGGCATGACGAACCTCGACAACTGCCTGCGCATGATCTACCTCAGCCCGGCGGCGTTCGACTTCTATCCCGACTGGGAGAAGGCCGCCCGCTCCAAGACGGCCCAGCTGCGGACCGCGGTGGCGACCGACCCCGACGATCCGTACCTGCACGGGCTGCTGGAGGAGCTGACCGCGCACAGCGAGGAGTTCCGGCGGATCTGGGCCCTGCACGAGGTGCAGATCCGCGCCGACGAGGTCAAGGAGCTGCGCCACCCGAGGGTCGGCGACCTCAGGCTCTCCTGGGAGGTGCTCTCGGTGAGCGGCACCGGCCAGAAGTTCGTCGCGCTGGTGCCCGATCCGGGCAGCGACTCCGAGCGGGCGCTGCGGAGACTGGCGGAGACGATCTCCCAGGAGGCCGCCCCCGAACCCGCCCCCGAACCCGCTCAGGAGTCCGCTCAGGAGCCCGCTCGGCCGGCCCGGGATCTGTCGATGCGCTCCTGACCCACCGCCGCCTCGCGGGTGTTGTGACACACGCGAGGCCCTCGCGGATCGGGGCATCTGCGAGGGCTCGCGCGGCCGGTCCCCAGGGGTTCCGGGGCCTTAGGGGTTCCGGGGTCTTCAGGGGTTCCTGGGCGGGGTCATCCGACCCGGCAGGAGACCGATGGCCAGGTCCAGTTGCCGTTGTGCTGGATGGTCACGCCCCAGTTGTTGCCGCTGCCGTTGGGCCTGGCGACCAGCTGCTGCTGGCTGGGGAAGGTGGCGCTGACGTTCCAGGTGGACAAGACCCTGGCGGGGGACGGGATGTTCATGGTCACGGTCCAGTTGCCGGCGCCGGTGACGGAGATGTTGAGGTTGTAGCGGTCGCTCCACTGCTGGCCCGCGGAGCGCGTCGCGGTGCAGCTGCCGCCACCGCCGGGCGGCGGGGAGGACGGCGGGTTGCTCGGGTTGCCGCCGCCGCTGGGGGCCACGGCCCTGCCGGTGCTGGAGGAGATCATGCCGGCGCACAGGTTGCGGCCGGCCAGGTTCGCGGCGATCTGCGGGATCGCGTTGACCGTGGTGGCGTACCCGTCGTGCATCAGGATGATCTGGCCGTTCTGCAGCCGGCCGGCGGCCTGGACGATCGCGGCCGTGCTCGCGCCGTTCCAGTCCTGGGAGTCCACGTCCCAGATGATCTCCCTCAGGCCGAGCTGCTGCTCGACCGACCGGAGGGTGGCGTTGCTCTCCCCGTACGGGGGCCGGAACAGCGTCGGGGCGGTGCCCGTGGCCTGCTGGATCGCCTGCTGGGTCCGCTGGAGCTCCGACTGGATCTGGGCGCTGCTCATGGTGATCAGGTGGGGGTGGGTGTAGCTGTGGTTGCCGATCCACATGCCGGCGTCCCGCTGGGCCCGGACCAGAGCCTGGTTGCTCGCGGCGTTCTGGCCGGTGTTGAACATGGTGGCCCGCAGGCCGTTCTGCCGTAACGCGTTGAGCAGGGTGCTGGTGGTGCCGCCGGGTCCGTCGTCGTAGGTGAGCCCGACGTAGCCGGCGCTGCAGTCGGCGGCCTGGGCCGCGGGCAGCGAGGTCACGGCGAACGTCGTGCCGAGCACGGTGGCGAGGCCCATCAGGAGTGAGGTCCGGATGCGGGAGCGGCGTACCCGGGCGGTGGGCGCGTTCTCGATCATGCTTGTTCCTCCAGCGATGAGGCTGAACGGGGTGGTGGTGCGGCGTGACGATCACGGAATCGCCACGCCGCACGATTTCCCCGCCGGGCGCCGCGCAGGTCGCCCGGCAGGAGACTGGAGACTGATCCCCCGCAGAAACAATTTCGGAGATCAGGGGTGTCATCAGAGCATGATTCACTGCGGTGTACGCCTCACCACGTGCGGAAACGCCGCCGTTGTGGGGCCGAGCGGGAAGGTGCTCAGCGCTCATTCTGAGGACACGTTACGAAAGATGTCAAGAATACTTCGAAACGTTTCCTTCACATGAACCGTTTAATGCGACATCTACCTGCGGAAATAAACCCCGAATGGAACGAAACGTTTCCACGTTCATCAAGTACGGCTGTTACGGGGGCGTGACGCGCCGATGGCCCATCCGGCGCGTCGCGGGCCGTCCGAGCTGCGACCCCATAGTCTGAAACTTTCAGTCGCGCGCGCCGATCGGGGATCGCATCCAACTCACTACAAGATCATTATACGTCGCCTTTGACTAGCGTCACAGATTCGTCGTAGCGTCGGTCGTGCTCGCGGGAGGCCATGCCGGGCGGACCGTCCGGCATGTCAGGCGTAGTCGCTCACCGGAGAGCGGCGAACACAGACCTGGGAGGGCACGCGCCGATGACCGTCACGGTGGTGCCGCTCCGCGGTCGTATGACCACGCCGGCCGAGGCCGCCGCCCGGCTGGACGCGTATCTGGACCGGTGCGCGCTGGCCGCCAACACCGTCACCGCGTACCGCCGGCAGGTGCGGGCCTATCTGGCCTGGCTGGGCGAGCACCTCGCGCGGCACTCCGACGCCTTCGTCGACCGGGTCGGCGCGGAGGCCGCCGCGGCCGCCTGGCAGCGCACCCTGCTCGCCGACGCCGCCCCGGCCACCGTCAACCAGGCGCTGGCCGCGGTCGCCCTGCTGTACGAGGTGGGGGCCAGCATGCGGATCAAGGTCAAGAACGCCCGCAACCCGCGGCCCGCGCCCGAGGCGCTCACATCCGGGCAGGAGGCCGCCCTGCGCCGGGCCGCCGATGAGCGAGGGCCCCGCGACTCCGCCATCATCGCCGTGCTGCTCGGCACCGGCGCGCGCGTCGAGGAGGCCGCGCTGCTGCGGGTGCCCGACGTCACGGCCGGCACCTGCCTTCTGCGCGGCAAGGACGGGCTGGTCCGCGCCATGCCGCTGCCCGTCGCGGCCCGCGACCGGATGTCGGCCTGGCTGGTGGCCCGCGCCGACCTGCTGGCCGCCCAGCCCCGACTGGCCGACGCCGCCGCGGCCGGCGACGACGGGCTCTGGATCGGCACCCGCGGCGTGCTCACCGCCACCGGCCTCACCGACGTCGTCCGGTCGTGCGGGACCGCCGCCGGACTCGCCGGCCTGCGGCCGTACACGCTGAGGCACACGTTCGCCACCCGGCTCCGCGAGCAGGGCGCCGACCCCGCCGACATCAAGGAGCTGCTCGGCAACAAGTCCCTCGGCAGCGCGGTCCGCTACTTCCGGTGAGAAATGCGTTGCCCGGCCCGGTCGCGTCCCGGCATCCTTGACGTGCGCCGACCGGCCTGAGGAGGGGAAATGCGTACACACCGTCGTGGGATGCGCATGCCCCGGAGGGCTCACGAGTAGGCCGGCGCGATGCCGGCACGTGAGCCGCCTGGTCGATCCGGGCGGCTTCGTCGTTTCCGGAGCGGGTGAGGGCGCTGGTGTGCTCGGCGGTTTCATACGCCGCATGGGGCGGGTTCGATTCCCGCACCCGCTACTGACAAGCCCGGGGCCGGGGTGGGCCCCGGGCTTGCCGCCGGTCAGGCGCCCAGGGCCTCCCGGTTGGCGGTCAGCAACTCGCGCAGGGACTTGGGGTCACGGCCGGTGAGGTCGCGTACGGCGGTGGAGACGGCGGCGGCCCAGCCACCGCGGGCGGAGGCGCCGAACGAGGCGAACAGCTGGGCGCCCTCGGCGGGGATGCCCGCGCCGACCAGGCCCTGGATGAAGGAGTCGTCGTCGACGAGGACGGCCTCGACCGGGCGGCCGGTGATCTCGGCCGTGAGCGCGGCCAGGGCCACGGCGTCGATCGCGTCGGGGCCGGTGACGTCGTACGCGGTGTTCTCGTGGCCCTCGGAGGTCAGGACCGCCGCGGCGGCGGCCGCGCAGTCCTCGCGGGAGACGTAGGCGGTGGCGCCCTCGCCGCTGTTGGCGTACAGGTGGCCGCTCGCCGCCGCCTGCGCCGCGGTGCCGATCTGGTATTCGGCGTAGATGTTGTTGCGGAGGAACGTCCAGGTCAGGCCGCTGTCGAGGATGGCGGCCTCGGTGGCGCGGTGGTCGGGGGCGACGGCGGCCGGGTTGCCCGGCTCGGGGCTCGGCAGCGAGGTGTAGAGCACGTGCTTGACCCCTGCGGCGCGGGCCGCCTGGACGGCCTTGGTGTGCAGTTCGACGCGCTGCGGGCCGGTGATGTCGATCGAGATCAGCAGCACGCGGTCGACGCCGGTCAGCGCGGCCTCCAGACCGGCCGGGTCGTTGAAGTCCCCGTGCCGGACGTCGGCTCCGCGCCGCGCGAAGTCCTCCAGCGCGGCCGGGTCGCGGGTGATCAGAACGGGCTTCTCCCCCTTGTCGAGCAGGAGTTCGGCGACCTGGCGGCCGAGGTGACCGGACGCTCCGGTGACGGCGACGGTGGGCATGGGGGTCCTCCGGGGATAGTTCGTAATCAGAACGGTGACAGTTAATCATAACCAGATCGATTACAGTTAGACTTGTGGATGTGAGCAGCCCCACGAACACCCGCTTCGCCGTCGCGTACCACGCGCTGGGCCTGCTCGCGTCGATACCCGGCGAGCCCCTGAGCTCCGAGCAGATGGCCGCCAGCGTCGGCTCCAGCTCCGTCTACCTGCGGCGCGTCCTCGGCCTGCTCCGCCGCGCCGGTTTCGTCCAGTCCCGCCCCGGCCTGTACGGCGGCTGGCTCCTCGCCCGCCCTCCCGCCGAGATCAGACTCGGCGACGTCTGGCGCGCCGTCCAGGGCGACGAACCGGTGCTCGGCATCCACGGCCCCCCATCCGGCTGCCCCGTCGGCGACTCCGTCAGCACCCGCCTGGCGCAGGTCGAACAGCGCGTCGCCCGCGCCATCGAAGCCTCCCTCGACGAACTCACCGTCGCCGACACCACCCCCGACGGCGCCCCCTTCACCCCCGACATCCTCACCATCCCCGACCCACCCCGCCCCGGCACCGCAAAGTGGTCCCCCACCGACGAACAGGTCGCCCCCAGCGGATCATGACGGGCAGAATGCCCGCTATGCATGCCGCCGACATCGACTGGTCGCGCCTCTTCCACGCGTACGGCCCGGCCTCCGACACCCCCGCCCACCTCCGCGCGCTCACCGGCCCCGACGACGACGCGCGAACCGGGGCCCTCGACCACCTCTGGAGCGCGGTGATCCACCAGGGCACGCCCTGGACGGTCACCCCGCCGGCGGCCCTGGTCGTGGCGGAACTGCTGACCGACCCGGAGACGATGCGGCCCGCCAACGATGTGCTCCGCGCCATCCTGCTCGACTTCCTGGGAGAGGTGGCCGAGGCCGCGCTACCGGACACCCCGGAAGACGAGATCAGGGCGGTCGCCTACCCGGCGAGCGGCGAGGACGAGATCGGCCCGGCCCTCGATGCGATCCTGGCCGAGAACGAGGTTGACTGGGACGGTGACGCGGTTCAGGCGATCATGGCCCGGGTCGTGCTCGACCTCCGCGCGATCGCCCCGACCCTGCTCGACCACGTGACCGCCTGCCTCGACGACCCCGACCTCCGCGTCCGGGTGGACGCCACCGGCGCGGCCGGAACTCTCGCCCTGATCCCCGGCGTGGGCGCCGACGGTCTCGCCGCCCGCCTCGAAGGCACCGCCGCCCGGTCCGGGGACCACCACGAGCGTTGCGCCGCCATGCTGACCCTGGGCGCGCTCGGCGTCGCGCCCCGGGCCTTCCTCGCCGACCCCCACCCGGCCGTACGCGCCTGCGCGGCGCTCGCCCCGGCGCTGGCCGCGGACCCCGCCGCGACCCGGGAGATCCTGGCCGCGCTGCGCGACCCGGCCGAGGCGGACTCCTGGCTCACCATCCCGCTCCGCCTGGTCCCCGGCCGTCTTCGGTTCGCCCTGGTCGCCGCGGCCGTCGAGCGGGCGGAGTCGTTCGAGGAGCTGCTTCCCGCCGCGCTGGCGATCGCCGGGATGACCAGCCACTGGACCGTGGACGTCGACTGGGGTCCGCTGCTGACGGCGGCCTTCCCCGCTCCCGTCGGCGAACCGCCCGTCCTCACGCCCGCGCAGCGCGCGTACCTGGGGGCGCTGGTGGCCAACGACGAGATCTGGAACCCGAAGATGGTGAACCCGATCTCGTGGTTCCGGGCGGCCGGGCTGCCGTACGAGCGCGAGGCCTGCCGGAGGCTGATCTCCTGAGGTCGGTCAGTGGTGGGCGGAGATCAGGGCGCTGTCCAGGGAGGGGTAGGTGGTCATGCCGCCCATGCGGCCGGTGACGCCCATGAGGTAGAAGGCGCGTTGGAGGCGGGGGGAGAGGCCGCAGACCACGACGCGTTCGCCCATGCCGAGCCGGCGGTACGCGTCGAGGATCACGCGGACGCCGCTACTGTCCATGAATCGGAGTTCGCTGAGGTCGAACAGCAGGCGTTCCGGCTGCTGTTCCATGGCCTCTTCGACATGTGTTCTGAATTCGGCTTCGACCGCGATGTCGAGCTCTCCCCAAACCCTCATCACGGTAAAAGGAGGGCGATATTCGGTGGACACGCGGAAGTATTCCATCGGGCTCACCTCCGGGCTCACCTGCCAGTTTACGTGCAGAGACGTCCCGGTAGCGAGCGGCGGGGTCAGGCGACCTGGTCGCCGGAGCATGATCGTCAGGGGTCGCGCGCGATGAACCGGGGTTGTCGCGGGTATTCGGAAAGGCGTGACGCGAGCGGAGGTGGCGATGACGCCGGAGGAGGCGCGGGCCCGGTTCCGGGGTGGGGTGCGGGTGCCGACCGCCGGGTTGTGCGCGGGGTGGACGCAGGCGAATCTGCTGGCGGTGCCGCGCGTGTACGCGTACGACCTGCTGCTGTTCGCGCAGCGTAATCCGCGGGCGTGCCCGGTGCTGGATGTGGGCGACGAGGGCGCGGTGGGGACGGCGATCTTCCGGGGGGATCTGCGGACGGATCTGCCGGCGTACGTGGTGTACGAGGACGGGGTGCCGGTGGCCGAGCTGTCGGACGTGACCGCGTTCTGGCGGGGCGATCTGGTGCCGTTCCTGTTCGGGTGCAGTTTCACGTTCGAGGACGCGCTGGTGCGGGCCGGGGTTCCGGTGCGCCATCTGGAGGCCGGGTCGAACGTGCCGATGTACCGGACCAGCGTCCCGTGCAGGCCGGCGGGCGCGCTGTCGGGGCCGCTCGTGGTGTCGATGCGGCCGATCCCGGCGTCGCTGGTGGCCATGGCCGTACGGGTGACGTCGCGGTACCCGGCCGTGCACGGCGCGCCCATCCACGTGGGAGAGCCGGAGGAACTGGGCATCCGCGACCTGAAGGCACCCGACTTCGGTGACCCCGTGGAGATCCGCCCGGGCGAGGTGCCGGTCTTCTGGGCGTGTGGCGTGACCACCCAGGCGGCGGTCATGTCCAGCGGCGTACGGTTCGCCATCGGGCACGCGCCCGGGCACATGGCGATCACCGACAGCCTCGACAGCGACTACCTGGTTCCCTGATCTCCACGCCGGGAGAAGTGCGGCAACACACAGAATAAAAAGGAAACCTTCCTATTGACAATGCTCGTGACCGCAGTGTTACATCTGCTTAATTTAAGCAGTGAAGCTAGCCGGTACCGGAGGCATTCATGCGCAGATCCCGGCTCCTCCTCACAGCCGCCGCCATGCTCGTCACCCTGACCAGCGGCCTGGTCGCCATCACCAGCGACGAGCCCGCCGCGGCCGCCATCGGCCCGGTCACCTGGTCGGACGAGTTCAACGGCGCCGCCGGAACCGCCGTCGACGGCTCCAAGTGGCGGTTCGACACCGGCGGTGGCGGCTGGGGCAACAACGAGCTGCAGTACTACACCAGCACCACCCGGAACGTGTCCCACGACGGGCAGGGCCACCTCGCCATCACGGCCCGCAGGGAGAACCCGTCCAACTTCCAGTGCCACTACGGGACGTGCCAGTACACCTCCGGCCGCATCCTGACCGCCGACCGGTTCACCCAGGCGTACGGCCGGTTCGAGGCCAGCATCAAGATCCCCCGAGGGCAGGGCATCTGGCCGGCGTTCTGGATGCTCGGCGGCGGCAACTGGCCCAACACCGGCGAGATCGACATCATGGAGAACGTCGGCAGCGTGCCGAACACCGTCCACGGCACCGTGCACGGCCCCGGCTACTCGGGCGGCAGCGGCATCGGCGGCAGCCGTACGATCGGCGCGCCGCTGGCGGACGCCTTCCACAGCTACCGGATCGACTGGTCGCCCAACCTCATCGTCTGGTATCTGGACGGCTCGGAGTACTTCCGGCTCACCCCGTCCGGCGTACGAGGCAATCAGTGGGTGTTCGACCACCCGTTCTTCATGATCCTTAACGTGGCGGTGGGCGGCAACTGGCCGGGTCCCCCGAACGCGAGCACCACGTTCCCGCAGACGATGCTGATCGACTATGTCCGCGTCTCGGCCTGGACCAACGACGGGCCGGGCGGCGGCGGGAACGCGCTCCGCTCGAACCTGAACGGCCGCTGCATCGACATCCCCGGCGCCAACCCCGTGGACGCCGCCCGGCTCCAGATGTGGGACTGCAACGGCACCGCCGCCCAGCAGTGGTCGATCAACAGCGACGGCACCGTCCGCGCGATGGGCAAGTGCATGGACGCCGCCGCGGCCGGCACGGCCAACGGCACGCCGATCCAGCTCTACACGTGCAACGGCACCGGCGCCCAGCGGTTCACCCTGTCCCCCGCCGGCGACCTGGTCAACACGGCCGCCAACCGGTGCGTGGACATCGTCGAGCGCAACACCGCGAACGGGGCACGGCTCCAGCTCTGGGACTGCTCCGGCGGCTCCAACCAGAAGTGGACCCGCGCCTGAGCGTCTGAGGACAGGCGCGTCCGGTCATCCGGACGCGCCTGTTCGCATTGGTGTAGGTTGCGAGCGAAAGGCCTAATAGCAAAATTCCATTTAATGAGCATTTTTTATGGAATAGAGCGATAAGTGATCAATGTGGCGGAGACGTGCGTCGGGACGCGGGCGCTGGGGCCCGGCCTGCGGTCCGTCGTCTGGGTCCAGGGATGCCCGTTCGACTGCCACGGCTGCGTGGCCCCGGAGTGGATCCCCGACCGCCCGGCCCTGCTGATGTCCCCCGCCGACCTCGCGGAGCGGCTGCTCGCCGACCCTGACGTGACCGGTCTCACCTTCTCCGGCGGGGAGCCCATGAGCCAGGCGGGCCCGCTGGCGGAGGTCGCCAGGATCGCCCGGCGTACCAGGGAGCTGACCCTGATCACGTTCACCGGCCACCGGCTGGAGCGGCTCCGCGCCGACCCGCCGGACGGCGCCGCCGACCTGCTCGCCGAGACCGACGTGCTGATCGACGGCCGGTACGTGGCCGCGCGCAACGACGGCAAGGGCCTGCGGGGCAGCTCCAACCAGCGGATCCACCACCTGACCGAGCGGCTCCGGCCGTACGGGGAGGAACTGCTGGCCGGACCCCGGCACAACGAGCTGCGGATCAGGGACGGGTCCGTGCTGATGGTGGGCGTGCCCGCCGACGGCATGCTGGACGCCGTCCGTACGGCGCTCAGTGGGCGGACAGGACCGCCGAGTTGACGATCTTGGCCGCGCGGTCGGCCGTGATATAGCCGGCTCTCGGGCCCGAGTAGTACAGCGACACCGTCACGTTGACCGTTTTGAACATCACCGTCGTCTGGTTGTAGCCGTCCGCCCGGCGGGTCCAGCTGTAGGTGGCGTCGCCGACGGCCCGCGCCGCGCGCAGGCGGGTGCCGGGATAGCGCTTGGGCTCGTCCATCATGGTGGCCCGGGTCATGTCGTACGCGGTCTGGGTGATCTCCAGGGTCGCGAACTGGGTCTTCTGCACGTTGATGAAAGCCGCGCCGGGCCCGGTCCACATGCACGCGTCGTGCGTCTGGAACTGGCGTTTGACCGGGCCGCCCAGCAGCGCCCGGGCCTGGGCGGGCGTCAGCAGGTCACACGCCTCCGGGTTGCCGGCCAGCAGCAGGCGCGCCGTGGCGGTCGGGTTCCCCGGCGAGACGCGGGTGCCGGGCGCGCTCGCCGTGCTGCTCGCCTGCGGCGTGGCCGTCACCGAGGGGAACAGGTCTCCACGCCAGAGCGCCACCGCGACGACGGCGAGCAGCACGACGGCCAGCACGCCGCCGATGATCACCGGCACCGTGGAGCCGCGCCGGGGAGGGGCCGCCTGGGCGGGGATGGTCGGGCCGCTGACCCCGTTGGGGTTGGTCGGCACCCCGCCGTTCACGATGGCCTGGAGCTGGGCGGCGGCGTAGCCGGGCGGGCAGCGCCGGGCCGGGTCCTTCTCCAGCATGGCGGCCAGCACGGGCGCGAGCGGGCCCGCCAGGCGCATGGGGTGCGGCGGCTGCATCAGCACGGCGGCCATGATCGCCGCGTTGTTCTCGCGGTGGAACGCCGTGCCGCCCTCGACGGCCGTGTACAGGGTGGCCCCGAGCGACCACAGGTCGGCCAGCGGGCCGTCCGGCTCGCCGCGCAGCCGTTCCGGGGCCATGTATCCGGGCGAGCCGCTCAGCATGCCGGTCTGGGTGAGGGCCACGTCGTCGGCGACCGTCGCGATGCCGAAGTCGGTGAGCAGCACCCGGCCCTGGTCGGTGATGAGCACGTTGCCGGGTTTGACGTCGCGGTGCAGGATGCCCGTGGCGTGCGCGGCGTTGAGCGCGTGCAGCACGGTCAGGCCGATCTCGGCCACCCGCTGCGGCGGCAGCGGCCCGCTGGTGCGCACGATCTTGTCCAGGGACTGGCCGCGGACCAGCTCCATGACGATCCACGGCCGACCGCCGTCCAGGACGACGTCGTGCACGGTCACGATGGACGGGTGCGAGCGCAATCGGGCGGCGGCCCTGGCCTCGCGCAGGGTCCGTTCGCGCATCTCGGCCAGCTGGGCCTCGCTGAGTCCCGGCGGGAGCAGGACCTCCTTGATCGCCACTTCCTGGCGCAGGAGTTCGTCGCTCGCGTGCCAGACGGTGCCCATGCCGCCCTGCCCGATCGGGGCGATGAGCCGGTACCGCTCGGCCAGCAGGGTCACCGGGCGTTCGGCCTGCGCCACGACTTTCTCCTCCAGATCCGGTTATGAGCGGGTAAACCGTACTTCAAAAGACGGTGTCCGCTCAGCCGGAAACGGCGAAGTATTAGCGTCTGGCCTTTTTGCGGCGTTTTACCAGTACGCGGGCGACCGCCAGGCCCGCCGCCGCAGCGAAGACGTAGCGGGTGCGGTGCCGCTTCTGTTTCCGGGTCTCAGGCTCCGGGTTCGGGTTCGGGTTCGGGACGGTGTCCTCGGCCACGGGGTCAGGAGATGAGTGGGAGGAGTGTCCGGGGCGTACGACGTCGTTGACCGGGGGTGCGGCGTCGGCGCGCCGGGCGTTCTCCGCCGTGTCGTCGGCCAGGTGGGGCCGGGGTTCCGGCTCGATCGGCGGCCAGACCAGCATGGCGTCGGACGGATCGGCGGTGGACGGCCGCGCCGCCTCCGGGCGGGTGGTCGCGGCGGGGCGGACCTGGGGGACGTTGAGCGAGAGGGAGACGCTGTCGGGCAGTTCCTGCCCCATCTCCGCCCGCCGCGCGCCCACTTTGCCGGCGGTGAGCGGCTCGGCCGGCGCTTTCTCGGGGTCGATCTCGGTCATCGACTCGCCCTCCCCTCGGCGATCTCCGCCTTTGTGCGGATTTATCCATCTGTGCACGTACCCGCGGTCCCCGAACGAAACCTCCGGCGAAATGGCGGCCTTCGGGCGGAACCCCTCATTTGAGGAAGTTCCCGCAGGTCTCTCGCAGATACAACGAAACCACGTCGGTTCGCCATAACGCCAGGCAGGGGGTTTCGGATGAGCGTTGACCACTTGAGACGCGACATCCAGGACGCGGAGCAGTTCTCGGCGAGCGTGCTGCGCCTGCTGGACGGCGCGCCCGTGCCGGAGGAGCTGGGCCGGAGCCTGAGCCGGGTCAGGGAGCAGGCCGACCAGGTGCTGACGGCGGCGCGGCAGCCGTACGTGCTGGGGGTGCTCGGGGAGTACAGCGCGGGCAAGACCATGCTGATCGCGTCGCTGCTGGGCCTGCTGGACGACCTGTCCATCGGGGACCGGCCGACCACCGGCAACGTCACCGCGTTCTGGCTGCGGCAGGGCCGGGACGGCAAGACCCGGATCTCCGAGTCCCGGGTCTCCTACATCTCCGCCAACACCCTGGCCGAGTACCAGCGGGCGCTCGGCGAGCAGCTCCGCGCGGCGGCCGGTGCGAGCGGCGGCGGCGCGTGGCTGACCGACGGGTTCCGCCGGGCGGTCGCCGAGGCGTCCGCGCCCGGCGGCAACGGCCGCATGCTCCGCGACTGGTACGACAACAGCAAGGGCTGCCCGCACGACGTCGGCCGCCTGGCCACCCAGCTGGTGGCGATCACCGGGGCGGCGCACCGCTACCCCGCCCTGCTCGGCACCCGCGGCCGCGTCCCGCTCGACGAGATCGGCCCGCTGCTGGTGATCACCGGCGAGCGCACCGAGTCCACCCGCGCCTCCATGGAGCCCGACCCGTTCTGGCTGGTACGGCACGTCGAACTGACCGTCGAGATCCCCGCCGAGGTGCTCGACCTGGACCGCCTGGTCGGCGCGTCGCCGTGGACCACCGGGAACACCACCGGGGACGCCACCGGGGACACCACCATGGCCGACCGGCTGGTCGTCTACGACTTTCCCGGCTTCCTCAACCACGTCTCCGGCGAGCGCGACCTGCTGCTCACCAGGACGATGCTGAAGGACATGGACACGGTCGTCGCCCTGCTGAAGGCGGCGAACGCGGACGGCCCCGCCTCCGACCAGCTGGCCCGGCTGCTGCACGACGTGCCGGCCGGCGAGCGGCGCGGCCGGGTGCTGGTGGGCGTCGGCAACGTCAGCGACATCCCCGAGATCACCCGCCTCAGGTCGGCCGACGCGCAGCGGGCGGAGCACGAGGACGAGGTGCTGCGGCAGCTGCCCTCCCTCAAGGAGCTCCTCGACACGGCCGCCAAGCTCAGCCCGGACGAGCCGCCCTTCCTCTACTCGGGGCCGGTGGCGCTCGACCGGCTGGGCTTGGCGTACGGGCGGCTGGACGGCCGGCTGCGCGACGCGCTGGAGGTGGCCGCGGCGGCCGGCACGGTCGCGGCCCGGCTGCCCCTGGTGAGCAGGCTGCGGCCGATGCTGAGCGCGCTCGCCCTGGACGGCGGCCGCGAGTCGGTCCTGCGCCGCCTGGAGGAACGCCTCGCCGAGTACGGCCTGACCCGCCGCCACCAGCGCGTCCAGGCCGAACGCCGGAGCCTCGACGCCGAGCTCGACCGGTTCGCCGCCGCCCTCGGCGAGAGCGCCCAGCAGGCGCGGGCCTCGGGCAACGCCGCCGTCAACCACCTGCTGAGCAGCTTCGAGGGCACCCTCACCTGGCTGAACGCGCAGTCCTCCCAGCTGCTCGCGGCGGCGCTCGCGGCCAGGACCGGCGCGGGCGGCCAGTCCGTCATCGCCGCGATCGAGCAGGACGTCACCAGCCGGGTCTTCGCCTGGCCGGAGTGGTGGCAGATCCTGTCCAGCACCGCGGGCGCCGAGGTGCAGAGCGGCCCGGAGACCACCGAGAGCTTCGCGCCCCGGTTCGAGGAGACCTGCGCGGCGGCGACCGCCACGGCCCGCGGCCGGACGCTGCTGCTGTGGGAGTCCGCGCTGATCCAGAGCGCGGAGCAGAGCATCACCCCGGAGGCCCGCGGGCTGGCCGGGAGCCTGGAGCTGGACGAGAAGGACCGGCGGCGGATCCGGCTGCTGACCGAGCCGTCGGAGTGGCGCGGCATGCTCACCAGCAAGGCCGCCGAGCTGGAGCCGCCGGAGGACCTGGGCACGGTGGCGGACGCGTTCCCGATGCGCCGCCCGCACCGGTTCGCGTGGGCCATCCCGGAGAGCCGGCGGACCCATCTCGACGACGTGGAGCTGCGGCATCAGCTGCATCCCGCCCGGATCATCCGGATGCGGGAGGAGGTCGTCAAGGCGGCGATCATGGTCGTCCAGCGGCAGCTGGACGCGCTGCGGCCGCAGGCGGTGGCGTACGCGCAGCAGTACCTGGCCCGGCTGGCGGGGCTGCTCGGCCCGTTACGGGCGAGCGTCAACGCCGCGCCGGCGCCGGAGCAGGGCGCCCCGCTGCTGGACGAGCTGACGCGGCTGCGCGCCCGGCCGGAGGAGGACCGGGCCGAGAAGAACCCGTGGGAAGACCTTGAGGAGCTGGGGGCATGACCGTGGAGATCGCGTTCCTGAACGCGGAGGGTGTGCCGATCACCGAGTGGCGGGTACGCGCCGACGCGGAGTCGCAGACGATGCCGGTGCCGGTCGTGCGGTTCCAGGGCCGGGGCGACGTCGTCCTGCGGCGGGTGCGGATCACGGCCGGGGCCGGGGCGCCCGCGCGGGCGGCGGCGTTCGCGGAGCGTTGGACGCCGTCCCTGCCCGCCGAGGGCATGCTGCTGGCCGAGGGGAGCTGGTGGCGGCTGGCGTCGGCCGCGCCGGTCAGCCGCTCGGAGGTGCCGCCGGGGAGGACGGTGTTCGAGTGGACGGTGTCGTACCAGGCCGCGGAGGGCGGCGGCGAGCGGGAGGCGAGCAGCCGGATCACCGTGGACGGCGGGGAGGAGCCCCGGGACCGGCACGACGGCTGGATCGCCCTGGACTTCGGCACCTCGACCACGTCCATCACCATGTTCGACCCCAAGAACCGGTACAACCTGCACGGCCTGCTCCCCAGCCAGACCGCCGTCATCCGCGAGGGCCTCGGCGAGGTGCTGGACAACCAGGACCCGGACGCGGTGCTGTTCGGCATGCGCGGCGCGGAGTGGCGGCGGGCCATGGAGAGCGTCGGCATCGCCCTGTCCCCCACCTACTCCCCCGGCTCCGACCCGCTGGCCACCGTGCGCGCCACCCTCGACACCGACCTCTACCGGCTGCTCATCGCCCTCGAACGGCACGCGGTGGACGCCTGGCAGCCGGGCCTCGCCACCGGCCTGCGCGCCCTGTACGGCGCCGCCTTCGCGATCCCCCCGATCGAGGAACACCGCATGGTGCGCATCCCGCTGCACGCCGAGGACGAGTTCACCATCTCCAGCGAGATCGAGATGGTCACCCTGGACCGGCCGCCCTCGGTACGCATGGCGAAGGAGGGGTACCGGCTGGACCGGGACGCGCCGGAGCTGCCCGCCCAGGTCCGCTACCAGCCGGGCCTGAAGCAGTTCATCGGCGCCGGCCGCCCGCTGCCGGGGCTGCCGGATGACGCGCGGGCGCGGGTGACCACGGACGACGCGGTGGCGGCGGCCTGGCAGCGGCTGCTCCAGGACCGGGTGGCCGGCCACTGCCAGGCCCATCCCGACCTCTACTCGACCAAGCCGATCACGCACGCGGTGATCACCTATCCGACGGCCGCGCCGCCGAAGACCCGCCTGGACTGCGAGGCCATCGCCCGCAAGATCGGGCTCCAGCAGGTCGTCACCGCCTACGACGAGGCCACCGCGGCGGCCATGTTCTACCTGATGCGCGACTTCGCGGGCGATCTGCCGGTCGGCATCGAGGCGTTCCGGGCGCGCTGCCGCCGGGACGGGGGCAGCCCCGTCTGGCACCGCAACATCCTGGTCGTGGACATCGGCGGCGGCACCACGGACATCGCGCTGATCGGCCTCACCCTGCGCGACGAGACCGAGTTCCGGCCCGGCAAGGGGCACGACGTGCAGGGCCGGTTCTACACGCTCAGGCCGACCGTCCGGGCCAAGGCGGGGCGGGCCCAGCTGGGCGGGGACGCCATCACCCGGGAGATCTTCCTGCGGCTCAAGGCGCAGCTGGCCGACGCGCTGCTGACCCGCAGCCCCGACCTGATCCAGGGCGAGTACCTGCCGTACCTGTCGGAGGGGGTGTACACGGCGGGCTCGCTGCTCGCGCCGCATCCGGACCCGGAGCGGGAGAGCGTGCGGATGGACCTGATCGACGAGGTCATCCCCACCCGCTGGAAGCGGCGTCCCGGCGACGACCGGGTGCTGCTGCGGTTCCGGCTGCTCTGGGACGTGGCGGACCGGGCCAAGCTGGCGCAGTCGGCCGAGGAGGGCGACTACCCGGTCCGGCGGGTCGAGGAGCTGCTGCAGCTGGACGGCAAGGCCGCCGACGCCGTCTCGGAGATCGGCGAGGTGGTGCTCCGGCGGGCCGACCTGGCCGAGGCGATCAAGAGGGTGGCCACCAGCGCCTTCGACATCGGCGTCAACGTGGTCAAGAAAGCGCTGAGCAGGAACGACGACGGCACCAGGGAACCCCTCGACTCGGTCATCATCTCGGGCGGCACCTCGGCGCTCCCGCAGATCAGGCGGGCGCTGCTGCGCTCGTTCACGGAGGCCGGCGACGACCTGCGGTGGAACCCGCTGAACGTGGTCTACGACGCGAAGTTCGCCAAGACCGCGACGTCCATCGGCGCCTGCTGGGCCGAGCACGTGCGCGCCAAGGGGTACCCGTCGGCGGGCAGCGCCATGCTGAGCGTCGGCGGCGGGCTGACCGAGCTGCACATCGACGTGAACAACCTGTTCCACTCGCTGGCCAACACCTTCGTGCTGGACGCGCTGAGCGAGCAGGACCGGCCGCTGTTCCTGATGGGCGCCGAGTTCGACCGCATCCAGACGGGCGCGGAGATCGACGGCCGGCTGCGCTCGGAGTGGCTGGACCCGCAGGAAGCGATCATGATCTACCGGCAGCCGTTCTCGCCGGAGGAGACGCAGAAGCCGATGTGGGCCAGCCTCAACCTGGACCACCTGCAGAAGCGGCAGGGCGACACCGGCCTCAGCCTCACCCGCTGGCGGCAGCAGGTGAAGGTCTGCTTCGAGATCGACGAGCGCACCTTCTTCACCGCCCACTTCTGCGCCGGCCGCGGCCCGATCCACCTGGTCGACTTCGCCGGCGCCGGAGCCACGCCCGACCTGGTCGAGCCGGGCGAGGACGGGGTGCCGGTGGTGCGCCACGACATCGTGGTCAACCCGCAGACGTCGGGCGGCATGGCCGCGGCCGGACAGGTGATCTTCGAGAAGGGCGCCCGCCTGACCGACCTCGTCCGCGGCGACGGCGGTCAGCCCCGCCCGGCGCTGATCAGCCGCCCCCTGCCGAAGGACGTCCCGGCCGACGGGGTGTGGTCGTTCTACTACCGGCGTCCGGGCGGGCCCGCCGACATCACGCAGATCGGGAAGGACCTGCCCGCGCCCGACGCCGGCCGGCTGGGGCCCGACCACGTGGCGGTCCTGGACGAGCGCGGGCGGCTGACCGTGCTGCGCGCGTACGTGCCGTACGAGCGGGCGGCGACGATGGCCGAGGTGGTGGAGCGGCCGGGCGCGGTGCTGAGCGTGCCGATGGTGCCCGGGGACTCCGACGTGGACGACCGCCTCAACCCGTTCAACGGAATGCACTGATGGCCGCCTTCGACGACCGGCTCAGGCTCCTCCTGGCCGGTCCCGGCCAGAGCTCCGCCCTGCTCGTGCGCTCCTTCCTGTACGGCCTCCGCGCCGGCCTGGCCGAACTCCCCCCGGACGACCAGGGCGTCGAGGAGGCCGCCGCCCTGGTCACGGCGATCGGCGACCTCCTCGACGGGCACCCGCCGATCACCCCGGCGCTTGCCGCGCCCGCCCCGGCGCCGGTCGTCCCAGTCGCGGACGTCCAGCCGCCCGACGCCCTGCTCAACGCCTTGGCGGAGTTGCGCGACGCCGTGCTGCGGGACACCGGCGAACCGGCGGCGGCCGGTCCCCACGACGACGCGGCCCAGGTGTGGACCACGCTGCACCTGGCCACCCTGCGCCTGCCCCGAGCGGACGCCGAGACGGTCCGCGACCAGGCCGCCGAGATCGCCGGGCGGAACGGCGCGGTCCTCACCACGCCCGCCCCCGAGGACACCGTCGCGGGGCTCACGAGCGAACGCCTGGTCCCCGGGCTGCGGATCGCCGACCAGGTGGTCGCGCCCGGCCTGTCCGTCTCCCCTGCCGGCCGTCCGCATCCCCTGCTCAGGCCGGCCGGGTCAGACGTGGCCACCGCGCCGCTGCACGCGCTGGCCGGGCAGGTGCTCACGCTGGCCGAGCGGGATCCCTGGCTGCGGCACTGCCTCCAGGTGCTGGAGTTCCTCGGCCTGTGCGAGCTGGCCAAGCCGGCCGAGCGCCGCAAGTTCGGCGATCACCTGGTCCGGCGGCAGCACGCGGCGGCGGGGGCGGAGCCGTACACGGCGGAGTGGCTGGACGCGCTCGTACGGCTGCACGAGGCGGTCTGCTCGGCGGTGCACCTGCCGCCCGCGCCCGACGACTCCTGGTGGGGCGAACGGCGTACGGCCTGCCACCAGGCCCTGGCGGCGGCGGCCCGCGCCACCCCGGACGGGTCGGTCAAGTTCCCCCCGGCCCGCTACAAGGGCGTCGGCGACCTGACCAGGCAGGACATCGCCATCCAGCTGCCGCAGCGCTCGGGCCAGGTACTCGCCTGCGTGAAGGCGTGGTCCCGGATCGGCGGCGCGGAGAGCCAGGGACGGGTGATCTACGCGGGCTGACCAGGATCCGCGAAATGAAAGTTTCATGCGCTCCGGCTTTCCGGGCATTCTCCGGTGCGCGGCCCAGACGATCGCCCCAGATCCGGAGATCCCCGCAGGGAACGGCGTAATTTCCCGCCCCCAACAACTGGCCCTAATGCCATGTGATGGATAACGTTGCGGAGGACTCGCGCCGAGTTCCACCTGTTCAAGGTGGGAGCGTTCCCACGACCGATTCCGGCCGCAGGCGAGTTCGGCTGAGGCGGTGCCACTACGGCGGCCCGAATTCCGGGCTGCCGATATTAGCGGTGCCGTGAAGAGTTGACTGGACCATGCAGGATGGGAGCGCTCCCAGTGTTCTGTGCCCGTGGAGTCGATCCGGGGGTCATGCCGTGACGCGGGCCGAACTCTCGCCCGCCCAGCGTTCCCGGCTCGCCCAGCGGTTCCGCCAAGGAGCCGCCGGCCTGTCCATCCAGCCCCGCCCGCCGGGCACCGCGCCCCCGCTCTCGTACGCGCAGGAGCGGCTCTGGTTCCTGGAGCAGTACGCGCCGGACACCCCGGCCCACACCGTCTCCTTCGCGGTCCGGGTGGACGAGGCCGTCGACGAGCCGGCCATGGCCGCCGCGCTCCGCGACCTGACCGCCCGGCACGAGGCCCTGCGCACGCGCTTCGCCGTCACCGAGGACGGCGAACCCCAGGTCCTGCTGGACGCGCCCGACGCCGAGTTCACGGTGGACGACGACCCGTCGCGGCTCCAGCGGGAGCTGGACCGGCCGTTCGACCTGGAACGCGGGCCCCTGGTCCGGGTGCTCGTGCTCAGGCTCGGCCCCGCCGAGTCGGCGCTGCTGCTGACCATGCACCACAGCGTCACCGACGGCTGGTCCTGCGACATCGCGATGGAGGAGCTGTTCGCGCTCTACGCCGCCAGGAGGACCGGGACGCCCGCCCGGCTCGCGCCCCTCGCCGCGCAGTACGGCGACTACGCGCGCTGGCAGCGGGAGCGCTCGCACGACGGCGACATCGCGTACTGGAAGAGCCGGCTGGCCGGGCTGCCGCCGCTGGACCTGCCGACCGACTTCCCCCGGCCGCCCGAGCAGCGGTGGGAGGGCGCGGCCCATGACGTCTGGATCGACGCCGAGCTGACCGAGGCGCTCACGGTACTCGGGCGCGGGCACGGGGCGACGCCGTACATGACCGTGCTGGCCGCGTTCCAGGTGCTGCTGTCCCGGTTCTCCGGGCAGGAGGACTTCGCGGTCGGCTCGCCGGTGTCGGGACGGGACCTGGTCGAGCTGGAGCGCATGGTCGGGGTGTTCGTCAACTCGCTGGCGATGCGCGCGGACCTGTCCGGCGACCCGACGTTCACCGAGCTGCTCCAGCGGACCAGGGAGACGTGCCTGGACGCGTACACGCACCAGGAGCTGCCGTTCGACCGGCTGGTGAGCGAGCTGGCCGTCGAGCGGGACGTGTCCAGGCCGCCGGTGTTCCAGGTGCTGTTCGCGCTGCACAACTACCGGTCCGGCTGGCTGAGGACGCCGGGGCCGGCGCTGGAGGCGTTCCCGGTGCCGACCGTCTCCAGCCGGTTCGACCTGGCGTTGTACCTGTTCCAGACGCCGGGCGGGCTGACGGGGACGTTCGTCTACTCCACGGCGCTGTTCCGCGCCGAGACGATGGACCGGCTGAACGCCTGCTTCGTCCGGCTGCTGCGCTCCATCGCGGCCGATCCGGACGTGCCGATCTCGGCGCTGGAGCTGGCGCCGGAGGAGGAGACGGCCGAGGTGCTGGCCTTCGGGGCGAGCGAGCCGCCGGTTCCGTTCACCGGCGCGGGAACGTTGCACGAGGCGATCGCGGCGCAGGCCGCCCGTACGCCCTGGGCCACGGCCGTCGTGTGCGGGGACCGGTCACTCACGTACGCCGATCTGGACGGGCTGGCCGGCGAGCTGGCCGGCCGGCTGCGGCGGCTGGGGGCGGGCCCGGGGCACCGGGTGGGGGTCTGCCTGGAGCAGTCGGCCGAGTCGGCGGTGGCGGTGCTCGGGGTGCTCAAGTCGGGCGCCGCGTACCTGCCGCTGGATCCCGAGCATCCGAAGGACCGGCTCGCGTACGTCCTGGCGGACGCGGGGGCCGAACTGGTGGTCACCGAGGGCCCGCTGCTCGATCGCCTGCCGGACGGGGTGAGCCCCGTCCTGGTCGGGGACCCGGCGAGCCAGGGCTCGAGCCTCGGCGAGGACACCGGCGGCGCGCACGCCGGGCCCGGGGACCTCGCGTACGTGATCTACACGTCCGGCACGACCGGGCGGCCGAAGGGCGTCGCCGTCCAGCACCGGGAGGTCATGACCTACCTGGCGGGCGCGCACGAGCGCCTGGGCATCGAGCCGGGCGCGTCGTTCGCGCTGCTCCAGTCGCTGGCGTTCGACTTCGCGGTGACGGTCTTCTACCTGTGCCTGATGACCGGCGGCACAATGGACCTGATCGCCTCCCGGACGGCGGGCCCCGATCTGGCCGCGCGGTTCCGGAGCAGGCCGCCGGACTACCTCAAGATCACGCCCTCCCACCTGGCGGCACTGACCGCGGACACGCCCGCCGCCGAGCTGCTGCCCCGGCGGCTGCTGATCCTGGGCGGGGAGGCCGCCGACGGCGGATGGGCGGGCGAGCTGGCCCGGATCTGCCCGGTGGTCAACCACTACGGCCCGACCGAGGCCACGGTGGGCGTCACGACGTACCGGATCGAGGGCGAGCCGGGCGGGACGCTGCCGATCGGCAGGCCGCTTCCCGGGGCGCGGGTGCACGTGCTGGACCGGAGCCTGCGGCCGGTCCCGGTGGGCGTGCCCGGCGAGGTGTACCTGGGCGGCGAACGGCTGGCGCGGGGGTACCTCAACCGGCCGGGGCCGACCGCCGGGAGCTTCCTTCCCGACCCGTACGGCGCGCCGGGCGCGCGCATGTACCGCACCGGCGACCTGGCCCGCTGGCTGCCCTCCGGGGACCTGGAGTTCCTCGGCCGCCGCGACCATCAGCTCAAGATCCGCGGATACCGGGTCGAACCCGCCGAGATCGAGGCCGTCATCGGCGGCTCCTGCGTGGTCGTGCCCCGCGACGGCCGCCTGGTGGCCTACCTGGCGGGCGACCCCGTCCCGGACGCGGAGCTGCGCGACCGGCTCGGCCGTACCCTGCCCGACTACATGATCCCTGCCCAGTTCGTCTGGCTGGAGGAGCTCCCGCTCAAGTCCCACGGCAAGATCGACCGCGACCGGCTGCCCGAGCCGGCCGCCCTCCCGGCCGGCGAGTACGTCCCGCCGGCCACCGACTCGGAACGCGCCGTCGCCGAGATCTGGTCCGAACTGCTCGGCGCGGAGCGGGTCGGCGCGCTGGACGACTTCTTCCACCTCGGCGGTCACTCCCTGCTGGCGATGCGGGTGATCGCGCGCCTGCGCAAGGCCGCGCCGCACCGGACCGTGACCGTGCTCGACCTGTTCAAGCACCGCACCGTACGCGACCTGGCCCGGCTCCTCGACACCGGCGACAGCGGCCCGAAACGGTTCCTGCACCGGTTCACGCCACCCGGCAAGACGACGAAGGGCACGCTGGTCTGCGCGCCGTACGGCGGCGGCAGCGCGGTCATCTACAAACCGCTCGCCGACGTCATGCCGGACGGCTGGCAGCTGCTCTCCATCGCCGTCCCCGGCCACGAACTCGGCGAGGAGGGCCGCCCGATCACGGAGGTCGCCGACGGCTGCGTGGCCGAGATCCTGGCCGGCGTCACCGGCCCCCTCGTCCTGTACGGCCACTGCGGCCTGGGCGTCATGCTCACCGTGGAGATCGCCCGCAAACTGGAGGCGGCCGGCCGCGAGGTGGAGGCCGTCTACCTGGGCGGCATCTTCCCGTTCGGCCGCCCGAAGGGCCGCCTGGCCGGGCTCTCCCGGGTGATGGAACGCCTGCGCAGCGACCAGATCTGGGCCAACGCCCTGCAGTCGGCCGGGCTGGACATCGACGAGCTCGACCCGGCCCAGCTGAAGCTGATCATCGACAACCGCCGGAAGGGCACCCGGGAGGCCGAGCAGTACTTCACGAACCTGTTCGAGGAGAACACCGAACGGCTGCGCGCGCCCGTCATCTCGGTGGCCGGGGAACGCGACCCGGCCTGCGAGTTCTACCAGGAGCGCTACCGCGAGTGGCACCTGCTGAGCGACTGCGTGGCCGGGGTGGTGCTGGACGAGGCCGGGCACTTCTACCTGAAGTACCGCGCCGAGGAGCTGGCCACGATCGTGACCGGCGTGCACACGGCCATCGCCGGGGACGCCACCGAACCTTTGCGGCGGACCGAACGCTCCACGTGGTGGCTGGAGGGGCTGTCCCGCAAGGACGTGATGGCCGACGAGGACGGGCTGGCGCTCGGGCCCCAGCCGAGCATGCGCCGGTTCTTCGCGGTGGCAGCCGGGCAGCTCATCTCCTGGACGGGGTCGGCGCTGACCGACTTCGCCATCCCCGTGTGGATCTACGTCACCACGGGGTCCTTGGCCAACTTCACGCTGTTCGCCGTGCTCGGCCTGGTGCCCGGCATGCTGATCTCCCCCGTGGCGGGCGCGATCGTGGACCGGTACGACCGGCGTACGATCATGATCCTCGGGGATGTGGCCGCGGGCGGGGTGCAGCTCATCCTGGGCGTGCTGGCGTGGACCGGGAACCTCCAGGTCTGGCACATCTATCCGCTGATCGTGGCGTTGTCGCTGTCGCTCACGTTCCAGCGCTTCGCGTACATGTCGGCGGTTCCGCAACTGGTGCCCAAGCAGTACCTGGGCCACGCCAACGGCGTGGTGGCGACCGTGACCGGATCGGCCATGCTGCTGGTGCCGCTCATGGCGGTCGGGCTGATGTCGGTGATCGGGCTGGGCGGCATCCTCGTGCTGGACGTGGTCAGCTACGTGGCCGCGACCCTCGTCGCGCTCTGCGTCCGGTTCCCCAGGACGATGGCGTGGCGGCGCAGGGAGAGCCTGATCGAGGAGATCAAGGGCGGCATCCGGCACTCCTGGGGCAACTTCAACTTCCGGGCCATGCTGCTCTGGTTCGCCGTGCTCAACGTGTTCCTCGCCCCGCTGTGGCTGATGTTCACGCCGCTGGTGCTGTCCTTCGCGACGCTGCCCGACATCGCGCGCGTCTCGCTGGCCGGCGGGGTCGGCGGCCTGCTCGGCGGCCTGGTGATGAGCGTCTGGGGCGGGCCGCGCAAGTACCGGCTGCGCGGGGTGTTCCTGGCCACGCTCGGGTTCGCGGTCTTCTGCGGCGTCGTCGGGGCCCGCTCCGACCTGACCCTGATCGCGGCGGGCGCGTTCGGCATGGCCTTCTTCATGACCCTGATCAACGGCCAGTACGCCACCATCATCCAGGTCAAAGTGCCCCAGCGCTTCCACGGCCGGGTGATCGCGCTCAACACGCTGGTGGCCTGGTCGACCCTGCCGTTCGGCTACATCGTGGTCGTGCCGTACGGGTCGGAGCTGTTCAAGCGGATCGGCGAGGCGACCGGCCTGGGCTCGGACCGCGGCATCGGCCTGCTCTACGTGGTGTGCGGCCTGGCCATCGCGGTCATCGCGCTGGTCGCGCTGCGGATCAGGACACTGGCCCGTTTCGACGAGGAGGTACCGGACGCGATGGCCGATGACCTGGTGGGCACCGAGGCGCTCAGGCGCCGGCTTGAGAAGGTCGCGCCATGACCCCCGAGGACCGCGCGGAGCTGGTCAAACGGCTGGCGGAGCTGCCGCCCGAGCGGCGGGAGGCGCTGCGCAGGTCGCTGGCCGAGCAGGCGGACGGGATGGCCTGGCCGCTCTCCTCCGGCCAGGAGCGGCTGTGGTTCCTGAGCAGGTTCGACCCGGACGACACCGGCTACCACATGATGTGGCACGTACGGCTGCACGGCGCGGTGGACCACGCCGGGCTGGTGTGGGCCTTCTCCCGGATCGTGGCCAGGCACGAGGTGCTGCGCACCCGGTTCCTGCTCCGGAGCGACCGGCCCGCGCAGGTCGTCAGGGACCCCGAGACGGTGCCGGTGGAGCGGATCGCCGGCGGCGGCCAGGACGCCGTGGTCGCGTTCGTCAACCGGCCCTTCGACCTGAGCAGGGACCTGCCGATCCGGGTGGCGCTGATCGGCGACGGCGACGCGCACCTGCTGTGCATGGTGATCCACCACATCGCCGGCGACGCCTGGTCCCTGGACGTGCTCATGCGCGAGCTGGCCGAGTGCTACGCCGCCTACCAGGAGGGCCGCGAACCCGCCCTGCCGCCCCTGACCCTGCAGTACCGGCATTTCGCCGTGTGGGAGCGGAAGCGGCAGGACCCGCGCGCCCTGGAGTGGTGGGCCGAGTGGCTCGCCGGGGTGCCGCCGCTGGACCTGCCCGTCGACCGGCCGCGGCCGAAGCGGTGGAGCGGGCAGGCCGTCCGCGCGTACGTGTCCGTGCCCGACGACGCCGCGACCCGGCTGGAGGACCTGGCCAAACAGGAGCGCTGCACCCCGTTCATGGCGCTGGTGGTGGCGTTCCAGGCCGGCATGGGCCTGCTGGCCGGGCAGGAGGACTTCGCCGTGGGCGTGCCCGTGCACGGCCGGGACCGGCCCGAGTTCGCGACGCTGATCGGCTGCTTCTCCAACACGATCGCGGTCCGCGCCGACCTGTCCGGCGACCCCACCTTCCGCGAGCTGCTGCGCCGGGCCCGCGGGCCGTTCCTGCGTGCGCTGCAGAACTCCGGCACGCCGTTCGAACGGGTGCTGAACGCGGTCCAGCCGCCCCGGGACCTGAGCCGCCCGCCGCTCTGCCAGGTCGTGTTCAACCTGACCCACGACCTGCCCAAGGCCGACCTGTTCCGGACCACCCTGGGCGACCTGCGGGTGGAGACGTGCGAGCCGCTGCGCGTCACCCAGGCCAGGGCGGAGGTGCTCGGGGAGATCTACCGGGACTCCTCCGGCGTCGGCGGCTGGCTCGAGTACAACAGCGACCTGTTCTCCGCCGAGACGGGACACCTCATCGGCGAGACCTTCACCGGCCTGGTCCATCGCGCGGGCAAGCACCCGGACCTGCGCCTCTCCCACCTGAAAGGCATGTGAGATGAGCCTGTTGGCGCGATGGCGTGACCTGACCCCGGACGCGGTCGCGGTGAGCGGACCCGGCGGCGACCTGACCTACGCCGAGCTGGACCGCCGGGTGACCGCGCTGGCAGGAGTCCTGCGCGAGCGGGGGGTGCGGCCGGAGGTCCCGGTCGGCCTCTGCCTGGAGCGGACCACCGGCATGCTGGTCGCCATCCTGGCCGTGTGGGCGGCGGGCGGCGCGTACGTGCCGCTGGACCCGGCCTTCCCGGAGGACCGGCTGCGGCTGATGCGCGAGGACGCCGGGATCCGGCTGGTGCTGACCCAGCCGGGCGTGGACCGGCGGCTGGTCGCGGACGTGGCCGAGGTCCTGACGATCAGCGAGGGCGGGCTGACGGAGGAGAGCGCCGAACCGGGCCGCTGGCCGGAGGGCGACCTGGCCTACCTGATCTACACCTCCGGCTCGACCGGCCGCCCCAAGGGGGTGGCGGTGCCGCACCACGCGGTGACGCACCTGATCGAGTCGTTCGCGGACACGCTCAAGCCCGCCCCCGGCGACGTCTGGCTGGCCGTGACCACCCTGTCCTTCGACATCTCCGTGCTCGAACTGCTGCTGCCGCCGGCCTGCGGCGCGCGCGTGGTGATCGCGGCCGACACCGCCGACGGCAAGTCGCTGCGCGAGCTCGCCATCGCCCAGGGCGCGACGATCATGCAGGCCACCCCGGCCGGCTGGCGCGTCCTGCTCGAATCCGGCGGCGTGCCCGAGCAGATCACCACCCGCCTCTGTGGCGGCGAAGCCCTGCCCCGCGACCTCGCCGACGCGCTGCTCGCCGACGGCGCGCGGCTGTGGAACGTGTACGGCCCCACCGAGACCACCGTCTGGTCGGCCGCCGGCCTGGTGCCCCCCGGACCCGCCCCGGTCACCCTCGGCGAACCCGTCGGCGACACCGGCCTGTACGTCCTCGACCCCGGCGGCGAACCCGCCGAGGAGGGCGAGCTGCACATCGGCGGCGCGGGCGTGACCCGCGGCTACCGCGGCCTGCCCGCCATGACCGCCGCCCGGTTCCGGCCCGACCCCTTCAACCCCCGGCCCGGATCCCGCATGTACGCCACCGGCGACCTGGTCCGCAGAACCGGCGCCGGACTCGAATTCCTGGGGAGAGCCGACCAGCAGGTCAAGGTACGCGGCTTCCGCATCGAACTCGGCGAGATCGAGACCGCCCTCCGCTCCGGCGTCGAGGTACGGCAGGCCGCCGCCGCCGTGCACCCGGGCCCGGACGGCACGCTGCGGCTCGTCGCGTACGTGGTGGCGCGGGAGGCCGACCCCGGCGCGCTCTGGCCGGTGCTGCGCGAACGCCTGCGCAGGTCCGTGCCGGAGTACATGGTGCCCGCCCACCTGGTCGTCCTGGACGCGCTGCCGCTCACGCCCAACGGCAAGCTCGACCGGGCCGCGCTGCCGCCGCCCGCCTGGACCAGGGCGGGGACCGTCCCGTACCGGGAGCCGGGCACGCCGGTGGAGGTGGAGCTGGCCGCCATCTGGGGGGAGGTGCTGGGGGTGGCCGAGCCGATCGGGGTGGACGACGACTTCTTCGACCTGGGCGGGCACTCGCTGGCCGCCACCCAGATCATCGCCAAGATCCAGGCGCGGTTCGCCATCGCCGTCCCCATCGTGCTGCTCTTCGAGCATTCCACGGTGACCGCGCTGGCCCGGGAGATGGAGCTGTTCGACCCCGACGAGCTGGACCTGAACGAGGTGGCCTCGCTCCGCGACCAGCTGGACGGGCTGAGCGCCGAGGACCTGGCCGCGATCTTCGACGACCTGGCGGCCGGGTCATGAAAGCGCCCCTCTCCCCCGCCCAGGAACGCCTCTGGGCGCTCCAGCGGCTGGAGCCCGGCAACTCCGCCTACAACTGCCATCTGGTCCGGCGGCTGGAGGGCCCCCTCGACCGCGCCGCCTTCGACCGCGCGGTCGCCCTGGTCGCGGCCCGGCACGAGAGCCTGCGCACCCGCTTCGTCGAGGAGGACGGTGTGCCGTGGGCCGTCGCGGGCACGCCCGCCACGGTGGACTGGCGGCGGGCGGCGGACGAGGCCGAGGCGGTGGAGCTGGTCGCCGACCTGGTGGGCCGCCCGTTCGACCTGATGGCGGGCACGCCGGTACGGATCTCGGTGATCGAGATCGCCGACGCCGACCCGGCCGAGCACGTGCTGTGCGTGGTGCCGCACCACATGGTCGCGGACGGCTGGTCTCTCCAGATCCTCCTGGCCGACCTGGCCGAATGCTACGACGCCTCGGTGGCGGGGCGGGCGCCCGAGCTGGCGCCGCTGCCGATCCAGCCCAGCGACTTCGCGCGCTGGCAGCGCAGGCGGGACGAGCGGGCCGCGCCGTTCTGGCTGGAGCGCCTGGCCGACCCGCCGCCGCCCGACCTGCCGTTCCGCGCGGCCGGCACGGCGAGCGGGCGGGGCGGCTTCCACCGGATCGAGATCCCGCCCGAGGTGGCGCGCGGGCTCGAACGGGTGGGCCGGGAGCGGCGGGCGACGCTGTTCATGGTGCTCACGGCCGCCTACCAGGCGCTGATCTCCCGGCACACCGGCCGGCGCGACGTGCTGGTGGGCACGGCGGTGGCGGCCAGGGAACGGGCCGGGCTGGAGCCCATCGTCGGGTTCCTGTCGCAGGTCGTGGTGCTGCGCGGGGACCTGAGCGACGACCCCGCCTTCGCCGAACTGGTGGACAGGACCCGGGCGGACGCGGTGACGGCGCTCGGGCGGCCGGCCGTACCGTTCGAGCGGTTCGCGCAGCCCTCCGAGATCCTGGTGCCGAGCCTGTTCATCCTGCACAACCAGACGCCCGGCAGGGACGGGTCGTTCGGCGGGCTCACCATGAGCCGGTTCGAGGACGGGTACCGGCAGGCCAAGGTGGACATCTGCATCGACGCCTGGCATGACGGCAGCCGGATCCTCATGTCCATCAACTACGACGTCGGCCTGTTCGAGGAGGCGGACATCGCCCTGCTGGGCGAACGATTCCTGCGGCTGCTCGAATCGGCGGCGGCCGACCCGCGGGAGCGGGTGTCGCGGCTGGCGATGGCGGACCCGGCGACGGAGCCCGTCCCCGTCCCAATCGAGGTCCCGGTCGAGCCCGTCCCGTTCACGCTGGGCGGGCCGCCGGACGCGGTGGCGCTGATCTGCGGCGACGACTGGATCACGTACGGGAACCTGGACGAGCGCGCCGGGGAGGTCGCGGAACGGCTGCGCGCGGCGGGAGTCACGACCGGGGATCTGGTGGGCGTCCGCCTGCCGCGCTCGGTGGAGTTGATCGCGACGCTGCTGGCGGTGTGGCGGCTGGGCGCGGCGTACCTGCCGCTGGACCCGGACGATCCGGACGAGCGCGTCGCGTTGCTGGCCGAGCCCGCGCATCACGTCGTCACGTCCGAGGGCGTCGTCCCGGGCGGGGGCGTGGGGAGGTATCCGGGGGCCGCGTACGTCATCCCGACGTCGGGGACGACGGGCGTGCCCCGGGGAGTGGTCGCCGAGCGGGCCGGGGTCGAGGCCCGGGTGCGGTGGATGCGGGAGGCGTACCGGCTGGGGGCGCGGGACCGGGTGGTGCAGTTCTCTGCGCTGAGCTTCGACGCGCACGTCGAGGAGGTGTTCCCGGCGCTGGCGGCGGGCGCGGCGCTGGTGCTGCTGCCGGACGGCGCGGCCACCCTGCCGGACCTGCTCAGGTCGGCGGCGGGGCGCGAGGTGACCGTGCTGGACCTGCCGACCGCGTACTGGCACCGGCTGGTGGACGTGATCGACGAGATCGCCTGGCCCGCCGGCCTGCGGCTGGTGATCCTCGGCGGCGAGCAGGTCATGGCCCCCTCGGTGGAGCGCTGGCGGGACCGGTTCGGGGACACGGTGCGCCTGCTCAACACGTACGGCCCGACGGAGGCGACGGTGATCGCGACCGTCGCCGAGCTGGGCGCGGCGGACGCGCGGCGGCGGCCGTCCATCGGGACCGCGATCGGCGGCGCGTCCGCGGCGGTGCTCGACGAGCGGGGCGAGGCGGCCCCGGCGGGGGTGGTGGGCGAGCTGGCGCTGGGCGGGATCGGCGTCGCCCGCGGCTACCTCGGGCGGCCCGGCCTGACCGCGGGCCGGTTCGTGCCGGACCCGTACAACCCGGGCGGGCGCCGCTACCTGACCGGGGACCGGGCGCGGTGGCGGGCCGACGGCGGCCTGGAGTTCCTCGGCCGGGCCGACGACCAGCTCAAGGTGCGCGGCTTCCGGATCGAGCCGGGCGAGGTGGAGAGCCACCTGCTCAGGCACCCCGAGGTGGCGCAGGCGTACGTGACGGCGCGCCAGGACGACCTGGTCGCCTACTACGCGGGCACCGCCGACCCGGTGGACCTGCGGGCCGACCTGGTCGCCCGGCTGCCGCGGCAGCTGGTGCCGACCGTGTGGGCGCGGCTGGACGCGCTGCCGCTCACCAAGGGCGGCAAGGTGGACAGGTCCGCGCTGCCGAAGCCGGAGCGCGCCGGCGCGGCCGAGCGGGTGGCGCCGCGCACCGACGCGGAGGAGTTCGTGGCCTCGATCTGGTGCGCGCTGCTCGGCCTGCCCGAGGTGGGGGTGTACGAGGACTTCTTCGAGCTGGGCGGGCACTCGCTGCTGGCCACCCGGATGGCGGCCAGGATCCGGGCCGGGATCGGCGTGGAGGTGCCCATCCGCGTCCTGTTCGAGCAGAGCACGGTGGCGGGGCTGGCCGAGGTGCTGGAGGACCTGCTGCTGGCGGAGATGGCGGCCGAGGAGTGATCTCGCCGGATCTGCGCGCCGCCCTGCTCGACCGGCTCGCCAAGGTCCCGCCCGAGCGGCGGGAGGCGCTGCGGCGCACGCTCGGCGAGAAGGGCGGCCTGCCGCTGTCCCCCGGGCAGGAGCGGGTCTGGTTCCTCAGCAGGTTCGATCCGGAGGACACCAGCTACCACGTGCCGTGGTGCGTCTGGCTGCGCGGCCCCGTACGGCCGGAGGCGCTGGCCGGGGCGTTCGCCAGGATCGCGGCCCGGCACGAGGTGCTGCGCGCCCGCTTCAGGATGACCGGCGAGGGGCCCCGGCAGTTCATCCTGCCGCCGGGCCCGGTCACCCTGGAGCGGGGCGAGCTGCTCGGCGACCCGGCGCCGCCGGTGGACGCGTTCGTCAACCGGCCGTTCGACCTGGAGGTGGAGCCGCCCTGGCGGGTCGCCCTGCTGCGGGTGACCGGCGAGCGCATGCTGCTCTGCATCGTGCTGCACCACATCGCCGCCGACGGCTGGGCGCTGGACGTGCTCATGCGCGAGCTGGCCGAGTGCTACGCCGCCGCCGTCGAGGGCCGCGAGCCCGACCTGCCCGACCTGCCGATGCGCTTCACCGAGTACGCGGCGAGCGAACGGAACCGGGACAGCGGCCCCCAGCTGGCGTTCCTGGCCGAGCGGCTGGCCGGGACGCCCAACCTGGACCTGCCGGCCGACCGCCCCCGGCCGCCCCGCTGGACCGGGCACGGAGCCGCCGTACGGTTCGAGGTGCCGGGCGAGGTCGTCCGGGGCCTGGAGCGCTTCTCGCGGCGGGAGCGGTGCACCCCGTTCATGGTGCTGATGGCGGCCTTCCAGGCCACCCTGGGCGCCACCGCCGGGCAGCGCGACTTCTGCGTCGGCGTCCCCGTCGCCGGCCGTTCCAGGGCCGAGTACGCGCCGATGATCGGCTCCTTCGCCAACACGCTGGCGGTGCGGGCGGACCTGTCCGGGGACCCGGCTCCCGGCGAGCTCGCCAGGCGGGTCAGGAAGGCCGTGATCGAGGTGATGACGCGGGCGGACGCGCCGTACGAGAAGGTGATCGCGGCGTTGCGGCTGCCGCGCGACCTGAGCAGGCTGCCGCTCTGCCAGGCCATGTTCGCGCTGCAGAACACCCCGCAGGACGACATGCTGCGCCCGGCCATCGGCGACCTGGAGGCCGAGTTCTACCCCGGCCCCGGCTCCCGCTACACCAAGGCCGAGGTGGCGGTGCAGCTGTGGCCGCTGGGCGACGGGCTGGCCGGCATCCTCGACTACAGCGCCGACCTGTTCGCCGAGCGGTCCATGCGCGCGCTCGCCGACCGCTTCACCGGCACGGTCGCGCGGTTCACCCTTCCCGCTTGACGGCGCGCAGGACCACGAACTTCGGGTCGCTCGCCACCAGCTCGCAGTTTCCGAACAGGCGGCGCAGCTTGACGTGGTAGCCGAGGTGGCGGTTGCCGACGACGTAGAGCTCGCCGCCGGGGCGCAGGGCGCGGCGGGAGCCGGTGAACATCTCCCAGGCGGTGGCGTCCCCGATGGCGCGGTGGCTGTGGAAGGGCGGGTTGTTCAGGACCAGGTCCACGCTGCGGGCCGGGATCTCCGACATGCCGTCGCTCACGAGGAAGCGGGCGGGGGCGTCCGTGGCGGCGCGGAAGGTGGCCTCCGCCGAGGCGACCGCGTGGTAGGACTCGTCGACGAAGGTCAGCTCGGCCTCCGGGTGCGCGAGGGCGGCGGCCAGGCCGACCACACCGTTGCCGCAGCCGAGGTCCACGACCTGGCCGCCGCGGGCCGGCAGGTGGCGCAGGAGGAACCGGGTGCCGATGTCGAGGCGGTCCGCGCAGAACACCCCGGCGTGATTGGTTACGGGTCTGCCGGAAACCGGTCCGGCGTCCTCGGGCAGCCGGTAGGTGCGCGGCCACGGGCTCGGGGCGCGGGGGATCGCCGGGTCCGGGGTGCAGAAGATCAGGCGTGCCTTGCGGACGGCCAGGGAGGTCCTGGTCGGGCCGAGGACGCGCTCGAACAGCTGCAGCGTGGAGGTGTGGATCTCGGTGACCATGCCGGCGCCCACGATCACCGTGCCCGCGTGCACCGAGGGCGCGAGGCGGCGGAGCTGGTCCTCCAGCAGGGCCAGGCTCTTCGGCACGCGGACCAGCAGCACGTCGATCCGCCCGGGCGGGTCGTCCAGCGTCGACAGCAGTCGGGGGCCCGACACCCCGTTGCGTTCCAGGTTCAGCCGGGTCGCGCGCTGGGCCAGGAAGGAGTCGCTGATCTGGACCGGCGCGTACGCGGCCAGCGCGGTCGCGATCGCCCCCCAGCGATCGCCGAAGACGGCCACGGAACCAGTCACGGAACCAGTCACGGAACCGGCACTGGAACCGGCCACGGAACCAGCCGGGGAACCGGCGCTGGAACCGGCGTTGGCACCAGTCACGGAATCAGCCGGGGAATCGGGTACGGATTCCGTGGCGGAATCGGCGCCGGAACCAGCCGCCGAACCGGCCAAGGGACCGAGCAGCCCGGTCTCCGCCAGGTGCCGTAGCAGGTACTCGTCGGCCGCGTCCCAGGCCCGGAGCCCGTCGCGGGCGTTCCCGGTGGCTCGGTCGAGTTCGAACTCCCCCACCGGGGTCACGAGGCTGTTCATCGCCTGACCAGGCTAGCGCGGGCCGAGGTGCCCGCTGCCCGTGCGGTACGGGAAGGTGGTTATGGTCAAGGCCATGACGGTTCAGGTGAATTGGGCAGGAAATCTCACTTATCGGGCCACGGCGGTCCACCGGCCGGGCTCGGTCGAGGAACTCCGGGAACTGGTGGCGCGCAGCCCGCGCATCCGGGCGCTCGGGACCCGGCACTCCTTCAACGAGCTGGGCGACTCCCCCGCTGAACTGGTGGAGTTGGGCGGCCTGCCGCCGGTCATCGAGGTGGACTCCGCCGCGGCGACGGCGCGGATCGGCGGCGGCCTGCGGTACGCGGACGTGGGCCGGCACCTGGACGAGCGCGGGTTCGCGCTGCGCAACCTGGGGTCGCTGCCGCACATCTCGGTGGCCGGCGCGTGCGCGACCGGGACCCACGGGTCGGGCGTGGGGAACGCGAACCTGTCCGCGTCGGTCGCGGCCGTGGAGCTGATCACGGCCGAGGGGGACCTCGTCACGCTGAAGCGCGGCGACGACGGGTTCGACGGGGCCGTGGTGGGACTGGGGGCGCTCGGCGTCGTGGTCTCCCAGACCCTGGACCTGGTGCCCTCGTTCCAGGTGCGCCAGCGGGTGTACGAAGGCCTCCCCCTCGAATCCCTTTTCCCGAAATTTCAGGAAATCGTGTCTGGTGCGTACAGCGTGAGCCTGTTCACGGACTGGCGGGGGCCGGCGATCAACCAGGTGTGGGTGAAGCGGCGCGACGGCGAGCCCGCGGTGGAGATCCCGGCGGAGCCCGCGGACGGGCCGCGCCATCCCGTGCCCGGAATGGCGCCGGACAGCTGCACAGAGCAGGGCGACGTGCCCGGCCCCTGGTACGAACGGCTGCCGCATTTCCGGCCGGACCGGATTCCGAGCGCCGGTGACGAACTGCAGTCGGAGTACATGATCGACGCCTCGGACGCGGTGGCGGCGCTGGCCGCGCTGGCCGCGATCCGGGAGCACATCGCCCCGGTTCTGCTGATCTGCGAGATCCGCACCATCGCCGCGGACCGGCTCTGGCTCAGCCCCTGCCACGAGCGGGACTCGGTGGCCCTGCACTTCACCTGGATCTCCGACACCCCGGCCGTGCTGCCGGCGGTGGCCAAGATCGAGGAGGCGCTGGCCCCGTTCGCGCCCCGCCCGCACTGGGCCAAGATCTTCCTCACCCCGCCGGACGACCTGCGCCCCCGCTACACCCGCCTCCCCGATTTCCTGGCGCTGGCGCGCGACCTGGACCCCTCCGGAAAATTCCGCAACCCGTTCACGGAGAAATACCTGTTCGCCTAGTCCGCGACGTCGTTTTACGCGGAATTTCCGCGCACATTTCCGCAGATCAGGCGGAATACGGCCTGTTTCCCTTGTCGGGCTTTCACCCCCCGACAAGGAGGAACGATCCATGTCCCACATGTCCCACCGTCGTCATCTCGTCCGGGCGGCGGTCGCCGTCGCCCTGGCCCTCGGCGGCGCCGCCGCGCTCGCCCCGCCCGCCCTGGCGGACGCCCACAGCGTCACGCTCCACGCCGACTTCGACAGCGACGGGTTCGCGGACGCCGCCATCGGCGTCCCCGCCGAGAACATTGGAGCGATCCAAGACGCCGGCCTCGTCCACGTCCTGTACGGCGGCCCCGGCGGGCTCGGCAGCGGCGGCAGCCAGACCTTCCAGCAGAACAGCCCCGGCATCGACCCCGGCATCATGGACGACCCCGGACCGGAGACGGGAGACCGGTTCGGGGCGGCCCTCGCGGTCGGCGACGTGGACGGCAACAGCATCGAGGACCTGATCATCGGTGTCCCCGGGGAGGACCGCGGCCTGACCCAGGACTCCGGCGCGATCCACGTGCTGTTCGGGCACGTCTCCACCGGCCTGTCCGGCGTCGGCAGCATCACCCTCGACCAGGAACTGGCCAGCGCCGTCTCCAGCGGCGACAACGAGCCGGGCGACCAGTGGGGAGCCGCCCTGGCCGTGGGCCGGGTGGACAACGACTTCGAGGCCGAACTGTTTGTGGGCGCTCCCGGGGAGGACACCACCGTGGCCGACGGCGGCCAGGTCTGGGCGCTCCAGTTCGACTTCGGCGACTTCACCTTCGACACCTTCCAGACCGCCCAGCTCGACCAGGACGCCACCGGCGTGGAGGGCGTCCAGTCGCCCGGCGACCGCTTCGGCGCGGCCCTGGCCGTCGGCGACTTCGGCACCGACGCCTTCGACGACCTCGCGGTGGGCGTGCCCGGCGACGAGGTCGACGCGGTCGACAACGCCGGCTCGGTCAACGTCCTGTACGGCTCCGCCACCGGCCTGTCCACCGCCAACGACCAGCTCTGGAACCAGGCGGCCCCGCTGCCCGGCGGTCCCGAGGCCGGCGACGCGTTCGGCACCGCGCTGGCCGTCGGCGACTTCAACGAGAACGCCGCCAACGTGAGCGGCCAGTTCCCCGACGACCTGGCCGTGGGCAGCCCCGGCGAGGACGCCGGCGAAGGCGTCGTCTTCGTGATCTACCGCTCGGGCAACTCCCTGGTCACCACCGGCGCCCAGCTCTGGTCCCAGGACACCGCGGGCATCTCCGAGGCCGGCAACCCGGGCGACGCCTTCGGCCGCGCCCTGACCGCCGGCGACTTCAACGGCGACGACCAGGACGACCTGGCCGTCGGCGTCCCGGGCGAGGACTCCGAGACCCTCGGCCGCGCCAACGTCGGCGGCGTCAACGTCATCTACGGCGACCGGGGCGCCGCCCTCGGCGCCGACCACCAGCAGTTCCTGTTCGGCGAGAACCTCACCTTCGGCGACCCCGCCGAGACCGACGACGCCCTCGGCACCGCTCTCACCAACGGCGACTACAACGACAACGGCGAATCCGACCTGCTCATCACCATCCCCGGCGAGGAGGTCCCGGGCAGCGGCGCGACCAGCCCCGGCGCCCTCAACCTGGTCTTCGGCAAGGACGCCTTCGGCATCCTCGGCTTCGGCGGCCTCGACCCCGACGACGGGCAGTTCCTCCACCAGGACTCCCCCGGCATAGGCGACAGCACCGAGGCCCTGGACGGCTTCGGCGAATCGGCCCGCTGACCCGCCAGGACCCGCTAGGAATCGCTCAGACCGGCCAGCACACGGTGGAGCCCCCACCGGAACTGGCCGGTCGAGTCGTACGCGGCGATGGCGGCGACCTCCCGGTGCTCCGCCGGCCGTTCGCGGTGTCGCGCCGGCCACGCCACCGACCACGCCACCGCCGAGACGGTCCGCACAACGCGAGAACGGCTCCCACCCGAGCGGGTGAGAGCCGTTTCTTCGTCCGTGGATCAGACCTGGCCGGCCTTCTCCAGGGCCTCGCAGCAGGTGTTGGTGATCAGGCGGGTCACCACGTACGGGTCGACGTTGGCGTTCGGGCGGCGGTCCTCGATGTAGCCCTTCTTGTCGAGTTCGACCTGCCACGGGATGCGCACCGACGCGCCGCGGTTGGAGACGCCGTAGCTGTAGACGTTGTAGGGGGCGGTCTCGTGCAGGCCGGTGAGGCGCTGCTCGATGCCGAAGCCGTACCCGGCGATGTGCTCCTCGACCTTGCCCTCGGCGCCGAGCGCCTCGCAGGCGGTGATGATCGCGTCGTAGCCCTCGCGCATGGCGCGGGTGGAGAAGTTGGTGTGCGCGCCCGCGCCGTTCCAGTCACCCTTGGCCGGCTTGGCGTCGAGGGTGGCGGAGACGCCGAAGTCCTCGGCGATGCGGTAGAGCAGGTAGCGCGCCATCCACATGTGGTCGGAGACCTCCAGCGGGCCGCCGGGGCCGATCTGGAACTCCCACTGGCCGGGCATGACCTCGGCGTTGATGCCGGAGATCTTCAGGCCGGCCTCGATGCAGGCGTCGAGGTGCGCCTCGACGATGTCCCGGCCGACCACCTCGTCGGCGCCGATGCCGCAGTAGTACGGACCCTGCGGCCCGGGGAACCCGCCGACCGGGAACCCGTACGGGCGGCCGTCCTTGAAGAAGGTGTACTCCTGCTCGATGCCGAACCAGGACTCCTGGGCGGCGAACTTCTCGTCGACCGGCGTGAGCAGGGCGCGGGTGTTGGTGCGGTGCGGGGTGCCGTCGGCGTTGTAGACCTCGCAGAGCACGAGCACGTTGTCGCCGCCGCGGATCGGGTCCGCGCAGGAGAAGACGGGCTTGAGCACGCAGTCGGAGGCGTGGCCCTCGGCCTGGTTGGTGCTGGATCCGTCGAAGCCCCAGATAGGCAGGTCGGCGCCGTCGGCCAGCACCTTCGTCTTGGACCTGAGCTTCGGCGTCGGCTCGGTGCCGTCGATCCAGATGTACTCAGCCTTGTAAGCCACGTCGTTCCCTTCCTCAGTCGCGAGCCAGGGCATAAGCTCGCCACGCCCGACTCTGCCAACCCCCCGTTTCGCAACCATTGCCCGTTTGTGAACACGGTGTGACAAAGCTCGAAGTGAGTGGCCGGTGTGACGTGCGTCACCACAAACCCATGAATCGACCGGAATGTCGCGATCATTGTCAGTTTTGATCGCCAGAGGGCCGGGATAGGCGCTAGCGTCGGCCTATCGGGGCCCGAAAAGCGAACGTCCATTCGTACTGCGAACGTACGATGCGTCTGTAGGAGCTGATCCAGCGATGCGCAGTGAACCTCCCTTCCGTGCGGACCACGTCGGCAGCCTGCTGCGGCCGGCCGAACTGCTCCGCGCGCGCGACGACTTCCGCCAGGGCACGATCCCGGCCGAGCGGCTGCGGGAGATCGAGGACGCGGCCATCCGGGAGGTGGTGCGGGCCCAGCAGGAGGCGGGACTGCGGTCGGCGACCGACGGGGAGTTCCGGCGGGCGTCCTGGCACATGGACTTCATCTACAAGCTCGGCGGCGTGACCCAGGCCACCGACGAGCACATCACGGTCCGGTTCCGCAACGACGAGGAGGAACTGGAGTTCGCGCCGCCGGCGATGCGCGTGGCGGAGCCGATCCGGCTGACCGAGACCATCTTCGAGGACGACTTCACCTTCCTGCGGGACACGGTCGCGCCCGGGATCACGGCCAAGCTGACCATCCCGTCGCCGAACATGGTGCACTACCGCGGCGGGCCGGCCTCCATCGGCCACGGCGTCTACCCGGATCTGGAGGACTTCTGGACCGACCTGGCCGCCGCGTACAACGAGGAAGTGCTCCGCCTGGCCGAGCTGGGCTGCCGCTACCTCCAGTTCGACGACACCAGCCTGGCCTACCTGAACGACCCGGCCCAGCGGGCCGAGGTCGCGGCGCGCGGCGACGACGCCGACCACCTGCACCTGCGCTACATCAAGCAGATCAACGCGGCGCTGGCCAACCGGCCGGAGGGCCTGCGGGTCACCACCCACATGTGCCGGGGCAACTTCCGCTCCTCCTGGGCGGCCGAGGGCGGCTACGACTTCGTCGCGGAGGCCCTGTTCGGCGAGCTGGCCGTGGACGGCTTCTTCCTGGAGTTCGACGACGAGCGCTCCGGCGGGTTCGAGCCGCTCCGCTTCGTGCCCAAGGACAAGCACGTGGTGCTCGGCCTGGTCACCACCAAGCGCGGCGAGCTGGAGTCCAAGGACGACCTGAAGCGCCGCATCGAGGAGGCGTCCAAGTTCATCGACCTGGACCAGCTGTGCCTGTCGCCGCAGTGCGGCTTCTCCTCCACGGTGGAGGGCAACACGCTGACCCACGAGGAGCAGTTCGCCAAGATCCGCCTGATCGTGGAGACCGCCCAGGAGGTCTGGGGTTAACCGGCCAGACCTCCTGGGCTTCCGCCCTGTCGCCTACTGCGGCGCCTCCGCGCTGGTGATGACCGCGAACCTGGCCCCGTGCGGGTCGGTGCAGACGGCGAAACGGCCGACGCCCTCCACCGCCATGGCGGGCAGCACGACGGCGCCGCCGGAGGCGTCGACCCGCACCAGGGTCGCGTCGCAGTCGGAGACCTCGAAGTAGGGCAGCCAGTGGGCCGTGTCGCCCTGCTCCAGCGGCATGATCCCGGCGATGTCGGGCTGCTTCCCTTCGGCGGTGGAGACCAGCACGTAGGTCAGGCCGCCGCCGAAGGGCACCTCCTTGATGCTCCAGTCGAAGAGCGCGGTGTAGAAGTCGCGGACGGCGCTGGGGTCGGGCACGTAGAGCTCGGTCCAGCCGAGCGAGCCCGGCTCGGTGACGAGGTCGAGGCCGCGGGTCCCGCCGGGCTGCCAGACGGCGAACTCGGCGCCGCCCGGGTCGGTGAAGGCGGCCATGCGCCCGGCGTCGAAGACGTCGCCGGGCTCGACCCGGACCGTTCCACCGTGCTCGCGGACCCGCCGGGCCGCCTCGTCGGCGTCGGGGGCGTGGAAGTACAGCGTCCAGGCGGGCCTGGCTCCGGGGTCCATCAGCGGGCCGAGCGCGGCGACGGTCTTGCCCGCCTGCTGGAGGAAGCCGTAGCCGCCCGCGTCGGGGCCCGCGGAGTGGAAGACCCAGCCGAAGACCGCGCCGTAGAAGCCGGCGCTGGCCTCGGGGTCGGGGGAACCCAGGTCGATCCAGTTCGGCGCGCCCGGGTGGAAATCGGTGGTCAGCATGGAATGCTCCTTCGCATCCGTGTCGGGGCGGCCAACGATGCCATGCGGGACCGACATTTTCCGGCGTCCTCTGATGGCCGTGCGCCGAGTGACGAATGTGACCAGACTGCAAAGCCTATTTCTGGGTTCGTGTCCGGGTTAATAGCGCTACGCCCCTCCAGGCTAGTCGCCGCTGGGTAAAGTGCCCGTGTGACAGCGGCCAAATGATCAGGTGACGGCATGGATGGTCATACCGCCCCTCTGATCGGCCGGGGCGACCTCCTCCGGGAGCTGCGGGGAACGCTGGACGCGAGCCTGGACGGCGCGTTCCGGTTCCTGGCCCTGGAGGGCGAGCCGGGGGCGGGCAAGACCCGGCTGCTGGCCGAGTTACGCATGGCCGCCCGGGCCCGCGGCGGTCTGGCGCTGTGGGGCAGGGCGGCCGAGTTCGAGCAGGTCATCCCGTTCAGCGCGCTGGTGGACGCCCTGGACGGCCATCTGGAGGACGCGCGGATCCCGCCCGATCCCCTGCTGGCGACGGTCTTCCCCGCGCTGGGCGCGGCCGCGGAGCCGGGGGACGACCGCAGCGGCCTGGCCAGGTACCGGCTCTACCGGGCGGTCATCGGCTTGCTGGAGCGGCTGGCCGAGCCGTCCGGGCTGGTCCTGATCCTGGACGACGTGCACTGGGCGGACGGCAGCACGATCGACTTCCTGGACCACGTGGTCCGGCATCCCCCGGCGGCGCGGGTGCTGATCGCCGTCGCGTACCGGCCGAAGCAGGCGTCGCCGCGGCTGGCCGGGGGCGGCAGCCGGATCACGGTGGGGCCGCTCAGCGAGGCCGAGGCCCACGAGCTGCTCGGTCCGGAGATCAGCAGGGGCCGCCGCCGCGCCCTGTACGAGGCGAGCGGCGGCAACCCCTTCTACCTCCAGGCCCTGGCCAGGATCGAGGCCGGAGACCTGCCGGCCACCCTGCACGCGGTACTCCAGCGCGAGCTGGCCGGCCTGTCCGGCGACGCCCTGCTGGTGGCCCAGTCCGCCGCCGTGGCCGCCGACGAGTTCGAACCCCGCCTGGCCGCCGTGGCCGCCGAGCTGGCCGACCCGGTCACCCTCAAGTCCCTGGACGAGCTGGTCGCCCGCGACCTGGTCCGCCCGGACGGCAGCCGCTTCCGCTTCCGCCACCCCCTGGTACGGCAGGCCGCCTACGAGTCCGCCGCCCCCGGCTGGCGGTTGGCCGCGCACGCCAGGATCGCCGGGCACCTGGCGGCCGTCGGCGCCCCCGCCACGGTACGGGCACACCACGTCGAACGGTCGGCCACCTTCGGCGACCGGGAGGCGGTGGCCGTCCTGGTGGAGGCGGCCCGCGCGGTCGCCACCACCGCGCCCGCCACCACCGCGCACTGGCTGCGGGCCGCCATCCGGCTGCTCCCCGACGACACCGACGGCCGGGGCCACCGCCTGGACCTGCTGCTGGAGCTGGCGCGCGGCCAGGTGGTGTCCGGCTGGCTGGCCGAGGGCCGGGAGACCGCCTACGAGGTGCTGCGCCTGCTGCCGCGCGAGGACTACGCCAGGCGGGCCAGGGCGGCCCGGTTCTGCGCCCTGGTGGAACGCCTGCTGGACCGGCCCGCGCAGGGGCGGGCGGTGCTGCTGGCGGAGCTGCGGGAGATCCCCGACCCGAAGCTGCCCGAGGCGTACCCGATGCGGCTGCGGCTGGTGGCGGAGAGCCTGATGCGCGGCGACCACCGGGCCGCCCAGGCGGTGCTCGACTTCATGCCGTCGGAACCGGCCGACCACGGCCTGGCGGTCGCGGTGGCCGCCCTGCGGCCGATGCCGGCCTACGCGGCGGCCCGCATCCCGGCCGCGATCGATCATCTGGACCGGGCGGACGCGCTGGTCGCGGTCACCCCGGACATCCAGCTGCTGGAGTGGATGGACACGATCGCCTGGCTGTGCTGGGCGGAGCTGTGGCTGGGCCGCCACCGGTCGGCGGTGGACAGGTTCGAGCGGGCCATCGCGATCGCGAAGGCGACCGGGCAGACGTTCATCGTGACGAACATGCTGGCCGGCCAGGCCCGCGCGTACGGGGTGGTGGGCCGCCTGCCGGAGGGCGCGGTGGCGGCCGAGGAGTCGGCGGAGGTGGGCCGGCTGCTGCACTCGGGGTACGCGGTGGTGGTGGCCCAGGCCCAGCAGAGCCTGCTGGCCTGCCTGACCGGCCACGAGGAGCTGGCGGTACGGCTCGGCGAGGAGGCGGTCACCTCGGGGGTGAGCGCCCTGGAGTGGCCGGGCGCCCAGGCCCTCTACGCCTACGGCAACGCCCTCGCGCACACCGGGAGGGCCGCCCTCGCGCCGGTCACCGCCATCGAGGAGGCGTTCGCGGCCGGCCGATTGGACCAGTTCAGCATGTTGTCGTTCTGCGAGACGATGGCCGCGCACAGCGACGACCGAGCCGCGTGGGCGGCGCGCGCGGCCGAGGTGGCCCATCCGGAGCTGGAGTTCAACGCCGGTTTCGTGCACCTGGCGGCGGCGCACGCGGGGTCGGGCACGGCGGCGGCCGATCTGGCGCTCCAGGCGGCCGGGATCCTGGCCGCCGCGGGTCAGCGGCCCGCCGCGGGGCGCGCCCTGCTCCGGGCCGGCTGCGCGCTGATCTCCGCGGGGCGCAAGCGGGACGCGCTCCCCCATCTGGGCGAGGCCGGGGAGCTGTTCGAGGCGTGCGGGGCGCCGGGGCTGCTGGCCCAGGCCGTACGGGAGCAGCGGCGGGCCGGGAAGCGGGTGCCGTCCAGGGGGAAGGGCGCGGGCGGGCACGGGCTGTCGCCCCGGGAACTGGAGATCGCCCGGCTGGTCGTCGAGGGGTGCACCAACCAGCAGATCGCGGAGCGGCTGTTCCTCAGCGTGCGGACGGTGGAGACGCACCTCTCCCACGCGTTCGAGAAGCTCGGGGTGACGTCCAGGACCGGGCTGGCCATCGCCCTCAAGTAACCACCGGAAGTACGTGTTTTCCACGATGCCCAAGATCCGCCCGTCCTGACATGGTGTGACTCCAGAGGCACGGGAGGCCCGTACATGCGGATCGCGCGTTCCACCACGGAGGGCGTCTCCGACGCCCGGCGCGCGGGCGTGGCGGCGGGGCGGACGGAGCACGTCGAGGTTCTGGTCGCCGGGTCCGGGTTCGGCGGCGCGGTCGCCGCCTACCGGCTGGCCGAGGCCGGGTTCGAGGTCGTGGTGATGGAGCGCGGCCGGGCCTGGCCGCCCGGTTCGTTCCCGCGCAGCCCGGCCGAGATGGGCCGCGCCTTCTGGGATCCGGCCGAGGGCCTGCACGGCCTGTTCGACGTGTGGCGCTTCGGCGACCGCGACTCGGTGGTGGCCAGCGGGCTCGGCGGCGGGTCGCTGATCTACGCGAACGTGCTGCTCCGCAAGGAGGAGCGCTGGTTCGTCCGGGAGTCGCCGCTGCCGGGCGGCGGCCACGAGCACTGGCCGGTCAGCCGGGAGGCGCTGGATCCGCACTACGACGCGGTCGAGCGCATGCTGGGCGCCACGCCGTACCCGCTGGACCAGGACGCCTACCGGGACACGGCCAAGACGCGCGCGACGCAGGACGCGGCGGCCGAGCTGGGCCTGGACTGGCGGCTGCCGCCGCTGGCGGTCAGCTTCGCACCCGAGCCGGAGGCCCGCCCGGGTCTCGGCCTGCCGATCGCGGACCCCGGGTACGGCAACCTGCACGGCCTGCCCCGGCGGACCTGCAAACTCTGCGGCGAGTGCGTCATCGGCTGCAACGAGGGCGCGAAGAACAGCCTGGACCACACGTACCTGTCGGCGGCCCGCCACCACGGCGCCGACCTGCGCACGCTGCACGAAATCAAGACGATCGCCCCCAGGCCGGGCGGCGGCTACGAGGTCGGTTATGTCACGCACGCGCCAGGCGGCAGGGCGCGGACGATCGCCTGCGACCGGCTGGTGCTGGCGGCGGGCACCTACGGCACCACGTACCTGCTGCTCAGGAATCAGGACCGGCTGCCCGGCCTCAGCGGCGCGCTCGGCACCCGGTTCTCCGGCAACGGCGACCTGATCTCCTTCCTGCTGCGCGCCCGGGACCGGCCGATCGCGGCCAGCCGGGGCCCGGTCGTCACCAGCTCGATCCGGCTGCCCGGCGGCGCGTACATCCAGGAGGGCGGTTTCCCCGCCTTCGTGGACTGGATCGCCGAGTTGATGGGCGCGGGCGAGCTGTCCAGCCGTTCGCTGCCCGTCATGGGCATGGGCAGGGAGGCGCCCGACGGGGTGCTCCGCCTGCGCGGCGAGCGGCTGGTGCTGGACCGGGACGCGGAGACCAGGCGCGACTACTACGAGCGGCTGAGCGGCGCCATGCGGCGGATCGGGGACGTGCTCGGCGCCGAGTACTCCGACGCGCCGCTGCGCCGGCTGCTCACCGCGCACCCGCTCGGCGGCGCCCCGATGGGCCGCCACATCGGCGAGGGCGTCTGCGACTCCCGCGGCGAGGTCTTCGGCTTCCCCGGCCTGTACGTCGCCGACGGCGCGGCCATGCCGGGCCCGGTCGGCCCGAACCCGTCGCTGACCATCGCCGCCATGGCGGACCGGATGGCCGACGGGATCGCCGCCAAGAGAAGGCGCGGCGCTCCCGGGTCCACCGCCCTTTCGTTCACCGAGGAGATGCGCGGCGCGCTCGACGGCGGCGACCGCCTCGCTTTCCGGCTCACCATCACCGCCCATGACGTGAACCGCTTTCTCACCGAGCCCGCGCACCTCGCCCGGGCCGAGGGATGGATCGACGCCGCCATTTGCGGGGGCCGGCGCCCGATCGAGCGGGGCTGGTTCAACCTCTTCGCGCCTGGAGAGGCGCCCGACCGGAGAGAGATGCGGTACCAGCTGCATTTCCGGGACGGCGAGAACCAGCCCCGCACCCTCCTGGGCGTCAAGCACGTACGGCACAGCCCCGCCGTCTGGCCGGACCCCACGACCCTGCGCGTCACCCTGCTGGCGGGCCACCTGAACGAGGACGAGGACGACGACGAGGAGGATGCTGTGCTCGCGACCGGCGCCCTGCGCGTCCTCCCGTCGGACCTGGCCAGAACGCTCACCACGTTCCGCGTCAGCGGCCCCGGCGGCCCATCCGCCCTGGCCCGCTTCGGCACCTTCTACCTCGGCGAGGTCTGGAACGCGTACGGCCCCTACCCTTCGGAGGGCTGATGGCGCTCCCTCGCCCACGGGTCGTAGTCGACCTCCAGCGCCTCCTGCGCGGGCCGCTCCCCTTCGGGCACGTGCTGGAGGTTGACCCGGATCCGGGTCCAAGCGGAGCTGCGGCCACGCATGGAGTCGACCAGCACGTCCGCGGGTTCCAGCAGGGCGGCGACGTCCGGGTGGCGGGCCTTCCAGCGGTCGAACCCGGCCATCGCCTCGGCCTTGGTCTCCGCTCTGGCGATCTCGATCAGCGGCATGGTGGACTGCCGCCGGCCGGTGCCCTTCGGCGCGCGGGGGCGCGGGCCCTGCTCCTTGGCCAGCGCGAGCAGCGACTCCAGCGAACCCTCGACGGCCTGGGAGTCCATCGCCGCCCAGGGGTCGCCGGCGGCGGCGAAGCGGGCCGGGACCGTGTCGATCGAGAACGCCTCCGGGCGGCAGCCGCGCACCTCCTCCCAGGCGAGCGGCGTGGACACCAGGCCGGTCGGGCGCACGCTGTAGGCGGAGGCGACGGTCCGGTCGCGGGCATTCTGGTTGAAGTCCACGAACACGCCCTGCCGTTCCTCCTTCCACCAGTGGCTGGTCGCCAGGCCGGGCGCGCGGCTCTCGATCTCCCTGGCCACCGCCTCGGCCGCCCGGCGCAGCTCCTGGAAGGTCCAGCCCGGGGTGATCCTGGCGTACACGTGGAAGCCGCGGGAACCGGACGTCTTCGGCCACGCCGTCAGGCCGTGCTCGCCCAGCACGTCCCTGGCCAGGAACGCCACGTCCACGATCTCGTCCCAGGACACGCCGGGCACCGGGTCCAGGTCGATGCGCAGCTCGTCCGGACGGTCCAGGTCCGGCACGCGCACCGGATGCGGGTTCAGATCCACGCACCCCAGGTTGACCGTCCACAGCAGAGCGGCCAGATCACGGCCCACGACCTCCTCCGCCGAGCGCCCCGACGGGTAGCGGAACTCGGCGACCTCGATCCAGGCGGGCCGCTTCGCGGGCGCGCGCTTCTGGAAGAACGGCTCCGCGTCCACCCCGTGCACGAAACGTTTGAGCACCAGCGGGCGGTCCGCGACGCCGCGCAGCGCGCCCTCGCCCACGGCGAGATAGAAGCGCACCAGATCCAGCTTGGTGTGGCCGGTCCGGGGGAAGACCACCCGCCCGGGGCTGGTGATCCGCACCTCCCGGCCGGCGACCTCGATGATCTCCGCGTCGGACACAAGCCCACGATACGTCGTGGCACCGACAACGGGCCGGACGGCGGCGCGCGACCGGCTAGGGGTTGGCCAGCGGCTGGTCCTCCAGCGCCCGGTCGATGTCCCGCCGGTACGGCATCGACGTGGACGCCCCCGGCCGCTGGACCGAGAGCGCCGCCGCCGTGGAGGCGAACCGCAGGAAGTACTCCGCGCCGTGCCCCTCCGCCCGCGCCACCGCGAGCGCGCCGACGAAGGTGTCGCCCGCCGCCGTGGTGTCGACCGCCTTGGCCGGCACGGCGGGGGCCCAGAGGCGTGAGCCGTCGCGTGAGCCGTACAGGGCGCCTTTGGATCCCAGAGTGACCACCAGCTCCGGAACGCGCTCCAGAAGGGCTTCCAGGGCTCTGTCGGGCGCTCCCAGGCCGGTGATCGCGGCTGCCTCGTGCTCGTTGCAGACGAGCAGGGTCATGGCGGCGAGGAGTTCGTCCGGCAGTTCGGCCACCGGGGCGGGGGTGAGGATCACGGGGGCCGGGGAGGCGACGGCCGCCGCCACGACCGCGTCCATGGGCAGTTCCAGCTGGAGGAGGAGGGCGTCCGACCCGGCGATCAGTTCCAGGTCCCGCTCCGAGGGACCGGTCACGGTTCCGTTCGCGCCCGGGACGACGATGATCGAGTTCCCGCCGCCCTCCTCGACCACGATGTGCGCGATGCCGGAGGGCCCGTCCACCGTCCGCAGCCCTTCGGTGTTCACTCCGGCGTCGTCCAGAGCCGCGCGCAACGCCGGGCCGAAGGCGTCGGACCCCACCGCCCCGAGGAAGGAGACCTCCGCGCCGGCCCGCGCCGCCGCGATCGCTTGGTTTGCTCCCTTTCCCCCGGGAACCGTGCGAAACTCGGTCCCTGATACCGTTTCCCCCAGGTGAGGGGCTCGCGGGACGTACGCGACGAGGTCCATGTTGGCGCTGCCGAATACCGTGATCACGCCTTCTATGTTCCTCCTGCGGAACGCATCGGCCCGTCGACTCCACTAATTCGGCTGATTAGTCCTAGAATCCGCCGATGTGAACGAAGGTCATGACGTTCCGGCGAAGCTCCCCATCCGGGAGCGCTCGTCGCGCCCCGGCGGAGGCGGCCGCCATCGCAGGCCGCTGCCCGTCACGCTGCCCGCTGACGCGCCCACGCTGGTGCTCGCGGTCCCAGGGGCGGTGGACGATGTCGTGACCGAGTTGACGTCGATCATCCGCGTGGACAACCCGCAACTCGACCTCCGGCCCGTCTCCCTCAGCGACGGCGGCGCCGACCTGGCCAAGGAGTTCTCCTCGATCGCGGCCGAGCGCGCCGCCCGCGGCTTCGCCGCCGAGAGCGACGGGGAGACGCGTCCCCGCGCCGCCGTCGTGGTCCCGCTGATCACCGGCGCGCACCCGCGCGTGATGCGCTCGGTCCGGGACGCCGTCGCCGAGAGCGAGGCCCCGGTGACCGTCACCGACCCGCTCGGCCCGCACCCGTTCCTCGCCGAGGCCCTGCACGTACGCCTGTCGGAGCGCGGCCTGGCCCGCGCCGACCGCATCCGCCTGTTCAACGTGACCTCGCCGGTGGACGGCATCATCGTGGCCACCGTCGGCGGCGACGAGTCCGCCCGCGCCGCGGACGCCACCGCCGTCCTGCTGGCCGCCCGCCTGGCCCTGCCGGTGGTGCCCGCCGCCTTCGACGGCCGCCCCACGGTGGCCGACGCCGCCGACCGGCTGCGCAACATCGGCGCGTCCCGGATCGCGCTCGCGCCGTTCGTGATCGGGCCCGAGGTGGATCCGGACCGGATCGCCGCCGCGGCGGCGGACTGCACGGGCTGCGCGTCGCCGCTGGGCGCGCACGAGGCGGTCGCCCGCATGGTGGCCGTCCGGTACGGCGCGATCCTGGGCAACCTGACCGAGGACTTCGAGGAGTTCCCGGAGGAGTTCTCCGAGGGAGAGGGCTAGAGAGGCCCTAGAGGGGCCCTATAGAGGCCTTCGCCCGGCGAAGCCGAGTTCGCTGCGGTGGTACCAGGCGAGTTCGCTTTCGCCCTCGATCCAGCAGAGCCGCACCGACACGCCGTCCCTGACGGCGGGGAAGTCGATCAGGACGGGCGCGATGCCCTTCAGCTCGATGCCCTGGTCGGCGAACCAACCGATGATCTCCGCCAGCCGGGCCTCCAGGCCCTTGGCCTCGGCGAGGCCGCCGCGCGCCGAGGTGCCGGACTGTTTCAGGTCGTAGCCCAGCTCGGCCAGGTCGGCCCGCAGCTCGATCAGCTCGGCGACCAACTCGCGCGCCTCGGGCATGAGCGAGCGGGCACCCTCGACACTGAAGATCCTCTCCATCCGCCGAGGTTATCGCGACTTCCGGGCCGCCCGGCGCCCGCTCGGGCGCGCTGGCCCAGATCACCCCGGAGCCGCTATGACTGGGGGCATGAAACCCTTCTTGATCGGTCTCGGCGCCCTCCTGGCGCTCACGGGGGCCGTGTGGACCCTGCAGGGCCTCGGTTACATCGGCGGCAGCTTCATGAGCGGCAACACGACATGGGCGATCATCGGGCCGATCGTGCTCGTCGCCGGGCTCGCGCTGGCGGTGTGGACGCTCCGGCGCCGCTCATAACCGCGGACCAGGCCGCCACATCCGAATTGTCACGTTTGATCCTGAACAAGCAGGCTATGACTGGCATATCCCCTCATGAGCGAGGGGACGTATGGAGCGAAAGGGATGGCCGGGCACCCTGGCGGTCGCCGCGCTGCTCATCGGGCTGAGCGTGGGGCTGCCGGCGGCGGACCGGAGCGTCCCCGCGTTCGACGTGCCGCTGCCGGCCGGGACGCGGGTCCAGGTCGGGCCGGCCGACGGCGCGCGGCGGCCGGTCTCCGTGCAGGTGCCCGACGGCTGGGCCGTGGACGTCGACGACACCTCGCTGTCGCAGTCGGTGGCCCTCTTCAACGGCTCAACGTCGTTCCAGCTCAGCGTCATCCTGGCGGAGGGCGCCACGCCCACGCAGCTCTGGCACGGCCTGGGCCGGCTCGAACTGGCCGGGGGCGTCACGGCGCAGCAGGGCCAGACCGTCCCGATCACGACCGAGCAGGGCGTGCCCGGCCTCGCCGGTCCCGTCACCTTCCCGGACCGTACGGCCACGGTCGCCGTCTTCGCCGCGCCCGCCCTGGGCGCCGACGTCGTGGTGACGGGCCCGCCGGACGAGGTGACGGGCCCCGAGATCCGGACCATGCTGGTCTCGATCAGGTTCGACGGAGCCGGGCGGTGACCGGGCGGCCGGCGTTCTGGCTGTGGGCGGTGGCGTGCGCGCTCGGGGCGTACACGACGGTGGTCACGCTGGCGCCGCAGGCCGGCGTCTTCAGCGTGGCCGCGGTCCTCGCCATGATCGTGCTCTCCCCGCTGCTGCTGCTCGGCTTCTGGCTGTTCCACCGTGTCCGCCCGGTCCGGGCGAATCCGGTGGGGTACGCGCTGATGGCCCTGGCCTGGGGCGGCTTCGGCGCCTTCGGCGTGGCATTGGTGGCCAACCCCGCCTTCCTCAGCCTGATCGGCAAGACCATGGGCCTGACCTTCGCCGACCGGTGGGGCGACGCCATCGCCGCCCCCGTCAACGAGGAACTGGCCAAGTCGGCCGGGGTGGCCCTGCTCGCCCTGGCGAAACCCCGGCCGCCCCGGCTGATCACCGGCCCGCTCGCCGGTTTCGGGTACGGCGCCCTGATCGGCCTCGGCTTCCAGATCGTCGAGGACTTCCTGTACGTGTTCAACACGATCACCGCGGCGGGCGGCGTGCAGGAGGTCACCGACACGCTGAGCTCGCTGTTCGTCCGGGTCGTGCTGTCGGCCTGGTGGAGCCACTGGGCGATGACGGCGGTGGCCGGGGCCGGGCTGGGCTACGCGCTCGGCCGTACCGACCTGCGGGCGGGCCGCCGCGCCCTGGTCGGCGCGGCGGGCGTGCTGCTGGCCATGGCCATGCACGCCTGGTGGGACTCCCCCGCGCTGCCGGGCGCCTTCCTCACCAAGGGCGTGCCGCTGCTGCTGGTGGCCGCGGCCGTGTACCTGCTGGCCCGCCACGACGAGCGCACCCGCCTGCGCGTGCCCGCCGGGGCCGGGATCCGGCAGGCGACCTGACCTCTCAGAGGGACCTCTGCCAGATGTCGATGGACAGCACCTGCCGCATGCCGACCGACAGGTACAGGCCCAGCGCCGGCGTGGTGTTGTTGGAGTCCACGTGCAGGATCGTGCCGGTACGGCCGCGCCGCCAGTCGGCCTCGAAGGCGCGCCGCAGCAGCAGCTTGCCCAGGCCCCTCCCCCGGAAGGCGGGCCGGACGGCGAGCGTCAGCACGTAGCCGCAGTTCTCGTCCGGGACGAAGTGGTTGGTGCCGACCAGCATCGCCGCCGGGGCGCCGTGCGCCTTCGCGACCAGCACCTGCCCCCAGTCGTGCGCGCTGGACGCCTCCCTGGCGTCGGCCCACTCCTCGAAGGTCTGCGGGACGTTCCCGAAATGCTCGGTGAACGCCTCCTCCTTGACGGCGTGCGCGGCGCGCAGCAGCTCCTCGTCGTCGCCCGACCCGGCCGTGACGGTCACGCCCGGCAGGAACGCGGGCGCGGCCATGCCGTCGTGGTCGACGCGCATCCGGTGGAAGCTGGTCGCGGGCGCGAACCCGCGGGCGCGGGCGGCCTCCCGCTGGGCGGTGTCCCGGGCGTGGATGCCGATGTCCGCGGTCACCCCGGTGAACCGGCCCAGCACCTTCGCCCAGAGGGCCTCCTCGGCCTCGGCCGTACGGATCCGGACGTCGATGTCCACCCGGTCGCTCCCGCCCTTGCGGCACGCCCACGCCCAGCCGACCAGCCGGTCCCCGTCGAAGGCGAGCCAGCCGTCGGTGGCCGGGTCGAAGTCGGGTTCGGTGAGCTGGTCACGCACGTCCGCCGGGGTCATGTCCGGCCGCCCGAGCACCCGCGTGTCGAGCTCGGCCACCAGTTCGTAGATCGCGTCCGCGTCCGCGGGCTTGGGATGCCTGATTTCCATGCCTCGTTTGTACGCCCGCCCACTTGGCACCCACTTGCCAGCGAATTGGGGCGCGCTGCTCCGGTTAACGCCTTGCCCCCGGGGCGTGGCATGCCAACAATTGAGGCGCGGAGGACCGGGGGGCTCGTTCGAATACTTTACTTGGGGGCGTCGTGGTCGCCTGGGTGTCCCAGCCGGTGCCGGGAGCGGTGACGGCGATCGTGCTCATCATCCTGTCGGCGCTGGCCTCGTCCCGGCTGCTGAAGGTGCTGCTCTTCGGGGCGGCGGTCGGCGTGCTGGTGCTCGTGGCGACGAACCTGCCCGCCGGGGAGACGCCGGGGGCGGGGCTCGTCGACGGGCTGACCGCCGACGGGGTGACCGGGTGGCTGCGCGATCCGCTGGTGGCGCTGGTGCTGGCGGTGGTGCTGGCCTTCATCGGCACGCAGTCGGGGTGGCGGCTGGTCAAGACGGTGATGTTCTGCGCGGCCGTGGCGGCGGTCTGCTGGACGGCGGTCACCTACAGCTCGGGGTTCAGCGCGGTGGCGGGCGCGATCGCCACGATCGTGGTCTGGCTGATCATCGCGCTCACGGTCATCACGGTGGTGCTCGTGATCGGCGTCCTGGTCCTGGCGGCACGCTCGGACGGGCGGTCCGACCGCGACCTGGCCACGTTCACCCACCGGGCGGCGGCGCCCATCTTCGCGGACGACCCCGACGACCCGGAGGTCGCCCGCCTGCTCCGCGTCAACGACTGCTTCACGCGCCTGAGCACCCTGCTGGAGGAGGCCGCCGACTTCGACGACTCCGACCTCTCGATCCGCGAGACGATCGGGGCCGTCACGTCCTTCTACTTCTCGGGCCTGCGGCCGCTCATGCCCGAGATCAGAACCATCCACAAGGAACTCAACGCCGAGCTCGCCGAACTGGGACCCAGGTACGCGCGCATGTCGCGGGCCCGCTTCTACCTGCCCACCCGAGGCGAATGGCGCCAGCTGACCGCCGAGGAGGGGCTGATCTTCCCGTACCCGGTGCTGCGGCTGCTCCTGCTCAACCGCCGCTGGCGCGAGGTGGCGACCATCACGTACAAGTGGCTCCGCACCCAGCACCTGATCGAGGACCACCTTGACCTCCTCTGATCCGCTGCCGGTGGAGACCGACGACGGCGTACGCCTGTGGGCGGCCACGTCCGGCAGCGGGGTTCCCGTGGTGCTCTGCCACGGCGGTCCCGGGCTGTGGGACATGTTCGGCGACCTGGCCGATCTGCTGGCGGACACGGCGACCCTGTACCGGTGGGACCAGCGGGGATGCGGGCGGTCGGAGCGGCGGGGGCCGTACGCATGGGAGCGGACGCTGGCGGACCTGGAGGCCGTACGGCGGTGGGCCGGGCTGGAGCGCATGGTGCTGGCCGGGCACTCGTGGGGCGCTCAGCTGGCGCTGCGGTACACGCTGGACCATCCCGGGCGGGTCGGCGGGCTGGTCTACATCGCGGGGACCGGAATCGATCCGCCGAGGACTTGGCGGGAGGCGTACGAGGAGAATTTCCAGGAGCGAATGGGGGTGCGGCTGGGCCGGTGGGCGGAATTGAAGGAGCGGGAGCGGTCGGCCGGCGAAGAGCGGGAATTCTGTGTGCTGCGGTGGTCGGCGGATTTCGCGGATGACGGGCTCGCGCACGCGCGGCGAATGGCCGAACCCTGGTTCGACGTCAATTTCGACTGCAACGCCGCCATCAACGCGGAGGACCGGCTGACCTGGGGAAGCGCGGAACTCCGGGAGCGCTGCCGGGCCTGCCCGGTGCCGGTGCTGATCGTGGACGGCGAAAAGGACATCCGCCCGCGCTGGTCGGTGAATTCACTGGCGGAGACGCTGCCGCGGGTTTCCCGGGTCGTTCTGGAAAACGCGGGACACCTGCCCTGGATGGAGAAACCCGGCGAGTTCCGGCACGCGGTGCGCGATTTCTTGGCGGGGTGCCGGTGACTATGCTGGGGCGGTGGTCAGACCGGCGGGGAATCGGGCGACGGTCCGGGATGTCGCGGCCGAGACGGGTCTGTCGATCGCGACCGTCTCGCGGGTGCTCAACGGCCAGGCGAACGTCGCCCCGCACACCCGGGACCTGGTGCTCCGCGCGGTGGGCCGGCTCGGCGACCAGGCGCCCCGGCGGCGCGGCGCGGCCCAGGGCGGCGTCTACGTGCGCTGCCCCTACCTGCTCACCGACTACTTCGGGCTGATCGTCTCCTCGGTCGCGGAGACCGTGGAACTGCACGGCCGCCGGCTGATCCTCGGCGCGGGCGAGGCGGCCCAGGACGCCCCGGTGCTGCCGGCGCTCGGCGAGAGTCCGGACATCGCGGGCGCGATCCTGATCCTGCCGCCGGAGCCCGCGGAGGAGCTCGTCCGGCTCCGGGACCGGCGTTTCCCGTTCGTGGTGATCGACCCGCGTACGCCCCCGCCCAAGGACATCGTGGCCGTCTCCGCCGCGCACTTCGCGGGGGCACGCAAGCTCATGTCGCACCTGGTGGAGCTCGGCCACCGCCGGATCGGCATCATCGGCGGACCGGAGGACTGGCTGGCCAGCGACGCCCGCCTGGCCGGCTACACCTCCTCGCTGGCGGACGCGGGCGTGCTCCCGGCGGCCCGGCTGCTCCGCACGGTCGTGGAGCCGAACACCGAGAACGGCTACCGCGCCGCCTGCGAGCTGCTGGACCTGCCGGAGCGGCCGACGGCACTGGTCGGCTTCAACGACAAGATGGCGGTCGGCGCGCTCTGGGCGGCGGCCGAGCGCGGCCTCAGCGTGCCCGGCGACCTGTCGGTGGCGGGCTTCGACGACATCGACGTGAGCCGCGCGAGCAGCCCGATGCTCACCACCGTCCGGCAGCCGCTGCAGGAGATGGGCAGGATGGGCGTCACGCTGCTGATGCGCCTGCTGGACCGCCACACCCTGGAGGCGCTGCACGTCTCCCTGGGCACCGAACTGATCATCAGAGGGTCCACCGGCCGCGCACCCTAGCCATGCCCGGCACCCACCAGGCCCGCGCGTTGACGAAGCAACAGACCTTTCCCGCCCCGATCGGGCGACGGTCTTGGGGTAGCGCCCGGTGCAGCTGATGGGTGGCGAGGCCGGCTCACCACCCGGGCGCGTCAGGTCAGCAGTGTGATCACGCCGGCCAGGAGTATCGCGGCGATGATCACAATTACCACGACCAGGGCTGTCGTGCCGAACCGGCGGCGGATGAATTTCGGGTTGTGGGCCATGATGATCCTCTCTCTGTGGTCAGGCTCGGTGTCGTATCCCCAGATAGGCGATCCCGGTCAGAACGAGGGCGAGCAGCAGGTAGATGGCTGATTCGGTCCATTGCAGGGGCCAGAAGGGCAGGTCGGATCGCCCGCGCAGGGCCCGGCCGACGAGCTGGCCGACACCGAGCAGGAGCAGCGACAGCGGCATGGCGATGCGGGTGTGCCGGGTGACCGCGCCGAGTGCGACGCCGAGGGCCAGCGCCAGCAGCGCCCTGGCGTACGGAACCAGGCCATGGCTTTCGTAGTACGGCCAGTACGTGGGATCCCCACCGGCATCCGGCAGCACCCAGGTCAGCACCGCGGCGAGGACGGCGGTCGCGGTCAGGGCGCCGGCGGCCGCGACGGCGAGGACGGCGGCCAGCCAGCGGCCCCGCGACAGGCTCTGGGTCCAGGCGAGCTTGTGGGTGCCGGCCTCGAACTCCCGGGCGATCAGCGGAGCGCCCCAGATCAGGCAGATCGCGCCGGCCTGCAATCCCGCCAGCTGGAAGGTGAGCCCGCCCAGGTCCGGCTCCAGCCGCTCGACCGCGGCGGCGGCGCCGTACAACAGGAGCAGCGCGGCGAGGGCGGCGGCCTGGGCACGCTGTCCGCGCCAGGCCACCCAGAGCAGGTCGCTCATCGAACCGCCTCGGGGTTGCGCAGGTAGTGCAGCACGAGGTCCTCCAGGTCGGCGGCGGGGTGGCCGCTCAGCAGGTCGGCGAAGCTGCCGCACAGCCGGACCCGGCCGGCGCCGAGCAGGATCAGGTGATCGCACACATCGGCCAGGTCGGCCAGGATGTGGGAGGACAGCAGCACGGTGGCCTCCAGTTCGCGCACCACGGTCATCACCTCGGTGCGGGCCAGCGGATCGAGTTCGGCCAGGGGCTCGTCCAGCACCACCAGATCAGCGCGCTTGCCGACGGCGAGCGCGAGCGCGACCAGCGTGCGCTGGCCGCCGGACAACCGGTCCACCCGCTCGCGCGGGCCGATGTCGTGCCCGGACAGCAGGGACTCCGCGGCCGCGCGATCCCATCCGGGGTTGGTGGCGGCGCCGAAGCGCAGCAGGTCGGCGACGCTCCACCGGCGATAGAGCGGCTTGTCCTGGGCGACGAACGCGACCGCGGCCATCTCCAGCGGCCGGCCGAAAATCTCCACCCGGCCGGTGGTGGGCGTCAGCAGGCCCGACACCAGGTTCAGCAACGTGGATTTGCCGGACCCGTTCGGCCCGACCAGCGCGGCCTTGGCCCCGGCGGGCACCACGATGCCGGCCTCACTCAGCGCCCACCGCTGCCGGTATCGCTTACCCAGCTCCCTGGTCTCCAGCGCGTTCACCGCTCCTCCCGGCCGGTCAGCTCGTCCATGCGCCGCAGCAGCGCCGCGCGCCTGGCGCTGGCGCGCACCGCGAGCGCGAGGACCACCGCCACGAACAGGCCGCCGACCGCCAGGGCAGGCCCCACGCCGGTACCCCGGCGCACGGTCACGATCGTCACGACCGCGGTGGTGGCCACCGAGGCGACCACGCCGATCCCGGCGGCGATCATCCTGCCGGTGGCGAACAGGGGAACCCGGCGCGTCAGCAGCCAGCCGCCGTATCCGGTCCAGGCCAGGCAGAACAGGGTGAACAACGCGAACGCCAGGTGCGTGCGACCGGGCAGCGGGCCGGGCTCCGACCACCACAGCGTGCCCACGAACACCGTCCCGGCGACGCCCGCCAGCAGTGCCGCCACCGCCCGGATCCGGGTTCTCGGCGACAGCGCCGGCGCCAGCCCTTCGATCATGTCCTGCGCCGACAGGCGCGGCTCTTCGGTCATGTCCTGCATCCCTCCTCCAGGTGCTCACGCAGCCGACGACGGGTGCCGCGGAACCGCATGCGCGCTCCGCCAGCGGCTCATGAGTCATCTCGTGCGCTCGTCATCTGGCACAGTCGGGCGAGGGACCGAGAAGGTTCGCGATTCCCGGATCGACCTCGGGAGACCGGTTCCCGGATGGCCGCGGCTTCGTCGCGCCGCTCAAGCCCGCGCTGACTTCACGTCGCCGTCGGCATTCCGGTGCCGCACGGCATCCGCCGCGTTGTTTCATCATGTTTCATGAGGTTCTTCGCGTGCCGAATGCGACATAGGCGGGCCTTGACACCACGTTCCACACGTGTTGTTGTTCTCCAACAAGACATGTTTCAAGCCTTGTTTCATTTGTTACGCCGACGGTTCCCGGCCCGTCGGACGCCTGTCGCGAAAGGTGGAATCCCCGTGTCCCGTCCGTCTCGCAGGGCCGTGACCCTCGGCGTCGCCCTCGCCTCCGCCGTCTGGGTCGCCGGGCCCGTGGTCGCGCCACCCGCGTACGCCGCCGGAGAGCAGGTCAACATCTGGCTGACCACCACCTCGGACTCCGGCGGGCGCAACGTCACCCGCGGCCTCCAGCAGCAGACCCCCATCGCCTTCAGCACGGCCGGCGGCAGCGCCACCCACACCATCACCGTCAACGAGGGCACCACCTACCAGCAGTTCGAGGGCGCCGGCGCGTCGATCACCGACACCACCGCCTACCTGCTGCGCGGCGGCCCGGTGAGCGCCGCCACCCGCGACGCCGCGATGCGCAAGCTGTTCCACCCGGTGGACGGCATCGGGCTCGGCTTCGTCCGCAACCCGATCGGCGCCTCCGACCTGTCCCGCCCCGGGCACGTCTCGCTGGACGACACCTGCTGCAACCTCAACGACTTCGGCGCCAACGGCTACGACACCAACGTCCGGCTGCTGACGCAGCAGGCCAAGTCCCTCAACCCGGCGCTGCGCGTGAAGGGCGTGCCGTGGAGCGCGCCCGGCTGGATGAAGGACAACGGCCGGATGGACCAGATGGGCTGGCTCAGGTCCGAGTACTACCCGATGTACGCGCAGTACTTCGTCAAGTACATCCAGAGCTACCAGGCCATCGGAGTCCCGGTGGACTACATCTCCGTGCAGAACGAGCCCAACTGCTGCCAGGCGGCCAACCCGCCCGCGATGAACTATCCCGGCATGAGCTGGAACTCCTCCGGGCTGGCCGAACTCACCAAGAACCACATCTACCCGGCGTTCCGGGCGGCCGGCATCACCACCAAGGTGCTCATCCACGACTGGAACTACGGCGACTGGGCCACCATGGGCTCGGGCGTGCTCAACGACGCGGCCGTACGCAACGACCCGCTCTTCGGGGGTGTCGCCTGGCACGGCTACTTCGGCGACCCCGCCATCGGTACCCAGGTCCACAACCAGTTCCCCTCAGTCAAGCAGTTCAGCACCGAGCACTCCGGCGGCAACTGGATCGGCAACCAGCACAACGAGGACCTGACGGACATCGTCACCTACGCCCGCAACTGGAGCGGCAGCCTGGTCAAGTGGAGCCTCGCGCTCAACCAGTTCCAGGGCCCGCACAACGGCGGCTGCGACGTCTGCACCGGCTTGATCACCGTGCAGGAGGGCGGCTCCCGGGCCGGTCAGATCGACTACACGATCGAGTACTACACCACCGGCCACCTGTCCAAGTTCGTCAAGCCCGGCGCGTTCCGCATCGACTCCACCAACAACGGCACCATCCAGAACGTGGCCTGGCGCAACCCTGACGGCTCCAAGGCCCTGATCGCCCACAACGGCGGCACCTCGTCCCAGTCCGTACGGGTGAACTGGGGCAACCAGTCGTTCGTCTACACCATGCCCGCCCGTACGACCGCGACCTTCACCTGGTCGGGCACGCCCGGCAGCGGCAACCCCGGCGGAGGCGGCGGGACCATCACCGGACTGGCCGGCAAGTGTGTGGACGTGGCCGGCGCCAACAGCGCGAACGGCACCGCCGTCCAGCTGTACACCTGCAACGGCACCGCCGCCCAGCAGTGGTCCCGTCCCGGTGACGGCACCGTCCGCGCCCTCGGCAAGTGCCTGGACCTGGTCAACCAGGGCACCGCCAACGGCACCCAGCTCCAGCTCTGGAGCTGCACCGGTGGCGCCAACCAGCAGTGGACGTACACGGCGGCCAACGACCTGGTGAACCCCGCCGCCAACAAGTGCCTCGACGTGACCGGCAACAACAGCGCCGACGGCACCCGCCTGCAGATCTGGAGCTGCACCGGCGCGGCCAACCAGAAGTGGAACGTCTCCTAGCGGGGGAGATGAAACGGGCGCGGGTCCTCGGGGGGACCCGCGCCCATTTTGATCAGGCCGGCACGGGAGCCGGGCGCCACTGCTCGGAGCCGAAGACCTCGTAGCGGATGCGCTCCTCCGGCAGGCCGCGGCGGCGCAGGGCGGCCCGGACGGCCTGCATGAACGGGATGGGACCGCACAGGTAGACGTCCGCGTCCGGGTGCAGCGGAATGGCGTCGGGGTCGACGAAGCCCGTGTAGGCGTCCGGGTTGCCGGACTCCTGCTCGTACCAGACGAGGGTGCGGAAGGAGCGCAGGCGGGAGCCGTTGAGGCTCATGTCGGTGCGGAGCGGGTGCCGGTCCGGATGGCGGTCGGCGTGTACGACGGTGACGTCGCGGTGGGGCTGCGTGCGGGAGACGTGGTCCAGGATCGCGGCCATCGGGGTGATGCCGACGCCCGCGCTGACCAGGACCAGCGGCGCCGTGCCCTCGCGCAGGGTGAGCTCGCCGTAGGGGTGGCTCAGTTTCAGACGGTGCCCGACTTCCACGTGGTCGTGGAGGTATCCGGAGACGACGCCGTCCGGGGCGCCGCCGGTGCCGCGGACCCGGCGTACGGTGATCCGCAGGGTGCCGCCGGCCGCTGCTTGGGAGAGCGAGTACTGGCGCAGCTGGCTGGTCCCGTCGGGGAGGTCGGCGGCGACGGTGACGTACTGGCCGGGCAGGAAGACGGGGGCGGGGCCGCCGTCGGCCGGGGTGAGGATGAAGGACACCGTGTCGTGCGCCTCTGTGATCTTGTTGGCGACCGTGTACTCGCGCCAGGGGTCGTCGGTGTCCACGCCGGCCTCCGCGTACAGGCGGGCCTCGCGGCCGATCAGCCGGACGGCGAACAGCCAGTAGACCTCGTCCCAGGCGGCGGCGACCTCCGGGGTGACCGCGTCGCCGAGGACCGTGCCGACCGCGCCCAGCAGGTACTTGCCGACCATCGCGTACTGCTCGGGGCTGATGCCGAGCGCGCAGTGGCGCTGGGCGATCCGCTCCACGAGGTGGTCGAAGCCGTCAGGACCCTGACCCACCAGGTGCGCGGCGAACACGGCCACGGCTCCCGCCAGCGCGTTCTTCTGCTCGCCCGTGGCCTGGGCGCTGCGGCTGAACAGGTTCAGCAGGTCCGGGTTCTCGCCGAGCATCGTGTCGTAGAAGACGCCGGAGATGGCGCCGAGATGCTCGGCGACGACGGGCAGGGTCGCCTCGACGATGGGGGTGCTGGTGGCGGAGAGCATGGTTCCTCCTGATTCGGTGATGGTCAGTCGCGGCCGAGACTCAGCAGCAGCTGCTTGGCAGGCGGCTGGGTCAGGTCGCCGACCGTGATCGGGTCGAGGGCGACGTAGAAGGCCTCCTGGGCCCGGCGCAGGGCTCCGCGGAGCCGGCAGCCCTGGCTCAGCGGGCAGGGGGGCGTGCCGTCGCAGTCGACCACCTCGGTGCCGCCCTCCAGCTCGCGGACGAGCCGTCCGACCGAGGTCGTGGCGGCCTCCGGTGCGAGCCGCACTCCCCCGCTGCGGCCGCGGACGGTCTCCAGCAGGCCCAGGTGGTGCAGCCGCTGGACCACCTTGGCCAGGTGGTGGCGCGGAACCGCGAGGGATTCCGCCAGCTCGTCGATGGTGCGCAGGTCGTCACGGGCGGCGCTGAGCATGAGCACGCGGAGCCCGATGTCGGTGGAGCGGTTGAGGTGCACACGACGACGCTACCTTAAACAGGACTCTCAGAGTCCTCTTTGTGGGTGACGTCACACGCCGGGGGTGTTACCTGATTGATCACGCAACGCGACTCGGTCGTCCCCTGGGTCCAGTTCTGTGGGGCTTCGTACGCCGTGAGCCGAGGACCGCCATGCCCATACAGGAAAGCAGCGAGGACACCGTCGCGCTGGACTACGGCCAGTTCTACCTCCTGGACGTGGACGCGACCTTCGACATCGGGGACTTCTCCGGCGAGACCTGGTTCGAGAGCGTGGGCAGCTGCGCGATCGTTCTCGGCATGACGTCCGGCATGTACGCGACGGTCCGGCTGGAACTCTGGACCGAGACTCCGGACCCGGTGGACCCCGAGGACTGGAACGACGACCCGATCGAGGCCCAGCTCTTCTCCGAGTTCGGCGAAGTCTGCGTCAGCGACCTGATGAACGGCGACCGCACGGCCTACCTGCTACTCGGCGAGGAAGACGCCTTCTGGCACGTCGTCGGATATCGGCGCCCGACCTCCGACCCGAACTACCCGGAGGAATACCTCTTCCAATTCTGGAAGAAACTCTGACCGTCCACCCTGTTCCGGTCCGTTCCCGGGTGTTCCAAGAGGCGCGGAACCCGGTGTCACGCCGTACGGATGCCTGGCCAGAACTATCTCTACTACGACAGCACCCCCAACCTCGGCGGCCCCGGCGACGAGGCCAGCTCGGTCTTCAACGACACCGAGGACGCCTGGGTGCTGTACGACGACAGCGGCTACCGCGACCGCCGCTACTGCATCCGCTCCGGGCAGTACATCGGCGACCTGCACCACCCGGCCTGGAAGTTCGGCGACAAGATCTCCTCGGTCCTCCGCCTCAACACCAGGAGCTGCGCCGGCTACCCCACCTTCAACTGACCTCACCCCCGGGGGTCCCGCCGGCACCCCCGGGAACGGGACCCCCACTGCCGCCGCCCACACGGGCTGGCTACTGTCTGGGCCATGGATACCGTGCGGCTGGGCAACACAGGACTGAAGGTCAGCAAGATCTGCCTGGGCATGATGAGCTACGGCGACCCGGCCCAGTTGAACGGCTGGGCGCTCCCCGAGGACGAGGCCGAGCCGATCGTGCGCAAAGCCGCCGACGGCGGCGTGACCTTCTTCGACACCGCCGACGTCTACAGCGCCGGCGCCAGCGAGATCGTCACCGGAAACCTGCTACGAAAGATCTTCCCCCGCCGGGAGGACTACGTCCTGGCCACCAAGGTCCGCTTCCCGGTCGGCCCCGCCGCCAACGACGCCGGCCTGTCCCGCAAGCACATCATGGCCTCCATCGACGCCTCCCTCTCCCGCCTCGGTACGGACTACGTCGACCTCTACCAAATCCACCGATGGGACGACGAAACCCCCATCGAGGAGACCATGGAAGCCCTCCACGACGTCGTCAAGGCCGGCAAAGCCAGATACATCGGCGCCTCCTCCATGCTGGCCTGGCAGTTCGCCAAAGCCCAGCACACCGCCGACAGACACCACTGGACCAAGTTCGTGTCGATGCAGGGCCACTACAACCTCCTCTACCGCGAGGACGAGCGCGAGATGATCCCCCTCTGCCTCGACCAGGGCGTCGGCCTCATCCCCTGGAGCCCCCTGGCCCGCGGCCTCCTCGCCCGCGCGGGCACCGACCAGGACAGCACCCGCCAAACCGGCGACGCCGCCCGCCAAGCCCAGCTCTACGGCGGCCCCGCGGACGCCACAATCCTCACGAAGGTGGCCGAACTCGCATCCACCCGCGGCGTCGCCCCGGCGACCCTGGCGCTCGCCTGGCTGCTGCACCAGCCGGGCATGACCGCCCCGATCATCGGCGCCACCAAGGAACAGCACGTGGACGACGCTGTCGCCGCCGCCACTCTGACCCTGTCGCCCGAGGAGTTGTCCGCGTTGGCCGAGCCGTACCGGCCTCGGCCGGTTTCGTTCTGAAGGGGAGCGTATGACGACCTCGGTCGCCGGTGACTTCGACTACGAGCGGCATGGGCATGGGTATGCCGTGCAGCGGCGGCCTGATCCGCGGATTGAGGCGCAGGTGCACGCCGCTCTGGGTGCGGGGGGCAGTCTGATCAATGTGGGGGCGGGGGCCGGGTCGTACGAGCCGGGGGATCGGTATGTGGTGGCGGTGGAGCCGTCGGCGGTGATGCGGGCGCAGCGGCCGGCGCACCGGGTGCCCGCGGTGGATGCGACGGCGGAGCGGTTGCCGTTCGACGATGACACGTTCGACGCGGCGCTGGCGTCGGTCACCGTGCACCAGTGGCCGGACCCGGAGCAGGGGCTGCGGGAGTTGCGGCGCGTCTCTCGTGGGCCCGTGGTCGTGCTGACGTTCGACGGGCGCGCGCTTGATCTGCTGTGGCTGGCCGAGTACGCCCCTGAGCTGATCGCCGCGGAGAGCAGGCGTTACCCGGAGATCGACTGGATCGCGGAGCGGGTCGGGGGCACCGCAAGGGTGGAGCAGGTCGCGATTCCGATCGACTGTGTGGACGGGTTCACGGAGGCCTTCTACGCCCGGCCCGAGCGGTTCCTGGATCCGGCGGTGCGGAAGGGCCAGTCGGCGTGGGGGTTCGTCGATCCCGCCGACGAGGTACGCGCGGTGGAGCGGCTCCGGGCCGACCTGGACAGCGGCGCGTGGGACGCCCGGTTCGGTCACCTGCGCGAGCAGCCCGAGTTCCTCGGCTCGATGCGATTGATCATCGGCATGCCGTAGGCGGGTGCCGTACAGTCGGCGCGTGGTGCCTATCGAGTTGTTCCGGCGGGTCGCGGAGCGTGTGCCCGCGTATGGGGAGTTCCTGCGGGAACGGGGCGTCGACCCGGCGGCGGTGCGGGCGTTCGGTGACGTGCCGATGACGACGAAGGACAACTACGTGCGGCGGCATCCGCTGGCCGCGCTGTGCCGGGACGGCGTGGTCGGGGACATGATCGCGGTCTCCTCCGGGTCGAGCGGGGAGCCCGCGTTCTGGGTGCGGTCGAGCGCGGACGAGAAGGTCATCGCGGAACGTTTCGCCGAGGTGTTCCGGGCGTTCGGGGCGCACGAGCGGCGCACGCTGGCCGTGGTCTGCTTCTCGCTGGGCACCTGGGTGGGCGGGCTCTTCACGATCTCCTGCCTGCGGCACCTGGCCGACGAGGGCTTTCCGGTGACCGTGGTCGCGCCGGGCAACAACAAGGGCGAGATCCTCCGCGTGCTGCCCGCCCTGGCTCCGCAGTTCGAGCAGGTCGTCCTCCTGGGCTACCCACCGTTCCTCAAAGACGTGATCGACACACCCGGCGTCCCGTGGCCGGACTACCACGTGAAGATCGTCACCGCCGGCGAGGTCTTCTCCGAGGAGTGGCGCGCCCTCGTCGCCGCCCGCGCCGCCATCGCCGACCCCCTAACCAGCACCGCCTCCCTGTACGGCACCGCCGACGCCGGCGTCCTCGGCAACGAGACCCCCCTCTCCATCGAGATCCGCCGCTTCCTCGCCGCCCGCCCCGACGCCGCCAAGGAACTCTTCGGCGCCTCCCGCCTCCCCACCCTCGTCCAGTACGACCCCGCCGTGCGCTTCTTCGAGGAGCACGACGGCACCCTCCTGTTCACCGGCGACAACGGCATCCCCCTCGTCCGCTACCACATCGCCGACGAGGGCGGCCTCATCTCCCACCAGGGCATGCTCGCCTACCTGGCCCGCTACGGCTTCCGCCCCACGGCCCCCGGCCCCCACCTGCCTTTCGTGTACGTCTTCGGCCGCAGCCTGTTCGTCGTCTCGTACTACGGCGCGAACGTCTACCCGGAGAACGTCACCGTCGGCCTCGAACAACCCGAAGTCAGCGCCTCCGTAACCGGCAAATTCGTCCTGTCAGCCCCCGAAGGCGCCAAAGGCATCGAACTCACCGTAGAACTCTCCGCGGGAACCACCCCCACCCCCGACCTCGCCGCCCAGATCTCCACCTCGGTCCTCCAGGCCCTCCACCGCCTCAACAGCGAGTTCACCCACTACGTCCCCGACGCCCACCAGCCCCCGCTCGTCACCCTCCGCCCGTACGCCGACCCGGAACACTTCCCACCCGGCGTCAAGCACAGGTATGTACGCTGATCGGCATGGCACGGGCGAATGACGAGGCCGCGGCGGCGCTGGAAGAGTATGCGGAGCTGTTCGCGCTGAATGGCGGGGACGCGTTCCGGGTGCGGAGCTATCAGAAGGCCGCCAAGTCGATCGCGGGGTATCCGGAGGATCTGCGCAGCACGCCGGTGCGGCAGATTCCGGGCGTGGGTGAGGCGATCGCGAAGAAGGTCGAGGAGTTTCTGGAGCGTGGGAGCTTCCGGCAGCTGGACGATCTGCGGAGCAAGGTGCCGGACGGGGTGCGGAGGCTGACGAGGATTCCGTCGCTCGGGCCGAAGAAGGCGCTGTTCCTGTTCCAGGAACTGGGCGTGGATTCGCCGGCGGCGCTGGCCGAGGCGATCCGGCAGGGGCGGCTGGCCGGGGTGCGCGGGTTCGGCGCGAAGACGGAGGAGAACCTGCTCAAGGGCATCGAGCAGATGGAGCAGTCCGGGCGGCGGGTGCATCTCGGGGTCGCCATGGACCTGGCGGAGAAGGTCATGGCGTCGCTGCCGGCGGAGCGCATCGCGTACGCGGGGTCGCTGCGGCGGATGCGGGAGACGATCGGCGACATCGACATCCTGGCGGTCGGGCCGGTCTCGCTGATGGAGGTGTTCGCCGCGCAGCCGTACGTGGCGGAGGTGATCGCGGCGGGTGAGCGGAAGACGTCGATCAGGACCGATCGCGGGATTCAGGTGGATCTGCGGGTGGTGCCGGCCGAGTCGTGGGGGGCGGCGCTGGTCTACTTCACCGGGTCGAAGGAGCACAACGTCCACATCCGCGAGATGGCCGTGAAGAAGGGCTGGAAGCTCTCCGAGTACGGTCTCTTCGACGCCGACGACCAGGTGATCGCGGCGGCCTCCGAGGAGGACATCTACGCGGCGCTGGGCATGCGGTGGGTGCCGCCGCCGCTGCGCGAGGACGGCGGGGAGGTGAAGGCGGCCCTGCGCGGGGAACTGCCGGAGCTGGTCACGCTGGCCGACCTCAAGGGCGACCTGCACACGCACACCGACCTGACCGACGGCATCGCCTCACTGGAGGACATGGTCGCCGCCGCGGCGGCCCGGGGTTACGCGTACTACGCGATCACCGATCACGCCCCCGACCTGGTCATGCAGCGCATGACCCTGGAGAAGGCCCTCCAGCAGCGGGCCGAGATCGCGGCTCTGCAGGCGAGATATCCGGCCATGCGCCTGCTCCAGGGAACCGAGCTGAACATCGCCCCCGACGGCTCGGTGGACTGGCCGCTGGACGTGCTCGAAGGATTCGACGTCCGGGTCGCCTCCGTGCACTCCCACTTCAACCAGTCCCGCGACGAGATGACCCGCCGTTTCATCGCCGCCTGCGAGAACCCGGGCGTGCACATCATCGGCCACCCCACCACCCGCAAGATCGGCAAGCGGGAGCCGGTGGACGCCGACTGGGAGGCCGTCTTCCGCGCCGCCGGCCGCACCGGCACCGCCATGGAGATCGACTCCTACCCCGACCGCGCCGACCTGCCCTCCGACCTGGTACGGCTGGCGCGCCACCACGGCGTGAAGTTCTCCATCGACAGCGACTCGCACGCAATCCCGCATCTGAACCACCAGCGTTTCGGCGTCGGCATCGCCCAGCGCGCCTGGCTGACCACCGACGACGTCATCAACACCTGGCCGCTGGAGCGGCTGCTGGCCTTCCTCCGGCGGTAACCGCCTGGCCAGCGGATCGTCACCCCTCTTTCGCCCCGGCGTGATTCAATGGTTTCCTGGTAGGAAATAGCGAAATCACGAGAGGGGTCACCGATGGAACCCACGGCCCTCTGTACCTTGGGGGACATCTCCCCCCTGTTCCACAGCCAGGCCGCCCCACCCCCCGGCGGCCCGATCGTCAAGCCCCTCCCCCACGACCTGTTCATCGTCCACGGCGCCAGCGCCGAGATGCGCTGGGAGGCCATGCGCGGCCAGGGCTACCACGTGCCCAACGACCGCTTCTTCGTCCGCAACCACACGACCACGCCCCTCATCGACGTACGGACCTGGCGGTTGCGCCTCCACGGCGACGGCCTGCGCGCCCCCCGCTCGTTCCGGTACGAGGACCTGCTCGCCCTCCCCGCCACCACCCGGGACGTGGCCATCGAGTGCGCCGGCAACGGCCGCTCCTTCTTCGCCACCCAGCAGGGCACCCCGGCCACCGGCACCCAGTGGCGGCTCGGCGGCATCGGCGTGGCCCGCTGGCGCGGCGTCAAGCTCTCCACGCTCCTGAAGCTCGCCGGGATCGCCCCCGACGCGGTCGACCTGCTCCCCACCGGCCTGGACGGGGAGTACGTCGAGGACGGCGTCAACCACGGGCACGTGCGCCGCCCGCTGCCGGTCCGCAAGGCCATGGCCGACGTGCTCGTCGCGTACGAGATGAACGGGGAGACGCTGCCCCCGGACCACGGGTTCCCGGCCCGGCTGGTGGTGCCCGGCTGGGCCGGGATCTCGTCGATCAAGTGGCTGGGCGGCATCGAGGTGGCCCGCCGGGAGCTGACCTCGCCGTGGAACACCGGGCTCTACCGCCTCGACGAGCCGCTGACCACCCAGGTGGTGAAGAGCGCCTTCGAGCTGCCGTGGGAGGCGCGGCTGGAGGCCGGCAGGCAGCACATCCTGCGCGGCAGGTCCTGGTCGGGGCGGGGGCACATCGCCAGGGTCGAGGTCAGCGTGGACGGCGGGCGCTCCTGGCGGCGGGCGTACACGCGCAGGACGGTCGCGGCCTGGACGCCGTGGCATTTCGCCTGGTGCCCGGCCACGCCGGGGCCGTACCGGCTGATGGCGAGGGCGACCGACGAGACCGGCGCGACCCAGCCGGAGCACGCGGCGTACAACCCGAACGGCTACCTTTTCGACGCCGTCGTGGAGCATCCCGTCACCGTCGTCTAGCCAAATGTCACCATCTGGGCAGACTTGCGGTGTAACGCCAGGTAGGCCACGTCGATGCGCATCCGTCAATGATCGGCAAGGGCATGTCCATTGTCTCGCTCCTGACAGAATCTCCCGGAGACGTCGGGGAAATGCCCTGGTAACCGGACACGGAGAAGATGGTCACCCTGAGTAGAGCGACCAGGGTCAACAGGGGAGGAAGCCCATGCGTCAGCTGACCGCGCTCGACGCGCAGTTCCTGAGCGGAGAGTCGGCCACCACGGCGGCGCATGTGGCGGGACTGGCCGTGCTGGACGGGGCCGTCACCCGGGAGAGCCTGATCGCCCTGGTGCGGGAGCGCCTGCACCTGGCCCCGCCGCTGCGCATGCGGCTGGCCGACGTGCCGTTCGGGCTGGACCGGCCGTACTGGACCGAGGTACGGGACTTCGACGTGGCCGACCATGTGTACGAGTCCACCGTGCGGGACGCCGACGACCTGGCCGCGCACGTGGGACGCATCCACGCCCGGCTGCTGGACCGGTCGCGGCCGCTCTGGGAGATGCACCTCATCCACGGCCTCGGCGAAGGCCGCGTCGCCGTCTACACGAAGGTGCACCACGCCGCCGTGGACGGCGTCTCCGGCAGCGAGATCCTGGGCTCGTTCCTGGACCTCTCCCCCGAACCCCGCCAGGTCGAGCCGGCCCCGCCGTCCGTCCCCACCGCCGCGCCCGACGTGGCGGAGATGCTGGGCAACGCCTTCAACCGCATGCTGTCCCAGCCGATGGCCTCACTCCGCTCCCTGACCAGGGCCGTCGCCGACCTGGACGCGATCCCGGTGGCGGCCACCCTGCCCGGCGCCCGCCGGATCGCCCGCGCCGCCCGCTCCCTGCTGGGCGCGAAACCGGTCCCCGATCTGCCCTCCCTGGCCGCGCCGCGCACCCCGTTCAACGGCCCGGTCTCCAGCCGCCGGGGTTTCGCGTACGGCTCGGTCGCGCTCGCCGACCTCAAGTACGTGGCCAAGACGTTCGGCATGAGCGTCAACGACGTGGTCATGACCGCCTGCGCGTCGGCGTTGCGGGCCTGGCTGGACGAACGCGGCTCACTGCCGGCGCAGCCCCTGGTCGCGGCCGTACCGGTGTCCATCCGGAATCCCCGGGCCAGTGACGGGCTCGGGAACGAGATCTCCGCGATGATCACTCCGCTGGCCACGGACGTGGCCGACCCCAAGGAGCGCCTGACGGCCGTACGGGCGACCATGACCGCCGCCAAGCGCCGCTTCGCGGTGTCCCGGACGACCTGGCTGCACGACCTCTGCACGATGGTGCCCGCCGCGCTGGCCAGGGCCACGCCCGCCGTGTTCCGGCTGACCGGCATGGTCACCCCCGGGGTGAACCTGATCGTCTCCAACGTGCCGGGTCCGCAGTTCCCGCTCTATCTGGGCGGCGCGCGCCTGCTGGCCTACTATCCGATGTCCGTGCTGACCGACCTCACCGGCGGGCTCAGCATCACCTGCCTGTCGTACGACGGCAGCCTCGGCTTCGGCGTCGTCGCCTGCCCGGACCGGGTGCCGGACGTGTGGCGCATCATGGACCAGCTCCGCGAGGGCGTGACCGAGTTGGTCAAGCTGGCGGACGCGGAGAACAGGCCGGAGAACGAGAAGGCCGGGGCGTCGTGCGAATGAAATCGGCCATTCGCACGACGCCCCGGCTCAGCTGACCTCTGTCAGTGTTCGGACGCCTTCTCGGCGCCGACTCCGGTCAGCGATCGGACCTCGATTTCGGCGAACTTGGCCTCGTTGTGCTCCTTGCTGAGGATCGTGCCGAGCCAGCCGGCCAGGAAGCCGAGCGGGATCGAGACGATGCCCGGGTTCTGGAGCGGGAACCAGGCGAAGTCCGCGTCGGGGATCATGGCGGTCGCCGAGCCGGAGACCACCGGGGAGAAGATCACCAGGACGACCGCGGAGACCAGGCCGCCGTAGATGGCGGAGACGGCGCCGGCCGTGTTGAACCTCTTCCAGAACAGGCTGTAGAGGATCGCGGGCAGGTTGCCGGAGGCCGCGACCGCGAAGGCCAGGGCGACCAGGAAGGCCACGTTGAGCTTCTGGGCCAGGATGCCCAGGGCGATGGCGACCGCGCCGATGGCGAAGGCGGCGATCCGGGCGACCATGATCTCTTCCTTCTCGGTAGCGTTGCCGCGCCGGAAGACGTGAGCGTACAGGTCGTGGGCGAAGCTCGACGAGGAGGCCAGGGTGAGGCCGGCCACCACGGCGAGGATGGTGGCGAAGGCCACCGCGGCGATCACCGCGAGCAGGATCGTGCCGCCGACGTCGCCGAAGATCAGTGCGCCGACCGCCTTGGCGAGCTGGGGCGCCGCCGTGTTGCCCGCGGCGTTCTGCTCGGAGATGGCGCTGGTTCCCACCAGAGCCGCCGCGCCGAAACCGAGCACGAGGGTGAGCAGGTAGAAGGTGCCGATGATGCCGATGCCCCACAGGACCGACTTGCGGGCGTCCTTGGCCGTCGGGACCGTGTAGAAGCGGATCAGGATGTGCGGCAGGCCGGCGGTGCCGAGCACGAGCGCGAGGCCGAGGCTGATCAGGTCGATCTTGCCGGCCAGGCCCTGGGCCTCGGTGCCGTACCTGAGGCCGGGCTCCAGGAACGCGGCGCCCTTGCCGCTCTGCGCGGCGGCCTCGCCGAGCAGGCCGGACAGGTTGAAGCCGTAGTGGCCGAGCACCAGCAGGGTCACCAGGGTCGCGCCGCCCATGAGCAGGATCGCCTTGATGATCTGCACCCAGGTGGTGCCCTTCATGCCGCCCACCACGACGTAGACGATCATGAGGACGCCGACGCCGATGATGGTGAGGGCCTTGCCGCTCTCCGACGTGACGCCGAGCAGCAGGCCGACCAGGGCGCCCGCGCCGACCATCTGGGCTAGCAGGTAGAAGATGCTCACCGTGATCGTGGAGACGCCGGCGGCGGTGCGCACCGGCCGGGGGCTCATCCGGAAGGCGAGCACGTCGGCCATGGTGAACTTGCCGGAGTTCCGCATCAGCTCGGCGACCAGCAGCAGGGCGACGAGCCAGGCGACGAGGAACCCGATCGAGTAGAGGAAGCCGTCGTAGCCGTAGAGCGCGATGATGCCGGCGATGCCCAGGAAGCTCGCGGCCGACATGTAGTCGCCGCCGATGGCCAGGCCGTTCTGCACGCCGCTGAACGAGCGCCCGCCCGCGTAGTAGTCGGCGGCCGTCTTGGTGTGCCGGCTGGCCCAGAAGGTGATGGCCAGGGTCCCTACCACGAACAGCAGGAACAGGATCGTGGAGAGTGCGGTCTCACTCATTACTTGTCGCCCTCGATCTCGTGGCGGAGCTCATCGGCCAGCGGGTCGAGCTTGGCCGAGGAGTGGCGGTTGTACGCCCAGGCGATCAGGAAGGTCGACACGAACTGGAGCAACCCGAAGATCAGGGCGATGTTGATGTTGCCCAGCACCTTGGTGCCCATGAAGTCCCGCGCGAAGCCCGAAAGCACCACGTAGAGCAGGTACCAAGCGAGGAAGGCGACGGTCATCGGGAATGCCCACGACCGGTAGCGGCGCTTCAGCTCCTGGAACCGTTCGGAGCCTCCTATCTCTTCGTATACAGACGAATCATGCTGGTGCGTCGTCACGATGCCTCCAACGCTGTGATCTGGATCACCCACAACGTAGGAGTGGACGGTACCCGTCGTGGAGAGGCGTGAGCGGCCTGTTCGCCGAGCCGCCGCCACGTGGCGCTCAATAGGGTGGGGCTTGCGCCGAATGGTCCGCTATGCGCGACGAACGGTTCCGAAAATTTTCGGGGCAAAACGGACACGTACAAGGTCAGGATGAACGCGGCCGCCAGTCGCCCCGGTCGACGTCGAGCGTCTCGGGCGTGTGCAGCCGGACCATCGTCCTGGCCACGTCGGCGGGCACCCGCGCCGGGGTCAGCAGCGAGACGACGATCATGACGGTGAACGAGATGGGCACGGTCCACGCGGCCGGCTGGGCCAGCAGCGCGCCCGCCCAGCCGCTGTGCGGGCCGCCGATGATCGTCAGCATCACCGCGGCGCAGGCCATGCCGCCGCCCGCCAGCAGCCCGCACACCGCGCCGGTGGTGCTCAGCCGCCGCCACCAGATGCCCAGCACCAGCAGCGGGCAGAACGAGCTGGCGGCCACCGCGAAGGCGAGGCCCACGACGTCGGCGACCGGGAGCGCCCGCGCCGTACCGGCCAGGGCGAAGGGCACGACGACGGCGAGCACGGTGGCGACGCGGAAGGAGCGCACGCCGTCCTTGAAGCGCAGCATGTCCTGGCCGACGACGCCGGCCACGGAGACGGCCAGGCCCGAGGAGGTGGACAGGAAGGCCGCGAACGCGCCGCCGCTGACCAGCGCGGTGAGCAGGTCGCCCGCGACGCCCGGGACCAGATGGCTGGGCAGGGTGAGCACGATGGCGTCCGGACGGTCGATGCCGGGCAGGTAGATCCGACCCAGATAGCCGTAGATGGCGGGCATCAGGTAGAAGGCCCCGAGCAGCGAGAGCACCACCAGCGTGGTCCGGCGGGCCGCCCGGCCGTCCGGGTTGGTGTAGAAGCGCACGAGCACGTGCGGCAGGCCCATCGTGCCCAGGAAGGTGGCCAGGATCAGCGAATAGGTCGAGTAGACCGGGTACTCGCGCCCGTGCAGGGGCAGCGCCCACGGATCCGACGGCTCCAGGCCGGGCGCGCCGTGCGAACGCCAGGCGATCAGCATGAACACCAGCGGCACGGCCAGCGCGGTCAGCTTCAGCCAGTACTGGAACGCCTGCACGAACGTGATCGACCGCATGCCGCCCGACAGCACGTTCACCGCCACCACGGACGCCACCAGCAGCCCGCCGGCCCACGTCGGCGCCCCCGTGATGGTACGGAACACCAGCCCCGCGCTCTGGAACTGCGGCATCAGATACAGCCACCCGATCAGCACCACCAGCACGCTGGACACCCGCCGCACGGCCATCGACTCCAGCCGCGCCTCGGCGAAGTCCGGCAGCGTGTACGCCCCTGACCGGCGCAGCGGCGCCGACACCAGCACCAGCAGCACCAGATAGCCGCCCGTCCAGCCGACCGGCAGCCACAGCATGTCCGCGCCGTAGGTCAGGATCAGCCCGGCGATGCCCAGGAACGACGCCGCCGACAGGTACTCGCCGCCGATCGCGGAGGCGTTCCACAGCGGCGTGACCGTACGGGACGCCACGTAGAAGTCCGACGTCGTACGCGAGACGCGGATGCCGAACGCCCCGATGAGCACCGCCGCCAGCACGACCAGGACGATCGCGACGACCGAGCTCACTCGCGCTCCACCAGCTCGGCGAAGTGACGCTCGTTGCTTTCCGCCTGCCGGACGTAGAGCCAGGCGCCGACCACGAAAGCCGGATATATCAGCCCGGCGAGGACGACCCAGGGCAGCGGCAGGCCCGCGATCTCCACCGCGCGCAGGTCGGGCACCAGCAGGAACAGCAGCGGGAGGCCGCCGATGACGCAGGCCAGCACGGTGCAGACGAACAGGGCCAGCCGGAGCTGGGTGCGGATCAGGGAGCGCATGTAGACCTCGCCCAGCCGGGTCTGCTCGTCGATCTCGCGGGTCACCGGGTAGCGGGGGCGGCGGGCGACGGCCGTACGGGGGCTGGTGACGACGACGCGGCGGGGTTTGGCGCTCATTCCGGCTTGGCCTTGCGGGCCCGGCGGACCAGGAGGTCGCGCAGCTCGCGGGTGTGGCGGCGGCTCACCGGGATCTCGGTCTCGCCGATCCTGACCACGCACTTGCCCGAGTCGATGTGCAGCTCGTCGATGTGGCGCACCGCGACGAGATGGCTGCGGTGCACCCGCAGGAACCCGGCGGAGGCCCAGCGCTCCTCCAGCGCGGCCAGCGGGATGCGGACCAGGTGGCTGCCGGTCGCGGTGTGCAGGCGGGCGTAGTCGCCGCGGGCCTCCACGTAGCGCACCTCGTTGCTGGTCACGAAGCGGGTCACGCCGCCCAGCTCGACCGGGATGGTGTCCGCGTCGTGCTCGGGGCGCCCGTCGCCGGCCAGGCCCGTGCTGCCCGCGCAGACCCGGCGGATGGCCTCCGCGAGGCGGTCCGGCCGTACGGGCTTGAGCAGGTAGTCCTCGGCTTTGAGCTCGAACGCGTCCACCGCGTGGTCCTCGTACGCGGTGACGAAGACGACTTTGGGCGGCCGGGAGAACTGGGTGAGCAACCGGCCCAGCACGACGCCGTCCAGCCCGCGCATCCGGATGTCCAGGAAGACCGCGTCCACCGGCCGCCCGTCGGCCATGGCGCGGTCCAGCAGCTTCAGCGCCGCCGCGCCGTCCCTGGCCGTCAGCACGTCACCGATCCGCGGATCGGCCCGGAGCAGGTACGCCAGATCCTCCAGCGCGGGCTGCTCGTCATCGACCGCCATGACCCGCAGCCCAGTCATGTCCGCCTCCTAGCGTCTGGTCAAGGGTGATAAAGGGGGACTTCGGAAGTCAACCGGCGGTGCCGGATCGTTAGGCGGTGCTAGCGGGCGCTGACGCCGGGGCGGTACTTGGGGAGGCGGAGGGTGACCTTGGTGCCGGCGCCCTCGCCGGTTTCGACGACGAGGCCGTACTCGTCGCCGTAGACCTGGCGGAGGCGTTCGTCGACGTTGGCGAGGCCGACGCCGGTGGCGCGGTCCTCACCGGACAGGACGCGGCGCAGGCGTTCCGGGTCCATGCCGATGCCGTCGTCCTCGACGGTGATGCCGCATTCGGCGCCGGAGTCCTCGGCGATGATCGTGATCCGGCCGACGCCGGGCTTGCTCTCCAGGCCGTGGCGTACGGCGTTCTCCACCAGGGGCTGGAGGCAGAGGAAGGGCACGGCGACGGCGAGCACCTCGGGGGCGATGCGGAGGGTGACGCGGAGCTGGTCGCCGAAGCGGGCGCGTTCGAGGGTGAGGTAGCGGTCGATGGAGTGGAGCTCCTCGGACAGCGTCGTGAAGTCGCCGTGCCGCCGGAAGGAGTACCGGGTGAAGTCGGCGAAGTCGATGAGCAGCTCGCGGGCGCGTTCCGGGTCGGTACGGACGAACGACGCGATCGTGGTGAGCGAGTTGTAGATGAAGTGGGGGGAGATCTGCGCGCGCAGGGCGCGGACCTCGGCCTCCATGAGCATCGTGCGGGAGCGGTCGAGCTCGGCCAGTTCGAGCTGGGAGTCCACCCAGCGGGCGACCTCCTGGACGGCGCGGACGAGCCCGGCGGAGGCGTGGTCGCCGTACGCGGCGAGGGAGCCGACGACGCGGTCCTCGGTGGTGAGCGGGACCACGACGGCGTGCCGGATCGGGCATTCCGGCAGGTCGCAGTCGAGTTGCAGGACCTGGGTACGGCCGTCCTTGAGGGTGTCGGCGGCGTGTTCGAAGGCGTCGCGGGCGTGGTGGTCGCCGGTGCCGTCGTAGACGAGGAGCTCTTCGGCGTTGGTGACGGCGATGGCGGGGCTGCCGAGCAGCTGGCGCAGATGGCGGGAGGCTTTGAGCACGCCGGCCTGGCTGAGCCCGGCGCGCAGCAGCGGGGCGGCCAGGGACGCGGTGTGCAGGGTTTCGAAGGTGGCGCGTTCGGCGGGGCCGCTGCCCAGTTCGCGGCGTCCGCGCAGGATGCGCCAGAGCACGATGGCGGGGACGCCGACCAGCGCGACCAGGACGAGCACCGCTACCAGGGGTTCCACGTCGCGGAGCCTACTCGCGATCCGGATATTTCCGATACGCGCGAAAGGCACGCCTACCGGCGAAGGCACGGCGGCTTGCCGCCCGTACAAAGCGGAAATGCACGTCGCCGCCCGCCGGTGGGCGGACGGCGACGTGGTCCCGGGCCGGCGGCCGTCGGCGTCGTGCGCCGTCGGCCGCCCGCGCGGTCAGGTTCCGCTCAGACCGTTTGGGGAGCGGGAACCGGCTCAGGGGTGTGCTCGTCCAGGAGCGTCGTCTCGTCGAACGGATCGCGGCCGGAGAGCACCTCGGCGGCGCGTTCCCGGTCGAACTCGCCGGTCCAGCTGCCGATCAGCACGGTGGCCACCGCGTTGCCCGCGAAGTTGGTCAGCGCGCGGGCCTCCGACATGAAGCGGTCGATGCCGACGATGAGGCCGACGCCGTCCACCAGTTCGGGGCGGTGCGACTGCAGGCCGCTGGCGAGGGTGGCCAGGCCGGCGCCGGTCACGCCGGCCGCGCCCTTCGAGGCGATCATCATGAAGACCAGCAGGGACAGCTGCTCGCCCAGCGAGAGGGGCGCGCCGGTCGCGCTGGCCACGAACAGCGTGGCCATGGTCAGGTAGATCGCGGTGCCGTCCAGGTTGAAGGAGTAGCCGGTCGGGACGGTGATGCCGACGACCGGGCGGCTGACGCCCAGGTGCTCCATCTTGGCGATCAGCCGGGGCAGGGCCGACTCGGACGAGGACGTGGACAGGATCAGCAGGAACTCGCGGCGCAGGTAGCCGAGCAGGGAGAGCACGTTGATCCGGGCCACCAGGTGCAGCAGCGGGCCCAGGACCACGAAGACGAACAGCAGGCAGGTCGCGTAGAAGCTGAGCATGATGACGCCGAGGCTGGTGAGGGCGTCCACGCCGGTCGCGCCGACCACGGCCGCCATCGCGCCGAACGCGCCCACCGGGGCGGCCCACATGATCATGGCGAGGATGCGGAAGACGAGGCGCTGGATGTGCCCGATGCCGGCCAGGATCGGCGCGGCCCGCTCCCCCATGGCCTGGAGCGCGAACCCGGCGAGCAGGGCGACCAGCAGGGTCTGCAGGACCGAGCCCTCGGTGAACGCCGACACGAGGGTGGTCGGGATGATGCCGAGCAGGAACGCCGTGGTGTCGCCCTCGCTGCCCTTGGCGGCCTCGTCGGCGGCGGCCTGGCGGAGTTCGTCGGTCAGCTGGAGCCCGTGGCCGGGGTCCACGAGGTTGCCGACGATCAGGCCGATGGCGAGCGCGACGGTGGACATGGCCAGGAAGTAGCCGAGCGCCAGACCGCCGACCTTGCCGACCTTGGCGGCCTTGGCGACCGAGCCGACCCCGAGCACGATGGTGCAGAAGATGATCGGGCTGATCATCATCTTGATCAGCGCCACGAACGCGGTGCCCACGGGTTTCAGCTGTTTGCCCAGCTCGGGGGCGATGAACCCGACCGCGATGCCGGCGAGTACCGCGATAATGACGGCAAGGTACAGGTAGCGGGTGGGGTCACGCCGCTCGGTGTGCGGGATGTCCGGCGCGGACATGGCGGTCACGCTCCCTTGTGAGGGATGGGGGATGTCGCAGTGACTATGTGCCGGGGCGGTGACCTGGGTCACCATTGCGTACATTTCGTTCATCACCGAAGTGACGGAGAGGAAGTGAGAGCGCATGCGGCGGTGGAGCCTGGCGAGGCAGATGCTCGCGCTTCAGATCGTCGTCGTGGTGGTGACGGTGGCCGCCGGCACGGCGATGGCGTTCTTCCAGGCGCGGGATCTGGTCGCGGCGGACGCAACCGGGGTGACCAGGGCGGTCGCGCTGAGCGTGGCCGGGTCTCCGTCGGTGCTGGCCGCGCTCGACTCCGCCGATCCGGTGGCCACGCTCCAGCCGTACGCGGAGAAGGTCAGGGCCAACACCAAGGTCGACTTCATCACGATCATGAGCCCGGACGGCATGCGGTACACCCATCCCCGGCCGGGCGAGATCGGCAAACGCTACCTGGGGACCATCGCGCCCGCGCTCGCCGGGCGCACGGAGAGCGAGACCTACACCGGCACGCTCGGTCCCTCCATCCGGACCATCACGCCCGTGCAGGACAGCACGGGCCGGGTACGCGCCCTGGTCAGCGCCGGTATCACGGTCGAGAAGATCAGCGGGAGGCTGCGCGACGAGGTGGGGGCGGCGGGGGTCGCGGCGCTGCTCGGGCTCGGGGCGGGCACGGCGGGCACCTCGCTCGCGGTGCGGCGGCTGCGCCGCCAGACGCACGGGCTCGGGCCGTCGGAGCTGAGCCGCATGTACGACTACCACGAGGCGATCCTGCACGCGGTCCGGGAAGGGTTGCTGCTGGTGGACGGCGCGGGCACGCTCACGCTCTGCAACGACGGCGCGCGGACGCTGCTCGGCCTGCCCGAGGACGCGGAGGGCACCCCGGTCACCGCGCTGGGACTGCCGCCGTCCCTCACCGAGCTGCTCGCCTCGGGCGCGAACCGCAGCGACGAGCTGCACCTGACCGAGGACAGGGTGCTCGTGGTCAGCACCTCCGTGGTGCGCTCCGGCGCCCGTTCCCTCGGCACCGTCGTCACTCTACGTGACCACACGGAACTCCAGGCGGTGACCGGCCAGCTGGACGCGGAACGCGGCTTCGCCGACGCGCTGCGCTCGGCGGCGCACGAGTCGGCCAACCGCCTGCACACCGTGATCACCCTGGTCGAACTGGGCAAGCCCGCGCAGGCCGTGGCGTTCGCCACCGAGGAGCTCAGGGCCGCGCAGGAGCTCACCGACCGGGTGGTGGCCACCGTGCGGGAGCCGGTGCTGGCGGCGCTGCTCCTGGGCAAGTCGGCGCAGGCGGGCGAGCGCGGCGTGGAGCTGTGCATCAGCCCGGACAGCGAACTGGGCGACGCCGGGCTGGACACGCACGACCTGGTCGCCATCCTGGGCAACCTGATCGACAACGCGGTGGACGCGGCCATGTCGGGCGCTCCGCCCGCGCGGGTGGAGGTCAGCCTGAAGGCGACCGGCGGGGTCTGCGAGATCCGGGTGGCGGACAGCGGTCCCGGGCTCGGCCCGGACGCGCTGGAGCTGGCCTACCAGCGGGGCTGGACCACCAAGGGCAGCGGGCGCGGGCTGGGGCTCTCCCTGGTCGCCCAGGCCGTACGGCGGCTGGGCGGCACGATCGAGGTGACCGAGGGCGCGGGCGCCGTCTTCACCGTACGGCTGCCGCTGCCCGAGGAGGCACGGGCATGATCTCCGTGCTGGTCGTGGAGGACGAGGAGATCACGGCGGAGGCCAACCGCGTCTACGTGGAGCGGGTGCCCGGGTTCCAGGTCGCCGGGGTGGTGCGCTCGGGCGGGGAGGCGCTGCGGTTCCTGCGGCGGCAGTCCGTGGACCTGATCCTGCTCGATCTCTACCTGCCCGACCTGCACGGTCTCGAGGTGTGCCGGGCGATCCGGGGCGCGGGCATCCTCTGCGACGTCATGGTGATCACCTCGGCCCGGGACCTGTCGGTGGTGCGCTCGGCGGTGTCGGTGGGCGTGACCCAGTACCTGCTCAAGCCGTTCACGTTCGCCGCCCTCGCCGACAAGCTCCGGCAGTACGCGCGGTTCCGCTCCTCCGTGGACGCCTCGGGCACGGCCAGCGGCCAGGGCGAGGTGGACGACGCGTTCGCCGCGCTGCGCGGTCCCGCCCGCTCCCACCTGCCGAAGGGCCTGACCCAGCCGACCCTGGAGGCGGTGGTGGCCGAGCTCAGGACGGCCGCGGAGGGCCTGTCGGCCCAGTCGGTCGCCACCTCGCTGGGCGTGTCCCGGGTGACCGCCCGGCGCTACCTGGAGCACCTGACCGAGACCGGCATCGCCGGCCGCGTCCCCCAGTACGGGGGCCTCGGGCGTCCAGAACTGCTCTACCGCCTCAGTTCGGGCGGCTAGAGGCAGGCGCGGATCTTCTCCGCGTACGCCTCGATCTCGGTGTCGTCCGCGTATTTCGTCCGGGGCCAGAAGAATCCGCGCAGGCCGTCCTTCGGGTTGCGGGGGACGATGTGCACGTGCAGGTGGGGGACGCTCTGGCTGATCCGGTTGTTCATGGCGACGAAGGAGCCGCGCGCGGCCAGGCCCGACTCCACCGCGGCGGTGAGGGTCTGGACCCGGAGGAAGAACGGGCCGACCTGGTCCGTGGGCAGGTCGGTCAGCGTCTCCACGTGTAGGCGGGGGACCACGAGGAGGTGGCCCTTGAAGACCGGGCGGGTGTCCAGGAAGGCGGCCACCGCCTCGTCCCTGAACACGATGTGTCCGGGTTTGTCGCCGTTGGCGATGGCGCAGAACAAACAATCGTCCACCCGCCGACCTTAGCCGCATCGGGCGGATGCGGCGGACGCCGCGGTGACGCCGCCGAAACCCGTCGGTAACAACTGAAAGTTTCAGTGCAGGAAAAAGCCCGTCGTCTGGGGCTCAGGGTAAAAGACCAGCCCGGGCTGCGCCCCTTACGGAGAGCGAGCCCGGCGGCATGACTGTTCCACGACGTTCGATTGACATCACTCGGGCACTCCACACAATTCTATGTGGGAGCGCTCCCATCCTAGCAAGGCCCAGTTGCACTTCGTTTCGCATCGGTCCGATTAGTTTTATCCGGCTCGATGCTCCCGGCGTACTTTGGAGAACCCTCACTCATGCGCAAAAGAGCTCTTGGTACGGGAGCGCTCCCACGCACACCGAGGAGCGTCCTATGGGTTGCTGTGATCGCGATGTGCACCGGCGTGCTGACCGCCCTGGCGCAGTCGCCCGCGTCGGCCGCCGTGGCCTGCGACGTCACCTACACCTCGACCGAGTGGACCTCGAGCCCCGGCCGCGGCGGATTCAACGCCGCCATCACGATCAAGAACACCGGCGACCCGATCTCCTCCTGGTCCCTGACCTTCGCCTTCCCGGCCGGCCAGCAGCTGACACACGGCTGGCAGGCCACCTGGGTCCAGTCCGGCACCGGGGTGACCGCCACCAGCCTGCCGTGGAACGGGAGCCTGGCGACCGGCGCGAGCACCGGCATCGGCTTCAACGGCACCTGGACCGGCAGTAACCCGAAGCCCACCGTCTTCCGGGTCAACGGGGTGACCTGCGGCGGGACACCCAGCCCCTCCCCCAGCCCGTCCCTCACGCCGGACGGGTTCGTCTCGGTGACGCCGACCGCGCTGATGGTGGCGGAGAGCACCAGCGCCACGGCCGCGGTACGGCTGTCGCTCCGCCCCAACTCCAACGTCACGGTGGCCGTCACCAAGCGGAGCGGCGGCGACGCCGACCTGACCGCCGCGCCGGCCACACTCACCTTCACCCCCGCCAACTGGAACATCGCCCAGAACGTCACGATCTCCGCGGCCCAGGATCCCGACATCGCCAACGGCACGGCCGCGTGGACCCTGTCGGCCACCGGCGGCGGCGTCTTCTACTTCTCGGCGGGCCTGAACGTCACCGAGATCGACGACGAGTCCTCCTAGCCGGGGAACGGCCCGACGGCCGGTTTCCACCCGAGGGCGGCGGTCCCCCGACCGGGCCGCCGCCCCCGACCACCCTCCCGCTCCCCTCACCCCGATCGCCCCCGAGCCTGGGGGCCGGCCGAAGCCGGGGCGCGACGGCGCCTGACCCGCTGTCGCGCCCCTGACCCCCCTCCGTAAGGACGCTCCGATGCGCCGAACGCTCCGCATCGCGGTGGTGGCCATGATCGCCGCCGCGACCCTCCAGCCCAGCACCGCTTCCGCCGCCGTCTTCAACTACGGCGAAGCCCTGCAGAAATCCCTCTTCTTCTACGAGGCCCAGCAGTCCGGCGACCTGCCCAGCTGGAACCGCGTCAGCTGGCGCGGCGACTCCGGCCTCACCGACGGCCAGGACGTCGGCCTGGACCTGACCGGCGGCTGGTACGACGCCGGCGACCACGTCAAGTTCGGCCTGCCGATGGCGGCCTCGGCGACCATGCTGGCCTGGGGCGCGGTGGAGTACCGCTCCTCGTACGGCAACCAGCTGACCCACCTGCTGAACAACCTGCGCTGGGTCAACGACTACTTCATCAAGGCCCACCCGTCGGCCAACGTGCTCTACGGCCAGGTGGGCAACGGCGGCCTGGACCACGCCTGGTGGGGGCCGGCCGAGGCGATGGCCATGAACCGGCCCGCGTACCGGATCGACGCCAGCTGCGGCGGCTCCGACCTGGCCGGGGAGACGGCGGCGGCGATGGCGGCCTCCTCGATGGTGTTCAGGACCACCGACGCCGCGTACGCGAACACGCTGCTCACCCACGCCCGGCAGCTCTACACCTTCGCCGAGACCGTGCGCCGCGCCTACAGCGACTGCATCACCGATGCTAGCGGCTACTACCGCTCGTGGAGCGGGTTCAACGACGAGCTGGTCTGGGGCGCGCTCTGGCTCTACCGGGCCACCGGCGAGGCGTCCTACCTGACCAAGGCCGAGGCGGCGTACGCGAACCTCAGCAACGAGCCGCAGAGCACCACGAAGTCGTACAAGTGGACGATCGCCTGGGATGACAAGTCCTACGGCGCGTACGTGCTGCTGGCCAAGCTCACCGGCAAGCAGCAGTACCTGGACGACGCCAACCGGTGGCTCGACTGGTGGACGGTCGGGGTCAACGGGCAGCGCGTCGCGTACTCGCCGGGCGGGCAGGCCGTGCTGGACCGGTGGGGTTCGCTCAGGTACGCGGCCAACACCGCGTTCGCGGCGCTCGTGCACAGCGACTCGATCACCGACGCCACCCGCAAGACCCGCTACCACGACTTCGCCAAGCGCCAGATCGACTACGCCCTCGGCGACAACCCGCGCAACTCCTCATACGTGATCGGGTTCGGCAACAACGCCCCCAAGAACCCGCACCACCGCACCGCGCACGGCTCCTGGACCGACCAGATGACCAACCCGGTCGACACCCGCCACGTCCTGTACGGCGCCCTGGTCGGCGGCCCGCCCGACCCCAACGACGCCTACACCGACAAGCGCGACGACTTCGTCATGAACGAGGTCGCCACCGACTACAACGCCGGCTTCACCAGCGCCGTCGCCCGCCTGTACGGCGAGTACGGCGGCACCCCGCTGAGCAACTTCCCGGTGGCCGAGACCCCCGACCCGGCCGAGATCTTCGTCGAGGCGTCGGTGAACGCGTCGGGCACCAACTTCACCGAGATCAAGACGATGGTGCGGAACCAGTCGGGCTGGCCGGCCCGGGTGCTGGGCAACGGCTCGTTCCGCTACTACTTCACGCTGGACGGCGACAGCCAGCCCGCGGACATCACGATCACGGCCAACTACAACCAGTGCCGCCCGCCGTCGGGGATCACCCAGCACTCGGGGCGGATCTACTACGTGACCATCGACTGCACCGGGCAGGCCATCGCGCCGGCCGGGCAGTCGCAGCACCGGCGCGAGGTGCAGTTCCGGATCGCCAGCGCCAAGCAGTGGGACCCGTCGAACGACTGGTCGTACACCGGGGTGTCGACGACGCCGGGCTCGACGCCGGTGCGGGTGAACAACATCACCCTGTGGTCGGGCACCACGAAGATCTGGGGCAACCCGCCGGGCAACCAGCCGTCCCCCTCGCCCAGCCCGTCCCCCAGCCCGTCCCCCAGCCCGTCCCCCAGCCCTTCGCCTTCGCCTTCTCCGTCTCCTTCTCCGTCCCCCTCCCCGTCCCCCTCGCCTTCTCCGTCGCCTTCACCAAGCCCGTCGCCTTCGCCGTCTCCTTCGCCCGGGACGAGGGCGTGCGCGGCCACCTACCGGATCACGAACCAGTGGCCCGGCGGGTTCGGCGCCGAGGTCGTGGTGCGCAACTCCGGCGCCACCGGGATCACCGGCTGGACGGTCAACTGGGCGTTCGCGAACGGCCAGACGATCAGCCACATGTGGAACGGCACGCCCACCCAGTCCGGCGCCAGCGTCTCGGTGCGCAACGTCGGCCACAACGGCACCCTCGCCGCCGGCGCCTCGACCTCCTTCGGGTTCAACGGCACCTGGACCAGCGCGAACAACGTGCCCGCGGCCGTGACCTGCACGCCCGCCTGATCCCCCAGAGCCGCCCGCCTTCCCCCAGAAGGACCCCTCTGGGGGAGGCGGGCCCCGGGTCCATCCGGGCCCGGCCCCTCCCGCCGGACGCTTCGCGTTGACCCCCCGGCGGCTGTTCCCCGGTCCGGGGTGGGCGTGCCTGACCCACGTCCACCCCGGACCCTTCCTTTTTTCCAAAGCCACCCACCGCGTTTGCGGCGTACGATCGGGTTTGTGGCGATCGGTCCCCTGATCAAAGACCTCCGCGAAGCCGCCGGATTATCACAAGCCGAGCTTGCTCGCCTTTGTTGCGATATTTCCGGACGGTCTACGGTTACTCGCGAGATGGTGTCGCGCTGGGAGAACGGGAAGCGCTATCCCACGTTCTGGCTTCCGCATCTCGCCACGGCGCTGGGGGTGAATGTGAGTGTGCTGGAGTCCGGGCAATTGAAACGACGGACGTTCGTGGTATCCGCGGCCATCGGCGCGCTCGGCCCGCTGGTGCCGGCGCGCAACCGGGACTCCGCGGTGGAGATCACCTCCTCGATCGCGGGCGGCGACGCGGGGGTGCTGGCCACCGTGCAGACCTCGCACGAGACCGACCTGCTGATCTCGCAGTTCACCGCCGGGGACGCGGGCAGCGAGCGGCTGCTGATGCGCTGGCTGGAGGAGGGACCGGCGGTGCTGCGGGTGAACGCCTGCGGCATCGTGGCCAAGACGGGACGGCCCGAGCTGGTGGACTCGGCCACCCACGCGCTCCGGCGGGACCAGGAGGTGCGCGAGCTGTACCTGAACGCGGTCGGCGACCGGGTCGGCACCAGCCCGCAGGCCCTGATCAAGGAGCTGTACAACCCGCGGGACGCCGGCGCGCGCTGGTGTTCCGCGGTGCTGCTGCGCGAGCACCCGGCCGAGGCGACCACCTCGGCGCTGCGGGCCGCGCTGCGCTCGGAGCCGGTCTCGGAGAACATCCGCACGATCGGCATGATCCTCAACGGAGTGGACCCGTGCATCTGATCGAAATCAAGAACGGCGAACTGGTGGAGACCCTCCGGGCCCGCCTCGCCGACCTGGGCGTCACCAATGGCGCGATCGTCTCCCTGATCGGCGGTGTCGATTCATTCCGCATCTCCACGATGGCGTCGCACGACGCGACCAAGGACATCATCACCGACTATGACTTTCCCGCGGAGATGACCGGAACCGGGGAGATCGTGGACGGCCGTCCGCACATTCACGCGGTGATGGCGGTGGAAGGGGATCGCGGCATTTCCGGGCATCTGCACGCCGCGTCCGTGGGCACGTGGTTCGCGAATGTCTACGTGGTCCCTCTTGATACCTGAACGTCCTTGACTGGCCACCCGCGCGGGCTACCCCTGAATCTGACTTAATCCCTTTTTCTAGGGACGTGAATTTCCTGACGCCCCCGCTTCCGCCGTTACCGGCGGGACTCGACGCCAGGACCCCGAACGTGGCCCGCATGTACGACTACCTCCTCGGCGGCAAGGACAACACGCTGATCGACCGGGCCTGCGCGGACGAGGTGCTCCGGCGGGTCCCGCTGGCCCGGGAGACCGCCTGGGCCAACCGCCGTTTCCTGGGCCGGGCGATCAGGTTCCTGGCCGGGGAGCGGGACGTCCGCCAGTTCATCGACATCGGCGCGGGCCTGCCGTGCCGGGAGAACGTGCACGAGACGGCCCAGCGCGCCCGGCCGGACGCCCGCGTGGTGTACGCGGACAACGACCCGGTGGTGCTGGCCCACGCCCGCGCCCTGCTGGCCAGGGACGCGCGCACCCGCGCGGTCGCGGGGGACATCCGCAAACCGGGCGACCTCCTGGCCGACAGGCAGGTCAGAGAGGTGATCGACCTGTCCGCGCCGGTGGCCGTGCTGCTGGCCGCGACGCTGCACCACGTGCCCGACTCGGCGGAGCCGCACCAGGCGGTGGCGGACCTGATGGCGGCGCTCCCGCCCGGCTCCTGCCTGGTCCTCTCGCATGCCCGGCGGCACCCGTCGCTGCTGCCGGTGGAGCGCATCTACGAGCGCGCCAGCGCCCCCGCCGTGCTGCGCGGGGACGCCGAGATCGCCGCCTTCTTCCACGGGCTGACTCTGGCCGAACCCGGCCTGGTGGGCGTCCGCCGGTGGCGTCCCGACGACCTGATCCTGCCGTGCGACCCGGACGTCCCGATGCTCGGCGGAGTCGGCCTCAAGACTTGATCTTGGTACGGCGGCTGTGCCGGTGGCGCGCGACCCGCTCCCGCAGCCGTCCCCGCATGACCTTGGCGCCCGCGCGGGCCCGGTCGCCGCCGTCCATGAGCAGCAGCAGGAACCGCCGCAGCAGCACGGGCGCCCGCCTGCGCACCTCGCCGAACAGGGTGAGCGCGCCCTCCTGCCCCCGCGCCAGCAGCGCCCGCCCTTGGTCGGCGGCCTCGTCGCGGCGGCGGATCATCTCCTGCCGGTTCTCCTCGGCCAGCTGCTTGCCGACCACGTCCGCGCCCGCCGTGAGCAGCACGACCACCATCAGCGCGACACGGGTGCCGAGTTCGTCGACCCGGCCGTCCAGGGCGTACCTGCGCTGCTCGCGCCACCAGCCGACCCACGCGGGGCCGCCCTTGCCCAGGCCGGACAGCCCAGCCAGCCGAAGCCTGCGCCGATGACGGCGTACGCTGCCGGGATCCAGGGTGGTCTGCACAGCGACCGCCACCCCCCGGTTCCACTCCCGCGCGGCGATCTCGCCGGTACGCTCCCGCATCTGATCGAGCACGTCCCGCGCCTGCGCCAGAATGATCGGCACATCGGCCATCACCCTGGCCAACTCCCGGCAGCCGCCGAACCCACCGCCCGGCCCACCTCCGGACTCACCGCGGAATCCACGGGACTCAGCCTCGGATCCACGGGACCCACCGTGAAAACTACGGG
>NZ_BOOA01000035.1 GCF_016862995.1 Acrocarpospora phusangensis
AAGCGCGCTGCCAAGCTGCGCTACACCCCGGTGCGAGGGCCTTGAGTGCCCTGCGCCTCGGCAAGTCTAGCGGACTTTGGGGATGCTTGCGTCACCGTTAACGGGTGGGTCGGGCGGGGACCAGGGTCAGGAGGGTGGCTTCGGGGGGGCAGGCGAAGCGGACGGGGGCGGTGGGGGAGGTGCCGAGGCCGGCGGAGACGTGGAGGTAGGCGGAGTCGTGGCGGGAGAGGCCGCGGACGCGGGCGCGGTCGATGCCGCAGTTGGTGACGAGGGCGCCGTAGAAGGGGACGCAGAGCTGGCCGCCGTGGGTGTGGCCGGCCAGGAGGAGCTGGTAGCCGTCGGCGGCGAACCTGGTCATGTTGCGGGGTTCGGGGGAGTGCATGACGCCGAGGCGGAGGTCGGCGTCGGCGGGGGCCGGGCCGGCGATGTGGTCGTAACGGTCCAGGTCGATGTGGGAGTCGTTGATGCCGCCGACGTGGAGGTCCAGGTGGCCGACCTTCAGGCGGGCGGTGGCGTTGTTCATGTCCAGCCAGCCGGCCGAGGTCATCGCGGTGCCGAGCTCCTGCCAGGGCAGGTTGGGGATGGCCCGGCGGGAGTCGCCCTTGGACGTACGCCACAGGTAGCGCGCCGGGTTCTTGAAGTGGGGGGAGTACATGTCGTTCGAGCCGTACACGAACAGGCCGGGGAGGTCGAGGAAGGGCTCGACGGCGCGCATGTACGCGGGGATGGCGTCGGGGTGGGCGAGCGTGTCGCCGGTGTTGACGATCAGGTCGGGGTCGAGGGAGGCGAGCGAGCGGACCCAGTTGATCAGGCGGGTGCGGCGCGGGGTCAGGTGCAGGTCGGAGATCTGCAGGATCCTGATCGGTCGTACGCCGGGGGGCAGCACCGGGACGTCGAAGCGCCGGAGGCGGAACCAGTTGCGTTCGACGACACTGGCGTAACCGAGCCCGGCGACGCCCAGGCCGAACAGGGACAGAGGTACCGCGACAGCTTTCCGCACCCCTTCATCATGCCCGAATCCGCGCGCGCCTCAGGATTAACTACGCGAGATGCGGCCGTACGACACGGCAAGATAGACGCATGAGTGCGTTGAAGGACAAGCTGAAGGCCGACCTCGCGGCCTCGATGAAGGCCAGGGACGAAGTCCGGTTGCGGACTGTCCGGATGGCGCTGGCGGCGATCGGTGTCGAGGAGGTGGCGGGCAAGACGGCCCGTGAGCTCTCCGACGACGAGATCATCAAGGTGCTCACCAAGGAGGCCAAGAAGCGGCGCGAGGCGTCGGAGGCGTTCGCCGGGGCCGGGCGGGCCGAGCAGGCGCAGGCCGAGCTGGACGAGCAGGCGGTCCTGGAGGAGTACCTGCCGGCGCAGCTGTCGGACGAGGAGCTCAACCGGCTGGTGGACGAGGCGATCGCGGAGAGCGGGGCGTCGGGTCCGCAGGCGATGGGCCAGGTCATGAAGGTCGTGAACCCGAAGGTGGCCGGCCGGGCCGAGGGCGGCCGCGTCGCCGCCGCGGTCCGCGCCCGCCTCGCGGGCTGATCCTGCGAGGTCGTCGCCTCTCGCGCCGTGATCCGGCGTCGTTGCTCGCCGACACCAAGATCAGTCGCGCACCGGGAGGCGGGTGTAGCGGCCTCGCCCCAGATGTGCGAAGGGGCCCTCCCGTGACGGGAGGGCCCTTCGTGTGTCAGCGGTTGATGGGGACCACGACGTCACCGTCGCCGGGGCCGCCGTCGTCGGGACCGCCACCGGGCCCCCCGTCGTCGTCTCCGGGGCCGGGTCCGCGGCCGTCGCCGCCGTCCTCGTCACCGTCCGGCTTGGGCTTGGGCTTCGGAGCGCAGAAACTAGGCGAACACCCACCGAATTCCGACATGTCCACCGGAGTGAACTCGGTCGGGTCGACCTTCTTCAGGGCGCCCAGCATGGTGTCCTTCCAGATCCGGCCCGAGATCGTGGCGCCGTACACGTACGCGTACGGCTTCCCGCCGATCGTCACTCCGGTCAGGTCGTAGCGGAAGGCGCCGCGGGGGTCGCCGATGCTGACCGCCGAGGCCAGGTCGGGGGTGTAACCCGCGAACCAGGCGGCGGTGTAGCCGTCGGTGGTGCCGGTCTTGCCGGCCGCGTCCCGGCCGATGCCGCCGACCTCCGTCATGGTGCCCTGCGTGAAGACACCGGACAGGATGTGGGTGGCCGCGTCGGCGACCTTCTCGTCGAGCACCTGCTCGCACTCCGGCTCGTACGGCGTCGCCTTGCCGTCCCGGTCCACGATCTCCGTGATGACCATGGGCGCGCAGTACTTGCCCCGGGCCGCGAGCGTCGCGTACGCGTTGGACACCGTGACCGGGTCCATCTCGTTGACGCCCAGCGTGAAGGTCGGCACCTCGCGGAGCTTGGTCCCGTCCGCCCGCTGGATGCCCAGCTTCTGCGCCGTCTTGACGACCTTGCAGAGCCCGACGTGCTCCTCCAGCTTCATGAAGAACGTGTTCACCGAACCCCAGGTCCCGGTGGTCAGGGTACGGAACCCGCCGCTGCCCTCACTGGAGTTGAAGACCTCGTGCGTCTCGCCCGAACGGTTGCCCTTGCAGTCGCGGAAGGGCGTGTGCGCGTTGTCGGGGATCGCGTACGTCGACCCGGTGCTGAAGCCGTCGTTCAGCTTCATGCCCTCGTCGAGGGCGGTGACCAGGGTGAACATCTTGAAGGTGGAGCCCGCCTGGAAGCCTTCGCCGCCGCCGTGCACCCCGTTGGCGGCCAGGTTGTAGCTGATCTCGTTCTTCTTCTTGTTGTCGCCGAACTTGCGGCTGGCGGCGAGCGCGCGGATCGCGCCTGATCCGGGCTCGACCAGGGCCTGCGCGGCGACCTGCTTGTCGGAGGCGTACACGTACTTCTTGATCGCCTTGTCGGCGGCCTTCTGCATGTCCCGGTTGAGGGTGGTGCGGATGGTGAGGCCACCGCGCTGGAGGAAGTTGCGGCGGGCTTCCTCGGTCTTGCCGAAGTCCTTGTTGGTGAGGATCTCCTGCTGGACGTACAGGCAGAAGTAGGGGAACTCGCTGACCTCGCAGCCGCCCGGGATCTTGCGGCCCAGATACCCGAGCTTCTCGGCCTTGGCCTCGGTGGCCTGCGCCGGAGTGATGATCTTGAGTTGGGCCATCCGGTCGAGCACCACGTTGCGCCTGGTCAGCAGGGCCGCGCGGAACTCCTTGCCCCGGTCGGGGTCGGTGGCGCTGGGGCTCTGCACGGCGCCGGCCAGGGTGGCGGCCTCGGACAGGTCCAGTTCGGAGGCGTGCTTGCCGAAGAACCGCTTTGAGGCGGCCTCGATGCCGTACGCGCTGGCGCCGAAGTAGGAGATGTTGAGATACCGGTTGAGGATCTCGTCCTTGGTGTACTTCTCCTCGATGGCCATCGCGTAGCGGATCTCGTTGAGCTTGCGCGCGTACGTGGCCTCGATGGCCTTGGCCTGTTCTTCCTTGGTCTCGGCCGAGTTGAAGATGACCAGCTTGACGTACTGCTGGGTGATCGAGGAGCCGCCCTGCACGACGCCGCCGCCGAAGAGGTTGCGGGTGAACGCGCGGAGCGTGCCCTCCACGTCGAGGGCGCCGTGCTCCTTGAAGCGGAAGTCCTCGATCGCGATGATCGCCTGCTGCATGATCGGTGCGATCTTGCTGAGCGGGACGGACTCGCGGTTCTGGAAGTAGAACTGCGCGATCTGCTTGCCGGAGGAGTCCAGCAGCCGGGTCTTCTCGGGAAGCGGGGGCTCGTTGAGCTCCTTCGCCTCGATCTCCAGCGCCTGGACGCCGGACTTGGCCGAGTACCCGGCTCCGCCGACCGCGGGCAACGCTATGGCGGCGACGAGCACCCCACCCGCGCCTGCGGCGGCCAGCAGTCGCACGACGTTCGCGATCTGGGTGCCGACCCCGCGCGGGCGCGCTCCCGATGCCTGAGCTTTGCCTTGAGCTTGCACAAACCCAAGGGTACGTCGAACCAGGGAGTCAATCGGTACCAAAACCACCACCCGGGATTACCCCGGGAGGAGGTGACTAGTCATTCCCGGACATCCCCAGGTCGTAAATTTGGTCCCTGCGGGTCTGTCACTCCGACAGCCTGGTTGCGTACGTTCTCCTCTGCGGCAACTGAATAAGGAGGCTCGGCGACCGCGCCCGTCGGCCCCAGAAGTCACGACTGACCACCTAAGGGGAGTGGGGTCGAAATGTGGATCACGGATTGGACCTCCCGTGCCGCCTGTCGAGGTGCGGATCCTGACGCTCTGTTCGTACAGGGCGCCGCACAGAACCGGGCGAAGCTGATCTGTCGAGGGTGCCCTGTCCGGACCGAATGCCTCGCCGATGCGTTGGACAACCGCATCGAGTTCGGCGTATGGGGCGGAATGACCGAGCGGGAACGGCGTGCGCTGCTGCGCCGCCGGCCGGACGTCGACTCATGGCGAGACCTGCTGGAGTTGGCCAAAGAAGAGTACGAGCGCACCAACGAGCTGATCGCGGGCTGAGACGCTCGGGTGGCGCTCGGCACCGTCATCGTGCGGTGAGCAGTTCCCCGATCTGGCGCAGGCCTGCCAGGTCGTGAACATCCTCCGACATCGCGGGCACCTGGGAAATCGGCACTGTGGGGTGGGCCGAGGTGAAGTGTTCCTGTTCCCGGTGCTCGCGGGCGGCGAGTTGCATCCGCCCGGCGTGCAGGCGAAGCACGGCGGCGGTCAGCTCGTGTTCGCCACGTGACTCCAGGTCCTCCGCGGCGGCGGTGCTGCGGGCCGCGGACAGGGCCGGGGCCGGGGAGCGGTGTACCCGGTTGACCACCAGGCCGGCCAGGGGCATGCGCTCCTCGGCGAGCCGCTCCACGAAGTACGAGGCCTCCCGCATCGCGTCCCGTTCCGGCGCGGCGACGACCACGAACGCGGTGCCGGGCGCCTGGAGCAGCCGGTAGGTCTGCTCCGCGCGCTGCCGGAAGCCGCCGAACAGGGCGTCCAGGGACGAGACGAAGGTCTGGATGTCCTTGAGCACCTGGGCGCCGAGCACCTTGGTGAGCGCGCCCGCGACCAGGCCGAACCCGGCGTTGATCAGTTTGAACGCGCTCCTGCCCCCGGCTTTGGCGGGGGCCATCAGGATGCGGATGAGCCGTCCGTCCAGGAACCGGCCGAGGCGTTCCGGCGCGTCCAGGAAGTCCAGCGCGGACCGGGACGGCGGCGTGTCGACGACGATCAGGTCCCAGTCACCGGAGCGGCGCAGCTGCCCCAGCTTCTCCATCGCCATGTACTCCTGGGTGCCGGAGAAACTGGACGACAGCGACTGGTAGAAGGGGTTCGACAGGATCAGCCGGGCCCGCTCGGGGTCGGCGTGCGCCTCGATGATCTCGTCGAAGGTGCGCTTCATGTCGAGCATCATGGCGTGCAGCTGGCCGTCCCCGTCGATCTCGGTGATCCGGCGCGGGGTGTTGTCGAGCGAGGTGAGGCCCATCGACTGGGCCAGCCGCCTGGCCGGGTCGACGGTGAGCACGACCACGTGGCGGCCGCGTTCCGCGGCGCGCAGGCCGAGCGCGGCGGCCGTGGTGGTCTTGCCGACGCCGCCGGCGCCGCAGCACACCACGATGCGGGTGCTCGGGTCGTCCAGGATGGCGTCTAGGTCCAGCTGGGGGGCTTTCACGGCTCTCTTCCCGGTCGTCATGCGGCGCCTTGGCTTCTCATGGCCTCGGCTAGTTCGTACAGTCCGGCCAGGTCGGCCCCGTCGGCCAGCAGGGGCAGCTCGTAGCGGCGTGCCCCGGTCGTGGCCAGTTCCTCCTGCTCGCGCAGTTCCAGGTCGGTACGGGTGACGTGCTCGGCCACCTCCTGCGCCAGCGCCTCGGCGATGGCGGCGGCGTCCTTGCCGTCGGTCAGCCCGGCGGCCTTCAGCCCGAGGGCCAGCTCGGAGTGGTCGACCGGCCCGGCCAGCGCGGGGTCCATGGTGCGGACCATGTTGACGAAGATCCCGCCGACGGGCAGCTTGACGGCGCGCAGCTCGGCCATGCCGTCCAGGGTCTCCTGGACGGGCATCTCCTCCAGCAGTGTCACGAAGTGCACGGCGGTCTCGGGGGAGCCCATGACGCTGCGGACCATGTCGGCGTGCGTCTTGACCGGCCCGACCCGGGCGAGCCCCGCCACTTCCTGGGTGACATTGAGAAACCGGGCGATTCGCCCGGTCGGCGGAGCGTCCATGACGACGGCGTCGTACACACGTCGGCCCGACTTGTCCTTGCGCCTGACCGCCTCGCTGGTCTTCCCGGTGACCAGGACGTCGCGCATGCCGGGGGCGATGGTGGTGGCGAAGTCGACCACGCCCATCTTGGTGAGCGTCTTGCCCATGCGCTTGAGGCCGTAGAACATGTCGAGGTAGTCCAGCATGGCCTCTTCCGGATCGATGGCCAGGGCGAACACGTCACCGCCGCCGGGCGCGACGGCGATCTTCCGTTCCTCGTACGGCAACGGCGGCAGGTCGAACACCTGAGCGATGCCCTGGCGGCCCTCCACCTCGACCAGGAGCACCTTCCGGCCGCCGGCGGCGAGCGCCAGGGCCAGGGCGGCGGCGACGGTGGTCTTCCCCGTGCCGCCCTTGCCGGTGACGACGTGGAGGCGGACCCCATCCCAGTCGGTGTCACGAGAACTCACACCTCGAAGGCTACCCAACGGTTAATTTCCGAGACGTCGCAGGGAGCGGGTGGCAGGGGTCACAGATCGTCTCCGGTCCCGGCAAAGGATCGGCTCGCGCCTCGATAGCCTTGGCCGCATGACCAAGTGGGAGTACGTGACCGTGCCGCTGCTGACGCACGCGACAAAGCAAATTCTGGACAACTGGGGCGAGGACGGCTGGGAACTGGTGGCCGTCGTTCCGGGGCCGAACCCCGAGCAGCTCGTCGCGTACATGAAGCGGGCGAAGTCGTGACGCCGGAGGAGCGGCTGGCCGAGCTGGGGCTGAAGCTGCCCGAGGTGGTGCCGCCGCTGGCCGCGTACGTGCCGGCGGTCCGGTCGGGTGACTACGTCTACACCTCGGGGCAGCTGCCCATCGCGGCCGGGGAGCTGGTCGCCACCGGCAAGGTCGGCGCCGAGGTCACCGAGGAGCAGGCCAAGGAGGCGGCCCGGCTCTGCGCGCTCAACGCGCTGGCCGCGGTGGCGTCGCTCACCGGCGGCCTGTCGTCGATCGTGCGGATCGTGAAGGTGGTCGGCTTCGTCGCCAGCGCGCCGGACTTCACCGGCCAGCCGGCCGTGATCAACGGCGCGAGCGACCTGCTCGGCGAGGTCCTGGGCGAGGCCGGCACGCACGCCCGCAGCGCCGTCGGGGTGGCGGTCCTGCCCAGGAACGCGCCGGTCGAAGTGGAGCTCATCGCCGAGGTGCGTTGATCTGCTGGTACGGCGTCCGCGACACTGCTGAAACAGAGCGATGTTCTAGGAGGGCCGATGGGGATTCCGCTGCCGGGTGAGTTCGGGCAACGCGCGCGGGACATCCTCGCCGGCCGGCTGGCCCCGGTCGCCGCCAGGGACGCCGCGACCGTGGTCGTGCTCCGGGACGACCCGCTGGAGGTCTACCTGCTCCGCCGCAAGGCCACCATGGCCTTCGCGGCGGGGGCGTACGTGTTTCCCGGGGGTTCCGTGGACCCCCGGGACGCGGACCACGCGGTGGCCTGGGCGGGGCCGTCCCCGGCCGAATGGGGCGAACTGCTGCGCGCCGACGAGGGGACCGCGCGGGGGCTGGTGTGCGCGGCCGTACGGGAGACGTTCGAGGAGTCCGGGGTGCTGCTGGCCGGTCCGGCGGAGGACACGCTGGTGGCCGACACCACCGGCTGGGAGGCCGAGCGGGAGGCGCTGATCGCGCGCACGCTGTCGTTCGTGGACTTCCTGAACGGCAACGGGCTGGTGCTGCGGTCGGATCTGCTCAAGCCGTGGGCGCACTGGATCACGCCGGAGGTGGAGTTCCGGCGGTACGACACCCGGTTCTTCGTGGCGGCGTTGCCGTACGGGCAGCGGACCAGGGACGTCGGCGGGGAGGCGGACTCGGTGGCGTGGATGCGCCCCCAGCAAGCCATAGATCTCGCCAGATCCGGGGAAATATCGGTGCTCCCGCCGACATTTCATACGTTGAGCGAGATGGCGGCGTTTGACAGGATCGCGAGCGTGTTCGGGACGGATCGGGAGATCGTCACGTTCATGCCCCAGGTGGTGGAGGTCGACGGCGAGATGCGGCTGGATGTGTCCCGATGAGCGGCCTGTTCCTCCCGATCGACGGCTCGGGTACGGCCAGCGCCACCAACGTGCTGGCCCCCAACGCGTCCCCCATGACCCTGGACGGCACCAACACCTGGGTGCTCGGCCAGGGCGAATCGGTGCTGGTCGTCGACCCCGGCCCGGACGACGACGCCCATCTGCGCCGGGTCGTCGAGCGCCTCGGCGACCGCCGGGTGGCGACGATCCTGCTCACCCACGGACATCCCGACCACAGCGCCGGAGCAGCGACCTTCAGCCACCTGGTCAACGCCCCCGTACGCGCGCTGGATCCGAAGTTCCGCCTGGGCGAGGAGGGCCTGGGCGACGGCGACGTGATCAAGGCCGACGACCTGGAACTCCGGGTGATCGGCACCCCGGGGCACTCGTCCGACTCGCTCTGCTTCTGGCTGTCCGCCGACGCCGCCCTGCTCACCGGGGACACCATCCTCGGCCGGGGCACGACCGTCATCGCCCCGGACGGCGACCTCGCCGACTACCTCCGCAGCCTGGACAAACTCCGCGCGATGGCCGAAATCGCCGAAGCCCGGGCGCTGCTGCCCGGCCACGGCCCGATGCTCGCCGACCCGATCGGCAAGCTGGACGAGTACCTCACGCACCGCCGCCGCCGTCTGGACCAGATCCGCGAGGCCATCCGCGCGGGCGCCCGAGACGTGCCGGAGATCGTGGCCATGGTCTACGCGGACGTGGACCGCAAGCTCTGGCCGGCCGCCGAGATGTCGGTGGCCGCCCAGCTCAACTACCTGAAAAGCCTCTAACGCGAGCGGTTGTAGAGCCGCTCCATATCCATGATCACGACGGCCTTGGCCTCGATCCGCAGCCAGCCGCGCCCCGCGAAGTCCGCCAGCGCCTTGTTGACGGTCTCCCGGGAGGCGCCCACCAGCTGGGCCAGCTCCTCCTGGGTGAGGTCGTGGTGCACGCGCACGCCGTCGTCGACCTTCTGCCCGAACCGGTCGGCCAGGTCGAGCAGGGCCTTGGCCACCCGTCCAGGCACGTCGGTGAAGACCAGGTCGGCCAGGACGTCGTTGGTCCGGCGGAGCCGCTGGGCCAGGGCGCGCAGCAGGTGCAGCGCCACCTCGGGGCGGCCGGTCAGCCAGGGCCGCAGGTCGTCGTGGCCGAGGCCGGCCAGCTTGACGTCGGTGAGCGCGATGGCGGAAGCCGTACGAGGGCGGGGGTCGAACAGGGAGAGTTCGCCGAACATCTCGCTGGGGCCGAGCACGCTGAGCAGGTTCTCCCGGCCGTCCGGCGCGGTCCTGGCCAGCTTGATCTTGCCCTCGAGCACCACGTAGAGCGTGGAGCCGGTCTCGTTCTCGCTGAACAGCGTCTGGCCCTTGGTGAGGGACATCTCGGTGATACTCGTCCGCAGGGCCGCGGCGCTCTCCCGGTCCAGCGCGGCGAAAAGGGGCGCCCTGCTCAGTACGTCTTCGGTGCTCACGGTGCCTCCCTTGCCATGGTCGCACTCGTCGGGTCCGCGGCGATCCCAGGGGTCCCAGGGGATCTCCGTGCTAGCCATTGTGACCTACGGCATCCGCGTAGGCTTACGGGGTGCCCCAGAAGGAGTCCCGGCTAGCCCTCGTACGCCGCGCCCGGCGGATCAACCGCATCCTCGCGGAAACCTATCCTGACGCCCACTGCGAACTCGACTTCGCCAACCCGCTTGAACTGCTGGTGGCGACGATCCTCTCGGCGCAGTGTACGGACAAAAGGGTCAATATGGTTACTCCGGTACTTTTTGCCAAGTATCGGACAGCTGCTGACTACGCCGCCGCGGACCGCGAGGAGCTGGAAGAGATCATCAAGTCCACCGGCTTCTTCCGCGCCAAGACCAACAGCATCATGGGCATGGCCCAGACCCTCTGCGACCGGTACGGCGGGGAGGTCCCCGGCAAGCTCAAGGACCTGGTCACCCTGCCCGGCGTCGGCCGCAAGACCGCCAACGTGGTCCTCGGCAACGCCTTCGGCGTGCCCGGCCTGACCGTGGACACCCACTTCCAGCGGCTCACCCGCCGCTTCGGCTGGCTCGACGAGACCGACCCCGTCAAGATCGAACACGAGGTCGGCACCCTGATCCCGAAAGCCCAGTGGACGGTCTTCTCGCACCGGATCATCTGGCACGGCCGCCGCATCTGCAACGCCCGCAAGCCCGCCTGCGGCGCCTGCCCGCTGACCGCCCTCTGCCCGTCGTACGGCACCGGCCCGACCGACCCGGACGAGGCTCGCAAACTCGTCAAGACCGGGCCGTTCTCCTGACGGGAAGCTCCGGGGACGCCCGAGGGTTGAACACCGGGGGAGGTGCCATGAACGACATGCCGGAATGGCTCACGGGGCTCGCCGCGCGGCCCGCGCCGGTGCCGATGGGCTTACGGCCACCGGCCGAGGGCGGACGGCCCGCGGCCGTGCTGATGCTCTTCGGAAACGGGCCCTACGGGCCGGACGTGCTGCTCATTCAGCGCAGCTCCAACGGCCGCAACCACGCCGGCCAGCCCGCCTTCCCCGGCGGCGGCGTCGAACCCCAGGACGCCGGGCCCGTCGAGGCCGCCCTGCGCGAGGCCGCCGAGGAGACCGGCCTCGACCCGGCCGGCGTCACCGTGGTCGGCACCATGCCCGAGCTGTACGTCTGGCGCAGCGACTACCGGGTGACCCCCGTGCTGGGCTGGTGGCACACCCCGTGCGCCGTGCACGCCGCCTCCCCCGACGAGGTCGCCGCCGTCGAACGGGTGCCCGTGGCCGAACTCGTGGACCCCGCCAACCGTCTCAAACTCCGCCATCCCAGCGGCTTCGCCGGGCCCGCCTTCCGGGTGCGCGGCCTGCTCGTCTGGGGCTTCACGGCCGGCGTCCTGGACGGCCTGCTCACCGCCGCAGGATTCGAGCTCCCCTGGGACCGGTCACGGGTCGAGGACCTGCCGCCGGACATCGTCGGCATGGCCGCCCGCTAGCGCGATGCCCAGGGACGCCCAGTCGGCCACGTCCTCGTCGGGGTCCGCGGCCAGCCGGCGCAGGGCGGCCAGGCCGGTGGGGTCGGCGGGGCGGCCCAGGATGTTGGGCAACGCGTAGGCGGCGCCGTACCGGACGGTGACCTCGGGGTGGGTGGAGAGCTCGATCACCGAGGGGAGGGCGCGCGGGTCGCGCAGGTGGCCGAAGGCGATCAGCACCGAGTAGAGGACCGAGGTGTCGTCCTCGCTGGCCGCCAGGTAGCGCAGCACCGGGATGGTCTTGTCGGTGTACGGGCGGTCGCATCCGAGTTCGCCGAGGATGTCCACTCCGAGCACCCGCTCGGCGGCTGTAGCGCCCGCACAGAGCCGTCTGGCGGCGGTGAAGGTCTCCAGGTCGCCGCGCTCCTGCAGGGCGGCGATGGCCCGCCAGCGGCTCGGGCCGTCCGGATCCCGGTCGGCCAGCGCGGCCCTGATCAGATCATCAACTGATGCCCCCATGACGTCACGATATAGGCGAGACCTCGGAGAACCCGTGCACGCGCGCGTGTGGCGCTGGATACCGTAAAGGGTGGGGCACCGGGCTCAGGTCGATAGGGGTGTAATTCAGGCGTGCAAGGCGACGTGCTCGATCTCATCCTGATCGGCCTGGTGCTGGCGTTCGCCGTGTCCGGCTATCGGCAGGGCTTCATCATCGGAGTGTTCAGCTTCGTGGGCTTCTGCGGGGGCGCGCTCGTCGGGATCTTCATCGCGCCGCCCATCGCCGGGGCCCTGGTCGGCGGCGACACCGAGAAGGCGCTGCTGGCGATCGTGATCGTCTTCCTCTGCGCGACCGTCGGGCAGTTCGCCTCCTCCACCATCGGCGCCGTGGTCCGCAGCCACGTGACCTGGGAGTCGGCCAGGACGGTGGACTCCTTCGGCGGCTCCCTCGCCAGCGGCCTCACCGTGCTCGTGTTCGCCTGGCTGATCGGCTCGCTGATGATCTCCACGAGCCTGGCGTTACCACGGCAGCAGATCAACGACTCGCTGCTGCTCAAGTCCGTGGACTCGGCCATGCCCCAGGCCGCCAAGGACCTGACCCGGCGGTTCCGGGACTTCGTGGACGCCTCGGACTTCCCCGAGGTGTTCAGCGCCATCGGCGGCAGCCGTTTCGTGGACGTGCCCGCCCCCGACGAGAGCATCATCAAGGACCCGCGCATCGCCCGCGCCCGCCGCGCGATCGTCAAGGTCCAGGGCACCGCCCCCGAATGCAAGAAGCGCATCGAGGGCACCGGCTTCGTCTACTCCCCGCACCGCATCATGACCAACGCCCACGTCGTCCAGGGCGTCACCCAGGAGTTGCGGGTCACCGACTACACCGGGGCCGTCCACGACGCCCGCGTGGTGCTCTTCAACCCCGACCGCGACATCGCCATCCTCTACGTCGCCTCCCTCGACGTGGCCGCCCTGCGCTTCGACTCCACCGCCGAGTCCAAGGACGACGCGATCATCGCCGGCTTCCCGAAGGGCCACGGCTTCACCATCAAACCCGCCCGGATCCGGGTGAAGCAGCACGCCGAGTCCTCCGACATCTACAACGACCACAAGGTCGACCGCGAGGTGTACGCCATCCGCGGCATCGTCCAGCCCGGCAACTCCGGCGGCCCCCTCCTCACCCCGGAAGGGCGCGTCTACGGCGTCATCTTCGCCGCCGCCACCGACCAGGAGGACACGGGCTACGCGCTGACCGCCGACGAAGTCCGTACGGACGCGGAGGACGGCAGCGCCGCCATCGCCCGCGTCAACACCCAGACCTGCGACTAGCTCAGGGGCGACCAGGTCAGGGGCGGGGCAGGCAGGCGCGGAGGGCTTCGATGGTGGCGGCCGTGGTGGCGGCCTCGGTGTCGATGCCGTAGGCGGGGCGGGAGCCGTACGAGCGGATTCTGGCGCGGCCGCGTTCGAGCAGGGCGGTGGCGCCGCGGGGGTTGTCGCGTTGCAGGTGGGTCAGGCCGACGCAGATCTGCGCGAGGCCCTGCCAGAGTTCGCGTTCGGCCTGGGGGCAGCATTTCCAGCGGCCCTCGAAGACCTCGTGGGCGTGGAAGGGGCGGCCGGCGTCAAGGAGTAGGGCGGCCTCGGCGATGGCCTCGGCGGCGCTGGGGGCGTAGTCGTCGGGCACGCGCGGCACGCCCTGGGCGCCGCGGGGCAGGGGACGGCCGAATTCGTCCCGCGGGCGCGCGTTTCTGGCTCGGCCGGACTCGTCGCGGTCCCGCGGGCTCATCGGTCGGGTTCCGGGTCGGTGAGCCAGGAGATCAGCTCGGCGTCGAACTGCTCGGGACGCTCCTCGTGCGGGAAGTGGCCGACGCCGTCGAGCAGCCGCCAGCGGTAGGGCGCGGCCACGAAGCGGCTGGAGCCCTGGGCGGTCCTGGGCAGGATGCACGGGTCGAGGGCGCCGTGGAGCTGGAGCGTGGGGGCCTCGATCTCGGTACGCATCTGGCGGGCGAACCGCAGCCCGTCCGGGCGGAGCTGGGACCTGCCGAACCAGCGGTGGTACTCCAGGGCGGAGTGCGCGGTGCCCGGGATCTGGAACGCGTCCCGATACGTCCGGGCGACCTCCTCGGCCGGCCAGTCCGGGCCCGACCACTCGTCCAGCAGACGCCCCACGAGCGAGCCGTCGTGCGCGACCAGGCGGCGCTCCGGCAGCACCGGCAGCTGGAACCCGAAGCTGTAGCCGCTGGCCCGCAACTGGCCGAACGGATCGGTCAGCAGGGCCGAGCGCAGCCGGAGCGGATGCGGGGCGGCGACGGCCACCAGGCGGCGGACCACTTTGGGGTCGAACACCCCCATCGTCCAGGCGAGCAGGCCGCCCCAGTCGTGGCCCACGACGATCGCGCCGGTCTCGCCGAGCGCGCGGATCAGGCCGGCGGCGTCGTTGGCCAGGGTCGGCAGGTCGTAGCCGCGCGGGGGCTTGTCGCTCGCGCCGTACCCCCGCAGGTCCACGGCGACCGCGCGGTAACCGGCCTGCGGCAGGGACTCCAGCTGGTTCCGCCAGGTCCACCAGAACTGCGGGAAGCCGTGCAGCAGCAGCACCAGCGGTCCCTCGCCCGCCTCCACCACGTGGAAGCGGGTACCGCCGGCGTGCACGGCACGGTGGGTCCACGGGCCCTCGACCCGGACCACCGACTCATCTCTGGACGTGTTCACCTCGGGGTGCTCAGGGCACGGTCTCGCGGACCGGCTCACGGTGCGAGCCGATCTGGCCCGCGGTGGGCCCGTCCAGGCTCGCCTGCTCGGACCCCTTCAACGTCTGGAACGACCGCCGCGTACGGCGGAAGCCGGCCAGCCCCTTTAAACGCCGATATCCGACGTATCCCAGCAACGCCGCCACCAGCAGGTAGAACACCGTGACGATCAGGAACGCCAGCCACTGCGCCAGCCCGACCGCGTCCACCAGCACGTACGCGATGGTGAAGGACGCCAGGATGAGGCACAGGTGCAGGATGAACGCGGCCGCGGCGAACAGCCCCGACGCGGTCCCGATCCGGCGCGCGTCGAACTTGAGCTCGGACTTGGCCAGTTCGATCTCTGACCGGACGAGGGTCGATATGTGGTTGCTCGCCTGGGCGACCAGCGCGCCGAGCGATTCGTCCTCGGGCATCGGGATCTCCTATCTGCGACTATCAAACATCATCTCGCGCCCTTACGCGCACCCGGATCCGCAGCAACGCCGCCGCCACCCCGGACGCGATCACGCTGGCGATCAGCACGGCCGTGGTGACGCGGTCGTCACCCGGGAACGCCTTGTCACCGATGAGCAGCGAAACGGTGAATCCGATCCCGGCCAGCACGGAGACGGCCGCGATGTCGCGCCAGCTCAGTTCCGCACTGAGTCCGGCGAATCCCAGTTTGACCGACAGCCAGGCGCCGCAGAACACCCCCAGGAACTTGCCCAGCACCAGCGCGATCATGACGGCGATCGCGATCCGGTCCACGAAGACGTCGCCGAGGGCCCGTACGGTGAGCGGCACCCCGGCGGCGAAGAAGGCGAAGACCGGCACGCAGAACCCGGCGGAGATGGGACGCAGGTGGAAGTCCGCGCGTTCCGCCGGAGAAGGATCGCCCCTGACGCTGGTGAGAAGGCCGCAGAGCACGCCCGCCACGGTGGGATGAACGCCGCTCTCGTGCACGAACAGCCACGCGGCCACACCGAGCACCACGAAGACGAACGGTTTCCGGACGTCGGCGCGCATGAGCAGCCAGTAGACGAGCAGGATGACGGCCGCGGCCAGCAGCGGGGCGTAGTTCAGCTGCTCGGTGTAGAAGACGGCGATCACGATGATCGCGCCCAGGTCGTCCACCACGGCCAGGGTGAGCAGGAAAGCGCGCAACGCGTCCGGGAGCGTGGAGGCGGTCACGGCGAGGACCGCCAGCGCGAACGCGATGTCGGTCGCCGTGGGGATCGCCCAGCCCTTGCCGACGCCGTCGGAGCCCCAGGCCACCGCGACGAAGATCAGCGCGGGGACCGCCATGCCGGTGACGGCGCTCACCACCGGGAGCAGGGCGTGTTTTAACCGCGAGAGCTGGCCGTATGCCAGTTCCCGCCTGACCTCCAGTCCGGCGACGAAGAAGAAGACGGCGAGCAGGCCGTCGGCGGACCAGTCGTACAAGCTCATTCCGAATGGGCCCGGTACGGCGTCCCGGATCGCCAGGTACCCATTGGTCCAAGCGGAATTCGCCCAGATCAGGGCGAAACCCGTGGCCAGCAGCATGATGACGCCGCCGACCGTCTCAGCGCGCAACGCCTCGGCGATCTGGCGTGCGTACCGTACGGCCGGCCGCAACGGCCAGTACTCCGCGGCGCGCGGCATGTCCCCCCTTGGTCGCTTAGTGTGAACGATATGTACCTGACTGTACACATATGTCCAGAACGGATGAGGCGCGGGTGCCGGAAGCACCCGCGCCTCATCTCCGCGCGACCTGGGGCTTTAGTCCTCGCTCGCCGCCGAGGGCAGCTTCTCGGCGATCAGGTTCATCACCGAGCTGTCGGCCAGCGTGGTGACGTCACCGATGCTGCGGTTCTCCGCCACGTCACGCAGCAGCCGGCGCATGATCTTCCCGGAGCGGGTCTTGGGGAGCTCGGGCACGATCAGGATCTGGCGGGGCTTCGCGATCGGGCCGAGCGTCTTGGCCACGTGGTCGCGCAGCTCCTTGGCGATGTCCGCGCCCTCGTCGGCCGCGCCGCGCAGGATCACGAACGACACGATCGCCTGCGTGGTCACCGGGTCGGTCGCGCCGACCACCGCCGCCTCGGCCACCTTCGGGTGGCTGACCAGGGCGCTCTCGACCTCGGTGGTGGAGATGTTGTGCCCGGAGACGAGCATGACGTCGTCCACCCGGCCGAGCAGCCACAGGTCGCCGTCCTCGTCCTTCTTCGCGCCGTCACCGGGGAAGTAGAACCCGTCGAACCGGGACCAGTAGGTGTCGATGTAGCGCTGGTCGTCGCCCCAGATCGTGCGGAGCATGGACGGCCAGGGCTCCCGTACCACCAGGAAACCGCCGCCGCCGTTGGGCACCGACTGGGCCTGGTCGTCGATCACGTCCGCCACGATGCCCGGCAGCGGCTGCATGGCCGCACCCGGCTTCGCCGCGGTGATCCCCGGCAGCGGGCTGATCATGATCGCGCCCGTCTCCGTCTGCCACCAGGTGTCCACCACCGGCGTACGGCCGGCGCCGATGTGCTGCCGGTACCAGACATAGGCCTCCGGGTTGATCGGCTCGCCGACCGACCCGAGCACCCGCAGGGACGACATGTCGAACTTGGCGGGGATGTCGTCCCCCCACTTCATGAAGGTACGGATCGCGGTGGGCGCGGTGTAGAGAATCGTGACCTTGTACTTCTGGACGATCTCCCAGAAGCGGCCGCGGTGCGGGGTGTCCGGAGTGCCCTCGTAGATGACGCTGGTGGCGCCGTTGGCGAGCGGGCCGTACACGATGTAGGAGTGCCCGGTCACCCAGCCGATGTCGGCCGTGCACCAGTAGATGTCGGTCTCCGGCTTGAGGTCGAAGACGGCGTGGTGCGTCCAGGAGGCCTGGGTGAGGTATCCGCCGGTCGTGTGGAGGATGCCCTTCGGCTTCCCGGTCGTCCCGCTCGTGTACAGGATGTACAGCGGGTCCTCGGCGTCGTGCGGCTCCGGCGTGTGCTGGTCGCTCTGCCGCTCGACCACGTCGTGCCACCAGACGTCCCGCTCGTTCTGCTCCACGTCCTGGCCGGTCCGCCGGACCACCAGCACGTGCTCGACGCTCTCGCAGTCCTTGACCGCCTCGTCCACCGTCGGCTTCAGCGCGCTCGGCGCGCCCCGCCGGTAACCGCCGTCCGCCGTGATCACCAGTTTGGCGTCCGCGTCGTCGATCCGGCTGCGCAGCGCGGTCGCCGAGAACCCGCCGAACACCACCGAGTGGATCGCGCCGATCCGCGCGCAGGCCAGCAGCGACACCGGCAGCTCGGGGATCATGGGCATGTAGATGGCGACCCTGTCGCCCTTCCCCACCCCCAGCTCGGTCAGCGCGTTCGCCGCCTTGGAGACCTCTTTCTGCAGGTCAGCATAGGTGATCGTACGGCTGTCGCCCGGCTCGCCCTCCCAGTGGTAGGCGACCTTGTCCCCGTTCCCGGCCTCCACGTGCCGGTCCACGCAGTTGTAGGCGACGTTCAGCTTGCCGTTCACGAACCACTTGGCGAAGGGCGGCTGCCAGTCCAGCGTCGTGTCCCAGCGCTGCGCCCAGGTCAGCCGCTCCGCGGCCCGCTCCCAGAAGCCGAGCCGGTCCCGCGCCGCCTCCTCGTACGCCTCCGCCGTGACGTTCGCGGCCGCGGCCAGGTCGGCTGGTGGCTCGAACCGCCGGTCCTCGCGCAGCAGATTCGACAGCGTCTCCTGGGTCTCACGCTCGGGGGCCACTGGGCACTCCTTCACCATTGTGTTGCTTATCTGGATCTATCGGTGTGAGGTCCCACTTCACCAGCCCGGCTGGGTCAGCGACAAGCCTCCGCACATCGTGGTGTTTATGACATGTGACCGTGCCCGTTGTCGTCAAACAGGGATGCGCTCAACGGTGGCAGGTCATCGTTGAATGGCTCGTACGCGTCGGTAGGGTCGGGGCGTGACTGATCCACTGGCGGCGATCGCCGAAATGGTGCCGGAAGCCGTAGAAGAGGCACGTTCCGCCGTCGACCGGCTGTACCGGCATCGGGTGCTGCGGCGACGCGGGCCCGAGGTGTCGGCGGAGTCGGCTCTGCGCGGGGCGCGGGCGTCGGCGGCGCTGGACGGGGTCGAGGTGCCGCTGGGGTCGTTGCGGCAGGGGGAGGTCGCCGATGCGGTGGCGCAGGGGGCGCTGAGGGTGTCGGCGGAGCTGGGGCGTCTGGGGGGATTGTGGCGGAGTGCGCCGCGGCAGGCGCTGGCGCGGTTGCACGCGGTGGCGGCGGCCGGGGTGAGCGCTGAGCCTGGGCGTCCGAGGGGTGTGGACACGTCAGCCGATCCGCTCGGGCTGGGGGCGGCGCCGGGAGCCGAGGAGGTGTCGGTGCGGCTGGGGGCGCTGGCCGAACTGCTGGCTTCGTCGAAGGCGCCGGCGGTGGTGCTCGGGGCGATCGTTCACGCGGAGCTGGTGGTGCTGCGGCCGTTCGGGACGATGGACGGGGTGGTGGCGCGGGCGGCGGAACGCTTGACGCTGATCGAGCACGGGCTGGATCCGAAGAGCCTTGTGGTGGTGGAGATGGGGCATCTGGAGTTGGGCGAGGGGTACGCGGAGGGGCTTCGGGGGTATCTGCGGGGGACGCGGGAGGGTGTGGGGGGATGGGTGTCGCATTGCGCGCAGGCGATCGTGCTCGGGGCGCGCGAGACCACCGCGATCTGTGAGGCGCTGTCCCGCTGAGTTACAGGTCGAGTGGATCAACCAGGGACGTGGTGGCGGTGGCGGTCGGCGTCGTGGCGAAGGCGCCGAGTTTGCTTCGGATGTCGTGGTTGCCGGGGTTCTCCCGCCCACCCACCCTTGCGGGCTTCGCCCGGGCCCGGCTCTTGCGGGCTTCGCCCGGCCCCTGGCTTGGGCTTCAGGGGCCTGACGGGCTGTCTGGGTGTTCATTGAAGCGCTGTCCCGGTGATCTCCCCCGGTCGGAGAGGGGGCGCCTGGGCGTGGGGGCGCTGTCCGGGTGACGTCCGGATGGCCATCGCCGGTGCTCTTGGGCGCTGTGCGGGGGGATCCGCCGGAGTGAATGTTCCGCAGTGGTGAGGAACCTGTGGCCTGTGAGGGCCGCTGCCGCTAGGCTCCGGGGGAGAGATTCGGACAAAAGCTGACGGCGTCCCTGGAATGGGACGCCGCCGCCAGTACGTCAAACCGGGTTACCAAGCGTGCACCTTTATCTGTCTAGCGGGGCAAGCCCGTGTCGACACGCCTCCCGCGGCTGGTCGCGCGTGGGTACCCGGAAGCCGTACCCGGACACCTAGTCCGTGTCACCTTTCTACGTCGGATCCCTGCACTTGGGAACCCCTTGGAGCAAGACCTTTACCGGACCGGGGAGCAAGGTTGCTGACACAGCTGATCTGTTTTGTTACACATTGCGGCAATGGATCGGTATAGTGAGCAATGATCACGGACTGTGATTGATTGGCGCAATCGAACTTCTGACAACCGAGCAAGCTCCCGCGAAAAAATCTGGCGCAAATTGCAGATTGCTCCTCGACGAAACTCGCGTGGATCGGGCAGCATACGGTGGTATCTCCCAGTGTGGGAGTGACTGCGTACAGGGTGGCTATCCAAGTCCCTTGCCATGCCCTGGTTAACTGATGAAAGCTTTCTTCTGAAACGGGACCGGCTCTACCCCCCCGGAGCCGGACCGGTCGGCGACCCCCGCTCTCCCCCCCGGCGGGGGTCGCCTTTTTTCTTGACGCGACCCCAACACCCTCGGTCGGATCTCCCGGTTGCAGCGAGATGAAATTGTTATCTTTGGTGTGTCCAGTTTGTGGGTCTAGGTCGGGGTTGAGCGGCTGCGGTGCAGTGAGCGCGGCGCGTAGGACAACGACCGGGGGGATGGCCTGCCGGGCAATGGGCGGGGGATAGCCCGTAGGGCAAATGGTCGGGGCGGCCGGTAGGGCAATGGGTGGCCCGCAGGGCCAGAGGCCTGGACTGGCCGCAGGGCCAGAGGCCTGGGCGGCCCGCAGGGCAATGAAGGGTGGGCGGGTGGGAGAACCACCCCAAGGTTTTCCACAGAACCCGAGTTATCCACAACCCGCCCCCCAAGCCCCCACCACCCCAAGAAATTCTCGCAAGGTGGTCTCCCTCACTCCGGACGGAGACCCCCCATGCAACGCCCACTGGCCATCACCGACGACCAAGACCTACTCGACGACCTCCTGCGCATAGCCGCCGCAGCCGGCGTCGAACTGGACGTGACCCATGTCGCCTCCCGCGCAAGACCCCAATGGCGTACCGCCCCCCTCATCGTCGTAGGCACCGACCTGGCCGACGACCTAGCAGCCACCGCCCCACCCCCACGCCAGAACGTCCTCCTGGTAACCCGCACCCCCGACGACCCCACCAGCTGGCGCAAATGCGTAGCCGTAGGCGCCCAAACCGTCCTGGAACTCCCCGCAGAAGAACGCCTCCTGGTCGCAGAATTCGCAGACGCTACCGAACCCTCCACCCGCTCCGGAACCGTCATCTGCGTAACCGGCGGCCGCGGCGGCGCAGGAGCCACCGTGCTCTCCGCCTCCTTGGCGCTCTCCGCCTCCCGCACCGGCCTCCGCACCCTCCTGGTAGACGCCGACCCCCTCGGCGGCGGCATCGACGTCGTCCTGGGCGAGGAGGACGCGATCGGCGCCCGCTGGCCCGACATCGTCGGCCGCGAGGGCCGGGTCAGCTACGCCGCCCTCCAACGCGCCCTCCCCACCTTCGGCGAACTCACCGTGCTCTCCTGGCACCGCGGCGAACCCATGCGCATCCCCCGCGAAGCCATGCGCGCCGTCCTGGACGCAGCCCGGCGCGGCTGCGACCTGGTCGTCGTCGACCTCCCCCGCCACGTGGACGAGGCCATCGCCGAAGCACTGGCCCGCGCCACGGCCACCCTCGTCCTCATCCATGCCGACGTCAGGGGCGTACTGGCCGCCGCCCAGACCCTGGCCACCCTCCGCCCCCACACCGGCGACCTGAGAGCCGTCATCCGCCCAGGCACCCTCGACCCCGACATCGTGGCCACCTCCCTCGGCATCACCGGCGGCCTCGTCTGCCCCCAGCAGCGCGGCCTGACCCAGGCCCTCGACCGCGGCCTCGCCCCACCTCTGGGCCGCACCCCCCTCGGCAAGTTCTGCACCACCCTCCTCGACACCCTGGGAGCCACCCGTGACCCAGACGGCCGATGAGCCCACCGGCGTACCCAAGGCCGCTCCCGAACTGGTGGAAGCCGTCCGCGTACGCCTTGCCAGAACGGGCGCCCAGCCGACCCCGGCCCGGGTCGCGGCCGCGTTGCGCGCCGAACGCGCCATGCTCGGCGACGCCGAAGTCCTCGCCATCGCCCGTACGCTGCGCGCCGACCTCATCGGCGCCGGCCCCCTGGAAGCCCTCCTGGCCGCACCCGGCGTCACCGACGTCCTCGTCAACGGCCCCCACGACGTCTGGATCGACGACGGCACCGGCCTCCGCCGGACGACCGTCACCTTCCCCTCAGACGACGACGTCCGCCGTCTGGCCCAGCGCCTCGCCGCCGCCGCCGGCCGCCGCCTCGACGACGCCTCCCCCTACGTGGACGCCCGTCTCCCCGGCGGCGTACGGCTCCATGCCGTCCTCCCCCCGATCGCCGCCGAAGCCACCTGCCTCTCCCTCCGCCTCCCACCCCGCCACACTTTTACCCTGGAACAACTCGTCCCCGGCCCTGCCGCCACCATCCTCCGAGCGATCATGGCCGCCCGCCTCGCCTTCCTGATCACAGGCGGCACCGGAACCGGCAAAACCACCCTGCTCTCCGCGATGCTCTCCCTGGCCACCCCCGGCGAACGCCTCCTCCTGGTGGAAGACTCCGCCGAACTCCGCCCCCACCACCCTCACGTGGTCCGCCTCGAAGCCCGCCCGCCCAACCTCGAAGGCATCGGCGGCGTCACCCTTCGAGACCTCGTCCGCCAAGCCCTCCGCATGCGCCCCGACCGCCTGGTCGTCGGCGAAGTACGAGGCCCAGAGGTAGTTGAGCCGATAAGCAAATAAACACCTATACTTCTGGTCATGGTCTCCTCAGCCTTAGGTCGCGCGATCGTCAAGGCCGCCTGCATCTACTGCCGGCTCTCCTACGCCCCCGACGGATCGGTGGAGAAGGTTGAGCGGCAAGAAACTGATGGTCGCGCGGTGGCGGAACGGCTCGGCTGGCCGGTGTGCTGTGTCTTCAGCGACAACAACAAGTCCGCTTGGCAGCGCACCCGCAAGCGCGCCGACTGGGACCGGATGCTTACGACCCTCACGCCGGATGCGTCACACTCCCATGACGCGATCATCGTCTATCACGGGGACCGGCTCATTCGGCAGCCGTGGGATCTGGAGTTGTTGCTGCAACTCGCAGATGACCAGCACCTCCACCTGGCCAGCGCGTCCGGGGTCCGCGACCTGATGAGCGAAGACGATCGTTTCATCCTGCGCATCGAGGCCGCCCAGGCATGCAAGGCCAGCGCCGACACGTCGCGCCGGGTCAAGCGCGGATGGAAGGCCAACGCCGAGCAGGGCAAGCCGATCGGGGGCGGGAAGAGAGCCTTCGGCTGGGGCGTCCCGACCGGCAGGACTGGGCGGACCGGGATGCCCATCTACGACATGACGCAACCGGTCCCCAGCGAGCGGGCTGTTCTACGAGAAGCCGTCGAACGACTGATGGCCGGCCAGTCGCAGGGCGGCGTCGTGGCGTGGATGTCCAGCGTCTCGACCACCACGGGCGGAAAGCCGTGGACGTGGCGAGCGCTCCAGCACCTCCTTGAGGCGCCCCGGATCGCGGGTATGGTCCGCGCCGACGGCGTCCTGTACAAGGCCTCCTGGACGGGTGTGGTCACCCCAGAGGAGTGGGAGGACCTCAAGTTCGTGCTCAAGGAGCGGAGTGCCGGCTACGACTACCACGGCCGGGAGCGACGCTACCTGCTGTCCGGGATCGCCGAATGCTGCAACTGCGAGACTCACATGCGGACCAAGCCGGTCGGCGGGCGAAATCGCAAGAACACACGCCTGTACCACTGCTGGAATCCGGCGTGCGCGAAGAAGGTGTCCAGGAACGTCGCGCACCTGGACGCCTACGTGAAATGGCGGGTGCTGACGGTCTTGGGCGACCCTGGGATCCTGGACGGAATCCTGGTCAAGGATCCCGGGGTGGCGGCGGAGATAGTCACCCTGGAGCGGCGCCGAGACGAGTTGAAGCTGGCGTTCGCGAAGCTCGCCGACCATCCCGACCTGGACCCGATGGTCCTCGCCGGGCAGCTCACCAGGATCGGCTCCCGCATCCAGGAGGCGCGAGCTCGGCAGACCTCCAGCGAGCGGGAACGGCTGCTGGCCCGGATGCACGGGATCGACGACGAGGGCTGGGAGGACACCCCCCTGGATGTGCGCTCCGCAACGGTGCGGGCGCTGTTCCGCGTGGTCGTCCTCCCAGCGACGTGGAGGGGTCCCGGGTTCGACCCGGACAGCGTCCAGTTGATCCGCGTAACCACGTAACAGCAGCTCAGAACAACGTATAGCAATATGGCCATAGGCTTCGGACCGCCTGTAGCCGAATACGGTGCCGGGCGTGACCGTCGACCGAACCGCGTACGAGCCCATGTACCGGCAGGTCGCGCGCATCCTTCAAGAGCGGATCGACGAGGGCGCCTACCTGCCGGGGGAACTGCTGCCGTCGGAGCGGGAATTGGCGATCGGCATGGGCGCGAGCAAGGACACCATCCGGGATGGGTTGAAGGTCTTGCGCGCCCGCGGCCGGGTGGTCACTGTCAAGGGCGTGGGCACCAAGGTCGCTGCCCGGCATGAGGTTCAAGAGCATCAGATCCCGCCGGGAGCGAAGGTGACGGCGCGCATGCCGAGCCGGGCCGAACGCCGGCGGTTCAACATCCCCGAAGGCATACCGGTCCTGGTTGTCGAGAGCGCCGGGGAGCAGGTCGTGCTACCTGCTGATCGCGCGGTCCTGCGCGGTTCGGAGGAGTCAGAGACGAGGCGGGAATCGTAGCCGTTCCACGCGCCTACGCCCCCGCCTTGAGCGGGTGACCCCGGGCAATTCACCTGTCCGGGGCCACCCGCGGGCCGCACCGCGTGCCGGAGGCGACCCCGGGCGGAGCGCCCGGCGACGCGGTGCGGCGGCCCGAGCGACCCTCGCCGATCACGTCAAAACGCGCGATCTCGGACATCGTAGATGTGGGCGGGACGGATGTCACCATCCTCTCTTCGGCACTTCTCACCACAATCCACCCTTACTTCTCGGTGAGAACTCCCTGGCTGTTCTCGGGCGCAGCGGACATGGATTTAGGACATCCGGTAGAAAATATGTTCGTCTCCGACTACATGTAGTAATCCCAGATGGGCGTACTGGTGAGTAGGAAGGAACCCATGCCTGCAACGGTCCACTAGGTGCCGACAAAAGATGCTTTCGCGTCACGCTCGGACGACCTAAAGTGGTCCTTTGCGATGGCGACCCCGGGAAAAATCGTCCGATCGCACCGAAGGGACTGTCCTCTGTGGGGGAGGGACGATCTCGAAGAGAGCAAGGCGCCGAATGAAGCTGAGCAAGACGAACCCGTTGTCCGGGAAGACCCTCACTCTCATCTGGTGTGCGGCAGCAGTTCTGTGGGGAGCTGCCGTCATCGAACTCCTGGTCGGAGTGCCTAGCCGGGACATTCTGATCGTGGCCACGGCCGGGGCTCTGGCCTTGACCGTAATCGCGGGGGTTGCTGGGGTCGCGCTGTACGCGATCACCGCCTTCAGGCAGGCACAGTGCGATAACAGGGAGTACGTGAAAGGCGTCAGCGCCGACGCGGTGGCCGAGGTCAAGGAGGCCATCAAACACAACGCCCTGGAGGAGATGGTGGAACGGCTCGCCAGGGGAAACGCGCTGGCACACATCGATGCCACCAGGGCGTACGCGACCATGGAAGACCAGGCACAGGAATGGCCCGACACAGGGCCCTTCTCCACCCGGCGCTTCACGGGATGAACGACGTGGGGGAGACGGCGCAGGAGATCTACCTCTTGCGCCGCTTCTCCTCAAGCACCGTCTCAAAGACGTTTCGGCGCATATTCGCGTAGATCACGAGGAGCCGGTTGCGAGTCTCCTCGGAGGTGTCGAGCTCAAGGATCTCTCGGGCGACCGGGTCGTTGACGATCTCGTCGCTCAGGTTGAGATCCTCGGGCCGGGCCAATCCGCGTTCGATCAGGAGGTCTCCGAGGGTGCGGGGTCCGGTCTGGTTCGCAACGGCCGGCTCGCCGCCCTCCTGGATCGCCGCGATGCTTCCGGGGGCCCACTGGAGCACCTCCTCCAGTTGGGCGTAGACCACGTCGCTGGCACCGACGAGTCCCGCGCGAATGTTCCGGAGGTGAGCTACGGAGATCCCGGCGCGCTTGGCGATCGTCTCCCAGCGCAAGCGTAGTTCGATTGCCCGCTTGGCCATCGCGTCCCCGAGCCGGGTGCGCGCAGGCGTCTCTCGCGCCATCGGCTGGCCCTCCGGGAACATCGGCGGTTGCGCTATTGAGCGCACTGTATCGCACACTGCCTGCTCAGCAGCCATTCGGATGCCCCTCGCATAAGACTGTCAGGAAGAATCTAAAGCGCCATATTGCGCTACCCAGCGCTACTGCTCTAGCGTGTGGTCTATGGCCGCAACGCGACGAACCAGGAGCCGGAGCCTCGCCCTCAACTTCGATGGCAGCCGCGCCCGCGAGACGCGGGAACGGCAGGGCTTGACGATCGCCAACCTTGCTGACCGGTGTGAACAGGCTGGGCAGCGCATCCACCACACCACCATCTATCGATGGGAAAACGGCACTTTCTGGCCCACTGCGCCGCGCCTGAAGGCTCTGGCCGAGGCGCTGGGAGTTTCGATCGACGACCTCTTGATCCCGTCGGGGGAGACCAGGGCGGAGTCTGCCTGATGCGCGGAGCAGCGCTCAATAGCGCAACAGATACAGGTTTCTATCTGTGGAGATCACAGTGAGACCGCCGCGCCTCTGCATGACCACCGAAGAGATCTGCCGCGCGGGCCGGGAGGACGGTGCCGCCGACGCTCCGCTCACCGATGAGGAGCGGATCCGCCTGGTGGCACTACTCGGCCCTTACATCAGGGCCTCGCTCGCCAAACGAGCTGTCCAGCGCAGCAACGCCGCCTGAACTACGGCGGGCCCGCCGGTCGCACCCGGACGAGCCCGCAAATCCCCAGCTCAACCAATCCGTTCAACCAGAGAGGAGCCGGGAGTGACATCGTCTCACACCCCCGCCCCGACCCCGGGAATCACGTTCGCCGTCCGCATCAAGGACGGGGCGACCATCGTGGCCGACCACACCGAGCCGACCGCCGACCTGGCCGTGGCCCGCACCCGGCTGTCCGCCCTCCGGCGCGCCTACCCCGAGTCGCTCCTGCTGGTACGCCCGCACGACGGCAGCGACGCGGACTGGCGGGTGGCCGACGACGACGAGCTGAAGCGAATCTCGTACGGCCGCGCCGCCTCCGTGATCGGACACCTCGTCGCGAACCGCGACCTGCCCCTGCTCGACTGGGCGATCTCCGATCTGATCGGTGACGACCAGGTCGGCGTGTCCGTCCACGTCGTGCGTACGGAGATGGTGGAGGCCGTCGCGGGAGTCCTCGGCTGCGAGACCGTGACGGAGTCCCGGCTCATGACCGCGACCGCCACCTACCGGGGTGTTCAGGTCTCGATCCGCTGCTACCTGCCCGCCGAGAGCAAGGCGGCGGCGTAATGGCCGAGACCATGACCAGCCCGACCGAACTCCGCGAACGCCTCACCCTCCTCACCGCCTTGACGGCGGACCTCGCCCCGGACGCGCACCGCCCGCTCATCCACTCCCTGAACATGCTCGTCGACATCGCCGCCCAGCTGCCTGTCGCCGCCCTCGACCTCAGCGATTACACCGCCACCCGCGCCGACGCGATGATCTACGTCCAATCGATGGAGACCGCCCGGCTGGCCGGGGAGCCGTTCCAGGAGTATGGCGGCGAGCTGCAGGGGCGTCTCGCGCTGCTGGCCGGGATCCTCGGCCGGGCGCTGGACACCGCCGAGCCGCCCCAGGAGGACGCCCCCGCCAGCGGTCCGTGCATCGGATGCGGCACCCGCGACGGGGTTGCCCAGCACCTCAACGAGCCAGACCAGCCGGACAAGGTCGTGTGGCGATGCGACGACTGCGACCCCTGCACGTGCCGCAAGGGCGACCAGCACCTGTGTCCCGTGCACACCTACCCGGTCGAGGACGTGCCCGAACGGTGGCCGATGAGCACCCAGACATCCATGCCCGCAGCGCTCGCCGTGAGGGTCGCCACCCTGCTGGACGGCGCCAAGGTCAAGGACTGCGAGCCCGTCATCACCGTGCCCGAGTCCAGGCCCCACGCCCTCGTCACCTGCCTCCTCGACGAGTTCTGGCACGCCATGCCGTACACCACCCAGGACCAGCTCACCCACCAGGCGCTCCAGCATTGGGGGCTGGCGCTCCACGCCGCCGGTCTCGGCGTGGACGTCTGGTCGGGGAACGGCCGGGGCTACGAGGCTCTGATCGTCGCCGACTGCGAGGACATCGAGGCCGAGGGGGCTTGGGCCGCGAAGGTCCTGTTCGAGCAGAACCCGGGCGGTGGCCGATGACCGCCCTCCCTGATCTCGCCGCCGTTGAGCATCCCGCCCCACGGGCTCCGGCGGCGACCCCCGGCCCGGAGGCTGGCGCTTCAGTCTCCGTGCCGGGGCTTCCCGGGGAGACTTCCCCCTCCCCGGGCCACCCCTCGGTTGAAGAGGTTCTCGGATCCCTCGCGGTCGCGTGGCTCAACGAACTGTGGACGGTCGAGTTCGACGTCGCCCTGATCGCCCTGTCTCACCGCTCCTACAGCGGGGACCCCGAGGCGATGTGGGCGGACTTCGAGGAGTTCGCCAGCGCCGTCTACCTCCGCAACGGGGTGGACAACGGCACCGTCCACTGGTCCCAGGTGGACGACGAGCTGGCCTGTTCGGAGCCGTCGGCGGCGGCGTTCAACATCGCCTGCGATCGGGTGTCTGAGGCGGCCCGCGTCCTGCTGTGCGGGAGGCGGACGCGATGAGCGACACCGTGACCATGAGCAAGGAAGAGTACGACCGGCTGGTCCAACAGCTGCGCGACCTGCGTGCGCCGTTCGCGCCGGACCAGATCGGCAAGCTTCCGCGCGTCACCTGTAGCGCCTGCTCCAACTTCAGGACCAAGTGCGACAAACACCAGAAGCAGCGCTGCAAGGACTGCCAGGCGTGGGTGTCCACCCAGCACATCCACATCGACTACGTTGGCCACGCCGACGTCACCGAACGCTTCCTGGAGATCGACCCGTTCTGGAACTGGGAGCCGTTCGCCCTCGACGAGGACGGGCTGCCCAAGCTGGACGTGGACGACCTCGGCAACCCGGTCGGCCTGTGGATTCGCCTCACCATCCTCGGCGTCACCCGCCCCGGATACGGTTCCTGCCCTGCCAACCAGTCCGACGCAATCAAAGTCCTGATCGGCGACGCACTCCGCAACGCCGGCCAGCGCTTCGGCGTCGCACTCGCGCAGTGGCAGAAGGGCGACCGGGACAACCCGGCCGCCGAGAACCCCGTCGCCGACGCCGGCCGCCGCGCCGCACCGGCCCGCCAGCAGGCCGCCGACGCGGCCGTGGTTGTCGATGAGACGTGGGTGGCCGGGTTCGAGGCGCGGTTGGCGAACGCCACCCTCGACAACGTCGGCGGGTTCCGCCAGGACGTGATCGACGGCATGCGCTCGCAGCGGATCAACTCCGAGACCGCCAACCGGCTGCTCGCCACGGTGAAGACCCGCGCCGACGAGCTGGAGAAGGCGTCCAGGGTCCTCCCGAACGGCCTGCCCGGCAACAAGGACGGGTCCGTGTCCCGCTCCCAGCTCACGGAAGAGCAACTGGCCGCGAACGGGCTCATGACAAAGGACCAGGTCAAGGCACACAACAAGCTGGAACGCGACACGATCGCCAGCCCGCGCAAGGCGGAGCGGCTGGACGCCGTACCCGAGGGCGAGCCCTGGACGGCGGAGAAGGATCAGGCGTGGCTGGGCTCGGACAAGTCGGGTGGTGATCCGGCATGAGCGAGGCCGCCTACTCGGTGAATCAGTCCGGGTTCCAGTTCCGGAACCCGGGCGAGGTGCTCAGCCCGTTCGAAACCAACGCCTACCTGCAGTTGCTGACCAACGCGATCGGCCGCGCCCAGCTCGAACTTCGCAGGGCCAGGAGAGGCGAGGCAGACGCCGAAGAGAAGTACCACCGCGCGAAGGCTCCCTACAACGACAACGCCCCCGAGGTGGGAACCCGGGCGGGCCAGGTCTCGCAGAAGGCCCGCGACGCCTGGTTCGCTGACCGCCTTCCGGATGAGTTCCTGGCTCTGCGTCGGGCTACGGCTGCGCGTCAGGCCGCCTGGGATTTCGTGGACGCGCTCAAGGTGCAGTCGATGCTCATGGGCGGCCTCAACAAGACCGCGCTGGTCATCGAGACCATCACCACACGAGGTGGTGGCGCATGAAAACCCGCGTCAGGCCCTGCTGCCCTAAGGAGACGTTCGCCACCGAAGAGGAGGCGCGCCGCCGGCTGGACCGCGTCCGGTCTCTCGGCCTGTCCAACCCTTCCCCGACCGGCGTGAAGCATTGCCGCAACGGGTGGCACCTGACCTACCCGGCCACGGACACCGGGCCTTCCGATAAGACCCGGGCTCAGGTGGAGGGGCGCGACGGTTACCGCTGCGTCCGCTGCGGCGGCCCTTGGGTCAAGGGAGAGGACTCGATCCAGCATCGGATCCCGCGCGGCCGGGGCGGCACGAACGCTCTGGAGAACCTCCTGCTCTTGTGCGGGGACGGGGTCACGAAGTGCCACGGCGACGTGGAGCACAACCGCGGCGAGGCATACCGAGCGGGCTATCTCGTACTGACGGGACTCGACCCGGCCGCACAGCCGGTGCTCGTCCATGGACGCGACTGGATGCTGCCCACCCGGGACGGGTCGTGGGCGACCGCCACCGAACCTGGGGAGGCGGCATGACCACCGGTATGCACCTGGTCACCGGACCTCACAGGCCGGCCGCTGAGCGCCGCTGGCGCGCCGAGGGCGCGAGCATCGAAGAGGCGGCCGAGCGGATCGGCGTACACCGCAGAACCGCGGAACGCTATGAGCAGCGGATTCGGCAGGAGCAGGGCGTCCCTGGTCCCCGCCGCCCGGATCGGTGGATGGACCCGCTCATCCTCGACCACCTGCGTACCCACCCCGGCATCCGGGTCAGCGCGTACGACCTGGCCCGGGTGATCGGCGGGTCGATCTCGTACTGGTCCACCGCGTGTGCGGCGATGGGGCGGCTGGTCGCCAGCGGGCAGGTCGAGGTGGTCATCGAGCCCTGCGACCAGTACGACCGCCGACCTGTTCGCCGCTACTTCCTGTGCGCCCGGTCGGCTGATCGGAGGGCGGCATGACAATCGCCCTGGTGGTAGCCAAACTGCTCGACCGCACCACGCACCTCGACATTCCGACCAGCGCGGTTGCGTCAGCCGCTGGGACCTCTCCCTCGGCCGTGAGGAAGTGGCGCACGGCCGCCGCGGCCCCCTCATACCTGCACGTGTGTGCCTGGGCGGATCTCGTGCGCCTTCGGGTCGCCGTAGTTGACGGGGCGGATGTGGCCTCTGAGGGCCTCGCTGTCCTGACGGACCTGGCCGCCCTGCGGAGGCGTCGCGGCCTTTCACAGCGCGACTTGGCAGCTAAGCGCCGGGTGCCGCAGTCCGCGATCGCACTTCTGGAGCGCCGCCCCGTAGTCGCCCGTGGAGTGGGCGTCCTCACGCTTGATCGGCATGTGTCGGCCATGGGGTACCGCCTGACGCTTCTGTGGGAATCCGCCGACACCGCCAACCCGGCCGATCGGAGGGTCGCATGAACCTGAACACGCCCGTGCGGCACGGATACACGTTGGACGACCTCGACCGGTTCGCCCGCAGCGCAGTCAGCCGGGAGATCACGCGTGGCTCTTGGCGCGGCACCCAGATCGGCGAGCGCTACGAAATCGCATGGTCGGCAATCGCCTGGCACGTGTCCGCAGCCGAAGAGGCGCCGACAGCGTCAGAACTCGCGGTGGTCGGGATGCGAGCCCTGAACGACACCCTCTCCCAGCACCGCAAGCACCACGGGACGAGGGACAACGCCCGGGCCTTCGCCGCTTACTGGCTCGACCTCGGGGCGCCCTCAGGTTCCCCCGAGGGTGCGACGGTGGAGGCTCTCGCGCTCGCCCAGATCTGGCCCCGCCTGACCCCTCGCGAGAAGGACGTCCTCGTCGCCCTGGCCACGTATGACGACCACCGCGCGGCGGCCGCGGTCGTCGGGCTGTCCACGCGCGCCTTCGCTTGCCAGCTCAGCTTGGCCCGCAAGCGGTTCCTCGCCTTGTGGCACGAGGGCGAGATCCCATCCCGGCCCTGGGGCAACGACCGCCGGCGCAAGGCGGGAGCACGCCACCAGGCCATGGCCACCCGGTTGCGCGCTCGCCCCAGCCGCAAGGCTGGCCGTTCCGGATCGCCCTCCCCATTACCGCGGGAGGCGGCGTGAAGACCGAGACCTACCGGGGCGTGAAGCTCAAGGTCAAGAAGGGTCGGGAGTGGGGTTACCTCACCTACTTCGTGAACGGCGTCTCCTGGGGCGACCACCTCGGCCGCGACGAGGAGAAGGCGCTGGCCTCGATGCACGGCTACGTCGACATGGCCATCGAGAGGCCGGCCGACTTTGAGCCGTACTGGCAGCCCGGCTACCGCAAGCCCAAGCCGCGCCCTGAGTCCGAGGAGTCGTGGTGATGGACATGCGCTTCTGCCCCTGGGAGGGGCAAACCCTCCCAGCCGACCACGACTGCATCGCCGGCCCCGCACCTTCGATGGCGCTGACCCTCGAAGAGGTGGAGGCCGCCTACGGCGACTTCCTGGAGGAGTCGTCCCTTCTCGGCGAGCACGGCCGCACGGTCGTCAACGCCGTCCCCGGACTGATCGCCCGCCTCCGCCGCGCTGAGCGCGAGCTGGAGGGCTGGCGGTCTACCTATCCCTCGACTGGAGGCCCCCAGTGAGCGACGAGCGCGATTACTGGCAGGAGTACAAGGACGAGCAGCTCATGGGCCCGCCCCGTGAGGAGCCGGACTGGGACGACGACTACCCCGTTGACCTGGACGAGGTCCAGACCAGGCACGAGGCGGCGATGCGCACGGAGAGCACCGCGATCGGCGAGGACGCCCAGTTCGTCATGTGGGAGGCCGTCCCTCGCCTGATCGCCGAACTTCGCGCCGCCCGCGCCGACCTGGGCCGCTGGCAGAGCCTCGCCCGACGCTACGAGTACGCGATCACCGCCGACGGCAGTGTGCCGCCGCAGGATGCCCCGCTGGTCGCCCCCGAGGCCACCGACCCGGTCGTCAATGACCCGTCACTCGGCAAGGCGTGGCAACGCGCCGTCCTCCTGCCCGAATGGACCGAGCTCGGGCTTCCCCCGTTCTGATCTGGAGTTTCCGATGACCGAGACCGACACCCAGACCTTCCCCGCAGTGCCGCCGCCGGTGGTCACGCCTCCGCACGTGAAGCGCCGTTTCGCCGAGGTCGCCGCCCTGGAAATTGCGGCCGCCAAGGCTCGCTACGAGGCCGAGGTGGGCTGGTGGCAGGCCGTTGCTGAACGTGTCGAGCGGGACGTGCCGGACCCGGCCGCCTACCACATCGGCCGCCCGCCCTACGGCGACCCGAGCATCCCGCCCTTCCTCGACTCGCACGAATCCGGGAGGACGACGCCGTGAAGGACAACCACACCGTCACGATCGACATCGACCCCGGCCACGCCGGCGTTACGACAAGACGGCCGCCGCGGACGCGGTCCCGAAGCAGCCGGTGTACGACCGCAAGACCCTGCTCGCCAAGGGCGGTGAGCGCCGTGGGTAGCCGGACCCTCGCCGAGATGGCCGAGCGGTTCGCCAAGGAAACCGCCGAACACGAGCTGACGATCCTTCACAACGACGGGATCTACCGCCATCTGCGGTGCAAGAACCCCCGCCACGGCATGTACTGGTTCGACTTGGTCACCTGGCCAGGCAGCCTCGCCATCCGAGGCGACGTGGACGGCTACATATTCACGCGGACCACGGACATGTTCGAGTTCTTCCGCAGCGACGGGGCGCGGGTCAACCCGCACTACTGGTCGGAGAAGACCGAGGGCGGGAGGCGTGCCTGCCGGTCCTACTCGGAGGACTACGCGAAGGCGCGCGTCCTGGGCGAGATCCGCGACCTGGAGGAGCGCCCGCCCGGCCTGTTCCTGGCCCTCCAGCGTGACCTGTTCGACCACCTGCACTTCGAAGATGAGGCCCACGAGGCGCTCGAACGCTTCGACTACCAGGGCGTCCGCTTCTACGACGTGTGGGAGTGGGACCTGCACGACTACGACTGGTCGTTCCTGTGGGCCTGCCACGCGATCGTCTGGGGCATCGCCCAGTACGACGCCAGCAAGGCCGCCGCTGGAGCCGAGCGGGAGGCGGTGACCTCCCATGCCTGAGCAGACGACCGCACTGACATGCGATCACAGCTTCCCGATCCAGCCGCCGCACGGAAGCCTGGCCCACCCCGGCCCGTGCCGGTACTGCGGACTGTCTCACCTGATCGCGGACATGATCGGGGACTTCCGGGACGCCGGTCAGGCCCTGAACGACCAGGCCATGGACGACCACCGCGACCACGCTGGCGAACTCGCGGCGTGCGACGAGCAGCCGTGTGCGACCATCCTCGCCCTGTTCCGCGGCTACGGTTCTGCCCCCGCGCTGGGCCAGCGCATCGCCGCCCTCGTCGGCTGGCTCGACAAGTCCAACCCCCGCACCGACCACGAGATCGCCATGCGAATCCTCAAGGTGGTCGAGGAGGCGGGCGAAGCCTCGTCGGCGTACATCGGCATGACCGGCCAGAATCCCCGCAAGGGGGTCACCCACACGGCGGCCGACGTGCGAGCCGAGTTGCTCGACGTTGTGGTGACCGCACTCGTGGCCATGGCCAGTCTGATGGGGCCTGGCGAGGAGCACGGCATTGACCGTGCGCTGGCGGGTCACCTCGCCTACCTCTGCGAGCGGGTCGGAGCGGCGGTGACCCATGGCTGAGCAGATGACCGACACGCAGAAGCGCCGTCGCGGACGGGGCCGGGCTCCCATCCCCTTGGGCCGGCGCGTGCACCACGTGGTGGTGACACTGGATCGTCGTACGGCCGAATTGGGCATGCCCAGCATCCAGGTTGCGCCCCTCCTCGGGGTGGCCCCGACCACGCTGAGCTCGTGGCGGACCGGCACCCACTCCCCGCCCTACCTGGAGACGTGCACGTGGGCCGACCTGGTCGGCTTGCGCCTCGCCGTCGTGCTCGGTGCCGAGGTTCTCGCCGAAGGCCCTGAGGTGGTTGCCCGTCTCCGGGAGCTGCGGCAGAAACTGGGCCTACCCACTGCCGAGGTGGCCGCCCGCCGTCGCATCGCACCGACGAAGGTGACCCACCTGGAGCGGACGGCCACGACGATTCCCCCGCAGTTGATCACCATCGACGCCCAGATCACCGCTCTCGGTCTCAGGCTTACCGTGCTCAACGGCCGTGACAAGAGGGAGGCGTCGTGACGCTCCCCACCTACGAAGAGGCGTACGCGAAGGCTCTCGACCGGCCCGCGTTTTCCAACGGTACCGAGAGCGAATGCTGGTTCGAGTCCAACTGCTACCGGTGCGTCCACGACGCACCATTCCAGCGCGGCACCGCCACCGAAGGGTGCCCGCTCATCATGGTCGCCTACATGGAGCGGACCCCAGCCGAGTGGATGGAGAAGAACCGCTCCCGGCTCGGCGACCAGTACACGTGCATCTACTTCCGGGACGAGGACGACCCCGGCCCGGACGAGCCGACCCCCATCCCCGACCCGCCCGGCCAGGACGCGTTGTTCCCCCGTGAGTCGTTCGAGCGGCCATGCCGGATGTTCGCCGACACGCGGCCGGTCGATGCCGAGGTGGTCGCATGATCCGCCTCCGCACCTACGCCTTGGAGTGGGGTCCGCTCCCGGTGGTCGCGCTGATCGCCGGGTTCGCGATGGGACGCTCCGAAACCCCCGTGCTCGTCCTCGGCGGCTTCTACACCGCGCTCGCGGTCATGCAGTACGCCGTGGTCCGCGCGGCCTGGGAGCGGGACTGTCTCGCCGAAGAGGTGAGGGCCCTGCGCGGGATCAGCGACAGCCACGAGCCGACTCCCGAGGAGACCGCACGGCTGTATGCGGACATCGAGGCCCTGGAGCGGGGTGAACGGCCGTGACGATCCCCGCCTGGATTGTGTGGGCCGGAGCGTACTTCGCCGTGGTCGGCCTCGTCGCCCACCTCGTGCTGGGCGGATTGGGCTGGCTGGCCCGCGCTGACTCCCGGATCGACCGCCGCGAGCAGCGGCACGCCGCCGCCCGCCACTCCAAAAAGCCATCCGCTCCTGCCGACACTCCGCTCGACCAAGCCGATGGCCTGATCTCCGACACCACGAGAGGAGTAACCCGGTGAGCCCATACCGCCACGACGGCAACATGATCGAGGTCTCCGACTGGTTCTGTGGTGCAGGCGGGTCCTCGCAGGGCGCCGAGCAGGTGCCCAACGTGAAGGTCACGCTGGCCGCCAACCACTGGCAGCTGGCCCTCGACACCCATCAGACGAACTTCCCCGACGTACGCCACGAGCAGGGGAAGATCCAGGAATCGCCCGTCCACGACTGGCCCGTCTCGCACATCCACTGGGCGTCGCCCGAGTGCACCAAGTGGTCGATCGCCAACGGCGAGAAGAGGACCTTCCACCGCTCGCGCCAGGACGAACTGTTCTCCCGGGAGAAGACCGACAAGGAGATCACGGCGGAGGAGTCCCGGGCCCTCATGGAACAGGTGCCCACTTACCTCGAAGGCGTCGCCTCCCGCGGGCGGCTGGTCCTGGCCGGCGTTGTCGAGAACGTCACCGACGAACGGGAGTGGGACGGCTTCGACGACTGGCTGCGCCGCTTCCACCGCCTGGGGTACAAGACGCGCGTCATCGCCCTGAACTCCATGCACGCCCAGCCGGTGCGCACGCTGGCTGCCCCGCAGAGCCGGGACCGGCTGTATGTCGGTTACTGGCACCGCTCCCTCGGCCGCGACCCCGACTGGGACAAGTGGCTCCGGCCGCTCACCTGGTGCCCGGCATGCGACGAGGTGGTTCACGCCGTCCTGTCGTTCAAGAAGTCTTACCGGGACATGGGCCGGTACCGCTCCCAGTACCTCTACCGGTGCCCTCGCATGTCGTGCCGGAACACCGTGGTGGAGCCGCCGGTCCTCCCGGCGTTGGAGGCGATCGACCTTTCCCTGCCGACCAGGCGGATCGGCGACGGCAAGCCCGGCAAGAACTTCCGCCCGTACGCGCCGAACACGGTCGCCAGGATCGAGGCCGGGGTCAAGAAGTTCTGGGTGCCGCTTCTCGTCCCGGCGGGCGGCACGTGGAACACGACCGCCTACCCGGTGACCCAGCCGCTGAGGACTCGCACGGCCAGGGAGAACGACGCCCTGGCGGTGCCGCCCCTTCTGGTTCCCGTGGAGGGGCGGGACGGCAAGGCCGCGTTCCCGGCGACCGAGCCGGGGCGGACGCAGACCGCGCGCAACGAGACCGGTGTGGCCTTCCCGCCGTTCCTGACCCTGCTGCGGTCCGGCCGGCCGCGTAACACCGACCCGGCCGTGGATCCGCTGGCGACGATCGTGGCGGACGGCTCCAACCACGCCCTGGTGGAACCGCCGCCGTTCCTGATCCCGATGCGCGGCGGAGGCGACAAGGAGCGTGCCCGGCCGATCGACGGCCCTCTGCACACGGTCACCGCGGGCGGCAACCACCACTACCTCGCCCAGGCGCCGGAAGCCCTGCTGGTCCCGTACTACAGCAACGGTGTGGCCAAGCCGGCGTCCCAGCCGATGGGCACGGTCACGACCCTGGACCGGTTCGGGCTGGCGTCCGCCGACCTGCCCGAGATCGACATCAACGAAGTGCGGTTCCGGATGCTGGAACCGAGCGAGATCGCCCGGGGCATGGCGTTTGCCGCCGGATACGTGGTGCTGGGAGACAAGCGCGACCAGGTGACCCAGCTCGGCAACGCCGTCACCCCTCCCGCCGCCGAGGTGCTCGTCTCTGCTCTGGTGGAGGCCATCACGGGCGAGGAGCTGGAGCGCTTCCCGGGGGTGGCAGCGTGACGGTATCCCAGCTGCTCCGCCACGCCCCCGAGTGGCTCAGCCGCGGCGCCTGCGGCGGCCAGTCCAAGCTGATGTACGACGAGTCCCGGCCGGAGATGGCCCGCGCCGTCTGCTACGGCTGCCCCGTCCTGGACGACTGCCGGGCCTGGGTCACCGCTCTGTCCCCGGACCAGGACCCGGGTGGCGTCATCGCCGCAACGACCGAGAAGGAACGCGCCGGACTGGCCGGTACGAAGGTCTGCTCGTCGTGCGGCGTGGAGCAGGTCGTCACCGAGTACGCCGTGCGAAACAGCAGGACGGGACTCCGCAGGGCGACCTGTAAGGGTTGTGTTCACGCCCAGAAGTGCGCCCGCCAGACAACCCAGAGGCGGGTGGCCGCATGACGACGATCACCCTGCCGAACGGCTGGATCCGCCCCTGGTACCCGTCCGGGCTGACCGGCCACGCCGACCCGGAATGCCCCGACCTCCTGGCCTGGGAAGGCCCCGAGCCCGCCGAAGGCCCTGGCTGGCTCAACCCGAACGTAGAGACCGACTCCGCCCGCAACTGCCGTTGCGTTGAGAGGGCTGCCCAATGAAACTCACCATCGACCCGAAGGTCTTCGCGGAAGCGGTCACGTGGGCCGCCCGCAACCTCCCTGGACGTCCCGCCGTGCCGGTCCTGTCCGGGCTGCTGCTCGTCGCCGAAACCGACCAGCTGACCGTATCCGCGTTCGACTACGACGTGTCCGTCCAGGCGACAGTGGCCGCCGAAGTCGCCACCCCCGGCCGTGTCGTCATCCCCGGCAGGGTACTCGCCGAGATCGTCAAAAGCCTGCCGGGCGAGTCGTGGGCCGAGCTCGTCCTGGACGGATACGAGGTGGCTCTCACCTGCGGGCGCGTCGCGTTCACCCTGATGACGCTCCCCGAATCCGACTATCCGACCATCCCCGCACCGCCCGCACCGTTGGGCGCTGTAGATGGGCCGGCCTTCCGGGTCGCGATCGAACAGACCGCCATCGCCGCATCAGAGGACGACACCGTGCCGGGCCTCACCGCCGTCCGCATCGACGCGGAGGGCGACCGCCTCACGCTGGCCGCTACCGACCGCTACCGGATCGCAGTCCGCGACCTGCCCTGGAGCCTGCGCGGCATGCCTCCCGGCGGCGTACTCGTCCACCACGATGTGGTGCTCGACCTGGCCAAGGGCGGCATCTCCGGTGAGGTCGCGCTCGGATGGGACGACAAGCTGATCGGCTTCTGCGCCGACGGCCGGGTCGTGACCGCCCGCCTGATCGACGACAAGTACATCAACTACCGGGCGCGCATCGGGTGGGACCACCTTCCCATCGCCGCCACCGTCAACCGGGCCGCCCTGACCACCGCGATCAAGCGGGTGTCCCTGCTGGCCGACAAGGGCATGTCCGTCCGCCTGCATTTCACCTCCGACGGTGTCCTCGTCCAGGCAGGCACTGGGGACCTCGGGCGCGGGACCGAGACAGTCCCGTGCACGCTCGACGGCGCTGACGCCCGCGAGATCGGCTTCAGCCCGGCCTTCCTGCTGGACGCCGTCGGCGGAGTCCAGCAGGAGAACGTGGTCCTCCACATGGACCCGGACCACCTCCAGGTCCTGGTTCGGGGCCAGGACAGCGACTCCTACCAGTGCCTGGTGCTGGCCTTGAGGCTCGCATGAAACCGCCCATGCCGTACTACGGCTCCAAGCAGACGCTGGGTGACCAGATCGCCGCCCTGCTGCCTCCTCATGAGCACTATGTGGAGCCCTACGCCGGGAGTCTGGCGGTGCTCCTGGCGAAGAGTCCTAGCCGGATGGAGACGGTCAACGACATCGACGAGGACTTGATGGTCTTCTGGCGCGTCCTCCGTGAGCGGAGCGGCGAGCTGGAGCAGATCTGTGCCCTCACGCCGCACTCCCGAGCCGAATATCGGACGGCGAAGTACGCCGATCTGTCTGCCATGGACGACCTGGAGCGTGCCCGAATGGTGTGGATCATCCTCACCCAAGGCCGCGCAGGGACCATGAAGTCCACTGGCTGGCGACACTTCCAGGACCCGGCTGGTTCCAGTAGCGGCATGCCCCGCTACTTGGCCGGGTACGTGGGGCGTCTCGCACCGGCCGCCGAACGCCTGGCCCAGGTCAGCCTGGAATGTAGGCCCGCCCTGGAGCTGGTCGCCGCCTACGGTCGCCACGAGGACGTGCTGCTCTACGTGGATCCGCCCTACCTGGGCAGCACCCGCGCCCGAAACTACCGGCACGAGATGGGTTCAGAAGCGGCGCACCGTGAGCTGGCCACCGCACTCGACGCCTGCCGCTCCGCCGTCGTGCTGTCCGGCTATCACAGCGACCTTTACGACGAACTGTTTGAGGGCTGGCACCGGACCGAGCTCGACGCCCATACGGGCCAGTCGAACGGCTACCAGAAACGCACCGAGGTCCTGTGGTCCAACCGGCCATTCCCGCAGCGCGAGGCACTTTTCGACGAGGTGGCCTATGTCTAGCTACGCCGCGTTCCTGGAGCGCAAGCGGAACCGCGTGACGCCCATCGGGCGCATCGTCGCTCCCGACGACATCCACCCGTCCCTGCACGACTGGCAGCGCCAAGAGGTCGCGTGGGCCGTCCACCGCGGCCGGGCTGCCCTGTGGTGGGACACCGGGACCGGGAAGACCCGCGCCGAACTGGAGTGGGCCCGCCTGTCCGGGGATCGTTCGCTCATCGTCGCGCCGCTCGCGGTCTGCCACCAGACCGTGGAGGAGGCCGCGTCCATCGGAATCGCCGCCGCCTATGCCCGATCCGACGAGCAGGCCCACGGTTCGGGGGTGTGGGTCACCAACTACGAGATGGTCGACCGGTTCGACCCGGCCGGCCTCGACGCCGTCGCCCTGGACGAGGCCTCGATCCTGAAAAACAGCGACGGGGCAACCCGTAACCGGCTGATCCGCCATTTCGCCGACGTGCCGCGACGCCTGGCCGCCACAGCCACGCCCGCGCCGAACGAACCGACCGAACTCACCAGCCAGGCCGAATTCCTGGGAGTGATGAGCAGGGCCGAGATGCTCGCCACCTACTTCGTCCACGACAGCGACGGATGGCGCCTGAAAGGGCACGCCCGCCAGCCGATGTTCCGGTGGATGGCCTCGTGGGCGTCCGCGCTCCGCCGGCCGTCCGACATCGGGTACGCGGACGACGGCTACGTCCTGCCGCCGCTCACAATCCACACACACCTGGTGGAGACCGAGGGGGTGCAGACGGAGGGAACCCTGTTCCCCGTCCATTCGGCTGCCGCCTTGGGTGGTGTCCGCGGTCGGGCGCAGGTCCGCAAGGCCACCGTCGCCGACCGCGTGGCGAAAGCAGTCGAGCTGGTGAAGGCCGAGCCGGGCGAGCCGTGGCTGCTGTGGGCCGGACGCAACGACGAGGCCCAGATGCTCGCCGCGGCGCTGCCGGGGGCGGTGAACGTGGAGGGCTCGTGGAAGCCAGAGGCGAAGGCTGAAGCGCTGCTCGGGTTCGCCCGGGGTGTGATCCAAATTCTGGTCACCAAGCCGTCTATTGCCGGGTTCGGCATGAACTGGCAGCACTGCGCGCGTACCGCCTTCGTCGGGCTCTCCGACTCATGGGAGGCGTACTACCAGTGCATCCGCCGCTGCTGGCGGTACGGCCAGACCCGTCCGGTGGACGCCCACATCGTCCTCACCGACGTGGAGGCGCCGATCGCCGCCAACGTCGCTCGCAAGGAGGCGGAGGCCTCCGCCCTGGTGGCCGAACTGGTCGCCTCCATGAACGAAACCAGGAGAGGACGGGCCGCGTGAGCGTGACCGAAGACGAGACGTTCATCCAGGACGTGGCCAGCGGCGACGGCTGGACCCTCTACCTGGACGATTCCTGCGAACGCCTCGGCAAGCTGGCCGACGAGTCGGTGGACCTGTCGGTGTACAGCCCGCCTTTCGCCGACCTGTACGTCTACTCCGACTCGGTGCGTGACCTCGGCAACTGCCGGTCCCCGGAGGAGTTCTTCGAGCACTACGACTTCGTGGTGCGGGAACTGCTGCGTGTCACCAAGCCGGGCCGGCTGTGCGCTGTCCACGTCGCCGACCTGCCCTTGACCAAGGCCCGCCACGGCTACATCGGCACCTACGACTTCCCCGGCGACGTCATCCGCGCCCACGAAGCCGCGGGATGGATCTACAACCGGCGCTGGACCATCAACAAGAACCCGCAGTACCAGGCTCAGCGGGCGAAGGCACACCAGCTGATGTTCGTCACGCTGCGGTCCGACTCCTCCCGCACCGCCCCGGCCCTGCCCGACTACCTGCTGCTGTTCCGGAAGCCCGGCGACAACACCACGCCGATCAGCACCGACGTCACCAACGACGAGTGGATCGAATGGGCCGCCCCCGTCGCCCGGCTCACGGATGAGGTCACCGAGCTGGCGATCGCACCGGCCTGGCTGGACATCGAGGAGACCAACACCCTGAACGCGGCCGTGGCCCGCGAGGAGGCCGACGGACGGCACACCTGCCCTCTCCAGCTTGACCTGATCGAGCGCTGCGTCCGCCTGTGGTCCAACCGCGGCGAGGTGGTGCTCTCACCGTTCGCGGGCATCGGCTCCGAGGGGTACGTCTCGCTCCTGCAGGGGCGCCGGTTCGTCGGGTGCGAGCTCAAGCCCAGCTATTGGCGGACCGCCGTCGACAACCTCCGAGCCGCCGAGCGGCGCGCTTCGATGCCGTCCCTGTTCGACGACCTGGAGCTCACCGGGGAGTCGGCGTGAAGGGCCAGGACGGGGCACCGACCCTGTTCGACGCCGACGACGAGGTCGCCGAACTGCGCGCCGAGCTCGACATCGCCCATCGCGAGAACTCCCGCCTCCGTGACCTGTGGTACCGCCAGCTCCACGGGCGCGACCGCTGGGCTGACGCGGTGCGCGCCGCCGCCGCGCGTGACGCGCGCAACCAGGCGTACGGCCTGGTTGCCGCAGCGATCCCCGAGACGCTGGAGCCGCTCCGCCACCTGGCCCGCGCGATCCTCGCCCTACCCGCACACCCGGCACCGTCCGACCTCGAACGGTTGCGGGCATTGGCGGCGGATGTCGACTGCCACGATCCCCGCCGCGGGGATGAGGTCAGCGCCATAGCGACCATCCAGGCGAGGGCCGACGCGGAGATCGACAGCTGGCGCCGTCGCGCGCAGGAGTACTGGGATCAGGCCCAGCGCACACACAGGCAAGCCCTCGACTCCGACGAGGCTTACACCTTCCTCGTTGGTGCGGGATGGGAACCGCCCTCGTGGCTGGCCAAGGAGCGTCGCGCACGGATCAAGAAGGTCCATGCAGACATTCCGGCCGACTCGGGGGTGCACATCCATGGCTGACGTTCGCCCCCCGATCCCGCTTCGGCTCACCGACCGCCCCCAGGTGGGCGGCCTGGTCTGCCCATGGGTGAACGTCCGCCTCGCCGACGGCACCACCGACTTCCGCCAGACCTACGGCCAGCACTGGCGCCGCGCCTGGCTGGAGCAGCTCTGCCAGGTCGACGGCCAGCGCATCGCCGGAACCCTGGTGTTCTTGGGCGGCCCGAACCAGTTGGCCGAGGACGGCTACTTCGACGAGCCGCCCCTCCACCCGGAGTGCGCGGCCTACGTGACCCGGGCCTGCCCGATGGTCGCCGGCCGGATGACCCACTACCGGTCCGGGCCCGCTCTCACCGAGGGCGCCCGGGGTGCGGTGTGCCCGGACCCGGGCTGCGACTGCGGCGGCTGGCAGCCGACCAAGCAGATCCTGCACGGGGACGGCTCCTGCAGCGTCCTCGGGGACGACCAGCGGGCCGACCCTACCGGGGAGCCCGCCCACGCCTGGTTCGCGGTCTGGGCCCGCTCCTACGCCCTCGCGCAAGGCACTGACGGTCGGCTGCTGGGCGGCATCCCTCACGACGTCGTAAGGGTCCGGGAGGTGAGCCGGCCGTGAAGTCGAGAACCGCGACCAAGAACCGCTCCTGCGTCGGCAAGCGCGCCTACCCGACCCGGGCCAAGGCTGAAGCCGCCCTTCAGAAGCTGGTCGCCGCGGGCACCTCTGCTGAGCGGCTGAAGGTGTACGCCTGTCGCCACTGCTCTGCCGGATTCCACATCGGCCACCTGGGACGTGACCGGAGGCGGCAGTGATCCACAGAGTTATCCACAGATCCCGGGTTATCCACAGACCTGGTCGAGCTGAGGCGCAAGCACGCTGGCTGGTTCAGAGTGCTCCCAAGCCGGCGATTCGCCCGGCCCGTAGCCCACGGACGGGAGCCCGCGATGGCCGTTAGCAAGAGCCTGCGCATGCAGATCCTGCGCAGGGACAACTACACCTGCCAGGCCTGCGGCGCGAAGGCGCCCAACGTCGAACTTGAGGTCGACCACGTGCTGGCGGAGGCTCTCGGGGGCACGGACGAGGCGTCCAACCTGCAGACACTCTGCGACCCCTGCAACTCGGGCAAGGCCGCTACACCGCCGGACGCGGCCACCGTGGCGAAGGTCGCCGGCGATGCGGCTCGGTGGGCCCAGGCGATCGAAGCCGCAGCGGAGAGGATGCTGGCTGCGCGGGAAAGTCAGGCTGCGGAGCATGCCCAGTTTGATCAGTGGTGGAACGCGTGGACCCTCGCCGAGGGTGGTGCCGGTGGGCGCGCCGTGCATAGGGACCCAGGATGGCAGCAGTCCATCAGCAGGTTCCTCGCGATGGGGCTGCCGCTCCCGATCCTCAAGGACTGCCTGGATATCGCCATGTCCAGGAAGAAGATCAGGGCGGCAGACGTCTGGCGCTACTTCTGTGGGATCGCCTGGGGCAAGGTTCGCGAGCTTCAGGCCGCCGCCGCTGAGGCCATCCGCCCGGAGCAAGACCCCAGCGACGAGGACTACGAGCCGAACTTTGACCACCGTCTGATTCCCGGCCGGGTCAGCCTCGCCAACGAGTTGCTCTCCTGGTTCCAGGCGGACGCCGTCGAGGTGCTCATCTCCGAGGCTCGCGAATGGTACGACGACGAGCTGTTCGCGGACTTCGATCCGCCACCTTCGGACGACCAGATCACCATCCACGCCGGACTGGATGCGATGAGCACCTCTCGGTGGGCAGTCCTTTCCCTCACGCGCGCCGTATCCGACCTTCTCGAAAGCTTCTCCGATCAGGAGATCGACACAGCTAGGAACCAGGCTGTGGCCGTCCTTGGTGACGAGATCATGTCGCGGCCTGCCCAACTTCGTGACGCCCAGTACTACGGGCAACTCGCGCACTGGCTCGCCGTTGGCCACGCTCGCAGCCTCATGGACGGGCTTTCCCTTGAGGCTCGGGCGGAGTGGCTGGGGTATGTCGCGGCGTGCCGGGAACCGGACCCCTGGGGAGACTCGGCTCCGCTTTCCGAAGACCTGCAGATCAAGTACGTCGGCGTGAACATTCGCCTGGCCAGGTCCGGCTACAGACACCCCCGGATGTGTGAGTCCCGCGGGGAGCACATCGAAGCATGTCCCCGTGTGGCGAGCTTCCGTGCCTACATCGTCGAACTCGACTGTTGCTCGGTTGGGGACGAGCCCGGACACGAAGGCCATCGAGTGTGCGAGCAGCACCTGGAGCAGCTCGTGGACGGCACCTACACGAACACCAAAGGCACGCGCTTCACGGTGCGCGACTACCGGCCGATAGAAGGAGCCGACACCACGTGAACGCCCCGCTCCTCAGCGACGGGACCTATCGCGCTCATTGGCTGCGGGAGGTTCTCAGAAGCACGCAGATTACCGATTCGGTGCGCGTGCTTCTAATGACCCTCGCTCTCTACATGGACGCGTCAGGGCGCGTTTCAGTGCCGCGCGAAGAGGTGGCGGGAGTCCTTGGCCGGAATCCGCGAAAGGTTGGGGAGAAGATCCGGGCCACGATTGATTCCGGATTCCTCGTGCAGTTGGCGCGCGGGCAGAAACATCAGACAGCGGTGTTCCAGGCGGCCATTCTCGGGCGGGTTCTCAGTCGGACCCCCGGGGAACCGACTGAGAACGGGATGGCTGCCGACCTCAGCAGGCTCCCCGGGGACCCTGCTGAGACCGAGGGCGAAGTAGAAGTCAGTGGGTCCCCCGGGGGCCCGGCTGAGAATTCTCAGGGGGCCGATATCTACGACCCTGAGAATTCGGCTCAGGGTACTAGAAATCGGCCCCCTGAGCCTCAGGGGGCCGATTTCAGGGAGACCCCCGGGGGTCCGCCTGAGAATTCTCAGCAGGCCCCCCGGGGGACCTCCCAGTTCTTTAGTAGTGGTGATGTAAGTGAGGAAGTTGATCTCTCTGATTCTTCCTCTGGTCAACTCTTCGACTTGCGCGCCGCTGCGCGGCGGCGCGAGCAAGAAGAAGATCCCGAGTCAAAGCCGTCACGTCGCAAGCCAGAACGGCCCATCCCCGCCGACTTCGCCGTAACCCCGGCGATGCGGAAGTGGGCCGCAGACAAGGGCTACGACGTCGACCTCGACCGGGAGACCTTCCGGTTCATCAACCACGCCCACCAGAACGACCGCCGCTGCCGCGACTGGCTCGCCGCTTGGCGCAACTGGATCGACAAGGCACAAGAGCAACAGGCCAGGGCCACACGTCGCCCCGTCGCCGCCTTCCCTGCTCGTGGCACCTACGACAAATCCAAGGTCTTCGGGAACAGGAACCGCACATGATCACGCCCCTTGACGACTGGCAGGACCAACGCCGTCTGCGCCGCCTCGCCGAATTCCAGGCCCGGCGCCCGCTGCTGCTCCGGCACAAGGGCCCACTCCGCGACGAGATCGCCGAGTGGGGCAGCCGCCTGTTCGACGGCACCGCCCGCACAATGGTGCTCGTCGGCGGCACCGGCACCACCAAGACCTGGAGCTTGTGGGAGGTCCTGGAGCGCGCGGTGGCCGCCGGGTACGCGGACACGATCGTGTTCGCCACGGCCGCCGACTGGCAGGAGGCGGTGGGGCCGCCCGTCGACCGGCAGGCGCTCCGCGTGATGCGCCGGGCCGGCGTGCTGGTGCTGGACGACTTCGGGTCCACGCGGATCAACGAGTGGGCGGTGGACTGCCTGTCCCCGGTCGTTGACGAGCGCTGGTCGTGGGGTCGGCCGACCGGCATCACCTCCAACTTGGAGGACTTCGACGAGGCCCTGGGCGAGCGCGCGGAACGCATCACCTCCCGGCTGGGGCACGAGGCCACCGTCGTGGTTCTGGACGGGGCGGACCGGAGGGCGGCCGGATGACCGAGGCTTCGACGGGCGTCGAGGGGTTCTTCGAGGGGTGGACGGCAGGTCCGGGCGTGCTCGCGGCGGAGATGGCGATCGCAGGGGCCGTGATCCAGTCGCAGGCTTGCCTGGAGGAGGCGGTCACCCTACTCCGCCCCGATGACTTCTACAGCCGAGCGGGGCTGGTGTTCGCCGCCGCGAAGGCAGTGCTGGACGACGGCCGGAAGGTCGAGCCGACGGCCGTGCTGATTGAACTCCAGGACCGTGGGGAACTCGCCCGGGTCGGCGGCGGCGCCTACCTGCATGACCTGATGCCGCACGCGGCGCTGCCCGACTCCATCGGCTGGTGTGCTCGCGAGGTGAGGGAGGATGCGGATCGGCGGAACACCCGGGCGGCTCTGGGGTGGGGTACACAGCAGACCGAGGAAGATCGGTGGGATGGCGACGCCACGCTGGATCTGATCCGTAAGCGCCTGGACGAAGTGGCCGCCGGCCGGGTGGGCGACCTGCCTCCGAGCGTCGCCGACGACATGGTGTCCCTGCTGGAGGATTTGGAGAATCCGCCGGAGGCGGTCCCGGGCGTGGTTCCGCCGTACCTGGATCTTGCGGCCTTGCTGACGGCGCTGCGGCCCGGCGAGGTGGTCGTCGTGGGGGCGAGGCCAGCGATCGGGAAATCGACAGTGGCCACCGACCTCCTCCGGTCCGCCGCGCTGCGGCAGGCTAAGCGCTCGGTGATGTTCACGTTGGAGATGTCTCGCCGCGACGTGCTCACTCGCATGGTGTCCGCCGAGTCCCAGGTCCCGCTCAAGTCGATCCGGGACATGCAGGTATCGGCGAACGACCTGGACCGGGTGGCGGAGGCGGGGTCGAGGATCGCGGCGGCCCCGCTAGTGATCGACGACACGCCGGGGTGCTCCATCGAGCGGATACGTACCGTGCTGCGGACCCTGTCCCGGTCGGGACCGCTGGGCTTGGTGGTGGTCGACTATCTGCAGTTGATGACACCGCCGAAAGCGGAGAGCCGGCAGCAGGAGGTGTCGGGTCTCTCCCGGGAGTTCAAGCTGCTGGCGAAGCAGTTTCAGGTGCCCTTGGTGCTGCTGTCCCAGCTCAACCGCGACCCCGAGAAGCGCTCCGACCGGCGCCCGGTCATCGCGGATCTGCGAGAGTCGGGGGCGATCGAGCAGGACGCCGACATCGTGATCCTTCTCCACAGGGACGATGCCTACGACGTCGAATGCCCCCGCGCTGGCACGGCCGACCTGATCGTGGCGAAGAACCGGAACGGCCCCATCACGACGATCACCGTGGTCAACCAGCTCCACTACGGCAAGTTCGCCGACTTCGCGAAGGTCGAAGAGCCGCGGGGGCGCCCCGATCTGCGCGCCGTGCGCACCGATCCGCCGAAGTCTTCACAGCCCGCTCCTTACCGACCCTGGGAGGCCAACGTTGGCCAGTGACCGAGACCTGCAGAACGCCCTCGCCCGTCGGGACATCGGCGCCGTGGTGGAGGGTGTCGCCGGCCGTCTCGCCCTGCCGGACGACGTCCAGGCCGACGCAGCCATGAGCGTCCTGATGCGGCAGGTCCCCGCCTGGGTGGACACCAGGACCCGCGAGTGGATTGCCGCGTTCCTCCGCGAACACGCGGCGACGGCCGGGCTGCTGGCGATCCGGTGGATGACGGTGGTGGAGGTGGCCAAGGCGCTGCGCGTCAGCAAGATGACCATCTACCGCCTCGTGCATACGGGCGCCCTGGCGTCCATCAAGGTGGGCGAGACGATCCGCATCCCGGAGTCCACGGTGGCCGCCTACATCCGTGCCCAGCTCGCTGAAGCCGCGGAGGTGGGGCGAAGTGCCTGACACCGCAGCCGTACGGTGCGAGCTGACTGAGCGCATCACGTCGGAGTGCGCGCACTGCCGCCCTGCTCCGGAGCCCGAACCGGAACCGGCGCCCCCGAGCAGGTGGTTCGCGGCCTGCCTCCCCGGCCGCTGCTCCGAGTGCGGCGATCACTTTGACGAGGGCGACCCTGGCAAGGCGGATGCCTGGTGGGAGTATTCGTCGCGTTTCTGGGTGGTCGCTCCGCCCGGCCTGATCAGACCTGAGGAGGTTCCGCCCGGATGGGGGCTGATGGAGCCGCGATCCTCGGGGCGTCGCATGCGGGTAGTGGTACAGCCGGAGACCAGGACGCCGAATCTGTCGCTGGCGCTGATGACCGCGCTCGTGTCCCGTACGGACAACATCCGGCTCCGCGAGATCGACCAGATCCGGCAGAGCCAGCGCGACGAGATCTACCGGGCGGTCGAGGAGGATCGCAAGGCCCGAGGCAAGACCGCGCTCAGCCATGGCCTCCAGGAGAACCTGAGGCTACTGGAGCTGCTGGAGAAGGCACTCGGCTGCAAGATCAGCGGATGGGCGGGCCTCGACCTGGCCCGGATGAGCGCCGAGGAGATCGGCGAGGCGCTCAGCGAGTACACCCGTGACCATGTCGCTCTTCAGCGCCGCGCAGGCGAGGTCGCCTTTGCCGAGCAGAGGCTTCGCCGATCGGCAGAGCTCGCCATTGAACGGTTGAGCGGGGCGGTCGATGCCTGACACCCTCCGCGTCCTTGTGACCGGCTCCCGCACCTGGAAAGACGTCCTGATGCTGGCGGCCGTCCTGCTGGACACCTGGCACGATGCCGTGATGCTCGGCGTGAACATCCTCTGGGTGCACGGCGACTGCGAGCAGGGCGCCGACTCGATCGCGGACGCACTCCTGTGCAGCTGGGGGTTCAAGCCGGAACGCCACCCCGCGGATCGGCACCGGTGGGGCCGTAGCGCCTTCACCAAACGGGACGAGGAGATGGTGGACGCCGGGGCGCACCTCTGCCTGGCGTTCATCGACCTGTGCGTGAAGTCGACGTGCCAACGGAAACGCCCGCACGGCTCCCACGGCACGTCCTACACCGCGGGCCTGGCCGAGCGGGCGGGCATCCCCACGCAGCGGTTCGGGGTGATGGCCAATGCCTGAGACCGACGCAATGCTTCCGGCTGCAGAGCTGAGGGCCGTCCGGGCTGAGGCCGAAGTCGCGCGCCTCCGCGCCGGCGAAGCCTCCAAGCCCGTGGCCGAAGGCGTACGGCTCGACCCTGCCGCGTGGATCCGCCGCTGGAATGATGCCTCACCCGAGAAGCGTCTCGCGTGGGCGAACCGCATCCTCGACCTGCTGGCAGAGGAGAGCAGGTGCTTCCTACTCGACCACGATGGCGCTGTGGAACGGGTGTCCGAGATGGAGCTGACGTTGAGCCGAGTCATGGACCTCGTCGACCAGTTGAACGTCCGAGCCGCTGAGGCGCAGGCTGCGGGCGCATCCGGCGAGGAGAAGCGGTGGCGCTCCCTCGCGGACATGGTGAGCACGGCGCTCGACCCGGGGGCAGAGCAGACGTGAGCGACCAGATCCTTGCCGACCTCAAGTCTTGGCTTCAGGCACTAAAGGACTCCGAACGGACCGTCGTCTGCGCGTCTGCCGACGAGTCAGCGATCCGCGAGGCGCTGGGGCGACTCTGGCTGGGTGGCCTCTACAAGGTCCTGGTCAACGATGCACTCTGTCCGCCGGGAACCGCCTATGTGATTGACGAGCGGGCCATGGAGGCATACGCCAACAAGGCGGGCCAACTCTGGCGGTGGCAGGCGTGAAGGTCCGCTTCCGCACCTACTGCTACCCCTGCCGCCGGATGGCGCCGCGCCACCGACGCCCGCACCGCTGGGAGTGGGAGTACTGGATCTCCTGCGAGGGCGTTCGGCTGGTTCAGCGCCAAGGGTTCGGAAGTTTCGACCGTGCGTGGATGTCGGCGGAGCGGTCGTGGTTCAAACTGGCTGCGCTCTCGTGCGTAGCCCCGGAGTCGACAAGGATGGATCCATGAGCACCCCGATCAAGGTTGACGCCGCCAGCTACGCACCTCTGATCAGTGGCTTGAAGGCCCTGGCGAGTCAGCTCATCGCAGCCGCAGACACCGTCGACCTCGAATCCGCTCGGGCCGTGGTCGCTTCGGCCGGCCCGCCCGAGGATCCGGAGGTCGGGCAGCACCTGAAGTTCCTCGACGCAACGATCGCCTACGTGGCGGTCCTGCGAGACCTGGACGGTACCGCAAGGAGCCAGTCCTTCACCCACACCGAGGGCGGCGCGATGGGCATCTACAGAGACACGCCGGCGGACATTGAACCGTGAAGTAGTGCCAGGAAGTAGCAGTTCGCACCCGTACTGGCTGGTAATTACATGGAGGCTGGCCCCCTATGGGATCTTGTCCTACATTCGGGACGGGTTTGTTCCGGACAAGTGGGCTTCGGGTCGTGCACAAAGGCAAACAACCAGGCAACATGGTTGAATGGATTGGCGACAATTCTCTGTAGCGATACTTGGCCAGGTCTTTTCGTGGCCATGCGCTGTCCTGGTAGCTTTTCTGATCTTCCGGAAACCCATCGCTGGTCTTCTCGGAAAGCTGAGTAGCGTCGAAGGGTTCGGCCAAAAGATCACTTTCGGGCAGATCCTCAGCCAGGTCGAAGAAGATGTCGAGACGCTCGTGGCTCGCACGGGTGCATCATCAGCCGAACCCTCAATCCCAGACCTTGGCGCGGCACGCTGGAGTGGGACGTCGTTCGCGCCGACGAGAGTCTCGGGAACGATTCAGCGGCGACCGCTGAAGTCATCCCCGGGGGAACTGCTAAAGGCTCATGGACCCGCAGGAGCCGTGATCACGTCTTGGAAAGCTGTGGAGGATGCGCTGCGGCGACTCGCCAGTGTAGATCAAGTATCAAGCCGTTTGGCCTCCTACTCGCGCGAGTCGGACCTCATAGCTTCGACCCCCACAGCGAAGTTGGTTCGCGTTCTCGTTACTGCAGATATCGTGCCCGCGTCGCTAGAGCGTGTCTTCCAAGACCTTCGGAGGTTACGCAACGATGTTGCCCATGGCGGGCACTCCCCAGTTGAGGGAGAGGCAATCGCGTATGCCCAGGCGGCCCTCGATGTATCGGATGCCCTGGATTCCATCGCCACTGTGGTTAGGCAGGATGTTCTGAACCGGCAGATGGAGGAGACTTTCGGCACAGAGCCGTCGCCTCTGCCGTATCCGGACATAGAACCGTGAATGAGTGTCAGTAGCCCGCAGGTTACGGTCGTTAGGCCGCACCCTCGCCGGGGTCCGCGACAACCAGTCGTCCATGTGGACCCGCCGCTGAGAAGACTGGGCGGCCCCGAGGGGAATCGGAGCCGCCCAGTCCCGAGCTCCGTACAGCGGGATACGCGACCCGAGCTTTCCACACCTGGAGAGTCCCACTGACTCGCTTTCCGCCGTACGGGCATCCAAGGACCGACTAGTCCATGAGGTAGTGCAGCCCTGCCGCCACCGCGGCCAGGGCTGTCAGGCCGGCTATCGCGGCGAGCGGGACCGAGACTCCGCCCAGCACGCTCAGTCCAGCGATGGACAACCCCGAGACCACGCTTGAAAACAGGATCAACACGGCGCGACGGGACAGGAGCGGTCCCGGTTGGTGATGGCCGACGTCGTCCGTGGGTAGAGTCACGGCGACTCCTTTCTTGGCAACGAGCAGGGGATCATTGGGCGGCCTCCCTGCACGGAGGCTGCCCTCTGTGTTCGGCGGCACGACGCTATCCCCCGCCGCACAAGTGTCAATTCCCGCGCAGCTAGGCAAAACCCCAGTAAGCGGGCGACACGATATCCACCACCCACCAGGCCCTCACGTCGGGATGAGCCAGGAAACCCGCAGCGTACGTCCAGGGACGGGCTCGTCGTGATTGCGCAGGAAGATGCCCCACGGCGTGCCCTCCCGCCGATCAAGTTCGTCGCGCGAACGTAGAACAGCGAACGCTTGCGCCCCGCCCTTCTCCCGTCGATCTCACCCTGTGAAGGCACCCCGGACGGGGACCGCCTCCATACCGGGTCGGACGACCAGGGAGACGACGGATGTCGAGGACCTACCGCGCAAGCCGCCGCATGAACGGCGAGCAGCGCGCTGAACGCGCCGCACAGGCGTACGAACTGCGGCTGCAAGGTTTGACGATCGCGGTCATCGCCCGCGAGCTGGACCTGGCCGGCTCGACTGTGCACGAACTGCTCACTGAGTACTCCGCCGCCAGGCTGGACCCGCTCACGGACGAGTACCGCCGGATCGAGCTGGACCGCCTCGACGACTACACGGCCAAGGCCTACGAGGTGCTCGTCGCAGAGCACGTGCTCGTCCAGCACGGCAAGGTCATCTACGACCCGGAAACCGAGGCCCCGATGCGGGACCTCGCCCCGAAACTGGCCGCGATCGACCGGCTCGTCAGGATCTCCGAACGCCGCTCCCGCCTCCTCGGCCTGGATGCCGTCATCAAGGCCGACGTCACGGTCACCCCCGTCGACCCGACCGACCTCGCCCTGATGCAGCTCGTCACGGAAGCAAGAGCGAAGACCGCCGTGGAGGAAGCCCGACTGAAGGGCGAAGGCGCATGAGGGACGACGACGTGGTCACCGTGGTTCAGGACAGATTCCGCCTGCACGCTGCGGCCGTTGAGCCGCAGCCCATCACCAGCGTGATGCGCCTCCAAGTCCTGGCCCTGCCGGATGGCCGGTTCGTGCTCGTCGTCACGGGCGGCGCACTCTCCACTGACGACCACGACACGCTCGCGGGCCTCGCGGAAACCCTCGGAGCTGCCGAGCTGGTCGTGCTGACGCAGCCGATCGAGGTGGGCTGACGTGCCCACCCCGGTGATCCCCACGCGGGTGAAGATCGGCTACGCCCGGTACGGGGTCGTGGTCTCCAACGACGCGATTCACAAAGCCGACAGCGAGAACCACACCAACTACGCCGGCTTCTCCAACGGCTCCACGCAGAAGATCGTGCTGCGTGAGGACAACCCGCCCGACTACCAGGCGGAAACCCTCCTCCACGAGATCCTCCACCAGTGCTTGCGCGTCGCCGGCGTGGACGCGGACGTGGACGCCAAGGCGGGCCTCGCGGATGTTGAGGAGCGCGCCGTCAGGGCGATAGCCCCGAACCTGCTCGCCGCGCTCCGCGAGAACCCCGACCTGGTCGCCTACCTGCTCCACGACGGCCAGCCGGAGGGGCCCCGATGAAGGTCACCGCCGGCGCGCTCGCCTCCGTCCGGCGGCAGACATCGCCGCCATCTTCTTCGCGCCGTACTTCTTCCGGCCGATCGCCGCGGCGAGCGCCTTCGGATTCCGGGCGCCGCGCGCCTTCAGCGAGCGGGACAACGCTGCGAACCGCTTCCCGCTACCCAGCTTCGGCTTCCTGGCTCGCCCCTTACGTCGGGCCATCACAACCACCTCCTACCAGGGAGATCGACGACATGGAGTCTTCGCGATGAGCATCGACCTGGTCACTAGGAAGGCGTGGGGAGCCCGCGCACCACGCGGCGCCTACTCCCGCTTGACCTCCACGCGCGGCGTCAAGGTGCACTACACGGGCGGGCGCATCGACCCGAGGATGCTGGACGACCACAGCCGCTGTGTCGCCGCGGTGCAGGCCATCCAGGATCACCACCAGTTCGGCAACGGGTGGATCGACACGGGGTACAGCGCGCTCACCTGCTGGCACCGCAAGGTGTTCGTCGCCCGAGGCCCTCACGTCGTCCCGGCCGCTAACGGCGCCGGGCTCAACAGCGGCCACTACGCCGTATGCGCCCTCGCCGGAAACTCCGGCCTGGTGGAACCGACCGACGACCTCCTGCTGGGCATCCTCGACGCGATCGAATGGCTGCGCGCCGAGGGCGGCGCGGGACGGGAGGTCAAAGGCCACCGGGACGGGTACTCCACCGACTGCCCCGGAAAGCCGCTCTACGCGTGGGTCAAGGCCGGCGCTCCGAGGCCGGGAATCGTTCCGCCGCCGGCGAGCCCCCCGTCGAACGCGCCCAGCTGGCCGGGTCGGCTGTTGGAGTTCCCGCCCATCACCCGCGGCTCGGACGTCATGCAGTGGCAGCGCCAGATGCGCGATGCCCACGGGTTCGAACTCGCCGCCGATGGCGCGTACGGGCAGCGCTCCCGTGATGTCTGCAAGACCTTCCAGAGGAGGGCCGACCTCGACGACGACGGGATCGTCGGCCGCCTCACCTGGCGGGCCGCGTTCGCCGACCAGGACGAGACATGACGCCCACAGAGCAGCGGAACGCCCGCGCCGCGGCCGTCACAGCGGCCGTCCAGTTGCACGCCGCGCTCGGCCTGCCGCCCCTGCAGACCGGCGTCTGCGCGTGCGGAGCGATCCGCCTCGCAGAACGGCGCGTCCGCCACACCGCCGACGTACTCGCCGCCTTCATCGTCGGCACCACCGTCATCCGCCTCAAGCCGGTCGTGATCGTCGAAGAGGCGACATCGACATCCATCAACCCTCCAGAGGGAGCCACCACCATGCAGATGAACACGGGACAGAAGTTCTTCGTCGAGGTCGACACCGAGGACGCCTCGGGCTTCGACACGCACGAGACGATCGAGTGGGGCATCAGCGACGAGGCCGTCGCCACCTTGCAGATCTCCGAGGACACCCAGTCGGCATGGGTGGTGTCCGGTGCGCCCGGCTCCGCGGTGCTCACCGCCTCGATCCCGAACCTCAACCTGTCCGCCACCCTCGCGGTCGACGTGGTCCCGGCCGGAACAGCCACGATCGAGATCGCCGCCTCCGAGCCGGTCAACGAGTAGTTCGGCCGCCAACCCCCTCCCGCAGAAGGAATGCGCCATGAGTGTCCGAGCCAAGTTCCGGTGCCGGTCAGTGGAGACCTACGGGCCCAACGCCCAGCAGCGCACCTACCGATTCGGGGCGGTAGCCGACGACGGCATCCCCGAGAACCAGCGCTACGCCAGGTACACCCCCATCGGCGAGTTGAGCATCTCGGTGGACAACCCGGACGTCGTCTTCGAGCCCGGCAAGTGCTACTACCTCGACTTCACCCCGGCCGAGGACTGACCCCCCACAAACTCGGCCGCCACTTGGAAGTGCGGCCCCTACCCTCCAACGGAGGTTGCACGTGAAGATCTTCGGTCGCGAGCCCGACGGTCTTCTGCGGGCTTGCCACAAAAACGTCGGATTCACCTGGGAAAATGAACTGACATTCGAAACCCGGGCGAGTGCTGTAACACTCCCCGGGCGCGGCGATCACCTGACTGGAGGTGCTCGCGTGAGCGAGCGTACCTGTGAGTACTGCCAAGAGTCATTCGTTCCAAGTCGGCCTACCCGGCGTTTCTGCAGCGTGGCCTGTTCCACCAAGAGCCACCGCAGGAGCAATGAGTACGCACACCTCGTAGCGCAGGGCAAGAAGGAGTGCGCCACATGCGGGGAGACGAAGCCTCTCGACGAGTTCCACCGGCGGACGTCCGCCGGGCGGGACGGATGGGCATCCCAGTGCAAGCCCTGCACATCGGTCCGCTGCGCCGCTCGCAACGCCACCGAGGCGGTGCGTCAGCGGAGCCGTGAACGGAAGTTGGTCAAGCGATACGGCATCTCGCTGGCTGATTACGACCAGATGCTTGCCGATCAGGATTTCGCCTGCGCCATCTGCGACCGCGCACACAACGACGAGCAGGGCCCGCTGTACGTCGACCACTGCCACGCGACCGGCCGGGTTCGGGGGCTTCTCTGCCGCCCTTGCAATACAGCCATCGGTCACTTCGAAGACAACCGCCAACGGCTGATCCAGGCTGCGGCCTACCTCGAAAGGAACAGCACATGAAGATATTCGGAAGAGAACCGGCCGCGTGGCTGCACGCGCTCCAGGCCGTACTCGCCTTCGCCACCACGCTCCCGCTCGTCCAGGCGTGGGGGCTCAGCGAGGAAGCCGCCGCGGTCGTGATGACCATCGCGGGTGGCGTCGTCGCCGCGTGGGTCGCCATCGCAACCCGGCCGTTCGTCGTCAGCGCCCTCACCGGGGGAGTGCAGACGATCCTCACCGGGATGATCGCCTTCGGCCTGCCGCTCTCGCAGGAGTCGGCGGGCGCCGCGGTGGCCGCCCTCAATGTCGTCCTCATGCTGCTGATGCCGCTCGGCTTGACGCCGACAGCCGACCCTGCCCCCGACTTCGTGCGAGCCCGACGCCAGATCGTGCGCTGACCGCACCCGTCGAAAGCGGAGAGGAGGCGAGACCCCGTGACCATCACCGACACCTACCTGGCCGACGTGGACGCGTCCACGTTCGACCTGGAGGCGTACGTGCTGGAACGCGTGGACCCTCGCCTCCTCGAATCGGCAGAGGGCCGTCGGGCGCTCACCCGCCTCGACCCGCTCCTGTTCGCGGTCCTCTACACGCCGCACCTGATCAAGCACGACGGCAAGGTCTCGTTCGCCGACCTGCACCTGTGGCTGTGCCGCCACGCACGCCGGTGGCTACGCAAGCCAGGCCCGCGTGAAGAGCGGCATGCCATGGTCGCGCCGAGAGAGTCGGGGAAGTCCAGCTGGGCGTTCAAGATTCTCCCGCTCTGGGCCGCCGCGCACGGGCACCTGCGCTTCGTCGCGGCATTCTCCTCGTCAGCCACCCAGGCGGAAGGCCATGTCAGCGCGGTCCGCAACGAGATGGACACCAACCAGCTGCTCCGCCAAGACTTCCCGGACTTGTGCGCTCCCGCGCGGCGGCCGAACGGCTCGCCCGTGGCCGACTCGCGGCAGATGCTCTACACCCGGTCCGGGTTCTCCTTCGCCGCGCGCGGCCTCGACTCCGAGGTGCTGGGCCTGGTCAACGCCGATAACCTCCGACCGGACCTGATCATTCTCGATGATGTCGAGCCGGACGAGTCGAACTACACCCCGTACCAGGCGAAGAAGCGCCTGACGACGATCGTCGACACGGTGCTCCCGATGGCCGAGACGGCACACGTCGCCCTGGTGGGCACGGTCACTATGCCGGGTTCGATCGTGCACCAACTCGTCAAGACGGTCACCACCACCGAGAAGCCGGCCGACTGGATCGAGGAGGAACGCTTCCAGGTCCACTACTTCGAGCCGATCGTGAAGACGGAGGACGGTGAGGAGCGGAGCATCTGGCCGGCGAAGTGGCCGCTCGACTACCTGCGCTCGATCGAGCGCACCAGGTCCTACAAGAAGAACTTCCTGAACCAGCCGGTCGCGGTCGACGGCGACTACTGGACCCAGGAGGACTTCCGGTACGGCGACGTCCAGGCGGCCCGCGTGCTGCTCCAGATCGACCCTGCGGTGTCGACGTCCCGCACCTCGGACTTCTACGGGCTGGCCGTGGTCGCCTACGAGCGATCGAGCGGCGTGCGCCCGCCCGAGGCCGGGCATGGGATCGCCGCCGCCGTGGCCGCATTCGATGAGTATCGGGGCACGAAACCGATGCCCCGATGCGTGGTCCGCTACGCCCGCGCCCTACGCATGACGCCGGAGCGGCTTCGGGAGAAGGTCCTGGAGATCCTCACAGTCTTCCCGGAGATCGGCGCGGTCCGGATCGAGGTCAACCAGGGCGGCGACACCTGGCGGAGCGTGCTTCACGACCTGCCGGTGCGGCTGCTCGTCCACACCGAGTCGGCGCCGAAGCACGTACGGGCGACCTGGCTGCTGAACGACTACCAGCGCGGGCGCGTGCTCCACGCCGAGAAGCTTCCCGAGGCCGAAGAGCAGATGTGCGCCTACCCGCACGTCCTCCACGACGACCTGATCGACGCCGTCGGTGCCGGGGTCCGCTACTTCCTGGCCAGGCCCAAGCCGCGGCGGGCCAGCGCCACCACGACCAGCTACACGAGAGGTGCCGCATGATCCGCCGCTACATGACCCGACCTGCCGAGGTCGAGGTCATCACATGGATGGGCGACAACCTCGATGACGTCGTCGAGTTCCTCAGATTCGCGTCGCTCGGCCCTGAATACGCAGGTGTCCGGGTGACCGAGAACCGCGTGAAGATGCTCCTGCTCAACACCCCCGACAACCCGGTCACGCCCGTTCAGGTGAGGCCGGGCTGGAAGCTGGTGCGACTGGAGGGCACGGTCACGGCCTGGGCGCCGGAGACGTTCGCGGTCCTGTTCGAGCGGGTGGGCTGATGTACGCCTGGGTCACCAACCACGGCAAGCACGGCGGCGCGGCCAAGGCGTGGATGCACCGCAGCTTCTACCTGCACGGCCTGCCGCGCTCGGTCCTTTGGTGCCGGATCTTCGGTCACCGCCCGGTGGTGGACGGGTACGGCCCGGTCCGGCCTGGCTTGCACGCGGCGCGGTGGGTGTGCTGCGACCGGTGCGGCGTGCGCCCCGACCCCCAGGGCAACCTCGACGAGTCGGTGTGGAGCCTCGGGCAGCGGTATGACGGGCCGTTCGTGGAGCCATCCGGGCAGCTCGACCGGGCCACGGTCGAGCGCGTGGCCGAACTGATCTGTACTGGCGAGAGGAAGCCCGGACCTTGGCCGAAGAAGCCGACCGGCGACGTGTCGGCTGAGCTGGTGGTCGGCCGTACCTTCAGGGCGTTCAGCGTAGAACTGAAGATCGGCAATGCGGGTTCCGAGAATAAGGTCGCCGCCCACCTGCAGATCTGGCCATTCGGGGCGCTCTACCTCTCCTTCGGAAGCTTCGGGACCTGGCTCCAGCGACGACTGAACCCAGTCGGATACGACTCCCGGGGGATCGAACTCTCAGCTGGAGAGTGGCGGATCAGCTGGAAGTTGTGGGCCAAACGAAACGAGTGGTCCCGGGACGACCCGAAGTGGATGCAGGGCAGCATCAGCCTCGACCTGATCGAGCACATCTACGGGCCGAAACGCTACAACTACGAGAACGTCGGCGAGCCCCAACAGATCACGGTCCGCATGCCCCACGGCGATGACCACGAGGCGACCGTCCAACTTCAGCGGCAGACTCTCGGCCGCCGTCGAGGCCGCAAGCGGTACGCGTGGGTGGTGGACTGGACGGCCGAGGGGGGTATCCCTACCCGGCCAGGGGAGGATCGCGGCGGGGTGTGGAGCTCGGCTGTCGAGGTCCCGGACGCGGCAGTCGAGGACGGCGGGTGGCCGATGGTCGCCGCCGCCTGCATCGCGTCGGCACTGACGGCCGACCGGGTGCGGCGTGGATATCGGGTGGCCACGTGATCGAGGATCTGATCCCCGCACTCGCTGAACTCCGCGCGGCTCGTCCGGCGTACGAGGAAGCCGAGATGTACCGGGAGGGCGAAGCCCCCGAGAAGTTCGCCTCGCCCGCGATTCAGCGGGCGCTCCGGGGCGGCACCAAGGACTTCGCCGTGAATCTGGCCGCGCGCCCGGTTGACGCCGTCCTCGACCGGCTGGAGATCACAGGCGTCGTCTGCACCCCCGACCAGCACACCGCGCTGTTCGAGACGGCGGTCTGGGAGGCCAACGAGCTCGACATCGAGTACCCGGAAGTGCACGACAAGACGCTGACATTCGGCGACGGCTACCTGTTCGTCTGGCCCTCGGAGAGCAGCCGCGACGAGGAAGCGGACGGCGAACAGGTCGCGAGAATCGACGGCGTCGACATCTTCTTCAACTCCCCGCTGACCTGCCGGGCGATCTACGACGACGAGAACCCGCGCCTGATACGGCTGGTCATCAAGGCATGGTGCCGGGGGGACGGCAAGGAGACGGAGACCCGGGTCAACCTCTACTACGCCGATCACTGCGAGAAATGGGTGACCAGGCCGGACTCCCGGGGCAAGGACGAGGACCGACTGACGGCCGCCGACTTCGAGCCGTACACCGACGAGCACACCGACGAGCAAGGCCACATCGACAACCCGTACGGCCGCCCGCCGTTCTTCCACTTCCGGACCCGCCGCCCCTACGGTCGGCCCGTCCACAAGGGCGCGTACGGGTCGCAGGACGCCATCACCAAACTGATCACGAACCAGATGGCGGCCTCGGATTTCGCCGCGTTCCCTCAGCGGTACGGCCTTCTCGATCCGACGGCCGGTTCGGACGACGACATCGACTGGGGCGACGAAGACGAGACCGAGCCGGAGGACCGCGACTCCCAGCTCGTCGCGTCCCCGGGCAGCATGTGGAACCTGCGGCACTACAAGGAGGTCGGCCAGTTCGCCCCCGCCGACCCCGACGCGTTCCTGAAGCCGCAGGGCCAGTTCATGCGGTTCATGGCCGCGACCACCACCACGCCGAGCCGGTGGTTCGACCCGTCCGGCGATGTCCCGTCCGGCGAGAGCCTGAGGGCGGACGACGCGCCGCTCAGCAAGAAGGCCAAGTTCATCGCACGCACCTTCGGGGCGACCTGGAAGGACGCCTTCGAGTTTGCGCTGCGCATCCTCGGCGCGACAGCCAAGGTCGCTGTCCAGTGGGCGCCCCCACAGGCCACCGACGACCTGGAGTTCTGGCAGGCCGTCCAAGCCCGTCAGGACGCCGGCGTGCCGGTCCGGCAGACACTCCTGGAGGCGGGCTACACGGACGCCGAGGTCACCGCGTGGGGCTACACCGAGGACCAGCCGAACGGACCCGACTGGAGCAGGCCGTCCCGAGAAGAACCGCCCATTCCCGTCCCGGTGCCACCCGCTCCGCCCGGGGATGACACGTGACGCCCGACGAGGCCGAGCGCGAGATCACAGACCTGGAGGACTCGACGGCCGCCCGGGTACGCCGGATCGTGGCCGACGCCCTCGCCGGCGGGGTGGACGCAAGCCGCCTCAGGTCGTTGGCCCGGAGGCTGGCCGACATCCTGAGGGGCGTGGTCGTGGGTGCGGCCCAGCTCGGGGCCCGGATCGCCCAAGCCCTGGCCGGGCTGCGCCCGCGACGCGTCGTCATCCCGCCCGCCGTGCTGCCGCCCGTGACGCCCCCCATCGAGCGGGTCGTCGCCCGCGCGGTGGCCGACCTCGAACATCGCCCCCGGCGGCAGGTCGCCGAACGCGCTGCCGACCAGCTCGCTGACGTCGGGCAGGGCCTCGTCACGCGCGCGGTCGCCGCAGGCACGGAGGTCGTGGCCCGGCGGCGACCGGACGCCGAGGTGATGTGGATAGCCGAGCGGGACGCCTGCCTGACCTGCCAGCGGCTGTCCGGCCACATCATGCCGCCCGGCCGCCGGTTCCCGGCCAGCGTGACCTACGGCGACAAGCCGCTGAAGTGGGACAAGTTCGACGGCCACCCGCCCCGGCACCCTCACTGCCGGTGCCGGATCCGCGTCGTCATCGGCGACATGAGCGCAGCTTCGGCGGCCCTGCAGCGGGAGGCCCGGCGGAGTGTGGTCCGCGGCTTCAGCATGCCGGGCGAATCGGGTGCGGCCCGGGTGCGCGCTGCTGACCGGCTGCTCCGCCGCGGCGCTGGCCTCCCCCGGTCGGTCGAGGAGTACGGCCGCGCGGCTGTTGCGGCGGGCCGGTTCCTGCGCGGCCGCCAAGTACCTGCGGGCGCTGGACGGCGCCCACGATGAGAGGAGTCCGGATGGACTGCACAAACACCCAGCCCAAGACCCTGCCGGTCCACCCGTGGACTGGCCTGCGGGCGCTGGCTGTCATGCCGTCGGGCCGCGTCATGTGGCCGGTCGTGGGCGGCTCGGGAGACGACGACCCAGAAGGTGATCCGGAGGCCGACCCGGAGAACGACCCCGAGGCCGATCCGGAGGGCGACCCCGAAGCTGATCCGCAAGAGGATCCCGACGAGGGGAAGAAGCCGAAGCCCGCGAAGGGCGACACCGTGCCGCGCTCCGAACTGGCCAAGGTGATCGCCGCTCGGGATGAGGCGAAGAAGAAGCTTCGCGAGAGGGACCGGGAGCTGGAGGACCTGAGGCGGCAGGGGGAGACCGCCGAGGAGACCGCACGCCGTGAAGCGGCCGAGGAGGCCAGGAAGACGGCCGACGCCCGTTACAAGCCGATCTCGGTACGGGCGGCCCTGCTGGAGGCGGGCGTCCTGCCCTCCCGGGTGAAGGGCGCGCTCAAGCTGGTGGACCTGGAGCAGGTCGACGTGGATGAGGACGGCGAGGTGTCCGGACTGGACGGTCAGCTGGCCAGCCTGAAGGAGGAGTGGCCGGAGCTGTTTGAGGCGCCCAAGGGCGACGGGAAGCCGGAGCCGCGCCGCCCGCCGAGTAGGGGCGCCGACGGGGCTGACCGGAAGCCGCCGTCGAAGAAGCCGCCGACCGCCAGCGAGCTCCAGGCGGCCAAGCTGCTCGGCAAGGCGGTGTAGGAGGGCCGATCCTGCCGCGCTTGCGCGGCGGGTACCTCGTGTCGATCTCCTTGGTAGACCGCCCTGGACGGGGCGGCGGTAAACGGACCCGGACGGGCCAGATCCCATCGCTACCGAGGATGAAGGACCCGACCGTGGCCCGTAAGAGCGGCTGGCTCGCCCCCATCGGCTGGATGCCCGAACCGGGCGACCTGATCGGCTACCGCAAGGATGGCCGCCCCATCTACCTGGCTGGTGGTGGCGCGGTCAACAACGTGGACGACTGGATCCCCGAGGAGTTCTCGGGTGAGGTCATCCAGCGCGTCAACCAGATGTCCGTGGTCGAGCGGTTCGCTCGCCCGTGGGCGATGTCGACCCTCACCCGCAGCGTCCCCCGGTCGGCGGGCATGGACGTTGAGGGCATCGCCAAGGGCGGCACCTACGGCGAGGACACCAGCAACAACGACGAGGTGATCCTGCGAGCCCGCAAGATGGGCAAGGCGCTACGCCTGGACGACGAGGACCTCCAGGACTCGACCCTGGTCGACATCCTGAACACCAAGAAGCGCGACTGGGCGACTAGCTACGCCAAGTTCTACGACCAGGCATGCCTTGGTACGACCGGCGCGGAGAACGGCACCACGATCCTGTTCACGAGCCTCTACAAGTCGCTCCGGACGACGAACTCCGAGACCGGGTACACCGCGGACGCCAACTACGTGGCGAGCGCCTCCGGCTCTGCCGTCACCTACGCGAACCTGTCCAACGTGCTGGGGCTCGCCGAGCAGGGCGACTACTGGGACGACTCCCAGGCCCTGGTGATCGCCCACCCCGGCTACAAGCAGAAGCTGCGCGGCATCGTGGACTCCCAGCAGCGGCCGATCTTCGTGGAAGGCCAGGGCGGGGACAAGGGCACGCCGTCCACGCTGTTCGGACACGAGATCGCCTGGTCACTGGGGGCGAAGACTCACGCCACCAACACCTCCAACCCGACCGGCAACCAGCTGCTGATCGTCGGCAACCGCGACTACCTGTACAAGGGCGTCCGGTCCGGCCCCGAGTCCTACGTCGCCGGGGCCGACACCGGCATCGGCTTCCTGACCGACCAGGCCGTCCTCAAGATCCGGTCCCGTCGTGGGTTCGCGGTCGCCCACGAGGCCGCGTTCGCGGTCCTTGAGGACCTGTAGACCTCCGTTGGTGCGGCGGAGGGGCGCTGAGGGTGCGCTAGGGGCCCCAGATCCCCAGGACTGGGGCCCCGGGCCCGACACGAAAGGGACGAGCAGGTGAGCGACGCGAAGGGCCGCTGCCCGGAGTGCGGGACCGACGATGTCAGGCTGACCAACGCCGGCAGGCTGTACAAGCATCCGGGCAGCGATGGCGAGGCCTGTCTGGGAACGGGGCAGGAGCCCGCACCAGCGGACGCGGTCGTCCCCGTCGACCTTGTGGACGAGGACCCCGACGACTGGGGTGACGAACCCTCCGAAGACGCCGGCAAGCCCGAGCCGACCGCCGCCGACTCCGCGGGGAGCGCCTCGGTCTACGACTGGGTGCTCCCCATCCAGCAGCCCGCGCTCTACCTCGACGACGTGGCGTGGCACTACGCGAACGCCCAAGCCGCGGCGGCGGCGGCCGAGGCGGCCGGCCACACCGTGGCGGGCGAGGCCAAGTGCACCAGCATCCAGGCCAACGAGGACGGCACCGGACTCGACCTCACCTACACGGTCCCTCTGGAGGCACCCCGTGGCTAGATCACTCGTCCTCCGCCGGCGGCAGGACGGCACGCTCCGGCCGATCGGCGGCTGGCCCGAAGAGCACACGTTCGCTCTCTCATTCCTCACGCGGGAGATTGCGGCAGGTACGGCCAAGGTCACCGTCACCATCGAGGGGGCGGACGGCCCGGTGAGCTACGCCTTCGAGGGCTTCGATCCGCACGTCGATCAGCACGGCGAGCCCGTTCCTGACCCGGTCACGGGCGAGCCGAAGCCGAACTACACCGCCTGGCGCTGCACGAAGGTGGAGAGCTGACGTGGCTGACCTCATTCTTAACAACGCCCTCGGCCGCATCCGCACGTTCGCCGAGCTGGCCGGCTCGAATGACGCCATCGTGGTGGTTCCGCTCGAAGCTTCCGGCCTGGAGGCGGATGCCACCCTGCGCGACTATGACGATCTGGCGTCCCTGCTCGCGGGCTCCAGCAACGAGCAGACCACGCTCGGCCGGAAGTCGCTCACGTCGGCGCTCACGGTGACCGTGGACGACACCAACAACCGGGTGGACATCGACGCCCCCGACCAGGTGTGGACGGCCACAGCGGGCAACGCGGTCGGCGCGCTGCTCTGGTGCTACGACTCGGACACGACGGGCGGCGGCGACGCCTCGATCGTCCCGATGTCCAAGCACGACTTCTCGTTCACGCCCGACGGCACCGACGTGACCGCCGTGGTGGCGGCGGCCGGGCTGATGCGGTCGTCTGGCTAATGGCAACCGGCTCGATCCCGCTGCTCATCGCCGCCGCGACACCGCCTGACGGCACGACCAACAACGCGGCACCGAGCACGCAGAGGGTGAAGACGTCGGCGTCGGCGCCGACACCGTACTTTTTGCAGGCCGCGTTCGACGCCACGACCAAAGAGCAACTGACCTGGTCGTGGCGGATGCCTGCGAACTACGCCAGCGGGCTCACAGTCAAGGTCACGTACAAGATGGCGTCCGCCACCACGGGTGGTGTTGTCATCGAGGCCAGGGTGGCGGCGATCTCGCCGGGGGACGCCACCGACGCGGACGCGAAGGCGTTCGGCAGCGCGAACACATCTTCGACCAGCACCGTTCCTGGGACGGCCGGTCACGAGGCGGAGATCTCGCTGGCGGTGGCCAACAACGACTCGCTCGCCCCCGGCGACCACGTGGTCTTCTACCTGGCCAGAGACCCCGGAGCGGGCGGGGACACGGCGGCCGGCGACATGGAAATTGTCGCGGTCAGTCTCGACTACACGACCACGTAGGGGCGGATTATGGCGGTGTTGTCCGAACAGGCACGCGCGAGGCTCGGGGCCGCGTGGATGCGGGATGCGAGCGAGCAGCGGCAGTCGTGCGCCTTCACGAAGCCGGACCTTGCCGCAGCGATCGCCGCCGTGGACCAGTGGGTGGAAGACAACCAGGTGGCCTTTAACCAAGCTCTGCCGCAGCCGTTCCGAGGCGCCGCCACCACCCCGCAAAAGATCGAGATACTCGCGTACGTGCTCTGGCGGCGCATCGGGAGGCTCACAGTTCCCGAGGACGGCTGATGGCCCGGTCGTTCAGCGGCGCGAACCTGGTCACCTCGATTGGAGGGTTGAGCGGGATCAACGGCGGTGACGTCACGCTCGCCGTCATCCTCCGGCTCAACGCGACCACGGGCGGTGTGATCGACGTCCGCAACAGCGGAGGCACCTCGATCAGCACCATCAACACCGACGCAGGCCAGTACTACTACGCCACGAGGGGCGCCGGAGAATTTTCCACGATCATGGCGTCGAGCACCACCGACAGCTGGCACTTGATCGGAGCAACGAAGGCAACGGGGACGGTGGCGCCCCGGGGCCACAAATATGTGTACGGCACCAACACGTGGTCGCATGCCGCCGGCGGGGCCACAGTCAGGGACGACACGGGCACCCCGGGCGCGTCGGGGACTGTGAGGTTCGGACTCCTATTTTCCGACCAGTTGAATGGCGATCTTGCTGCGGCGGCCGTTTGGACGCGCGTGCTCAGCGACGCCGAGATGGAACTCCTCCCGTTTTCGCTGGCCATGTGGCACGGGCTGTCGCCGGCCGCGTTCTGGGTGTTCGACCAGGCGGCGACCGGGATTGCGCTGAATGATCTGACGGGGAATGGTGCCCAGCAGTCCTCGCTGTCCGGAACCAGCGTCGCCACCGCCGGCGTCCCCCTCCTCTCGTACGGAGCGACCGTCCCGATGGTGGCCTCCCCGTCCGCGCAGAGCATCGACCTCGGGCAGGCCGTAGAGACGGGACTCGCGCAGCCGCTCGGTCGGATGAAAAGCCTCACCCTGGGGCAGGCGCTCGCGACAGAGGCGGGTCAGCAGGTGCGCCCGGTCCGGCATCTTCCGTTCGGGCACGCGGCGGAGGCTGTGGTCGGCGGAGCCGTCGCCCCGGCCAAGTCCGACATCCTCGGCGTGGCCACCGAGACTGCGATGGGGCAGCCGGTCGGTAAAGCCAAGCAGGACACTCTCGGCCAGGCCAGCGCGTTGGAGGTCGGCCAGCCGGTAGCGGAGACGAAGGCCCGCTTGCTGGGCCAGGCCGCTGAAGCCTCGACCGCGCAGCCGCTCGCGAGGACGAAGGCGGGTGCTCTCGGCCAGGCCGTCGAGTCCGGAACCGCGGCACCCATCGCGTGGGCTCGCGCTGTGCTGTTCGGCCAAGCCGTGGAGACCGCGACAGCGGGCATCGCCACCCCGGCGAAATCCGACGGCATTGGCGTGAGCACCGAGACCGTAACGGGCCAGCCTCTCGGCAAGACCAAGCACGGCGCCCTCGGACAGGCCGCAGCCTCGGAGACCGGCCAGCCGGTGGCCAAGGCGAGGTCGCGCATCCTCGGCCAAGCCGCAGAAGTCGGCACCGGTCAGGCGCTCACGGCCAGCAAGGTCCGCGCCCTGGGGCAGGCGAGCGCGGCCGAAACGGCTGCTTCGGTGGCGTACGCCCGCGCCGTCCTCTTCGGACAGGCGGCAGAAGCTACGACGGCTGGGGAGGCCGACCCGGCGAAGGCGCGCACGCTCGGTCAGGCAACCTCCGTGGAGACCGCTGAGCACGTGGGTGGGCTCTCGGACGTGCAGCTCGGCCAGGCCGTTGCCCTGGAGACTGCGACGATCCTGGGGCGAGTCAAGCAGAGGTTGCTCGGGTCGGTGACTGAAACGGCGGCGGGGCTCGCGCTGGCCCGGGTCAAATCGGCCACACTGACGACTGCCATCGAGGCGTCCGCCGGCGGTGACCTCACCGCGCAGAAGGCACGGCAGATCGGCCAGGCCGTCGAGGTTGAGAGCGCACTCCCGGTTTCCACCAACGAGCAGCTCATGCTCGGCCAAGCCGTCAGCGCTGAAACCGCCGGCGCGTTCGCGGAATCGAAGGCCGGCCATCTCGGCGTGGCCAGCGAGCAGGCTGCGGCCTGGCCGACGGACCCCCGGAAGGAGCGGTTCCTCGGAGTCGCTGCCGAAGGTTCGAACGCTTTCAGCAGCGACGTGGTCAAGGTGCGGGTGGTGGGCACGGCGGCGGAGGTTGTCGCCGCGGTCGTGTTCGGGCTGGCGAAACGTCACCTCCTCAGTCAGGCGGCCGAATTCGACGTGGCGTTCGCCATCGGGAGCGGCCTTCACGTTGACCTCGGCCAGGCGGCGGCAGTCGAGGAGGCCCGACCAATGCAGACCGGGCGGCAACAGCTCCTGGCGCTCGCAGTCGAGGCGACCACGGCAGGGCGCATCTGGCGTCGGCCCCGCGCCGGGTCGATCTACCAAGGTGAGGCGGACGTCGCCGGAACCTCGGGTGAGGCCGGGGTTGACGGAAATTGGGGCGGGTCTGCCCGCCGGAGGGAGGCGTGATGGCACAACTGCTGAAGCTGCGCCTCATCGAGGGCAACGACGACACCGTCGAGCTGGCGATCACCCGGAACGGCGCAGCGGTCCCTCTCGCGGACGCCGACATCGAGCTGCTGCTGAAGACGACCGAGTACCAGACCGACGACGACGCCGTGCTGCTCAGCCGGGACGGCGGGGAGATCACGGTCACCGACGCGGATGCCGGTCTGGCGGAGGCCACCTTGGACGGCAGCCTCATCACCGCCGATCTCACCTGGTGGCGATGCGACGTCATCGACGCGGGAGCCCGCCACACCGCCCTGTACGGCGACCTGGAGGTGACGAACGTATGACGTGGACAACCCCGACGCAGGCCTCCAACTGGACACGGAAGGCGCTCGACCAAGAGGACTTGGACGCCGCCTACCCGGTCATCGAGATCGAGTCCGGCGTCACCCTCGAAGCGGCGCCGGGTCTGAAGCCGCGCGACCTTCGGCTGCTGAAGTACGCGGAGGCGTACCAGGCGGCGTGGATGGCCGCGCAGGTGGACGTGGCCACACGGATGGACGTCGACCAGGTGGTGCAGGACGGCATCCAATACAGCAAGGGCGACCCGGACGCGCACGTCCTTGCCCCGTTGGCGGCTCGGTGCCTACGCAAGCTCTCGTGGAGGCGATCGCGCTCCACACAGGCGCTCACGCCCGCCCAGGCGGCGGCCCGCAGGGGCGTCATGCCTCCGGGGACCGTGGACGGCACTGAGGAGTGGCTGGACGACCAGCAGCTGTGGGAGCCGCTGTGAGCGGGTTCCTGCCGACCACCACCGTGGCCGTGCTGCGCGGCGAGACGACGGACGAGTACGGCGACGTCGTCGACTCAGACGCGCCCGTGAAAGGTCACGTCCCGATCTCCCTCAGCGAGCGCGACAAGCGGGTGTGGGTGCCGGCCGAGAACCGGACCACCGTCGTACGGCAGATCACGGGGCGAGCCCGGCCGAACGCGGACATCCGCGAGGGCGACCGCTTGCGCGACGAGGGCGACCAGTCGATCTACCTGGTTGAAGGGGTCTCCCGCCCGCAGTCGCCCATCGGGGCGGCTGACGTACGGCTGACCCTCAGGCGGGTCGACGACCAGCCCCGGTAGACGGGGAGACGGCCCGCAGCCCTGGACGTAGAGGAGGGGGCGGGCATGGCGGTAGTCGTCGTGTTGGCGCCAGGCTGGCAAGCCAAGCTGCGCCCCTACGTGTCCCGCTTCATGGACGATCTCGCCTCCGACATCGCGGCGGACGCCCGCCGGTACGCCCCTATCGACACCGGCCGCCTGGTCGAGTCCATCCGAGTGCACAGGCGCGGCGCCTACACCCGCCGGATCCACGCCCACGCGCCCTACGCCGCCTGGGTGGAGTACGGAACCGCGCCCCACATCATCCGGCCGAACTCGAAGAAGGCGCTCCACTGGCCGACCGCGCGCCACCCGGTCGCCGTCGTCCACCACCCGGGCACCCGGGCACAGCCCTACCTGCGGCCGGCCGTCTACCAGAGGCGGACGCCGTGACCTTGCGCCCCCATTCCGAACTGGTCGCCGTCGCCTGGCTCCGGGACGTCCCCGGCGTCCCGGACGGAGCGGTCGGCACCACGCTGCCAGGCGACGCCTCGAAGTGGCCGGACGGGTTCCTGCAGGTGTCCGTGGTCGGCGGCGACAAGGACCGCGACATCCCCGTGCACAAGCCTGTCCTGCAGATCGACGCCTGGTACGCCAACCAGGGATCGAAGCCCTCGTGGGGCCGGGCCAACCAGCTGCTGGAGATGGTCGCCGCCCACTGCTGGTCGGACAGAGTCGGGGAACCCTCCCCGTCTCAGCGGCCGGTCACCCTCCCGTCCGGCTACCAGGGCGCGCGGGTGCAGGCCGCGATGGCACTCACCGATCCGCGCCGGGTGCCAGCCGACGAGGCCAGGTACGCCCACTACGAGATGGACCTTGCCCTGCACTGGGTGGCGATCCCATGAGGTACGCGATCAAGGGCGAAATGTCGGGCGAACTGCTCACCTTCGGCGGCCAGGTCCTCGTGCACGACAACCGCGGCGAGCTGGAGTACCTGCTCCCCGGCGCCCGCGTCGTCCCCTACGACGGCGACCTGCCGACCTTGCCCATCCGCGACCACCCGTCCATGGCCTCCGTTCAGTGGCCGCTCCGAAGGGAGGACTTCCGGTGAAGGTCCGGACCACGATCCGCCCCGACCAGGAACTCGACGTCGATGAGGCCGAATACACCGACCTCCAGCGCCAGGGCCTGCTGCTCCCCGGAATCCATGCGGAGCAATTCGACATCGCTGAGCAGGTCGCCAGCGAGGCGGCCAAGCCGAAGTCCGCCAGCAAGAAGGAGGCCGAGTAATGGCCGTCACCGCAACGAACCTGATCCAGGGCCCCGGAGTCCTCTACTCCGGCGTGTTCGGCGCCACCGAACCTACCGACGCTCAGGTCAACACCACGCCGGCCACCTCCGCGTGGACGGACACGGGCGGCACCAAGGACGGGCTCAAGCTGGTCCACAACCAGGAGTTCGCCGAACTGACGGTGGACCAGATCGTGGACGTCATCGCCCGTCGGCTGACCAAGCGCGAGCTCACCCTGGAGACGAACCTGGCCGAGCCCACACTGGCGAACCTGGCGCTGGCGACCAACAATGCCGCTCCGACCGCTTCGGCGTCGTACGCCTTCCTGGAGCCCGCCAACGACAACTCGGCGACCCAGCTGACCTACAAGGCGCTCATCGTCGATGGCTACGCGCCGCAGGACGCGAACGGCACCACGATGCGCCGCCGGGTGATCGTCCGTAAGGGGTTGTCCACCGACAACGTCGAATACGCCTACGGCAAGGGCGACCAGACCGTTTTCAAGGTCAAGTGGAGTGCGCACTTCGTGAGCAGCTCCATCCGGCCCTTCCGCATCATCGACCAGACCGCGTAGGAGTCCGGATGCCCGCCCCAAAGAAGCGATCCACTCGCGCGGTCCGCTCGATCCGGCGCGACGACGAACCGATGGTCGTCCATTTCAAAACCCGGGCCGAACCGGCCGAGGTCGAGACCGAGCCGTTGTTCTACATCGACGACGTTGAGTACCGCATCCCCGTAAAGCTGCCAGTGAACCTCGGGCTCCGGTACCTGCGTTTGATCCGCCAGCAGGGCCGAGATCTCGCGGCCGACTGGCTACTGGAGCAGGTCCTCAGCGAGGAAGGGTACGAGGCCCTGGCGAACCAGGACTTCGATGACGACGAGGAGCAGTTCGAGCACCTGTTCCAGATCATCGAGCGCCGCGCGCTTGGCCAGAAGGAGGGCGCGGCGGGAAACCGTCGGAGCGGGTAGTAGAGGTCGCCTGGGTCCTCGATCACCTCCTGGATCTCGAAGCCGATTTCCTGGCCTTCTACCGGATCGGCCCAGGCTGCCCGCTCTCCATCGACGACCTGGACGGGGCGACCTTCTTCTCTCTCGCTGTCCGCACGCCCGCATACGGAGGGGTGATGGCTGCGCGCATCGCCGAGCAACAGCAGACTGCCGCGCCCTCGCAGCCAACTGCCCAGGCCGGTGATCAGGTGCGGGAGCTGCCGTCCACGCGCGCGGTGCTGCTGAGCGAGTTCGGCGACCTGGTCGAGCACGTCCAGGTCCCGGGGGTGCCGGGTGCCTGAAGGGTTCAAGATCGCCGATGCTTTTGTCGATATCCACGCGCGCGGCCACGACCGCGTCGGGCGTGAAGTCCGCGACGAGATCCGCGGCGACCGCAGCTTCGAACAGGCCGGGCGGACCGCCGGGGCCGACTTCGGGACCGGCTTCAATCGGTCGGTCGAAGGGCGGCTTCGCGACGCCAGAAGCCGGTTCACAACTGCGGGCCGTGAAAGCGGAGAGGAGTTCGGCCGAGGGCTCGGCGACGGCATCGACCGTGACAGGGGTGGGCTACTCGGCAGGATCGGCGACCTAGGCACCTCGCTTGGCCAGCGCCTCTTCAAGAACATCCGTGGCTCAGCAGGTGACATCGGCTCCTCCATCGGCGGCGCCGTGCTCGACGGCCTCAAGCTGGGCGGGATAGCCGTCGGAATCACCGCCATCGGCAGCTCGGCGGCGGCGTCGGTCGGGTTCGTCACCAGCTTCGTGGCCGCGCTCATGCCCCTCCTGGGCATCACGGCCGCCTTGCCCGGCCTGGCGTTGACCGCCGCCGCGGCCTTCGGCGTCTGGAAGCTGGCGACGGGCGGCCTCGGCGAGGCGATGGCCGCGGCCCGCTCCGGCAACGTCGAGGCGCTGGCCGCCGCGATGAGCAAGCTGTCGGACGGTGGCCGGGCGTTCATCAGCGAGTTCGACCGGCTGCTGCCCAGGTGGCAGGAGTTCAAAGCCTCAGCCCAGGACGCCTTCCTGGCCCCGCTCTTGGGTCAGATGGACCGCTGGTACTCCCAGATCACCGCGCTCCATCCGGCCATAGGCGGGCTGGCCGGGGAGTTCGGCATCCTCACCCGCCGGTTCATGGACTTCGTCACCAGCGGCCGTTCCCTCGACCGGATCAAGGCGCTGTTGGGCGACACGCGGACCCTGGTCGCCGCGGTCTCGGCGGCCATGGTGCCGCTCCTGGCCGGCTTCCTGGATCTGGGGACGGTCGGCTCCTCCTGGCTGGCCTCCCTCGCTCCCGGACTGCAGGAGGTGCTGACCAAGTTCGGTCAGTGGATGTCCGAGGTGTCCGCCTCCGGTCAGGCATGGGCGTGGATGGACGGCGCGCTCAAGGTCTTGAAGCAGCTGTGGGCCATCGGCGGAGACCTGATCGGCATCTTCGGCGGGATCTTCGACGCGGCCAACTCGGCAGGGACCGGGGTCTTGGGGGTTTTCGGCCAGCTCTTGGCCGGGGCCAACGAATGGGTCAACTCGGCTCGCGGCCAGGAAGTCCTCGTCAAGATCTTCCGGTCGCTTCACGAGATCGGAAGCGCCCTCCTTCCGGTCTTCGGCGCGCTGGCCGACGTGGCCGCCCTCGTGGCACCCCACATCGCCTCCGTGGCCACCACCCTCGGGCCCGGACTGGAGGCGGGGGTCCGCGCGATCGGCGCCGCCCTCAACGCCATGGGCCCCGGACTGGTGTCGCTGGCGGACGGCTTCTCGAAGGCCTTCGCCGACCCGGTCCTGGCCGCCGGGCTGCTGGCTCTCGGTCAGGCGATCGGCGACATCCTGTTCCAGGTCTCGCCGCTCCTGCCGCTGGTGGCCCAGCTCGCGGGGGCCTTCCTGAGCGCCCTCGCACCCGCCCTGCCGCCCCTTGTTGGTGCCGTGGTGCGCCTGGCCGAGGTGCTGGGTCAGCAGCTGATCCGCGTCCTCAACGAGATGGCCCCCTATCTGCCGGATCTCGAGATGGCCGTCGGTGAGCTGGTCATAGCTCTGGTGCCCCTGATCCCGTCGCTGATGAACCTGGTGATCGCCGCCCTGCCCCTGATCCCCGTGGTGACGGACCTGATCCGGCTGTTCACGATCGTGGTCCAGATGGTGTTGCCGCAGCTCACCAGGCAGATCGACGCCACCGCTCAGGGCATTTACGACTTCAGCAAGATCATATCCACGGTGGTCGGCTGGGTGGTCGACGCCTTCCAGTGGCTGTACGACACCCTGGTCGGCCACTCGATCATCCCCGACCTGGTGAACGGGATCGTCCGCTGGATCTCGTCCCTTCCGTCCCGTTTTGTCGAGTTCTTTGGCCGGGCCAAGGACTGGGCCGTCACCAAGATGCAGGAGCTGCTGAACTGGCTGCGCGGCCTGCCGGCCGCCATCCTCTCCGCCATCGGCAACATCGGAAGCCTGATGACAGGAGCGGGACGAAGCCTGGTCGAGGGCTTCTGGAACGGCATCCTGTCGATGTGGAACTGGGTGGTTGACCAGTGGAACCGCATGGTGGGCGGCCTGGTCGACGCCGCCAAGCGCATCCTCGGCATCGCCTCTCCCGCCAAGCGGCTGGCCGACGAGGTCGGCGCCCCCGTTTCCCAGGGCGTCGCCGTCGGCATCCTCAAGGACAGCCACCTCGTCCGGTCCGCCGCCCAGCAGATGGCCGAAGAAGCCGTCATTGGCAGCGAGGCTGCCATCGGCGCACCCGGCATGGCGAGCCCCAGCACGGTCGGCCAGGGCGGACTCAGCATCGCCAACCTGCACCTGCACCTGCAGGGCATCCTCGACCTGCGCAGCCCGGACGCGGGCACCCGCAGATTCCTGCTCGAACTGCGCGACCTGCTGCGCCGCCTGGAGGCTGATTACGCGTGAGCTGGGGAACCGTCAGCATCGGCCGGATGACCCTCCGAGAAACGGTCACTGCGGAGGAGAGCGTGCACGCCACCACGGGGGAGCGCACCGTGCGCCTGGCCGGACAGGAGTCCGCCCCGCCCCTGACCGAGGATCAGCTGCTGGACCGCCATGCGGGCCTGCTCGGTTTGCACGGTGCCCTCGTCCAGGCCACCTTCACCGACAAGTCCAGCCTGGACGGGTTCTACGGGGTGACGGACGCGAGCGCCCAGCTGGTCGACCACCAGGGCGAGATGCAGGCGTGTACGTGGACGCTCTCGCTCCGCCGCATTGGGTCGCTCGGTGAAGCGGACCTCGAATCCCGGCTGACCGGCATCCGGCGGGCCAACGACTTCGCCCTGTCCGGCGAGTCCTGGCATGCGCCGGCGATCGGCCACCAGGCGTACTACACGGGCTCCTCGGTGGCGTCGTCGATGACCCGCTCGACCGCGGACGGCACCATCACCGTGTACCGGTCGCTGGCGGCCGGAGCCAACCCGCGCTGGGCCTGCCCTCCCGCCTCCTACCTGCTCGGCCGCGCCCGGTTCATCTCCGGCAGCCTGGAGAAGACGGGCACCAACCAGCCGCTGCCCACCACCGGGTGGGAGCTGTCCAACGGCCTGGTGAGGGTGACGCCCGGCGGGTCGGGGACGATCGTCGTGGCGGCCTGGGGCGGCTCTGCGTGGGAAACGAAGAACTGGTCAATCTCCGACGGCACGACCATCACCGCCTGGGACGGGCTGTCTCTGCTGCGCAACGACGTCGAGCACGTCATCGTCCGCCTGGTCCGAGAGCAGGGTCCTGGAGAGGCCGGGCGGATCGTGCTCGACCTCGGCCTGCGGCGCGGCTCGCGGTTCGTCGAGGGCTACCTGCAGCGCTCCGCCTCGGCCACCCTGAGCGCGTTCCTCACCGCCAGCGAGACGACCACGAACAACGCCGCGTCCGGGTATGTGGTGGCCACCAGCAACGACGCCGACGGCAACCGGTACACCGCGGGAAGCGCGCGGTCGTTCACCAACCACGCCAACGGCGGCGTGTCTAAGGCGGCCGTGACTGCGCTGGACTTCTACCTCGGCGTCGTCTTCAACGGCGGCTCTGCGGTCTCCGGGGACGCGGCCACGGACCTGCGCAACCAGTACATCGGGGCGTTGCCTGAGGTGACGGCGGGGGTGCGGCGATGACGGTCACGGAGGTCAAGCAGGGGCTGGGCAGGTGGACGATCGGCCTGCGGCCTTCGATCCCGCGGGAGAAGCTGGACGCGCTGGAGTTCTTCGGCCACATCGCGGTCATCGAGGGCCGGGTCAACCCGGTCGAGTACGGGGACCAGCTGCTCTCGTCGGCCCGGTATGTCGGGGTGTACCGGAGCCGGCGGAACGACGTCGACAACCGCACCCACAACGTGGACGGCAAGTACGAGCTGTCCGGCGTCGGCATGGCGTACTGGCTCGGCGATGAGGGCGGCAAGGGCTCGGTGCTGGAGTCGCCGACGCCCTTTTCGGGGACGGCGTTCGCGGCGACGGTCAACGCGCTGCTGCCGTCGGCGGTGCACGCGGGCACCTTGCACACGGTGGCCGGAACCTACAGCGGCACACACCAGTGGGTGACCAGGCGGAACGCGATCGACTACGTGTGTTCGACCTTCGGCGCGGAGTGGAGGCTGAACGGGGACGCCACCTTGGACGCGGGCACAGTCGCCCAGCTGTACCCGGCCACGCCGACGGCGATGCTGGTGAAGCACGGCTACGGCCGCGACATGGCCGTGACCGCCTACCAGGGCAAGCTGGACACCGGGGAGGACGCGGAGGAGTTCTCGACCCGCGTGGTCGTGCTCGGGAGGGGTTCGGGGGAGTCGGTCGCGACGGGGGCGGCGAACGTCGGCGCGAACCCGTACAAGGACCGGTGGGGGAACGCGGTCGTCGTCACCCGCCTGGTTTCGGAGTCGGGTACGGAGGCGACGAACGCGGCGGCCCGCGCCCAGATCGAGCTGAACGCGGTATCGGGGACGAGGCGGGCATTACGTCTGGCCTCCTCCGATTTCGACGTCTCCGGCACGCTCAGGGTCGGGCATTGGGTGTGGGTGTACGACCCGGACACGGGCTTGTTCGACACGCTGAACGAGGTCCAGTTCAGGGGGGACCGGATCAACCCGGCCAAGTACCGCTGCGTGGAGTTGACCTGGCCGGTGACGGAGACCATGACTGTGGCGTTCCGGGACGGCGACGGCGTGTGGATCGACCTCACCGACCACGTGGTGTGGGAGTCGGGCGACGTCTCGATCGTGGTGGGCGAGCTTCCGCGCTCTCTCACGGGGGGCGGGGTGGAGCAGGTCGGCACCCGGCCGAGCGCCGACACGAGCACCCCGGCCGCGCCGACGTGGAACACGCCGTTCAGCACCAGCACCTACCCCGACGCGTTGGGGATCACGAAGGCGCAGATTCTGCTCAGCTGGGACCTCCCACTGAACTCGGACGGGTCGACGATCCTGGACGGCGACCACTACGAGATCGCTTACGGGGTTCATCCGGCCAGCGAGTGGCAGACCGCGTACGCGGCGTGGGGGACGCTGAGCCTGCTCGTGCAGGAGCTTTCGCCGGGTGTCGAGTACGACATCAGGATCCGGGCGGTGGACCTGTACGGGCACGCCTCGGCTTGGTCGGCGACGGAGGCGGTGACGGTCGCCCCGGACTCGACTCCGCCGTCGACCCCGGCCGCGCCGAGCGTGGCCGCTTCGAGGATCGCCATCCAGGTGTCCCACACGCTGGGGAAAGCCTCCGGGGGGACGTACAACCTGGAGGTGGATCTCGACCACTTCGAGGTTCACGTGGGGGCCTCCAGCGGCTTCACGCCGGACTCCAGCACGCTGAAGGGGAAGCTTCCGGCGAACGTCGGGATGATGCTCGCCCTCGTGCCTGCGGTCGGGACGTTCCCGGTCGAGGAGACGACCGCCCGGCACGTCAAGGTGATCGCGGTCGATCACGCGGGCAACAAGTCGTCCGCGTCCACCTCGGCCAGCGCGACTGCTCAACTCATCGATGACGCGCACATCAGCGATCTCACTGTCAGCAAGGTGACGGCGGGAACGGTCAGCGCGAACTGGCTACTGGCTGCCTCCATCCGAACCGCCGCCTCCGGTGCACGAGTTGAAGTGAATGCGTCGGGCGTCCAGGCATTCACTAGCGGCGGCGTTCAAACCGTTGACATCAGCAATGCCGGAGCATTCACGCTACAGTCGAATTCGTCTGGTGCCAGAATAGCCATTGATACCACGAACGGGATCCGTGCGTTCAATTCCGGTGGAGTGCAGACGATCTCCATCACAACGGGTGGAGTCTTTACTTTCCAGACCGGATCGTCCGGTGCCCGAACCGTGCTCGATGCCGCTGGATTCAGAACCTATAATTCCAGTGGGGCCGAAACGGTAAATATCGAGTCCGCCAATGGAAATGCGACGATCCAAGGAGAGGTCAGATCGGCCGTTTCGGGCAAGCGGATGGTGATCAACCCGTTAGGTGCTCCGGATTCCGAGGTCCGCTTCTATCCGACAACCGGATCCAACTACTCTTTCGTAAACGCCGACGACAGTGGCAATCACACCAGCATACGGGTGAAGTCAAGCACCACCAACGCAGGGCCGTCCGGGAGCAATCGCGCGGGGGAGTTGTTTCTCCATCCGCTGCTGACAGAACTGGCCAACGGAGGGGGCGGCGCCACGAACCCCGCAGAGCTACGGATGCTGCCAGACGGCGGAATAAGCGTAAACGGATTCCTCAACAACGACTACTCGAACGCAGCGTTCGCCGTGGGATCGCCGATCGTCTCCGGAACGTCGGGAACGATAGCCTACGGAATTACATTCACGGGAACAAATCCAACAATGCGTGTGATTGCGACTCCGCAAGCCGGTAACGGAGTTCCCTTCAGTGTGAACAATCCGACGACCACAGGGTTTAGCTGGCTCAACGGTGGCCCAAGCTTCTCGGGATCCGATCGGGTTACCTATTGGGCTCTGAGGATCGGGCCGTAAACCACGAGGATTGGACTGGAGAAATGTGGAAGATGCTGCGGGTAGACGAAGACCTGGAATCCGAGAAGACCCCAAGATGGTTGATGGTCTTTGAGGTCCCGCAAGAGTATGCCCCCGATGGGGTCTACTCGGTGTCCATACCGAAAGGGCTGGTCAACGACTGGGCGGCGGTGTTCGAGTACGACATGGCGCGGCAGGACCACGTGGACGACCTGCTGGACTACCTTGTCTACTTCGCCTACATCAACGAGGCCCTGCGCAGAGAAGGAAGGGCGGACGAGGTCCTATCCGATCCGCTCGCCCTCGATCCAGGTCAGGCGCGAAGCATGATCAAGGGCCAGTTGTCCGAGTTCAAGGCCGAACGCCCGATAGTCCAGGAGGCCGACCTGAACAGAACCATGAGTGCCACGGTCTCTGCCGGTCCCCTCGACGTGCTCAAATCGGCGATGAGGGAGCGGATCGACCACGACCTGATCGGCAAGAACCAGCAGATGATGTCCGCCTACCGGAAGGGTTTGGAGAGATAGGTGGAACCAACCGCAAGCCTCAGCGAACGATCCGTACCGAACGAGTCGGTGCTTCTCGTGATCATAGGACAGAGGAATCAGGCACTCGACGAACTCGCCAAATACACCGCGTACGCCGAACAGTTGGAACGCGAGAACGCCGAGCTGAGAAAGAAGCTCAGCGAACGGGGGTAGCCCGTCCTAAAGGCTGGCCGCCAGCTTCCGGTAGCGGTCCAAGAGCCCGGAGGCGTCCAGTTCGGCGTGCTGGTGGTAGAACGACCAGTGCGCCACCACGGACGTGTCCACGATGATGTTCGACCGGCCCGCCTGCTTGGGCCGGTGCACGCTGTGCCAGAACTCCTCCTCCGCGCCGAGATACCCGGGCGGGTCGAGCACCGTGTAGTCGGAGCCGAGCGTCGCGAAGCAGGAGACGGAGAACTGCTGCCGGTCCGGCAGTGTCACCGTGTGGTGCATGTAGAGGTCCTCGACCGCCCCGGCCTCGATCTTCCCGAGCACGAACTCGTGCAGCTTCACCGCGAAGTCCCCGCTGGCCCAGCCGACCGAGTCCATGCAGTACGGCAACTGGACGCTCTCCCAGCCCTTCGACGGCCCCGGGATACGGCGCTGCTGCTGGAGGTGCCAGGACACCACGGCGTTGTTGATGATGATCGGGAACGCGCACAGCACGCTGTCCGCCAGCGTCAGTTTCGCCCGCACCAGGTTCGGGATCGCAGCCTCGTGCAGGTACACGATGTCGTCGTCAAGCCGCACATAGACGGCGTCCGGATCGGTGCACCCGAGGTAGAACAGACCGGTGTTCTTCTGCTTCGGCGTGAGCACCGGGTAGCCCGCAGGCCGCTCCACCAGACGCACCCAGTCGTAGGTCTCGGCGAGCTCGTGTGCGTACACCAGATCGTCCGCCTGGTCAGGGTCGGTGTTGAGGTACAGCCACCACTCGTCGATGATGCCAGCTCTGTGGTCGCGCTCCATGTAGGCGGCCAGGATCGACGCGACCCGGCGTCGGCCGTACGGCGTCCAAGCGATCACGGGGCGGTCGTCGATCATCAGGGGATCCTCTCTTCGGCCGGGGCCTTGTCCTCGGCTGGCGGGACGTCCTCGACGACGAAGACGGTCGCGATGTGATCGATGGGCACCATGGCCACGCCGTGGTCGACGTCGATAGTCAGCCACCGCGACGTCTGGAGCGCGCGAGCGAGCTGAACCTCTGCAACCCGCCGCAGATCTTCCGCCTCTTCGGACGCGCCGACGATCTCGTCAGCGGACTTGGTGATGATGATGGTCCGGTACTTCACGGCGCGAGGGCCTCCTCCCACAGCGGCGCGATCTCCTCCGCCGTGAACTGGGCGGCGTGCTGGCGGGCGCGACGCCCCATCTCCGTGCGCAGGTCGGCGTCCTCGACGAGCATGCGCAGGTAGGTGTCCCACTCGTGGTCGGCCGAGACCAGGAACCCGGTCTCGCCGTGCACGATCGAGTCGGCGTAGGAGCCCATGCGGGAGGCCACGATGGGGATGCCGAGCGCGGACGCCTCCAGGAACTTGGTGGCAGCCTTCGCCCGGTTGAACGGGGTGTTCCGGTACGGCGCGGCCCACACCTGCCAGTCGATCGCCCGCAGATACTCGCCGGGTTTCGCTCGCGGGCCGTAGTTGGTCACCCGCTCGTGCCGGAGCCCGGCCTTCGCCACCAGCGGGCCCGGGACCCCGATCGTGTGGACGTCCACGTTCGGCTGCCGGTCCAGCAGTTTGCGCAGGTGCCGGGCGGCGAGAGGGAGCTCCGCGATCGTCGAGTCCGTGCCCGACCAGCCGACCAGCACCCGCTCTCCGGCTACGGGCGGCGGCCACGACAGCACCTCCCGGGGCAGACCGTTCGGGACCACCCGGACGTCCCGATGGAACGCCGACATGATCTCGGCGAGCCGGTTGGAGCACGTCGTCACGCGGGTCGCCATCGCGACGTTCTCACGGATCCGCGCCCGCACCTCCCGGGACTGCCAGAACATGCCGTTCGGCGCGGTCAACTCCACATTCCACCAGTCGTCGTCCACGTCGTAGACGAGCCGCCGCCCCTGGTCGGCCCACTCCCGCCAGCGCTTCGACGGGCTCGGCATGCACACCCGCTGACCGACGATCACATCAGCCGAGTCCCACTCGGAGGTGTAGGTGACGGAGTGGCCGACCTGGTGGCCGCGCTTGGCGAGGGTCGCGAACGGCACGGTGACCCGCCACCATCCGCAGCCGGCGTCGTCGGCCCGCCACCCGAAGATCTTCACGGGGCTTCCCTGCGCACCCAGCCGGGCAGCCAGTGCTCGATGTACCACTGCACGGTCCGGTCGATGCCGTCCTTCAGCGGTCGGAGGTCCTCGGCACCGAGGCCGAGGAACTGCAGAGTGTCCGGGTTCACCGTGACGTTCGCGCCCGGCGTCTCGCCCGGCCGCATCGGCAGGTGGACGATCGGTGCGCCCGAGTGGCCGAACGTCTGCACCGATTCGACCACCATCTCCGCGACCTCGTTCACCTGGTGGTGGACCGCGGGCCCGACCTCCAGGATCTCGTGGCACACCTGGCCCTTGGCGGCCATCTCCAGCGCGGAGACCAGCACGTTGGCGACGTCGCCCACCCACACCATGTCGGAGACCTGGGTGCCGTCGCCGTACACCTCGATCGGGGAGCCGGTGAGCGCGCGGGCGATGAACGCCGGGAGGATCTTCCTCACCCGGCTCGGACCGTACGGCGCGGCCATCACCTGGCGGGGGCCGTACGCGTTGACCGCGCGCACCTGGTTGAGGCGCAGCCCGCGGTCCCGGACGAACATCTCCCCGAGGGATTCCACGCACGTCTTCGACGCCGAGTACGGGTTGGCCATGCCCTTGTTGCCGACGCAGATGTTCACGCACGGGATGTCGTACTGGGCGCACGCCTCGAACACGTTGAGCCCGGACTGGACGTTCGTCATGACGGCCGGCCGCGGGTTGCCGACGGTCTCCTGCGTGCCGAGCACCGAGGCCAGATGGATGATGCCGTCCACGTGGGCGGCGAACTCGGTGACCGACACTTCGTCGCGGGTGTCGCCCCAGTGGGCGACCACCGCCTCCCGGTCGTGGGAGGCCAGGCCGTTCATGACTCCGGGGGCGATCCGGCCGTGGTGGTCGAACACGACGACCTCGTGCCCGCGCCTCACCAGGGATTCGATGGTGTGCCCGCCGATGAACCCGGCACCGCCGGTCAATCCGATACGCATGGGGGGATTCCTTTCAGGCGGCCACACCGGACCGCTGGGCGAGGGAGAGAAGCTGCCAGACGCGGCCGCGGGACAAGCCCTGCAACGCCCCGGTCTCGGTCTTGGTGTAGCCCGCGACCAGCAGGGCGGCGATGGCCGGGAGCCGGGGGTCGAGCGGTGCGAGTCGCAGCACGGTGTCCGTGAGGTCCACGCGGGCGCCGAGATCGGGGTTCTCCGGCGGGACCAAGTCGGCGTTGTCGTCGAGGCTGATCAGCGCCGGAAGGTCTTGGCCGCGGCCGGAACGCCGCCGCATGCCGTCGATCATCCGATGCCGGACGCGTAGTCGCAGATAGCCGTGCAGGTCCCGCAGGGCGGGGTCGTAGGCGGCGAGCGCGCGCCAGAGGGCGAGCATGCCGTCGCTGGTCACGTCGTCCCAGTCCGCGTCGTTGCGGCTGCAGAGCCGCCGCGCCTGCTCGTCCACGATGCTGCTGTGCCCGGCGATCGCGTCGTCCATGGAGGTGTGGCAGGGGCAGGGTCCGCAGACGTCCACGAGGGCCTCCGAGGGTTGAGCACGACTCGCCGCGTATGTCGATCTCCTACAGGAGAGGTCCACGTATCGCGTGAGGTAATTGTAGGGTTTCCACAGAGGTGGGGTGGATTCACCCGTGAGACGGTTCCGGTCGCTCGCCGAGCACCCATTCGAGCTGACCTTCGGCCTGCTGTTCGCCCTCGTCGGGGCGGCAGTCGCATTCGGCGGGATTACGCCGACGAGCATCAACGCCCTCCTGCCCGAGTGGGTGGTGAGGGTGTGGGGAGTGGTCCAGGTCGTGGCCGGGCTGCTGGTGGTGGTCGGCATCGTCATCAGGTATTGGCGTCCGGCACTCGTCCTGGTCGGCTTACGGATCGAGCGGGCCGGCCACATCCCGTTCGTGGCGGCCACCACCGTCTACATGGCGGTCGCCGTCGCGTACGCCGGCACCCGCGCCCTGTACGCGGGAGCCCTGTTCCTGGCTTTCGCCGTGGCCAGTGGTGCCCGCGCGTGGGCGACCATCGTGATCGAGCGGGCGATCAATCGGGCGAGGAGGCCTGGTGACACTGGCTGACTGGCTGCTGCCGGCCACTCTGCTGACCCTGCTGAGCGGGATCGGGGGATTCGTAGGGGTGCTGGTGAATCTGCGCATTCAACTGCGGAAGTCGCGCATGGAGCAGCGTGCCGACGATCGCGCGGAAGCCCAGGCACCCGTAGAGGTGAGCGGAAAGATAACGTCGGGCTCCCTGCAGGCCGTCGAGTCTCTTGCCCTGGCCCTGGCCTCCTCGGATCAGCGGATCGCGAATGCGGACAAGCGGATCGCCAAACTCGAACAGGACCTGGCCGCCCGGGACGCCCAGATCGAGGAGATGAAAGTGGAGCACGCGCGGCGAATCGAGGAGCTGGAACGGGAGCACGTGGCCACGCTGGCGAGACTGGCTCGGCTCCAGGCGCGGGTCGAGGGAGAGAAGAACTAGCTTTTGGGGCGGCTTGAGAGCGACGAGCGCCTCCATCCAGAAGGGTGGAGGCGCTCGTTGTGCCCGTTCGGTCAGCGCTCGCAGACGACGCCGTCGCCGTCCCGATCCTGGTACCAGTCGTATTCAGGGTCCACACCTCGGCGGTAAGGGCCGTACCCGGCGTCGTTGGCTTCCCGACAAGTGCCGAACCGAGGGTCGTTCCCGCCTCCTCCGCCTGACGGAGAGGGAGAGGGGGTCGGCTTGGGGGTCGGTGTACTCCCTGACCCGCCGGAACCCGCCGTGCCGTCGCACTTGTCCGACCAGATCCGCAGCCGTTCGGCCTTCGCCTTGGCCTGGTCGGCGCGCATCACCTTGATGTACTTGTCGTTGGGCTTGTACAGGACCGCCTTGGCGTACCCGTACCGGACGAGGTTGCGGTTGACGAATGTCCCGCCGGCGTTCCAGATGTAGAACAGGTAGCGCCCGTACTGGTCCTTGGGGTCCTTGTCGCGCAGCACGTACGCGCCCTTGCCGACGGGGAGGAGCGCCGCCGTACGCGCGGTCGCCGTCTTGTACCAGCACTTGCCGCGCTCGGGCGCATCGATCTCCAGCAGCCGGACACGCAGGGTCTTGCTCTTGTACGTGACGTCCACGGTGTCGCCGTCGACAATCTTCTTGATCTTCACGAGGATGGCGGCTTTCGGCACGCTCTTCGGCCGGGCTGCGGCACCGGCCGGCGTCGCCGCTGAGATGGGCACGAGGAGCGCGACGGAGGCCAGGATGGCGAGCGCGCGGGGCAGTAGTCGCACGGCGGGGCTCCAGGGATGGGAGATACGTCTCTCCGTGGACGGATGACCATGCCGGGCGGGTTACCGGTGCTGAAGGTGGGAGACCGGATCGTGACCGCCATGACCTGCGCTTTACCCGAAATGTCCTAATCTGCCCCGGTGGGTGGGGTGTGGCATGGCCCGAAGGGCATCGAGGTCGAAGTGATCGTGCTCGACAAGCGCCCGCTCATCCGCGTCACCCGCGTCATCCCAGAGCATGGCCGGATGCATCTCGGCTTCTGCGCCACCCCGCGCGAGGTCGCGGCACTCGTGGACTTGGCCAGCCTGGTCGAGGTCATTCAGCTCCCAGAGCTGCCGCGCCGGCGTCGGTGAGGACCAGGCGGCGGCCGTTCTCCCGGTCCACGTCCGCGTCGTCGTGCTCGATCCACCCGGACTTGAGCAGGACGCTCAGCGTCGCGGCCGGGATACCCGACCGCCGTGGGGAGAGAGGGTTGTGGCGTACGACCTCATCACGGATCCGGAGGAGTACGGCGTGCTGGGCGGGTGTGGGACGCCGGGGCGTGGAGCTGGACATCGGAGAGTCCTCTGGTAAGCCAAGGGGGCATTTGGGCCAGATGTCCCGATTCTGCCAGTGCGCGTCAAGCCCTTGGGGTGGCCGGGGCAGGGCCGGGATCGTCTCGTAGGATCCCGCCCGGGACCACTCACTCGGGGAGACGAGATGGCCGACTCAGAATTTCCAGCCGATCTGATCGCCGCTCAGCGCGCGTTCATGGAAGCCGACCGGCGAGTCCAGGAGGTTGACGCCGACTGGCCGTTGCCGACCGCGGTGGCGGCCGGCGAGGCGGTCATCACCACGGAGCAGCACGAGGCCCTGGACACCGCCCGACGGGTACGGCTGGACGCGCTTGACGCCGTACGGCTTCATCCGTTTTGGGGCACCGAACCCGGTGGGTGGATCCACAGGAAGGACGCGCTGAGACGCGCCGCCAGCGGGTCGGCCTGAATCCCGACAAATATCGACAGCATGTTCGGATGTCGCTAGGCTGATCACGGCCCTGGCCGGTGGGGAAGCCGCGCTGGGGCCACCCACTAGCTCGCCGGCGCTCCCACCTCGATGGCCTCGGCCTCCGCGCGGAGCCGTACGGCCTGTTCGGCGATCGGCACCGGCACGACCGCGGCGATCCGCCGGCCCGACTCGTCCGTCAAGAACGTGATGTCCCCGCGGATCAGGGCGTGGGCCGCGAGCTCGTCGAGGGCGTTGGCCGCCTGGGGGATGGCAAGGTCGTCCATCCTGGAACGGTCACTCGCTCAACGTCCGATGTCAAGGCGGGATTGCACAGCTAGGTCGCGGGCTCCCTCCCGAGTTGCGTGCGGTGCCCCCACCGGGCCAGGCGAGGGCACCGCGTCGCGAGTGGCTAGTCCCAGATCAGCCTGGCAACCCGGGCTTTTCCCCCGGAAGTCTCCACCTCCTCCGAGGTGACGAGGTACTTCTGCCAGCCGATCTCGGCGCAACCGTCTTGATCGAGTTGGTAGCGACCGACATGGCCGTCATGGTCGCCGTATCTACACACGATGAGGATCATGGCGTGCACGGTAGGGCAGAAAGCGATTAGCGTCCCCGCTCGACGAGGGCGCGTGTCGTAGTCCGGACAAGATCGGCCACGCCTATCCATAATCCCGGTTATGTATAGGTCCTAGCGATCTAGCTGCCGAGGCTGACTCGAACGGCAACGCAGCAGCGGCCGGACTCGTCTACCAGCGACTGGAGGAACTGTACGGGCGGTCATGGCACGGAAGTGGCTCCCTGTCTCCCCGAACACGATAGAAGGCCCGGACCCCGCAATGGTGTCCGGGCCTTCTTCTTATGCGTCTACGACGCGTGCTGATCCAACCAGCCCTTCTTGATGGCAGGAGCGGGCACTCTCGGTTGTTCGACGGCGTCGAGGTCGGTCATGTCGAGCATGATCTGGAAGAGATACAGGACACGCACAGCTTTGATCGCCGCCAGGCACACGGCCGATTCAAAGATCCATCGCGCGACGGTGAGCCCGCCCGATCGGCTTCCATCGAGCGCCATGGCCACCACACAGGTCAGAGCGGCAAGCATTGGGAGGGCCAGCGTCCCGAGCCACTGTCCGCGCAGAGTGTCGCCGAACATCCGCTTGACTGTTCGCGCTCGATCACCCTGAGCGCTGGAGTAGTGGGCAACGGCTCCCGTCGCGAAGCCGAAGATGATCGCGATGACGGTTCCGCCGGCGGCGTACAGGTCCTTGCGGTCGTCCTGCGGGATCCACCCGATGACGTCCCCGTGGCCGAACTTGAGGACGATGAACAGGTGGGAGCCGACGAGTACAACTGCGATGATTAGGTCCATCCACGGGTGCTCGATGATCAGGTCTACCAAGCGACGCTGAGACGTCATGGTCCACCCTTTCTTCGTTCGCCCTCCCGGCCGAGATTAGCCTTCGGTGGCGTCAACAGCCAGGCGCAACTCGCGTTCGCTTCCGGCCGCTACGCCCATAATGGCAGCCACTGCCGACGAATTCCGGATGAGCTGGCCCTCCTCGTCGCGGCTGGGGACACGCCTCTTCGCGGTGATCCGTTCTTGCATGAGATTGACGCTCTCCGCCTTCGCGTCGTCGGTTTCGTCGAAGTAGGTAAGGTTCGCCTTGGCCCGCTCGGCGACGTCGGTGATCTCGGCGAGCTGCATGACATCTTCGAGGAGTTCGTGGCGGGCACGCCGGAACGCCTTGTCCTTGGGGATGTCCACGATGATAGTGATCATCGCGTCGCCATACTCCTGGCGCAGGGTGTGGATGGTGCGGCCGAGCCGGTTGCCGGCGTCGGCGACTGCAGCGGCCTTGCTGGTCCCCACCCGGAACTCCATGGAGCGCGCGCCGTCCGCTTTCTTGATCCTCTCCATCGCTCCCCGGCTGACGATCGCGCGGACATCGACGTCACCCTCAAGGAACCCGAGACCGTTGATCCACTCTTCGAGCGCGCTTGCGCCGGGGGCCGACGTGGACCCGCGGATCATGCCGACGACGTTGCCGTAAGGGAGGAAGCACACGACGGTGGTTTCGAGCAGCCCGCGATTCTCAGCGTTGTCGAACTGCTCGATCGAGCCGTCCTCGAAGTTCACCTGCTCGATCCACTCGTCAGCGTCTTTGACCTTCCCGAGAAGCAGGTGATCGGTCTCCTGGTAGGTCACGACCTGGCCGACCAGGGTCCGAAGTTTTCCCTGGACCATCCGGTCCTTGATCGGGGCAGTTGAGAGCCCGGCGAGGAGCTTCGGCCAGTCGACTTGCCCCATCCGCTCGTGTTTCTCGGTCACGATCTCGTAGAAGGCGACCGTCCGCTCCCGGTCTTTCTTGGCTGTCATGGAAGGACACCGCCTTTGAGAGAAGTGGGAATGGGAGTGACTATCCCACAATGTGGACGCAGGTGAATCGGAGCTTCCGGGCAATCCACAACCATGCGGACATAGAAGTTAGTTCTAGCCTCCAGCCACCTGAAAAATGACCACGGTGGCGTCGTCTCGATAGCCGCGCTCGTCGGTCTCTACGGCCGCCACGATCGCGTCGGCTAGGGCCTGAGGATCGCCCTCGTGCTCGCGGATCAGCCTGATCAGCAGCTCCTGGGGCGCGCGCTCGATGCCGTCTGAGAACAGGATCACCAACTCGTCGCCGGTCTCGGCGGGGTGCACGGTGGCCGGGGTCGAACGTCCGAGGGTGGTCCTGATCCAATTGTCGTGCTGTTGGGCCAGTAGCTCGATGTGCTCGCCGCCGTTGTACCTGAGGTACTCGCCGATCGTTTGCGGGGTGGTGAGGAGCTGGAGTTCCTCCCCGTTCCAGCCGTACGCGCCGGCGTCACCCGTCCACGCGATTGCCGTGGGGCGGCCGGGTTCGGCAACAGCCAGCACGGCCACTCCGTCAGGTCGGATGGACCGGCCGGGCGAGGCGTTGTTGAGGGTGGCCGCCGTAAGCAGGCCGACCGTGGCGGTACGGCGAGCACCGACTCGTGCGGCGACCTCTGCGGCCACGTGTGCCCACTCGGGTGTGCCCTCGTCGTGTCCGATGCCATCCACGATGGCCGCCGAGACGATCTCGGTTTCGGGCATGCGGTGGACGGCGGCGGCATCCGCGTTGTTGGCTTCGGTGCCTTGGCGGGTAGCGGTCGCAAACCTGATCACTGTGGTCTCCTTCGCCGGGTTAATTGATCCTGAGCGGTCATCCGAGAACGGCAGCGACCAATTGGGAAGGATCTCTTTCCAGTTGGTCGCGGGCGTGGATGTAGATGTCGGTGGTGCTCGAGCTGGCATGGCCGAGGGCGTGCTGCAGCTGCTTGACCGAGGCGCCGCGCTCCTCGCCGACCGTGGCGAACGTGTGGCGGAGGCTGTGCGGTGTGACCGACTCAGGATGCTCGAGGCCGGCCCGGCGGGCGAGCCGTACGGTGAGCTCCGCGACCTGCTGGCGGGTCATCCGACCGCCGGTCGAGGTCGCGAACAGCGGGGCGTCCGGGTCGAGCACCTCCACCTTGAGCGCGTGAGCGCGGGCCTCGAGGTAGGCTCCCAGCGCCGCGGCGGCCGCCGGCGGCACGTTCCGCATCCGGACCTTGTTGCCCTTGCCGACGATGCGCACCGTACGGAAGCCGCGCTCGAAGCCGAGCGACCCGACCGTCAAGGCGAGCGTCTCCGAGACGCGCGGGCCCAGCTCGAGCATGAACCGGATGAGGGCGCTTGAGCGGAGCCGCGCCCGTCCGTCGTCCCGGTCCGCGGCCGCGATGAGGTCGCGCGCCTCGTCCTCGCTCAGCCCTCGGGTCTCGGCCTGCATGCGGTCGACCTTCGGCCGGGTCGTCTTGCGGACCCGGTTGGGCGTAATCTCCTCCGCCTCGAGGTAGGCGTAGAAGGAGGAGACCGCCGACAGCTTCCGGGCCGCAGAGCGCGGCTCGAGGCCGCGGTGCTCTTCCAGCCATCGTCCGTACGCGTCGCCGTGGCCGCGCCGAACCTGGAGCGGGTCGACGTCTCGGTCGGCCAGGAACGTCAACCACTGGGTGAGGTCCCGGCCGTACGCCTCCCGGGTGTGCGGTGAGCGCTGGGCCAGCAGCCACGCCCACACCAGTTGCTGTACGGACACGTCCATGCGGCCGATCGCGCCGGCCAAGTTCCGGCGCCACGCCGGGAGCGGGACGGGCTGCTCGACGGTCGCCCCGGCGGGCACGTGATCGATGACGGTCATCTGGGCGTCGTCACCCCTGCCCGCGCAGGTCGGCCAGGAGGCCGGGCAGGCC